>NZ_SGXG01000001.1:2402500-3112500 GCF_004216715.1 Cecembia calidifontis
AGCTTAGCATTGGTATCGGGTAAACGATGTGTAGGATAGGCGGGAGGCTGTGAGACTGTGTCGCCAGGCACGGTGGAGCCGCTGTTGAAATACCGCCCTTTGTTTGCCTGGTATCTAATCCCAACGTGATTGGGAGACATTGCTTGGTGGGTAGTTTGACTGGGGTGGTCGCCTCCAAAAGGATAACGGAGGCTTCCAAAGGTTCCCTCAGCACGCTTGGTAACCGTGCGCGGAGTGCAATAGCATAAGGGGGCTTGACTGTGAGGCCGACAAGCCGAACAGGGTGGAAACACGGGTATAGTGATCCGGCGGTACTGAATGGAAAGGCCGTCGCTCAAAGGATAAAAGGTACTCTGGGGATAACAGGCTGATCTCCCCCAAGAGCTCATATCGACGGGGAGGTTTGGCACCTCGATGTCGGCTCGTCACATCCTGGGGCTGGAGAAGGTCCCAAGGGTTGGGCTGTTCGCCCATTAAAGTGGCACGCGAGCTGGGTTCAGAACGTCGTGAGACAGTTCGGTCCCTATCTGTTGCGGGCGTGGGAAGTTTGAGGAGACCTGACCTTAGTACGAGAGGACCGGGTTGGACTGACCGCTGGTGTACCGGTTGTGGTGCCAACTGCACTGCCGGGTAGCTACGTCGGGAAGAGATAAGCGCTGAAAGCATCTAAGTGCGAAACTCCCTCCGAGATGAGACTTCCGAACAGGGCCGTCAGAGACGATGACGTTGATAGGCTGCAGGTGTAAAGTCAGTAATGACAAAGCCGAGCAGTACTAATAGCCCGAAAGCTTACTGAAGTCTGCCTGTTGCATTTTCCGCGAGACATGATCATTTTAGACGTGAGACACAAGACACAAGATACAAGACTTGGGACTCGGTGCACGTCAACAGAACTTAAGATATTGAATATATGGACCGGAAGCCAGACAGAGCTAAGTCTTATGTCTTGTGTCTTCGGTCTTATATCTAAAAGCATAGGCGGCCCAGCGCAGGGGTCCCACCTCTTCCCATCCCGAACAGAGAAGTTAAGCCCTGCAGCGCCGATGGTACTGGGGTTACACCCGGGAGAGTAGGTCGCCGCCACATTATTTAAAAGCCTTTCAGGAAACTGGAAGGCTTTTGTGTTTTGCGCACAATACGGAAGGGGTTGCACCCGGGAGGGTAGAGCCTGTCCCGGGAACCGGGATCGCCGCCACATTATTTAAAAGCCTTTCAGGAAACTGGAAGGCTTTTGGCGTTTATAGGGCAAGAGGTTAGAAGCGAGAGGCGAGAGACTAGAGATTAGATTCAAGACACAAGACACAAGACACAGGTGTCACGTCCTGAAATAGCTTGACAGATTAAGTCAAACTAAAAACAGGAAAAAAATGACAAAAACGGTTCGGGAATTTAACAGGTACAGTATTAGCTTCAAGAAGCAAGTAGTAGAGGAGCTGGAAAATGGAAGTTCCTATTCTTATCTACAAAAGAAGTATGATATTAGAGGAGCGGAGACGATCCAGAGGTGGGTCAGGTCCTTTGGCAGGGATCATTTGTTGAACAAAAGGGTTAGAATAGAGACTATGGATGAGAAGAGAAGACTTAAGGAACTGGAAGAGGAGAACAAGAGGTTAAAACTTGCCTTGGCCGATTCGATAGTTGCCAACAAGATGCTTGAGACGCTGATAGATGTTTCAAATGATGAATACAAGACGGATTTAAAAAAAAACTTTGGCAACGGACTGTTTCAAAAAGGCCTGAAGAAGTGAGCGTTAAGTCCGGTTGTACTTACTTTGGTTACAGTAGGTCAGCATATTATGGTTGGATGGACTCCAAGTTGAAGGAGGAAGCGCAATACGACCTGGTATTGGAGCTTGTCCGGGATTACCGGAGGACGCATCCGATGATGGGCACAAGAAAGCTTCAGGAGTTGATCAGAGAAGATGCGGTGAGGTTGGAGATCAGCATAGGAAGGGACAGGCTCTTTGAGTTGTTGCGTTCTGAAGGCTTGCTGGTCAAGCGCAAGAGGAAGTATGTTGTTACAACGCAGTCATTTATGCGCTACAGTAAATATGAGGATCTGTTCAATGGCAATGTCTGGACCACTGCCCATCAGGCCTGGGTTTCGGACATAACCTATATCCGTGTCGGGGATTCCTTCAGGTACCTGTATCTTATTACCGATGCATACAGCAGGAAGATAGTAGGATGGTATTTGGGGAATACGCTTGAGTCAAAATGTGCTGTAGAAGCCTTAAAAATGGCGATAGAACAATGTCCGTCAACAGAAGGCATTGTTCATCACTCAGATAGGGGCTTTCAGTATTGCAGTAAGATTTATACTGAATTACTGGAAAAGGAAGGTATAAAGTCCAGTATGGGAGAAGCAGGGAATTGCTATGATAATGCAATGGCAGAGCGGGTTAACGGGATTCTGAAGATTGAATATAAACTTGGGGACAGGTTTAAGAATCTCAAAGAAGCGTTTGCAGCAGTAAGGCATGGAGTATGGGCCTACAATGAAAAGAGGCCACATTGTTCATTAAATATGAAGAAGCCGATTGAGGTACATGAGGGACTAACAGTGTTTTCATCTCTCAAACGCAAAAGTAGCCCAAGACAGAGACCTGTCAAGGCTATATAAACGTCGCTTCGCTCCGGCCTTGACAGGTCTCCTTACTTGGGCTCTAGGGCATTTAAGAGGATTGAAAATAAAAGAAAAAACAAAGAAAAAAGTGTCAAGTAAAATCAGGACGTGACAACAGGTCAGGGTGGATTTTTTGTTTGCTTTTGTCACTGTTCCCGAAATTCGGGACAAGTTGTGGAACAAAAAAATCTCTAAAAATTTTTTTCAATTTGTGCCTCACTGATCAGAAATGTCAAACTCGGGGCACAAAAAGGAAGATAATTTTTAAAGCTAAAAACATTTGACAATAAACGGCCATGGCTCTTTTTAAGAGCTTTTTTGGTACTTAGTAAATTGTACAGTAATAATCTCTATAAGATGATAATGTGAAGACCATAATCATTTTATGTTTTCTAAGAAAAAAAGACACTATCCCGATAAGTGTGTAAACTTCAAATTATGGTTTTATTGTCAGGTATCAAGAAGCCTGACCCTATCACCAAATATAAGCAGGAAACTGTTAAGAATAGCTCCCCAGTCTCTGATAGGCATAGTCCATTTTTTCGATGCTTCTCTTGCAGCCAGGAAAACAGACTTCATTACGGCATCATCTGTCGGGAAAGAGAGCTTGTTTTTGGTGTATTTTCTGATCTTTCCATTGAGATTTTCAATCAGGTTGGTGGTATAGATGATTTTACGGATTTCAGCCGGGTAATCGAAGAAAACGGTGAGTTCATCCCAGTTGTCCCTCCAGCTTTTGATGGCATAAGCGTATTTGGATTCCCATTTTTTGGCAAAATCGTTCAGGGCAGCCCAAGCAGCATCTTTTGTAGGGGCGGTATAAATTTCCTTCATATCCCTTGTAAACGCCCTGCGGTCTTTCCATGCGACATATCTACATGCGTTTCTGATCTGGTGGACGACACATATCTGAGTGACTGATTGGGGGAATGAAGCTTTTATCGTATCAGTAAACCCGTTCAGGTTGTCAGTTGCCGTTATGAGAATATCTTCAACCCCTCTGGCTTTCAGGTCGGTGAGTACCCCCATCCAGAAAGCCGAAGATTCATTCTTGCCAAGCCAAAGGCCTAGGATCTCTTTAAGGCCGTTAGTTCTGAGGCCAACGGCAATATAAACGGTCTTGTTGACCACTTTGGAGTTCTCCCTGACTTTGAAGGATATACCATCCATCCAAACGATCAGGTATACAGGGTCAAGCGGCCTGTTTCTCCATGCAACAATATCCTCCGCTACGGCACCGGTAACCCTTGAGATGGTGGAGGAGGAAACATTGATGTCATAAAGCTCCCGGATCTGTTCTTCGATGTCCTGGTTTGACATTCCCTTGGCATACATGGAAATGATCACGTTTTCAACGCCCTCCGCCATGCTTCTGCGTTTGGGCACAAGGGCAGGCTCAAAGCTGCCGTCCCTGTCTCTTGGGACTCTGATTTCAGCTTCCCCAAATGTGTTTTTTATTGTTTTGGTGGAATAGCCGTTCCTTGAATTGGGATTATCGGAATTCTGATGCTTTTCATAGCCAAGATGGGCATCCAGCTCGCCTTCAAGCATTTTCTCAACGGCTCTTTTCTGAAGCTGTTGAAGGAAGGAATTAAGCTCCCCGGCAGTCCTGAACTGCTTGAGGAAGTCATCATTTAGGAGATCTTCTTTTTTCATTTTTGTAATCTGTGTGTTATAAAGGTAAGAAATTGTCCACACACAGACCGGGGGGCGCCTACCGCGGGTTCCTCAAATTCCCTGTGCGATTTCTTCTAAATCACACAGAGAATTTCGAGGTTTAACTTTAACTTCGTAAGTAGTGAAACCAACTTACACAGTTTGTGTCATAGTCCCGAAAAAAAACGCCTGATACCATCAGGCGCTTTTTTACCATCAAACGAACTCTAAAATAATCTTTAGCTGCCACACATCTCACAACCTTCAGGATTGTCCAAGGAACAAGCTATAGCGTCCTGCTTTTGTGTCTTTGAAACATCTGATGCAGTGATGGGAGCACTTTTCTCTGTTTCTAGGGCTGATTTATCCACAGTAAACTGAATTGCGCTTGCTGCAGCTTGAGACCTCAGGTAATACATGCCTGTTTTCAATCCTTTTTTCCAAGCATAGAAATGCATAGAGGTCAATTTGCCAAAGTTTGGATCTTGCATGAAAACGTTCATACTCTGAGATTGACAGATGTAAGCACCTCTATCTGCGGCCATATCGATAATCACCCTTTGGGAGATCTCCCATACCGTCTTGTAAATATCTTTGATGTTCTGGGGAATTGAAGGGATATTTTGAACTGAACCATTAGCCGCTATCAATCTGTTTTTCATGGTATCATTCCACAAGCCAAGATCAATAAGGTCTTTCATCAAATGTTTGTTTACCACAATGAATTCACCGGAAAGTGTTCTTCTGGTGTAAATGTTAGAAGTATATGGCTCAAAGCATTCGTTGTTACCCAAAATCTGGGAAGTAGAAGCAGTCGGCATTGGAGCAACCAATAAGGAATTTCTCAGGCCGTATTTTTTAACTTTTTCTTTCAATTCATTCCATGGCCACCTTCCTGATTTAGGGGTCACACCCCACATATCAAATTGCAATATGCCTTTTGAAGCTGGTGATCCTTCATATGTTTCGTAGGTCCCTTGGATTTTGGCTAATTCCATGGAAGTCTCTACAGCAGCATAGTAGATGGTCTCAAAAATATCTTCATTCAGTCCCTTGGCTTCTTGTGATTCAAATGGCATTCTGAGCATAATAAAAGCATCAGCCAAACCTTGTACCCCAAGACCAATTGGTCTGTGTCTAAAATTGGACCGTCTAGCTTCCTCTACTGGATAATAGTTGACATCGATTACCTTGTTTAGGTTTCGTGTAGCAACTTTGGTTACCTCATATAATTTTTGATGGTCAAAGAATAATTTGCCATCAGGTCCAGTCCTTACAAATTTTGGAAGGGCGATAGAGGCCAAATTACATACAGCTACTTCATCAGGAGCAGTGTACTCGATAATCTCCGTGCAAAGATTGGAAGATTTTATAGTCCCCAGATTTTGCTGATTGGACTTCTTATTTGCTGAGTCTTTGTAAAGCATATAAGGAGTTCCTGTTTCAATTTGGGATTCCAATATTTCAAACCATAGTTCCTGGGCTTTAACTACCTCTCTGGCACGGCCTTCTCTTTCGTATTTTTCATATAGCTTTTCGAATTCCTCTCCATGGCAATCTGCTAAACCTGGAGCTTCATTTGGACAGAAAAGCGACCATTCATCATTCTGCTCTACACGCTTCATGAAAAGGTCAGGAATCCACATGGCATAAAAGAGGTCTCTTGCTCTCATTTCCTCTTTACCATGGTTCCTCTTCAATTCCAGGAATTCTTTGACGTCTGCATGCCAAGGCTCTAAGTAAATTGCAAAACTGCCTTTTCTTTTTCCACCACCTTGATCAACATACCTTGCAGTCATATCAAAGTTTCTCAGCATGGGGACAATACCATTGGACATTCCGTTTGTACCTCTGATATAGCTACCTTTGGCCCTAATATTGTGAATGGAGAGACCGATACCACCAGCTGATTGGGAAATTTTGGCACATTGCTTCAAAGTATCATAAATCCCATCTATGCTGTCATCCTTCATGGTCAAAAGAAAACAAGAGGATAATTGAGGTTTGGGCGTACCGGCATTGAAGAGGGTAGGAGTGGCATGGGTAAACCACTTTTGGGAAAGCAGGTGATACGTTTCGATGGCAGCATCGATATCCTCCTTATGAATACCAACTGCCACCCTCATCAACATATGCTGAGGTCTTTCTACCACCTTACCGTCTAATTTGATCAGATAACTCCTTTCTAGGGTTTTGAATCCGAAATAGTCATAATCGAAGTCTCTTTGATAATCAATTACCTCATCCAATCTGGCTGCATGGTTTTTGATGATACCATATACATCAGGTGCAATCAAAGCAGCATTTTCACCTGTCTTTGGATTGATGTAGGTATACAGCCTTTTCATCGTATTGGAAAAAGACTGACTGGTAGTCTTATGTAAATTGGAAATTGCAATTCTTGCCGCCAAAATCGCGTAATCAGGGTGCTTCACAGTAAGGGAAGCACATACTTCAGCGGCTAGATTGTCCAACTCCGTGGTGGTGACCCCATCATAGAGGCCGTCTATAACTTTTTTGGCTACTTCTATCGGATGGATATATCTCCCATCCAAACCATTGCAGAGGTTCTCAATCCTCGTTGTAATCTTGTCGAATCTTACCGATTCCCTACGTCCGTCTCTTTTTATTACTAACATGGTGCTCGAAAATTTGGGTTTGGTGGTATAAGTAAATTAGAAGTCTTCCTCAATAGAAAATTTAGGGGCATCTGAAGTTTCTTTGGATTTCATGACACCGGCTTTTTGGTAATCACCTACCCTCTTTTCAAAGAAGTTAGTTTTACCCTGTAGAGAAATCATATCCATAAAGTCAAATGGGTTGGTGCTGTTCCAAACTTTATCACATCCCAATTCCATTAAAAGCCTGTCAGCTACAAATTCAATGTATTGGCACATGAGGTCAGCATTCATTCCTATTAATTTGACTGGTAATGCATCAGTCACGAACTCTTTTTCAATGGCTACGGCATCAGTTATGATCCTGGTGACAGTTTCCTTAGGAAGCTTATTGATTACGTGCTTGGTATACAAGTGGCATGCAAAATCACAGTGTAATCCTTCGTCCCTTGAAATCAGTTCATTGGAGAATGATAAGCCTGGCATGAGGCCTCTTTTTTTCAACCAGAAAATAGAACAGAATGAACCAGAGAAAAATATTCCCTCCACCGCGGCAAATGCAATCAATCTTTCCTGAAAGGTGCCGTTCTCTATCCAGCGTAAGGCCCATTCCGCTTTTCTTTTTACACAGTCTATATGTTCGATGGCATTTAAAAGACGGTCTCTTTCAACTGGGTTTTTAATGTAGGTATCGATCAATAAACTGTAAGTCTCCGAGTGGATGTTTTCCATTGCAATCTGGAACCCATAAAAGAATTTGGCTTCTGTATACTGTACTTCAGCAACAAAATGCTCGGCTAAATTCTCGTTCACAATACCATCACTTGCCGCAAAGAATGCAAGTACATGAGAGATAAAATGTCTCTCACCGTCATTCAAATCTTTCCAATCTTTAAGATCTTGACTCAAGTCAATCTCCTCCGCTGTCCAAAAACTTGCCTCTGCTTTTTTGTAAAATTGCCAGATGTCGTCATGCTGGATTGGGAAGAGGACAAATCTGTTACTGTTTTCTTGAAGAATTGGTTCTATCTGTTGCATCGCACTTTTGTTTTTAAGGTTATTTGATCACAAGGTAGGCTCCTCATTTTCAACCATAGACTGGAACAAAAAGGCTGTCTTTGGAACAGCCTCAGAACAAATATGCTAATCATATTCCAAAAATAAAACCAACAAAACCCCTAACCGGGTAGTTTTTTTGACTAATAGTCAATAACATTTAAATATCAGTAAATCAAAAAAATAAAATTTTTAGATTAAATAAATACTTTAATCAAAACTTTGTCCTCATCGGCTTGAAACTTTTTTTCAGAAATTTAAAAAAAAAATCCAAGACCATTTTTTGCATACTTTTGAACAATAGTCAATTTTTATCAACCAAATATTTTTGCAAAATAAAATTCTCAAAGTGTTGTAAATCTGACTTTTGAGTTATGGAAAGTTTTCCAATCGTCATTTAAACCTGATAATTCTTGTGACTTTGCAAAAAAATCTGAATGAGTAAATAGAGTGAATATTTTTGCCCCAAAAGTACTCATTTCGAAACAAGCGATTAGGTGTACAATGGATATCGGATATCAAATCTTTATCATTTGAATTGAGATGTGGAAGAAACTATCTTGTAAAATATCATGATGTCTTTTTTTCTATTGATGAAATGTTTATATTTGCACTCCAATTTCCTAAAGCAATAAATAACATTTATGTACGCAATTGTAAACATCGCAGGAAAGCAGTTCAAGGTAACAAAAGATCAGCAAGTCTATGCACCAAAAATGCAGGGCGAAGCTGGCGCTTCCGTGGAATTTGATCAGGTATTGTTGGCAGAAGACAACGGTACTGTATCAATCGGCGCTCCAATAATCACTGGCGCCAAGGTATCAGGAAAAATTCTTGACCATGTAAAAGGTGACAAAGTAATCGTCTTCAAAAAGAAAAGAAGAAAAGGTTACAAAAAGAAAAACGGTCACAGACAGGAGTTCACTAAAATTTTGATTGAAAACATCACATTGTAAGATTTCTCAGGAAATCATAAACGTATAAAATTATGGCTCACAAGAAAGGTGTCGGTAGTTCCAAAAACGGTAGAGAATCCCACAGCAAACGTCTAGGGGTTAAAAAATTTGGGGGAGAGGCAGTAGTTGCCGGTAATATCCTCGTAAGACAAAGAGGTACTAAACATCATGCAGGTTTGAATGTTGGTGTGGGTAAAGACCATACTTTGTTTGCTCTTGTTGATGGAAAAGTTGAATTCAAGAAAAAATTTGATGGAAAGTCTTACGTAAGCGTAGTACCTGCTGAAGCTTAAGATAATCCATTTCCCATTAGTAAAGCTCCCTCCGCAAAAGGGAGCTTTTTTTTTGCCCAATATTCATATCTTTTTTCTACCAATAGTCATTTTTTCTTCCTCTTTTTTAGGATTTACCCCTAAATTCCCAAATACTAAACTAACCTTCATGCTATGAACAAAATATTACAGATTATTTTGGTCTTTGCACTGCTATTCTCTTTTGGTAATCAGAACCAAGGCGGGGCACAGACCTTTGATGAAAAACTTTATGATGCAGTACAGTGGCGCTTGGTAGGGCCACATAGGGGTGGACGCTCTGCAGCTGTTGCAGGAGTGGCCTCTGAGCGAAATACCTTTTACTTCGGTGCAACGGGAGGGGGGGTCTGGAAAACGACTGATGGAGGAAGGACCTGGGGAAATATATCAGATGGTTATTTTGGCGGGTCCATTGGTGCGGTGGCAGTTGCAGAATCTGATCCGAACATCATCTATGTAGGAGGAGGTGAAAAAACTGTAAGGGGAAATGTTTCTTATGGTTATGGATTTTGGAGAAGTAATGATGCAGGAAAAACCTGGGAACATCTTGGTATGGAAGAAACGAGATTTGTTTCCAGAATACGGATTCATCCTACTAACCCTGATGTGGTTTATGCTGCTGTTTTGGGTGATATTTTTAAGCCTACTGATTTGAGAGGTGTTTATAAATCCACTGACGGAGGAAAGACTTGGAGCAGAAAATTGTTTACCAATCCCCAGGCCGGTGCCGTAGATTTGATCTTGGATCCCAATAATCCCGAAGTGCTTTATGCAACTACCTGGGAAGTTAAAAGGACTCCCTTCAGCCTAGAAAGTGGTGGGCCAGGTTCCAAAATGTTCAAAAGTACCGATGGAGGAGAAACATGGAAAGAGATTTCCAGAAACAAAGGATTGCCTTCTGGTTTGTTGGGTATAATGGGGATCACTGTATCACCGGTAAATTCCAAAAGGCTTTGGGCTATAGTGGAGAATCTGGATGGTGGTGTCTTCCGGTCAGATGATGGAGGAGAGTCCTGGGAAAAAACCAATGATGATAGAAACTTAAGACAAAGGGCCTGGTACTATACACGAATTTATGCAGACACCCAAGATGAAAATACAGTTTATGTATTGAATGTGAGTTATCATAAATCCACTGATGGTGGAAAAACCTTTAAAAGTGCCAATGCACCGCATGGAGATCATCATGATCTTTGGATAGATCCTGCTGACAACAAGAGGATGGTCATTGCGGATGATGGTGGTGCACAGGTTTCTTTTGATGGAGGAGATACCTGGTCGACTTATATGAATCAGCCAACAGCGCAATTTTATAGGGTGACTACAGACAACCATTTTCCATACAGGATTTATGGAGCGCAACAGGATAATAGTACAATGAGAATATCCCATAGGAATGAAGGTTCTGGAATTTCTGAGGAAGATTGGGAGGAAAGTGCTGGGTCGGAATCCGGTTGGTTGGCTGTGGACCCCACCGATAATGATGTGGTATATGGCGGTAATTATGGTGGACTCCTTCAATATCTGAACCACAGGACAGGTGCTGCTAGAAATGTGAATGTTTATCCTGACAATCCAATGGGACATGGAGCAGAAGGGATGAAATACAGGTTTCAGTGGAATTTCCCTATCTTCTTTTCCCCTCATGACCCGAAGGTGTTGTATACCACGTCCAATCATTTTCACCGTTCCACCAATGGAGGCCAATCATGGGAGACCTTTAGTCCTGATCTGACCAGAAATGCCAAGGAAAAACTTGGCCCTTCGGGAGGTCCTATTACAAAAGACAATACATCTGTAGAATATTATTCTACCATTTTTGCTGCAGCTGAATCCCCATTGAAAAAAGGAGTGCTTTGGGCGGGATCTGATGATGGCTTGGTGCATGTGTCAAAGGATAATGGAAAAACATGGGAAAATGTAACGCCTAAAGACCTGCCTGAGTGGACCCAGATCAATAGTATGGAAGGTCATCCATTTGAAGAAGGAGGCTTGTATTTTGCTGCCACTGCTTATAAAAACGGGAATTATGCACCATACCTTTTCAAAACCACCGATTATGGCAAGACTTGGACAAAAATTGTGAATGGAATTGATGCCCAGCACTTCACAAGAGTTGTCCGTGCCGATCCTGTTAAAAAAGGGATCCTTTATGCCGGTACGGAAACGGGAATGTATATCTCCTTTAACGACGGTGGCTTATGGCAGCCATTTCAATTGAACTTACCGATTGTACCTATCACAGATCTGACAATCAAAGACAACAACCTGATTGCGGCAACTCAAGGAAGGAGTTTTTGGATCATTGATGACTTGACGGTTCTCCATCAATTGTCCAATGATGTATCCAATAAACCATTCTATCTTTTTAAGCCGCAGGATAGCTATACTTTAGATGGAGTAAGAAAGGAGTCCAAAACAGAAGGAACAAATAGACCCGGAGGGGTTTTGGTGTATTATCATTTGAAGGAAGAGCCAAAAGAGGAGGTTAGGATAGAATTTTATGACCAGAATAGAAATCTCATGAGGGAGTTTTCTTCTAAAGGGATTGAAGGGGATACCTTAAAATACAGGTTGGGTTCCAATGAATTCAATTGGAATTTAAGAATCCCAAATGCCAAAGGCTTTGATGGCTTGATCATGTGGTCCGGCCCCCTTAGAGGGCCTAAAGTGGTTCCCGGGGATTATACCGTGCTGTTGATCGTAGATGGACAAGTTCAGGAACAGGGATTCAAAGTATTGCCTGACCCAAGATATCCTTCCACCCAAGAGGACAGACAGGCACAGTATGATTTCTTATTGAAGGTGAGGGATAAACTCACAGAGACCCATGAGACGATTATTTTGATCAGAAAGTACAGGGATGAACTGAATGGGATAATGGAAAAGAATCCAAGGCAAAAAAGAAGCATTGAGCCAATTCTCAGAACCATTTCAGATATTGAGAAGGAATTGTACCAAACCCAGAATAGGAGTAATCAGGATCCTCTAAACTATCCAATCCGTCTGAACAATAAATTGGCACACCTCAATGTCATTGTAGGTACAGGTGAATGGAGGCCTACAGATGGAGCAGAAGAGGTTAGGGTTGAAATTACCCGTCAAATAGATGTACAATTAGCAAAATTCAGGGAAATTGAACGTTCAAGGATTGCCAATATCCTCAATGTAGAAGAATTGAAGACAGAATTGAAGTTGAAATAATGGACTAGGTTTTTTTAGCGAAGTGGCAAGAAAAAATACCCCATTTTAATTTCAATTGAATAGACTTTATGAATATCCGCCTACATACAAGTGGGCAAATTTTATACTTTGACAATAAGTGTCAATAACTTTCAGGGCTGAATTGTAAGTGTTTAATTGGCTGTAAATAAATAAGAAGGCCATGAATATTCTACAATTCAATGAAAGATATCCTGATGAGGCAAGTTGCATCCATTACTTGAAGGAACAAAGGGAAAGAGAAGGTGTCATTTGCAAGAATTGTAATTCCAAGGATCACTACTGGCTTAATTCTCTCAATATGTTCCAATGTAAACATTGTAAATTTAGGACAGGACTGAAAAATGGTACTATTATGGAAAACAGCAAGTTACCATTGAGGACTTGGTTGCTTGCAATGACTCTTGTAAGCGCAACCAAGAAGGGATTTAGCTGCCTTGAACTACAGAGGCAGATGGGTCATAGCAGATACGAGACTGTTTTCAGACTGTATCACAAGCTCCGGGAAGCAATGGGTAAACGTGACAGCCAATATAAACTAGAAGATATGGTTGAATATGATGAGGCTTTTGTAAGCAAGGCAACAAAATCTTCGGAAAAGACGAAGCTGAAGAAAGGCCGTGGAAGCCAAAAACAAGCTACTGTCGCTGTTATGGCTGAATCATCTATTCTTGAAGACCTAATTACTGGAGAAAAGGACAAAAGCTGCAGATATTTCAAGATGGTCAAAATAGATAACTTGAAGGCAAAAACAGCCGAAAAACTGATAAAAGGACTGATTGACAAAAAAGCCGTGCTCCAAACTGATGAAAGTACGACTTATGCTAACCTAGAAGATTGTATCGATGTTCACGTGAGCGAATTATCTTCCACAAAAGAGGGCAAGTTCAACCTCAAATGGGCACATATAGCAATAAGCAACCTTAAAAGGGATTTACAGAAGTACCATATGGTTTCAGAAAAGATGCTTCAAAACTATCTCAATGAATTCTGTTATAAACTAAACCGAAGATACTTTGGTAAAAAACTCTTTGATAGACTTGTTATTGCGAGCATTTGCCCCTACTTGTATACAAGCGGATAATCATAATAGACTTATTGAAAAGAGGCTTTTCTTTTTTGGAAAGCCTCTTTTTCCTGACTTCGACACTGGGACACCCAAAATCAAAAACCGAACATTTTTGCGAGTTTTTGTTGACTTTCGTTCAAAAATAGGGTCTTTCTCAGCTTTTTACCTGAAGATTTGAGCTGTATTTCAACAGTGTAAATCCCTTTTGCTATTTCTATGGCTTTCTGAGGAGAAAGTTTTGGTCCTTTTTCCAATTACTGCCTTTCCAGTTCCTTAAACACTTTGTAAGCGACGAATGCGATGCTTATATGTGCTTCGATCCTGCGTTGTTTATAATGGAAAACAGGCCTGACTTTGATTTCATTTTTGGTTATCCTGAAGGCCTTTTCTATTTTCCAAAGGTTGTTGTAATTCTCAATGACCTCGTCTTTGTCAAGGTTTGTGTTGGTAATATACCCTTTGAGACCGTCCCATTTCCCATCCTGTTCAAACTTTTCAATATCAAGGGCAATCTTTACCTCCCCTTCCATTTTAAGATACTTGTTATAGCCCCTGTTGTTGATGTGGCTTTTGTTGAGCTTTCCTGATTTTAACTGTTTCTCGAGCTTTTTAAGACCTTTCTCCCTGTTGATCCTGTCTTTTTTGGCTCTTCTGTCTGAATAACTGACAACCATTCTGAGCCCGTCCTCCCAATCCAGCAGCCTGCTCTCGCCGTTTTCAAGTTCAAAAGCCAATATCCTCTCTTTACTTTTATCAGGGGAAGCTTTCAGCCTTGCTCCCAGAATAAACTCGTAACCGTTGTCCCGTAACTCTTTTACATTGCTTTTTGACAGTAAACCTGAATCGGCAACAACAATCGGAGCAGGTAAGCTATACTTCTTTCTAAAAGCTTCTATCACAGGGATCATCGTATGCCCTTCAAACTTGTTTCCCTCAAAAATCTCATAAGCCAGAGGATATCCCTCTAGTCCAACCAGCAGACCCAAAACAATCTGTGGATTTTGATGCTTTCCCTCCTTGGAAAAACCACTCTTTCTAAGATCATCTTCATGATCCACTTCAAAATAAAGCGTAGTAACATCATAGAAAACGATATTGATACTCCCTCCGAGTATTCTCTTGGTATTTTCAAAGCTGATCAGCTGGACCGTTTCCTTATAGTTGTTGTAAAGCTTGTCCATGTACCTGTAAAGGTCCTGAACCTGGAATTCGAGGCCGTGGTAGGTGAGCAGGTAATCACAGGTTTTCAGCTTGCTGGCAGGAAAACAGATCCTGGAATATACCAGCCACCTGAAGATATCATCTTGGATTGCGCTGAACCCAATATCATTGAAAATCCTGTCCAAAAGCAGCTCGGTACCTGAAACAGTGATGTTTTCAACACTTTCCAGAACAGAATCGGCAATCCGTTCTTCATCACTGAAGGGGATTTCAAGTGCTCCTTTATGGTTTTTTATCCATTCCTCCCCAAGAATAAAAAGTCTTTCAACCTCAGATCGATCAGAACTGCTTCCGATCGTTTTTACAACCTTGCTTTTACCTTTGATCTTCTCAATTACCTGAACACTGATCTTGCCACTTTTATTGGGTTTTCTCCGAACAAACATGCCTAAAAGTACAAAAAACCACCCCGGGACACCCAAATTGAGAATCTGAAAATTATAATGATCTATATTTCAATACTTTATGTAAAAATGGGACTGACGACTGTCGAAGTCAGGTGAATTCTGTTATAAACTAAACCGAAGATACTTTGGTAAAAAACTCTTTGATAGACTTGTTATTGCGAGCATTTGCCCCTACTTGTATACAAGCGGATAATCATAATAGACTTATTGAAAAGAGGCTTTTCTTTTTTGGAAAGCCTCTTTTTTATTGAGTTATCAGCAGGTGATTGTATGCGGGATGAAAACCGGTATTCGAAAAGAAATCTTTTTGATTCAAAAAAAATCATAACAGCGTTTTTTCAAGCTTAAATCTTGGTAAATTAAGTCTGCTAATTACTTGTAAAGAAATAAGGAGCGACTTCTTGTTATGGTGACCAAATATGACAGGGAACATCATTTGCTCAAAGTCTCGGTATATGGGGCTTTGCTTTTTGCTATTTTCGCCATCGTGTGGGGTGTATTTGTGCATTCCAAAATTATCCTATTTGACGGGGTATATTCATTGATCAGTGTGGGCTTGTCTTCTATTTCTTTGGTGACGGCAGCTTATATGCAAAAACAGGATTTTGACAGGTTTCCCTATGGGAAGGAAATGATAGAGCCGGTGATTATTTTGGGAAAATTTCTGGTTATTACCATCCTTTGTCTATTTTCCATGTTTTCGGGAATTTCTACTCTACTTTCAGGAGGCCAGGAAGTGAATGCTGGTTCCGGGGTCATTTATTCTTTATTAGCTACATTAGGCTGTTATCTTTTTTATTTTTTCCTCAACAGGAAAAAGGATCAGCTTGAGTCAGGTTTGGTGGAAGCAGAAGCACAACAATGGTTGATGGATACATTTTTGAGTTTGGCAGTTTTAATGGGTTTCATGCTGGCTTATAGCTTACGGTTTACCAGATTTAATTACCTTATGCCTTATATGGATCCTTTGATGGTGGTGCTGGTGTCAGGGTATTTTTTAAAGGTTCCTATCACAAACATGGGGAGGCAGATTAAGGAAGTCCTGGACATGAAGGCTGAAGACAAATACATGGCGCTTTGTAAAAAAATTGTGGATGGTATAGAGTCCAAATACGGGTTTTCTGAATCTTTTCTTAGGGTTTCTAAATCGGGAACCAAATTGTTTATCGAGATTGACTTTGTAGTTGCCCCGGGAGGTTGGCAGCCCAATTTGGAGGAGCAGGATCTGATTAGGCAGGAGATTTTAGATCAGATGAAGCCGATCACTTTGAAAAAATGGTTGAATGTAGCCTTTACCCTGGACCGAAAGTGGGCCATATAGTAAAAAAACAAAATCTGCCAATTCTCATGCCCTATCTTAATCGAACGAACAGAAAGATAACGGAAATCATTAAATTTCAATTAGAAGGGAATGGATTACATTAATTGGCTGATTTTTTATTACCCTATGCTTCAGATTTTTAGTTGCAAGCCGGATATTGTATAACAAGTCAAATCCTAAAACTTCCCAACAATATGAAAAATAATTCGTCCTAATATGACAAAGGTCATAATTTTTAGGATGTGACCTAAGTAATTTTGATTAACACATAAATCATTTTAAGCGATGAACTACACAGAGAATTACCGAGGAATTAAAATTGATGTCCAAGCGCACCAAGTTGATGTGCCGGTTGGATTGCAGGCCCAGATCAGAAAATCTATAGATAAATTATTGAGGTTCACGCCCACCATCAATGCAGTTGATATTTATTTGAATATCTCTGGTAAAGGGAAAACCGCAGAAAGAATTTTGGGTATGCGGGTTGGAATACCAGGTCCTGATGTTTTTTCTGAAGAAAAAGCCAAGGATAGATGGAATACGATGTTGAGGAGTGTAACTGACAAAAATATCCGTCAATTACAAAAAGGAAAGGATTGATTCTTCTTCACCGTAAAACCAGTAAAGCTTCAGGTCAAAATGGCCTGAAGCTTTTTATTTGCTCTATAAAATTTAATCCACTCTGTGGGGAAATAATCAATACGAAGGCGATACCAAACAATGCGCCGTAGAGGTGGGCATCATGGTTGATCCCGTCATCCCCTCTTCGGGCCTGTACAATGGTATATGCCAGAAATAGAATACCTAAAACAAATCCGGGGAGACATATCAGTCCAAAAAGGCATATGTCTGATAAAGGCATGATGATGATGCTGGCAAAAACTGCTGCGGCTACCCCGCCGGAAGCTCCTAAAGCCCTGTATTGGTAATTTTCTTTGTGTTTGAAATAAGTAGGAAGATCGGAAACAACTATCGCACCTAAATAAAAAAGAATAAATGTCAATAGCCCGGTGGACTTTCCCAATCGGTATAGCAAAAACATCTCAATGACCCTGCCGAAGAAGAAAAAAGTGAACATGTTGAAAAACAAATGCATCTGATCCTTGTGGATCAGTCCAGAGAGAATAAACCTGTCCCACTCTTTTTTTCTTTTGATCTTGTATGGTGTAAACATCCAACGGTCCAATAAGTCAGGCTTTTTCCAGGCCTGATAGGATGTCAAAACAGTAATACCTATCAGTATAATAGTAGCAGTTAAATCCATTGGCTAAAGCTTTATTATTTTTCTCTGTTTACAAGATCCTGGGTGATTTTCAGCAAAGTGTTATAGGCATCAGCATGGGGAACATTCAGGGAAGCAAATTGGGCAAAACCTTTGTCAAAAAATTCCTGCATTTTCTTTTCAGTTAATGCTTTTATCCCGATTTGATCATAAATTTTGGTTACTGCCTGTACCTTCTCTTCTTTGTCAAAAGAGGCTCCCCCTATCCAATGCTCCAAGGCATTTCTTTGTTCCCCTTTGGCCAGCTCTTTCGCCTTGATCAAAAGGAAAGTTTTTTTATTGGATATGATATCGCCGCCTACCTGTTTTCCGAATTTTTCCTTGTCGGCATAGACATCCAACAGGTCATCTTTCAGTTGGAAGCCAATGCCGATGTTGACCCCGAAATCATACAGTTTCCTGGCATCATCTGTGGGAGCACCAGCCAGAATAGCGCCAAATTCCAAGGCAAAACCTAAAAGGACAGCGGTTTTTTGTCTGATCATATCAATGTAAGCATTTTCGCTTACCGTGTCCATTTTTTCAAAATTCATATCATGCTGTTGTCCTTCGCAAACCTCAGCAGCCGTTTGGTTGAACAGCTTCAGACAAATGGGGAGCAGATTTGGGTTGATGTCCAAAAGCATATCATAAGCACGTACCAACATGACATCTCCTGAAAGTATGGCAGTGTTGGCGTTCCATTTTTCATGCACAGTAGCTTTTCCCCGTCTAAGTGGGGCATTATCCATAATATCGTCATGCATGAGGGTGAAATTATGGAATACTTCTACTGCCATGGCAGGAGTTAAGATTTCCTGGTAATCTTCCTTGTACATGGCATAGGAAAGCAGTGTCAATAGCGGGCGTATCCTTTTGCCGCCGAGGCTCATGATGTAGGATATTGGCTCGTATAGTTCTACGGGAGATGTGCCGTAAGAATAACCCTGGATATGGTTTTCCAGGTCCTGTAAAATCTTATTTACGTCGTTTTTGTTTTCGCTCATTATCTGCAAATTCCAAGTCTATGGTTCTTCTGTCAATATCTGTAGCAACTACCCTGACCATCACTTTGTCACCCAAAGTGATGATTTTTTTATTTCGGCTACCTATCAGGCGCATATTTTTTTCGTCAAAATCGTAATAGTCATCATTCATCTCCGATACTTTTACCAAACCTTCACATTTGGTTTCTGTAATTTCCACATATACGCCCCATTCTGTCACACCCGTAATGATGCCCTCGTAATCTTTTTCTTCGGCCAGGGACATGTATTCAACCTGTTTGTACTTGATGGAAGCTCTTTCAGAATCAGCGGCCCTCTTCTCCCTTTCAGAAGAATGGATACATTTTTCTTCCCAGGCCTCTGGGTCAGGTGATTTTCCGCCATCCAGGTAATGCTGCAATAACCTATGTACCATCATGTCAGGATACCTTCGGATTGGGGAAGTAAAGTGGGTGTAATGTTTGAATGCAAGGCCAAAGTGCCCTTTTGGCTCAGTGGTATATTTTGCCTTTGCCATGCTCCGGATGGCCAATTGTTCGAGTATATTTTGTTCAGGTTTGCCAACAATCTCATCCATTAACTGATTCAGAACTTTTGAAATTTTGGTGCCTTCTGAAATTTTAATGTCGTGTCCGAATTTTTTGGCAAAATTGGAGAAGGTCTCCAACTTTTCGATATCCGGATAATCATGAATTCTATATACAAAAGTATCCTTCCCTTTGTTTCGATTATAGATGAATTCTGCCACAGTTCTATTGGCAAGTAACATGAATTCTTCGATCAATTTATGGATATCCTTTCTCTCTTTGACCATTAAGCCTAAAGGTTTTCCCTTTTCATCCAATTTGAATTTCACCTCTACAGTTTCAAAGTTGATGGCCCCCTTGTCAAATCTCCTTTTTCTTAATTTTTTTGCCAGTTCGTTGAGTAGCGTGAGTTCCTGATAAAAATCCCCGGCTTGGTTGTCGATGTTTTCCTGGGCTTCTTCATAGGCAAACCTTCTATTGGAATGTGTGACAGTCCTGCCGATCCAATAGTTAAGGACATCTGCATTTTCGTCCATCTCAAAAACACAGGAGAATGTAAGTTTATCTTCATTGGGCCTTAGGGAACAAAGTCCGTTGCTCAACCTTTCCGGAAGCATGGGAATCGTCCTGTCCACTAAGTAAACGGAAGTAGCCCTATCATAAGCCTCCTGCTCTAATTTTGTTTTGGGTTTGACATAATGGGTGACATCTGCGATATGGACACCAATTTCAAAATTACCGTTTTCCAGTTTCCTGTATGAAATGGCATCATCAAAGTCTTTGGCATCAACCGGGTCAATGGTAAAAGTAGGAACTTCCCGCATGTCCCTGCGGTTTTTGATTTCTTCCAGAGGAATTTCATCAGGAATTGCTTCGGCTTCTGCCACTGGTTCCTGGGGATATTCAAATGGTAGCCCAAATTCAGCCATAATGGAATGAATTTCTACTTCATGCTCCCCAGCTTTTCCAAGGACCCGGACGATCTTTCCTGTAGGGTTTTTGTCTTCCTCCCTCCATTCAGTAATCTTGACGACCACCTTTTGGTTGTGCTCTGCCCCTTTGAGGTCCCCTTTGTGGACAAATACATCATGGTGCATTTTTTTAAAATCCGGGACCACGAAGGCGAACCTTGGAGATATTTCAACCCTTCCTACAAATTCATCTCTCAGCCTTTGTACGATTTCTAAGACTTTCCCCTCTATTCTTCCGGAACTTCCTTTGGAAGGATAAACCATGACCCTTACTCTATCGCCGTCGAGGGCATGTTTGAGATCGGCCTCCTTGACCAAAATATCTTCCTCCATATCATATTTAGCATCAGGACGGATATAGGCAAATCGTGGATTGACATAATCCACTTCGCCCTCAATGAATTCAGGTTCTTTGATGGACGCAAAATAGTTTCTTGGACTTTTTGAAATGGAGCCGGCTGCTGCAAGTTTGTGCATGACCGGTTCCACAGCCCCTTTGGTAAGGGAGTCTCTGATTTCTAGTTTCTTGATGATCTGTTTGGCATTGAATTCCTTGCCAAAATTATTATCCAAAAAGTTGAGGATTTTTCTTGCCAACTGGGCAGAGTCCATGATCTTTCCTCCTTTTTTCTTTCCCTGTTGGCCTCTGTTGTTTGATTTTCTTCCCATAAAAATGAGTGTTTGTTTTTTCTTTTAATATAATGATTGTTTTAGCCTAACGGTAAAAAAATCCGCTGGACTTTTGTGATTTTTGGTGATTAAGTGTTTTTGCGTGTTCAATTTATCGGGATTGTAGAGGTTAAAAGAATTAAGCAATTTTCCTTTTCATCCCAAAGTTGAAAAACTTTATCCTAAAATCTAAAAGGATAACGGAAAGAAAATAGTTCCATCAATTTGCGGTAAACAAATGGTAAACTAAGCGTTATTGTGTATTTTAGGGAAATGGAAATTTTATGGGCCGATTTTTATTATATTGTTTGATCAGTTTTTTGGTTCATGCCACCCGGGCTCAAAGCGTTGAAGGCGTTTTTTGCGGAAACTTGGATGGGAATACTTATGTGCTGAAAATCAGAGAGCAGGGAGGAATTCTGATGGGGGAGTGGTTTGATGAGTCCCTTTCCCAAAAGGATTTTATTGGCAAAAAGCAGGAAAATGGCTTTAAAGGTATCCTTGATAAGGAAGGAGAGGAACAGGAAGTTGAAGCGACCATTTTTAAGAAAAAACTGCAAATGGTTTTTGTAGAGAGCGGAAAAGGGATCAAAATGGAAAGGATATCCAAAAGTTTGGATTATGATTTTTCAAAAATTTTCCCAGAAGCCAATAAATCATTAAGGAACCGTATCATAGGAGTTTGGATTCTCAAAGAGCGGTACAGAGTTGAAAATGGTCAAAAAATATATTCAGAAGAGACTGGTAAAGATTACCTGACCAGTATAAATCCCGATGGGAAATATCTTTTGGATATTAGGGGAATAAGGGATGTTGATGAAAAAATGGCCCGTGAATTGAATATTCCTCCCCAGCACCGTTTGAAGGCATCTGATCTTTTTGAAATGTCACAGATGCTTTCCTGGGAATTGGTAGGAAATAATATTAAAGTTTTTCCAACACAGGCAATTCCCGGGAAAAATGTTGAAATATTGAAAAGCATTGAATTCAAGGATCAGAACCTGGTTCTTACCGAGGTGGTGAAAGGTTGGGTTGAAGTGTATGAAAGAAAAAAATAAAGCCCTATTTAGAAGGTGTGATAAAAAAAAGCTCCGGATTTCCGGAGCTTTTTTTTATGCAAGCGGAGGTATTCTTAAGACCTGGCCTGGATAGATTTTATCCGGATGTGTCAACATCGGCTTATTGGCTTCAAAAATGATCATGTACTTATTAGGATCACCATAGAATTTTTTAGAAATTTTGGAGAGGTTGTCACCGCTTACCACAGTATGAAACTGTGCTTGGGGAGCGGGTTCAATTACTTGCATTTTATTTTCTACCTGATCCACGCCTTCTACGTTTCCAATTGCCAAAACGATTTTTTCGGCATGTTCCTGTTTTTCCACTTCTCCTTCAGCGGTTACCATGTTATCTTTGACGCTGATTTTAAGTCTTTTAAATGGAAGACCCAAGCTTTTTACATGTTCAAGTAAAGCAGCTGCTCTGATGGTAGGAATTTCTTCCTTAGGAGCTTCTTTTTCTTTTTTACCGAAAATTTTCTCCCCGGCACCTTTGATAAATGAGAATATACCCATGGTTTTAGTTGTTTTTTAATGATGATAATTTTACTGTTTACTTAATTAAAAATACGAAAAAAAGACGGATAAGTGGTTGAAATCCATATGTTATTCAACTGGTTTTTACATGATTGTTGTCATTTTATTTGATGTTGTTTATTCAGTTCGGCTTGTCTTCGGATTAATTCCTTAGTCTTTAGGAATGCCTTATTTAATTCTTTTAAATCCAAGGGGAATAGTTTAAAAATCGGCACAATTCACAAAAGACTTTAGGCTATGTTTAACATCAGGTAAAAATGCTGTATCTCGAAAGTTCGGTTGCGTACATTTATATGGAAATCAATGTTTTACTTTCAAAAACAATTCAAGATTCAGCAATAAAAACACTGAAATAACATCTTATCAAGTTTAAGTTAAAAACAAATAAACTTTGAAAAAGCATAGATTAAATTTTGAAATTGCAGACACGTAACTTTTAAATTTTATAAAATCAATGGCCGATTTTAACCAGAAGGTTCTGCATCCTTATTGATTACCTGCACTTCCATATCGGGGGGAAGTCCTTGAAAAGCCATGTAAACCTGGGCAGTTACCCATACGTCCCTGAGGCAGTATTCCCGGATTCCCTGAAGATTCCCCTGAAGGTAATAAGCTTCATTGACCTGTGAGCCATCAATACTTTCTTTCGAGGTTGGGATATCAAAAATGGCAGCCAAAAGTTCCAGTCTGGTGTAATGCTTATAATCTCCAAACTTCCATAACTCCAAAGTATCCAAATGGCGCAATTCCCATGGTTTTTTGCCTGCTATTTGCAAGGGTTCTGGAAGGGGTAGACGGTTGACTAAAATTCTTCGGCTTAAATATGGAAAATCAAATTCTTTGCCATTATGGGCACAGAGAATCCAGGGCTTTTTTCCCAGAAGTTGGACAAAACCTTCTAGGGTGTCATATTCATTGTCTGCGCAGAAGCTTTTGGTGCGGAATTCCAGTTTGCCACTTTCTTCCATAAAATGAAAATAACCTACCCCGATGCAGATTACTTTTCCAAATTCAGCATAGATACCTGCTTTATTGAAAAATAGGGAACCGGGTTCAATTTCTTCTGCTTTGGACTTGATGTGGTTTTCTTTTTTAAGCCATTCTGATTTCATCCTTTCTGGAAGTGAAGAAAAATCCGCTTCCAAAGAGGCTGTTTCAATATCTAAAAAAAGGATGTTCTCCAGTCCGTTAAAAAAGGCCGACATAAAACTAAAGTTAGGTAAAGGCTGAATTGACTTGAGATATACTTCCTACTGGAAGACCTTTTCTACCGTCTTCTACAGCTTTTTTTCCCTTTAATATAAGCCTCTATCACTGAATCTCCAATTTCAATATACTTTTTAATCGGATGAATCAAGAATGGATAATGCCTTCCAAACCCAATTCAGGAATGTACTGTATGTTCTTTTCGTTGACAGTGTTGGCTTTGAACACAAACTTCTTGTCAAAAATCTGATCCAAAATATAGTAACTTAACCAATATTCATTGTTCAATACGAAAAGTTCAGGGTCTATGGGCTCAATTTTGGCAATGGATTCAGCGCCTAATTCTTTGATCATATGCCTTAAGACAGAGGTTTTCTTTTCTTCCCCTTCTATTGTCCCATATCCCTTTGATGTAATCATCACTGTATTGAGTTCGATCAAATTAAGATTGACGATATAAACAGCCCATTCTTCAATGCCATTGACTTCTTCTTTTGCAATGGCCAGTTTGATTCCTGTGACAGGGTGAAAATCTATATCCTTTTTCATGATTTTAGTTGATTGATTTAGGATGCAAGACCCAAGACTTAGGACTTAAAACTTTAAAAACAAGACGTTTTGTCAGCCGTTCAGACTTGTTATTCGAATTTTATTTCGAAAAGCTTATTTCAAAGTAATTCTAACTTCAAATCAGCTCCATTTCAAACAGATCAGCTATATGTTTTTTTACTTTTTCTTTGACTTCATTTTCATCAATTGCTTTTCCCAGCTCCAGATGCATAGACGTAACTGCTTTATCAGGGATACCGCAAGGTACAATATTGTTGAAGTAATCGATATTGGCATTGATGTTAAATGCAAAGCCATGCATGGTCACCCATCTGCTGGATTTGACCCCCATGGCACATATTTTTCTAGGATTTTTTTGTTCTACAGTATCTAACCAAACACCTGTAAGTCCATCAATTCTTCCGGCTTCAATACCATATTCCGCCAAAGTTAAAATAATGGCTTCTTCCAAAAGCCTGAGGTATTTATGGATGTCTGTAAAAAAATTTTCCAGATCAAGAATAGGATACCCCACCAATTGACCAGGACCATGATAAGTAATATCTCCTCCCCGGTTGATTTTGTAGAAAGTAGCCTGCTTTTCCGCAAGACCCGCCTCATCGAGTAAAAGATGGGACAATTCCCCGCTTTTTCCCAGCGTGTATACATGAGGATGCTCTACAAACAGCAGGTAGTTTTCAGTTACCTCCTGTTCTTCAGGAGTAAGTTTCCTGTTTTGGATTTTTTTATTTACTATTTGGGCGAAAATTTCCTCCTGAAAATCCCAGGTTTCTTTGTAATCTTTAGTTCCCAGGTCTAGAAATTTTACTTTTTTATTGATAACTTGATTCACAGTTTTTCCTTGATGTGATAAAAAAACGCCTTTTTTAGCACAATGGTTCTTTGAACTGGGAAAGACGTCAGATTTTTGATCTTTTGACTTTTCAAAATTAAACAATATTTGTCATGGCAGAGCACACTCAAAAAGGAAAGCTGGCCGAGGAGCTGGCGAAAGATTGGCTGATAGGTAGAGGGTATGAATTTATGGAGGCCAATTATAGGTACAAACATGCTGAAATAGACCTGATCTTTAAACATAAAGGATTATTGGTATTTGTAGAAGTCAAGTTCCGTTCAGGAACAGGCTATGGCTATGCCGAAGAGTTTGTTGACTTTACCAAGCGAAAATTAATCGTCAAAGCTGCCGACCAATTCATTCACGAAAAAGATTGGCATTATGACATCCGCTTTGATATTGTGGGAGTTTATAAAGACAAAAGTGGACACTTTCACTTTAAGCAGTTTGAAGACGCCTTTTATTAGGAAAGTGAGGAGATGTCTAATTAGCCTTGATGGCCATATACATCTCCTCCCATCGGAGGCAAGACCTTTCGCCGGGCAAATCCGGATAGGATTTATTTTTAGCCTAAATATGTGAGATGGGTAGTGCAATGACTCCCAAAAATCAAATATTAGGTTTGAATTTTTCGATATAGTTTTCAACTGGTGGCAAGGATTGAAGATAAGCAAAAATGGCCTCTAAATCACTTTCCCTCATGCCGGCATACATCATCCAGGGCATGATAGTCTGGAAATCATCTGCTCCCACCTGACTTCGACAGTCGTCAGTCCCATTTTTACATAAAGTATTGAAATATAGATCATTATAATTTTCAGATTCTCAATTTGGGTGTCCCGGGGTGGTTTTTTGTACTTTTAGGCATGTTTGTTCGGAGAAAACCCAATAAAAGTGGCAAGATCAGTGTTCAGGTAATTGAGAAGATCAAAGGTAAAAGCAAGGTTGTAAAAACGATCGGAAGCAGTTCTGATCGATCTGAGGTTGAAAGACTTTTTATTCTTGGGGAGGAATGGATAAAAAACCATAAAGGAGCACTTGAAATCCCCTTCAGTGATGAAGAACGGATTGCCGATTCTGTTCTGGAAAGTGTTGAAAACATCACTGTTTCAGGTACCGAGCTGCTTTTGGACAGGATTTTCAATGATATTGGGTTCAGCGCAATCCAAGATGATATCTTCAGGTGGCTGGTATATTCCAGGATCTGTTTTCCTGCCAGCAAGCTTAAAACCTGTGATTACCTGCTCACCTACCACGGCCTCGAATTCCAGGTTCAGGACCTTTACAGGTACATGGACAAGCTTTACAACAACTATAAGGAAACGGTCCAGCTGATCAGCTTTGAACATACCAAGAGAATACTCGGAGGGAGTATCAATATCGTTTTCTATGATGTTACTACGCTTTATTTTGAAGTGGATCATGAAGATGATCTTAGAAAGAGTGGTTTTTCCAAGGAGGGAAAGCATCAAAATCCACAGATTGTTTTGGGTCTGCTGGTTGGACTAGAGGGATATCCTCTGGCTTATGAGATTTTTGAGGGAAACAAGTTTGAAGGGCATACGATGATCCCTGTGATAGAAGCTTTTAGAAAGAAGTATAGCTTACCTGCTCCGATTGTTGTTGCCGATTCAGGTTTACTGTCAAAAAGCAATGTAAAAGAGTTACGGGACAACGGTTACGAGTTTATTCTGGGAGCAAGGCTGAAAGCTTCCCCTGATAAAAGTAAAGAGAGGATATTGGCTTTTGAACTTGAAAACGGCGAGAGCAGGCTGCTGGATTGGGAGGACGGGCTCAGAATGGTTGTCAGTTATTCAGACAGAAGAGCCAAAAAAGACAGGATCAACAGGGAGAAAGGTCTTAAAAAGCTCGAGAAACAGTTAAAATCAGGAAAGCTCAACAAAAGCCACATCAACAACAGGGGCTATAACAAGTATCTTAAAATGGAAGGGGAGGTAAAGATTGCCCTTGATATTGAAAAGTTTGAACAGGATGGGAAATGGGACGGTCTCAAAGGGTATATTACCAACACAAACCTTGACAAAGACGAGGTCATTGAGAATTACAACAACCTTTGGAAAATAGAAAAGGCCTTCAGGATAACCAAAAATGAAATCAAAGTCAGGCCTGTTTTCCATTATAAACAACGCAGGATCGAAGCACATATAAGCATCGCATTCGTCGCTTACAAAGTGTTTAAGGAACTGGAAAGGCAGTAATTGGAAAAAGGACCAAAACTTTCTCCTCAGAAAGCCATAGAAATAGCAAAAGGGATTTACACTGTTGAAATACAGCTCAAATCTTCAGGTAAAAAGCTGAGAAAGACCCTATTTTTGAACGAAAGTCAACAAAAACTCGCAAAAATGTTCGGTTTTTGATTTTGGGTGTCCCAGTGTCGAAGTCAGGAAAAAGGAAAGCTGGCCGAGGAGCTGGCGAAAGATTGGCTGATAGGTAGAGGGTATGAATTTATGGAGGCCAATTATAGGTACAAACATGCTGAAATAGACCTGATCTTTAAACATAAAGGATTATTGGTATTTGTAGAAGTCAAGTTCCGTTCAGGAACAGGCTATGGCTATGCCGAAGAGTTTGTTGACTTTACCAAGCGAAAATTAATCGTCAAAGCTGCCGACCAATTCATTCACGAAAAAGATTGGCATTATGACATCCGCTTTGATATTGTGGGAGTTTATAAAGACAAAAGTGGACACTTTCACTTTAAGCAGTTTGAAGACGCCTTTTATTAGGAAAGTGAGGAGATGTCTAATTAGCCTTGATGGCCATATACATCTCCTCCCATCGGAGGCAAGACCTTTCGCCGGGCAAATCCGGATAGGATTTATTTTTAGCCTAAATATGTGAGATGGGTAGTGCAATGACTCCCAAAAATCAAATATTAGGTTTGAATTTTTCGATATAGTTTTCAACTGGTGGCAAGGATTGAAGATAAGCAAAAATGGCCTCTAAATCACTTTCCCTCATGCCGGCATACATCATCCAGGGCATGATAGTCTGGAAATCATCTGCTCCCACTTTTTCAGGAACATAATGCTCACCATACATTTTAAATCTTTGGACAAACATTTCTTTTGTCCAATTTCCCAAACCGCTTGGATGGGGCGTGAGGTTGGAGGTTGTCAAAGTACCGTTTGGCATTTCAAATGACCTTCCCCCGGCCAATCGTTCACCCGTATAGCTTCCATTTTCGAATTTGGTGTGGCAATCAGCGCAGGCAGAGGCATTGACCAAATACCCTCCATATGCTACTAAATCTGATGGATCCGGTTTTTTGGTCAGCTGTGCTTTTG
Source organism: Cecembia calidifontis (assembly GCF_004216715.1). Taxonomy (NCBI): domain Bacteria; kingdom Pseudomonadati; phylum Bacteroidota; class Cytophagia; order Cytophagales; family Cyclobacteriaceae; genus Cecembia; species Cecembia calidifontis. The sequence continues at coordinate 2,430,913 of NZ_SGXG01000001.1, forward strand.
CCGGCATTGTCCTCAAAATGAAGTTGAATGGGAAATCGGCCTTTGATTTAGGATGGGCGGTTTCAACTGGCTCTAGAGTCCGTAAATAAGCAATTACGGCCTCGATATCCTCTTGATCGATCAAGCCATAACTGTGATAGGGCATTACAGGGAAAATGGGGGAGCCATCTTTTCTTACACCAGTAGTTATCAGTCTAAAAATCTCGCCATCCGTCCAGTCTCCTATACCAAATGGAGTGATATTGGCGGAAATAAAGACTCCGGGGAAGCCCATGGTCTGGTCAAATCTTTCTCCTCCTGTCATTTCCGTACCGGGAACTGGTGGGCCGGAAAACAGACTGAAATCCCTGACCGAATGGCAGTCAGCACATAACATGACATGATTAGCTAAATATTTTCCATGTGCTACTTTTTCAGGGGTTATTTCCACTTTAAGATCTTCGGGGGCAGGACCTACATTAGGAAGCGCCAAACTGATATAAGCCACAGCTATAATAATCAATGCTATCAGTCCGCTGGCAAAATAAGCCATGATCTTTAAAAACTTTTTCATAGGGGTTAAAAGGTTTTGTTGGTTAAATAATGAAACAAAGGTCAGTAATCGGCTCATGAAATGGGGGGTGTCCGAAAAGTCGAGACACCCTTTTTTTATTGTTGATTTTCTCTAAAATTATTATTTTAGAGTTGAACAAAATACAACAATGTCTAAGGTAGTTTTTAAAAATCAGACTGGCAATTGTCCAGAATTATTTCCGGCAAATATTTTTGATAAAATCCCTGATAACCACCCTGCTCGATTGGTTGACACTGTGGTTAACTCTTTGGATATCAGTGATATTATAAAGAGATACAAGGGAGGCGGTACATCAGCCTATCATCCACGAATGATGATTAAAGTGCTGTTCTACAGCTATTTATCCAATGTGTATTCATGTAGGAAAATAGCCAAAGCACTTAATGAGAACATACATTTCATGTTTATCTCAGGAAACTCAACCCCCGATTTCAGAACCATCAACGATTTCCGCGGTAAAATCTTAAAAGACTCCATCAAGACATTGTTTGCCGAAGTGGTAAAAATGCTTGTTGAGATGGGATATGTAAGCCTTGATGTACAATACATTGACGGAACCAAGATTGAAGCAAAATCCAATAAGTACACTTTTGTCTGGCGTAAGACAGTTGAAAAGCACAAAGAAAGGTTAGAAGGTAAGATCAAGAGTGTTTTATCAGATATCGAAGAAAGCATCCTATCAGATAATCAAGAAGTTAATCAAGAAGAATTGCCTAAAAAAATTGATTCTGAAGAATTAAGGGAGCGGCTTTCAGCCATAAATAAAAAGCTAAAAGAGCCTTCAAAGAAGATTGCTAAGGAGCTTCAAAAACTTCAGGAAGAACATCTTCCCAAGCTGGAGAAGTATGAAAAAGACCTGGAGATTTTGGGGGATAGAAATTCGTACAGTAAGACAGATCATGATGCCACATTCATGAGAATGAAAGAGGACCACATGAAAAACGGACAACTAAAACCCGCTTACAATCCTCAGATATCAACTGAAAATCAATTCATTACCCATGCTACTATCCACCAAACAGCAGGGGATACCACCACTTTAAAATCCCACTTGGACAGTTTTGAAAAATCGTATAGTAAACAAAGTAAAGAGATAGTAGCTGATGCAGGATACGGCAGTGAGGAGAATTATGAAATGCTTGAAAAAAAGGGAGTTGATGCCTATGTGAAATACAATTACTTCCACATGGAGCAAAAGAAGAAGACAAAGAACAATCCTTTTCTTCCCCAAAATCTTTTCTACAATGCAGCGCAAGATTTTTACGTATGCCCCATGGGACAGCGGATGGAGAATGTTGGACAAGGAAAGCGCACTTCAAGCAATGGGTATGTATCTCAAGTAACTTATTATCAGGCAAAAAACTGTGAAGGATGCCCCTTAAGAGCACAATGCCACAAAGCGACAGGTAACAGAAGAATCGAAGTGAACCATAGGTTAAACTTCTTAAAACAGCAGGCCAAGGAAAAACTAATGAATAAAAAGGGGCTTGAACACAGGAGCAAAAGACCAATAGAGGCGGAAGCTGCGTTTGGCCAGCTGAAAAGCAATAATAAATTCAACAGATTTACACTCACTGGTTTAGAAAAAGTGGAATTAGAGTTCTTATTGATGGCAATTGGCCATAATCTGAGAAAAATGGTGGCTAAAAGTATGCACTCTGGACTAAAACTATCTAAAAAATCATCTTTGGGTTATAAACCCTACAATAGTCGGCCGGTATTTTACGTTCCAAAGGAAAATTCTAATCAAAGATCACTGGTAATGGCATTGGATTTTCAAAATCAAAAAATAGCGGCATAAAAAAAGCTGCCCTTTTCGGACAGCCCCTTTAATAAAAGGTCTAAAGATCAGTAACTTCTCAGCTTATGGATCAAATCCGTCCTGTTAATGGCATGCGTTTTTGAAAAAATATTCTTGAGATGGGTTTTAACTGTATTTTTACTCACAAATAATTTAGTTGCAATTTCACTATTGGTAAGACCCTCTTCGACCAAATTGATAATTTCAATTTCCCTGTTGGTAAGCGGGCTTGGGAGTTTGGTATTGATTTTCTCAAAATCAAAATCAGAACCGATATATAAAATTTGTTTTTTTTCGAGAGGAGTAACTCTCTTTTTTTGTTTCCATTTTCGAATGAAGTAAAAAATAATGACCTGGGTAATAACAAGGAATAAGCCTAGAAAAATGACATGCCAATTGTAAAGGCCCCATTCTTTTTCACTAGAGGTATTTACTTCCAATATGTCCGAATACGCCAAAATTGAAATTTTTTCATGGATTTTATTTGGTTTTAGTTCTTTGATTTCTGTGCCAAAAGGAATGGTCTTCAAGGATTCCGGAAGATTTGGGATGCCACCCTGTCCAAAACTGTATTGAAAACTTGAGATAATTGTAAAAAGTACAAGACAAAACTTTGTATTTATTGGATTAATAATTTTCATTTTCCAATTCAGATTGTCTTTTTCCATGATTATTTGTTGAAAAATTTTTGGAAAATCAGATCAGGAATTAGCAATAAAATTCCGTTATTCTATGTTTGTAGTCATAATTTAGTGAAAAAGGTTGATTTATACCAATAAAACTTAATTTTGTTTGGTTTTTGCTTAATTGGCGCCTTCTAAGAAATCAATCAGGCTCTCGATGCTGTAAAATATTTTTGTTTGTTGATTTCCAATTAGTTGTATGGCAAAAGGCTCTTCTGTTACCAAAATGTGAAGGTCCTTTAAATGCTTTGAAAACCCCTTTTTTGCCAGTGCTGCTTTGATCCATATGACGGGAATTTGGGGACCTTCGATATTAACGCTGTTTTTTTGATCCTTTTGAATTATTTTACCGGAAAGGGCGTCAAATGCAAGTCCTTTTCCTGGCAATAAAACATTCATTTGATTTCGGATAATAAGGTCCTCAGGAATCCCTATTACCAGAGGTATGCCACACTGCATCAGCCAAAAGACATCTGCAGTTTCAATGGCTACCTCTAAGTCATGCGTTGTGATCAAGATGGCTTTATGCGCTTTCTTGGCTAATTTTTTTAAAAGATGCATGATTTCCAGTCTATTGACAAGATCCAGATGAGCAGTGGGTTCATCGAGAATTAAAATTTCGCCATCCTGAGCCAAGGCTCTGGCAATCATGGCTTTTTGAAGTTGTCCATCACTTAATTCGCTTAAGTGGCATTCGCTCAAGTATTGGATATTGGTGGCCTCAATGGCTTTTTCTACTTTCTCTTTGTCCTGCTGTCTGAGCTGACCTAACCAGCCGGTATGCGGAATTCTTCCCAGTTCAACCAATTGCCTGACTGTAAGTGAACCTGTACTTACCTTTTCTGTAAGTACTACAGAGATTTTTTTAGAAATTTCATGTAAACTGTATTCTCTGAGAGGTTTTTCCAAAAGGGTAATGTTTCCTTGAATAGCTGGAATTTGCCCCATGATTGTTTTGATCAAAGTCGATTTTCCTACTCCATTTGGACCTAACAAGCAAGTAAGTTTGCCTTTTTCCAAATGGAAATTCAGGTTTTCAGCTACCACTTTTTTTCTTCCTGCTTTGTGATAGCCTATGGAAAGACTTTCTGCTTTTAATATGGAGTTTTGTTTGTCCATTAGAACTCTTTTGAAAAATTTCTTCTCAATATCAACCAAATGACCATGGGTGCCCCTATTAAAGAAGTTACAGCATTGATCGGCAAAGTCTGTGCACTTCCGGGTAGTTGGCTTATTGCATCACAAAAAAGCATAATGATAGCCCCTGCAATAGCAGAACCTGGTAGCAGGATCCGGTGGTCCCCTGATTTAAAAATTAATCTTGCCATATGGGGAACAGCAATTCCGATAAATGCAATTGGGCCACATATGGCTGTGGTACTTCCTGCGAGAATACCAGTGCTCAGAATTATCCCCCATCTTAGTCTTTTAATGTTTATTCCCATACTTTCGGCATAGGCCTCACCCAAGAGCATGGCATTGTAGGATTTTAGCAAGAATAAGGCGGGTAGCAGCCCTAGGAGGCTTGCAATCAACAATCCCAATAATTGCGTATAAGAGCTGATGCCCAAACTCCCCATTGACCAAACGGTGAAAAGCTTCAACTGCTCTGCTCCCGAAAAATAAGAAAGGACAGCAACAATAGCTGATACTGCCGAACCAAACATTAGTCCTACAATCAGTAAAGTCATACTGTCCCGGACTCTCCACGCTGTAAAGCTTATGAGGAGAAGGACAAGGATAGCCCCTAAACTGGCTGAAATGATGATAGACCAGACTCCAAGTTGGCCAAAATAAATAACCCACCCGAATGCAGTACTTGCCATTACCATAATTGCCACTCCCAATCCAGCCCCAGAACTTATTCCCAGAACATAAGGGCCTGCTAAGGGATTTCGAAAAAAGGTCTGCATTTGTAATCCGCTGATAGAGAGGTTGATTCCGGCTAGTATTGCAGTGATCGCCTTTGGTAGACGGAATTCCATTAGGATGGTTTCCCAGGAAGCTTTCAAAAATGGTTTTCCTGTGATTCTCGATGCAATGTCAGGGAATGGAATATGCACTGATCCAATCGAAAGATTCAGGATAAACAGCAAAAGGCAAATAATCAGCCCCAATAGAAAAGTGATATATATGGGTTTATTTTTCATTCAGTCGGCTGTAAAAATATGGGGTATAATCCGGTAATATATCAGGATACATGATTTTGATTAAATCCTTAAGAATGAGGTCAGGTCTTAAATATCCCAATTCAAAGTATTCCACCCCACCTTTGATCCCTTTTTTCTTCGTGTAAGTATATACTTGTCCCTTCTGAAAAGCTTGGAAATAGGTATACCTTGGGTCAGCTTTCCCCATTTCCTCCAAAGAATTGTGATCAGCTGCGCCAATCCAAAAATCAGCGTCCTGTGCCTTTTCAAACACGTATTCATAACTCAATTGTATGCTTCCTGTTCCTGGATGATCCTTAAAACCGTAATCCCCTCCTGCTGCCTGGATTAGTTTAGCTCCCCAACTGTCGGCTCCAGGAACATACCATATGTCTTTATACATCACACCAGACATTATTTTTGGCTTATGGGTTTGATCATTCTTTTTAGCCAAGGCCTCAGCCTCTTCATAAGCATTTTTGATGGCCTCAAAAGCTTGATGCGCTTCCTCCCACCTGCCCAATAAAGCTCCGGTAAACTTGATCCATTCTGCCCTTCCTAAGGGATGACCCTCCAGATATTCCCCATTCAAGGGGGCTGGAATACCGGATTTTTGAAAAAGGTCCAGGTTTCGTAAATCTTCACCCAAGGTAGAAATCATAATCCAATCAGGCGCTAGATCGATGACCATTTCAACATTGGTCTGTGCTCCCTTTCCCAAATCTTTCACTTTTCCAAGATGGATCATTTTCCTTACTTTTTCAGAGGAAATCAGGTCAAGATTTGGAAATCCGATCAATGTTGAACTTTCTCCCAAATATTCCAAATGGGGAATTTGGGTAGTTGAGGTAAGGATTACTTTTTTGACAGGTAATTGGATGATGGCGTCAAATTTTCCTTTTGGGATTTCACCTTGTTGTTCCATCACCAGATACCTAAAGGGCTGATGCTTTCCGGGGAAAGCTTGAAGTACTTCTAAAACTTTAAAACCTATTCCTTGGTACACCTTAAATCCCTCGGCGTAATCCAATTCCAGGAGCTTGTAATCCAGGTCGGTTTTTTGTTCAGCGTGTTGGCATGAAAGCAATGCCAGAAATAAAAGAAAAAAGATGCTCTGTTTATTTGAAAATAATGCTTTCATACTATCGGGCTTGAATTTAGCCCCAAAGATAGGTAGCCCAATTGAAAAGGCAGGATTAAAAATTTCAATATTTAAATTTAAACACTTTTCCGATAAAATTTATTATGTTTGCACCAGAAAAACGGTTCCCGAACCTTTTTGGAACTCGGGATTAAAAGGGAATCCGGTGTGAAACCGGAGCTGTCCCCGCAACTGTAACCCCATCCCGACCTCGTCGGGATAGAGATTTGCCTTCCTCTATGCCATTGCCTCATTTTATTGGGGTGAGAAGGCCGGTAAGTCCAGGGAAGCCAGGAGACCTGCCATTTTTCTTCATATTCAAAGCTTTCGGGTGAAAGGCTGAGGTAAAATCTACGGGTATCAATCTTTCTTTTGATTATTTCTGAAAAGAAAGATGATCTACTCACATTATTCTATCTCAATTATTTACACGGTATGGCTTTGGGTTAAATAGGTGTTCCACTTCATTTAATTCAAAAGACATTGATTGCTTGGTTGCTGTTGTTTTATCAGGGTTTTTACTCCTTGGTACCTGAGGCTGCTTTCCATAAAAAAGTAGGCAGGCACCATTATGGACTTTCAGAAATTATAACAGAAGGAATTCCTCAGGATACAGTGCATCTCGGTGAAGTGGAGGTTTTCTCACCAGCCTTGGACAAATACACCCATGGACAACAGATAAAAGCCATCAAATCCGAAGATTTGAGAGATTTTCAAGGATTTGGATTGTCTGATCTGATTCAACAGCGTACAGGTTTGTTTTTGAGACAGTATGGTCCCGGTATGCTGGCCTCTCTGACCATGCGCGGGACTTCGGCTGGACACAATGCGGTGTTTTGGAATGGCCTACCTATTAATAGCCCCTCCTTGGGACAAACAGATTTTTCCATTCTCCCCGTGGGAGCATTCGATGAGGTTCAACTTCACTTAGGAAGTGGAGGAGCTTTGTATGGCACAGATGCCATTGGTGGCACTGTACATTTGAATTCCAGGCTGAAATTTGGTCAAGGTCATTCTTTTCAGACTGATAGCAATTTGGGCAGCTTTGGGCGTTGGAACCAACAGCTGCAATATGGCTTTTCTAACAAACGTATTTCGCTCAGGACAAGAGTTTACAGAAATATTGCAGAAAATGACTTTCCCTTTCCCAACCTTGCCAAACCTGGAATTCCAATAGAAAGACAGGAGCATGCAGCTTTTTATCAGGAAGGATTTTCACAGGATCTTGCCTTCCAAATCAAGCCAAATCAGCTGATCAGCAGTTCCCTTTGGTACAATCAGACGGAGAGGGAAATTCAGCCGGTTATGGGTTCCAATACCCTGGATAGTCAAGAGGACAGGAGTTTGCGATGGGTTTTGGATTATTTCAATTTTGGGATCAAGAAGACTTGGAATTTTAAAACAGGAATGGTCAGGGACCAGCTTATTTTCAATAGCATTGAAAATAATACTTCACAGTTTTTTCTCATTGGTGATATGGACTGGGAGATCAGTCCAAAAATTTCAAGTAAATCTGGGGTGCGGTATACTCACGTGCATGGTAAGTTGAGTACCTATGAGGCAAAGGAAAACAGAATTGAGCTGTATCAAAGCACCAATTTTAGTGTAGCAGAAGATTTGAAAATTTCCATAAACCTCAGGCAATTTGTTTATGATGGTATTTTAGCCCCTTTTACACCCAGTTTGGGCGCTGACTGGATACTGTTTTCAAAGAAAGTAAATGAGTTGAAATTACATGTCAATGGAGCAAGAAGCTTCAAAATTCCCACACTGAACGACAGGTTTTGGGAACCAGGGGGGAATAGGGGTTTATTGCCTGAATCTTCTTGGAGTGGGGAACTCGGCGTTTCATATCTTTTTAAAAATGAAAGATTTAAGCTGAACCAACAGCTTACACATTACCGCATGTGGGTTGATAATTGGATCATTTGGATTCCAAAGGGAAATATTTGGTCTCCCGAAAATATTAGACAGGTTCACAATAAGGGCATCGAATATGCTTTCAATGCGGATTATCAATTGGGAAATTGGACTTTTGAGGCGCAGGGTAATTATAACTGGACCAGGGCAATCAATCAGACCAATATTTCCGAAAATGACCGAAGTGCTGGCAATCAACTGCCTTATACCCCTATTCATAAATTCCAATCCCTTATTGGGGTCAAAAGGGGATGGATCCATAGTTACCTCAATTATCATTTTACAGGTGCCAGATTTGAAGCAATGGACAATATTTCCTATTTGACACCGTACGCCCTTTGGGATTGGGGATTTAGGATTGGGGAAATTCATGCCCTTAAGATAAAAGGTAGCTTGGGATTTCAGTTAAACAATGTATTTAATACCTCCTATCAGGTCCTGCGACTTAGGGCAATGCCGGGAAGAAATTATCAAATCAATATACAGATAAAATTATGAGAAAATTCAGCATTTATGGATTAGCGTTAATTGGGCTTTTATCTCTTTTTTCCTGCATGGAAGACAGCCCACAGATTCCTTTGGGAGAATTTGAAAAAGGTATTTTGATCATGAACGAAGGTGCTTTTGGAGCTAATGATGGAGAAGTTTATCATTATGACCCAGCTACAGGAACGATCCAACAAAATGTTTTTGAGTCAAAAAATGGAAGGCCATTCGCCGGATTATTACAAGATATGGTTGCATCCGAAGGAAGGTTGTATTTGGTGGCCAATACGGGGAAAGTGGAGGTAGTAGGTCTGAAAGATTTTACAAGTAGAGGAGCAGTTACTTCCGGGTTGGACATTAGCCGCTCATTGGTAATTGCCAATCAAAAAATGTATATCTCCGACTGGGGGCCTTATGATGCCAATTTTAACAACCCTAATTCCTATATAGCTATTGTAAATCACTTGGATGGTGGTACAGTCAGTAAAAAAATCCCTGTATCCACACGTCCCGAGGGGATGTTTGTAGCGGGTAATCAGCTTCTCATTGGATGTTCAGATGCAAAAAAGTTAGAAGTTGTTTCATTAGCCACAGATGAGCTTGTCAAGACCATTGCTTTGGAGGGAATGCCTACACGGTTTTTTGAATCGGAGGGGAAGTTGTATTTGTTTGCGAGAGATTCGGAAAAGGTTTACTTCCATGAAATCAATCGAAATAATATAGAAATTATCAATACAGTATCAGTTTCTTTGGCCCGTGCTACTTCAAATTTTGCCCTTACTGACAGCGGGGAGTTACTGGTGATTACATCCACTGGTTGGCCCAGCTATAATGACGCCGTAGCTAAAGTGAAAGTTGCAACCGGAGAGGTGATCAGTGCGGAGCTTTTTACCGGGTCTGGATTTTACGGAATAGGGTATCATGTCGATCGGAAGGAAATTTATATTGCTGATAATAATGCATTCCAAGGAAATGGTACAGTGATAGTGCTTGACCAAAGCGGCATACAGAAGAAAACAATTCCAGCTGGTAGGGGGCCGTCTGGGTTTTTGATGAGGTAAATAAAAAACCAAACAAAGCTCCGGAATTTTGGATGGTTTAATTTAAGCTGATAGATTAGCGATAAAAAGATTCATAGAAAGCATGTCAATAGCCTGTAATTTATTCATTGTCACAGGATCAAGTAAAGGGATTGGGAGAGCCTTGGTGGAGTTGTTGTTGAAGGACCAGAATAACAAGGTTATTGGAATTTCCAGGTCTCAAAAACCTATAGCGGGTCCTGGGTTTTCCGGTTTGAATTTGGATCTTTCAGATATGGGCCAGATCATAGAAAATCTGGAAAAAATTTTTCCAAATGATAATTTTCGAAAAATTGTCCTGATAAACAATGCAGGTTGGATTGGCGAAATTAAGCATCTGGGTAAATTGGATCCTGAAAGTATCCGGAAAATATTCATGTTAAATACCGTAGCTCCGACTATTTTGATGAATACTTTTATCCAGCGTTTTGCCCATAGAAAGGATGCTGAGCGCTTGATTATCAATATCAGTTCCGGGGCCGCCAAAAAAGCCATTGACGGTTGGGCATGTTATTCTGCATCTAAGGCAGCCATCAATATGCTCAGCGAGGCAGCTTCGTTGGAGGCAAGCTTGGACAAAACAGGTATCAGGGTATTCTCCGTCGCTCCCGGCGTGGTAGATACAGACATGCAATCAGAAATCCGATCAGCAGATGAAGGTTCCTTTTCTTCCCTTTCAAAATTTGTGGGATTAAAAGAGAATAACCTGCTCAGCACAGCGGAGTATGCAGCCCAAAAGTTGTTAGAATTGATCCGGAATCCGGACCGTTTCCAGACTGTTTTACAGGATGTCAGGGAGTATTGAAAAAGAAACAATCCTTTTTTTTACTAAGGAAAACAAAAATAGAATGCAATATAGTATGCTGTATTAAAGCACAAATTTGAGATTTCATAATGAAATGGGTTTTAGATAAAGCATTAATTCGGATTGAAATAGCCCTTAATCCTCTTTTCGTTTGGGATAGTCAAAAAACCAGACTTTTGCATTTTTTTTGCTGATTTCCTCCCAATCATCCACGTCAAACTTAAACCCGAATTCTCCTGTGGTAGGTAGATTGTCAATATCTCCTCCTAATTTGTCTATGAGGTCATTAAATCCCGGGTTATGGCCAAAAACAAAAAGGGTTTTAATGTCTTTTTTCGATTTTTTTATTTCATTGAGAATATTACTTGCAGAAGCCATATAGAGCGTTTCAGTGAATTTGATCTTTTCTTTAGGAAAATGGAGGTTCTCTGCAAAAATCAGGGCAGTTGATTTCGCTCTTGCGGCATCTGATGAAATTATGGCATCAGGAAATATCTCTTTTTTCTTTAATCTTTGCGCCATTCGGGGCGCATCCCTAAGACCACGTTCTGCCAATGGACGTTCATGATCATTTAAAAATGGGTCGTCCCAGGAAGATTTTGCATGCCGGATGAGTACTAGCTTTTTCATTTCGGTAATTTAGCAAAATTATTTTTTGTTTTTTTAAGTAGTCTTGTTTACATTTATGTTACATTTAACCACATAATTCTTAAATTTATCATGCTTACCGGAACAGTAAAATTCTACAATGATGCCAAAGGCTTTGGATTTATCATTGATGACGAGTCTCAAAGTGATATATTTGTCCATGCCACAGGCTTGGTAGACAAAGTCGCTCAGAACGACAAAGTTACTTATGATGTAAAAGACGGCAAAAAAGGTCCTAACGCTATAAATGTTAAAAAAGTAATGTAATAGTATCGATTAGGTCAGGAAATTAAGAGCGCCCTCCTAAGAGGGCGTTTTTATTTACGGACATTTTTCTCTTCGATTCTTTTCAATTCCGCTTTCAGTTTTTCCTGATTGATCCAATTCCCACGGAGCATCAGCCCTTGAATGTTTTTTAATTCATTCAAATCCATCAATGGATTTCCTGAAAGCAAGACAAAATCTGCTGCCGATCCTTTTGATAATTCTCCAAATTCCCCCTCCTGTTCAAAATAAATGGCAACATTTCTGGAGCCTGACCTCAAAATATCCAAGCGACTAAGACCAGATTCATACATGGATTTGATTTCATTATGAATTGAAAAACCTGGTACATTAAAGACTTGGGGGGAATCTGAACTCAATAGGATGGGAACTCCCGCATCATAGAGTGTCTTCAATAGCTTTTGCCTGAATTCCAAGTATGGTCTTACATTTTCCTCCTTCAGTACACCTTGATTTTCCAATAGTTTTTTCTGGTTGACCCATTGTTGAACCTGAATACCTGGCATATATTTCATGTCTTCTTCCAACCTGAATTCATCAGCGGGGATATATCCAAAAAATCTTTCAAACAATGTCAAGGTGGGTGCAATCCAAGCCTTAGTATCCAAGGTTAGTTGAACCATAGCCGGGAGTTTAGTCATGTCTGCTTCTTTGACCAGTAACATGCTGAAAGGGCCTGCTACCTGCAGATCAAGTCTGGACTTATCCGCTATCAAAGCTTCGATATAGCCATCCATATGTTCTATTGAGCGATAACCATGTTTCAGGGAATTTTCCAGACCAACATCCAGTGAAACATGCCCTCCGAATTTGATCCCTACTTCTTTGGCGGTATTGGCTATAGCCAAAAAGCGGGGCATATCAAGCCCTGGATGTAACTTAAGGTGATCGAAGCCTGAAGCCTTTTGTTCCCTTGCCATTTTTTCGCCCATTTCAGGGGATTCCACAGATGTTCCATTTAAAGATTGTCCTGCAGCAAATATTCTTGGGGCGATTATTTCTCCGGTATCAATTTTCCTTTTCAGTTCCAAATGGGAAACATGTCCAATCATCCCCCTCACATTCAGGATGCCATTGGCAAGGTAAAGCCACATCACGTCCTGAACATATGAAAAGTCCCCTGTTTCTGTAATCGGGATGTGGGAATGCATTTCAGCAAGGCCCGGAAAAGCAAAAGCCCCATTACCGTCTATTTGATCAATACTTTTTAAGCCTGATGATAGCCCTGACATGGCATATATATCATGGATTTTCCCATCCTTTACATGAATAGCCTGGTTTTCGATGACATCTTCATTGTTTAAAGTGATGAGATGGATATTCTTTACAAGATATTCCTGAGCCTGGACCGGAATGTGTTGGTATAAGACTCCTAAACATAATAATATCAAGACATTAAGTGATTGCTTCATGTTGGGCTATTTTAAGTTTAATTGTTTGTATTTAAGGGTGGTCCAGTCTGTATGTCTTGGCAACCCTTCAGGGTCATCTTTTCTTTTATAGGTATGGGCACCAAAATAATCCCTTTGGGCCTGGATAAGGTTAGCGGAAGAGTCATCTGTGATCCTGCCAAGAAGGTAGTTTAAGGAAGCAGACATGACCGGTAAGGCAAAGTCATGTTGGAGTCCCATTCCCACAATATATGCCAAATCGGGTTTCCATTCTTTAATTTTCCCAATTAAAGCTTTGTGGTGGAATATGGAATGGTTGGATTGGAAGAATTCTGCCAAATCCTCCATTAGTGAGGACCTGATGATACATCCATTGGTCCATATTCTTGCGATCTCTGAAAAGTTCAGATTCCATTCCAAAGCATCTGAAACATTTTGCATCAGTTTAAAACCCGTTTCATGGTTAATAATTCGGGTTAGGGCATAGGCATTTTTCAGGTGTTCTAACATAAGCACCTTATCCTCCGCAAATGCCCTGAACCGGTGATGAAAAATTTGTGATAAATCGCTTCTATCCTTTTTATTGGCAGAAAGCTGTCTTGCCGTTACAGCCTCAAAAAGCGAACTGTAGGGGCTATTGTACTTTAGGGCTGTTTGAATGGACCAACCTCCTGTACCCTTTTGCTCTGCCTGATCGAGGATCATGTCCAAAAGGAATTCATTATTTTCTTTTATTTCAAGAATATCCGCTGTGATTTCTAGAAAATAGCTTTTCAGTCCTCCGGTAATCCAGTTTCTAAGGACCTTTGCGGATTCAGGAAGGCTAAGCTTTAAGCCAAAGCGGAGCAAATGAACGGTCTCTGCTATGGCCTGCATCTCACCATATTCTATACTATTGTGGACCATTTTGATAAAATGGCCAGCTCCCTGAGGACCAACATATGTTACGCATGCCATTCCTTTTTTATCTTTGGCAGCGATTTTTTCCAAGTAGGCTGACATCAGATCGTAGGCAGCCTTATTGCCACTGGGCATGAGCGAAGGTCCTTTTCTTGCGCCCTCTTCTCCGCCTGATACCCCCATTGGAAGGAAGTGAATTCCTTTTTTGGAAAGTTCGTCACTTCTTCTATTGGAATCCTCAAAAAAAGAATTACCTCCATCAATGATAATGTCTCCTTCATTGATCAAAGGGAGCAATTGTTCAATTTGGAGGTCAATGGCCTCACCCGCAGGAATCATCAACAGAATTTTTCTTGGGAGTTCAAGGGCGCTTACAAATACTTCGAGGTCGTCAAATCCTTGAAGTAGAGGGAATTGCTGATTCTTTGCGGCAAAATCTGAAGCAATTTTTTCTTCTTTTCCCGGAACATGCCTATTGTACACAGCCACAGGTATTCCTTTCTCCGCCATATTTAAGGCAAGACTTTTGCCCATGACCCCCATTCCGATAATTCCTACATGTGATTTGGGGCTTTCTGAAAAGATATGATCCAAAATGGTCTGCACCAGTTCTTCAGGGGATTTTTTTATGTCTAAATGAAGACCATAAGCAGGCTGTTCCCAAGTGTCCAACTGAGAAGTCAGCAATCCCGGGGGCATGTAATGGTTTTTCCTGTTTCTGAGCCTTTCCTCTAAAATGAGTTTCTCCCCTTGAAGGTGTATCCAAAAATTATGAGGCACAGATTGGAGGATTGACCTATAAGCCTCTTTAAGGGCTGAACAGGCAAGAATTGCTCCACCGCTTTTTTCCCATTCTTGGATTTTTTCAGCCAAATGATTTAGCCATGGCATGCGGTCCATGTCAGTTAAGGGTATTCCCTGGGACATTTTCTCCACGTTGGCGCTGGGATGAAAATCGTCCGCATCAAAAAATGGCAGTTTGATTTTTTCCGAAAGAAGGGTGCCAATCGTGGTTTTTCCACTTCCAGAGACACCGGTAACAATACATATCATGGTCCAATTTAGCAATTTTAATTTTCACAGTGAAAATGGCGGATTTTTCTCTTAATATATTTTATTGAACGGAAATTACTTTTTTAAAAATTTTATTAAAGTTTGTTTTTTTAAACAAAAGTTTTTTATTTTGTATCACAGTTAACCTTAAAACCCTTCATATGCTCAGCAATTATCCGCTTTCCGAAGTAGAAAAGGCCTTCCAGGCTGAGTCTGGAATTACTTCCATCAGCACAAAGATCCCATATCTGACCGTTGATAACTTTCCAAAACTTGGATTGATCACGGCATGTAGATTTCTTGAATGGGCAGCAGAAAATCCGCAAGGCGTTATCAGTTTGCCTACTGGAAAAACCCCTGAATACTTTATCAAATGGACCCAATACCTATTGGAAAATTGGGACTCTAAAAAGGGGAAAGAAATAAGGGAGAAGTATAATTTGGGTAAAACCAAAAAACCGGTTTTGAAGGATTTGACTTTTGTGCAGATTGATGAGTTTTACCCGATCTCTTCAAAGCAAAACAATAGTTTTTTTCACTATGTCAACAAATTTTACCTGGAGGGATTTGGCTTAAGTAAAGAAAAAGCCATTTTGATCAATTCAGATGAAATTCCTTTGGCACAGGGCAAACATTTCGCAGAGTTATTTCCTGATTTGAAGGTGGATCTTTCCTTAAGGTTCAGGGATCCGATAAATGCTTTTGAAAAAATCCAGCAAGAATCCATTTACATGATTGACCAATGGTGCGCTGATTATGAGCAAAGGATCAGGGATTTAGGAGGTATAGGTTTCTTCTTAGGGGGTATAGGACCTGATGGTCATATTGCGTTCAATACCAGAGGGTCGCATTTGTTTTCTCCTACCCGCTTGACAGAGACTAATTTTGAAACTCAGGCCGTAGCTGCGGGTGATTTGGGAGGAATAGAAGTTTCAGCCAACCGATTGGTAATCACCATCGGTTTGGAGACCATTACCTACAATAAAGATGCGGTGGCCATAATCATTGCCGCAGGAGAAGCCAAAGCCCAAATCGTTAAAGATTCCTTAGAGCATAGTCTCAATAACATATATCCCGCTACAGTCCTTCAAAAACTCAAAAATGGCAGGTTCTATCTGACAAAGGGTGCTGCTGTCCGTTTGACCGATTCTGTGGACAGTTATTATAAGTCAGGGGAATGGACATGGGAAAAGACCGAAAGGTCGGTTATTGAACTTTGCAAAAAGTTAGGAAAGTATGGCCACAGGTTGAAATTGGAAGACCTGAAGAGTGACAAATATACTTCAATGATTCCCAATCTTTCGGAAGATACAGTGAGTCAGGTAATGAAAAGTATTGTAGAGAAGCTGAACAGGGGAACAACCAAGGAAAAGGATCAGGTAATTCTCCATACTGGCCCTCATCATGATGATATTTCATTGGGGATTTTGCCTCATATTACCAATCAACTTCAGGAAAACAGCAATCAGGCCCACTTTTCGGTGCTCACATCTGGGTTCACTGCTGTAACCAATACTTTTGTGATTGAGACCTTGCTCCATACCAGAAAACTTTTGGATGAGGGACAAATCCAGATGGTGAACTATGATGATTTCTTTGAAATTGGGTACAAGCTCAAAACAGATAAGGATGTATACCATTACCTTACAAAGGTTGCTGCAGAGGATGTTGAAGGAAGGAAGCGAGGACTAAGTCACAGGGTAGTGAGGGCCTTGGTCGAGATTTTTGAAGTGAAAAATAAGCATAAACTCAGAGAGACAATCAACGATGTTATCAGCATTTTGAGGAACAGTTATGATGGTGAAAAGAATCCTTCCAAAATCCAAAAACTTAAAGGAATGATCCGTGAGTTTGAGGAAGAGTTGGTTTGGGCGCATTTTGGTGTTCAGGTCAAAAATGTACATCACCTGAGACTGGGATTTTATACAGGAGACATATTTACCGAGCAACCTGACAAAAAGCGCGATGTGGAACCCATCGTGGAGATGTTCAGAAGGATCAATCCAACAAAAATCAGCTTGACCCTTGATCCCGAAGGATCTGGTCCAGATACCCATTACAAGGTTTTGCAAGCTACAGCAGAGGCAGTCAGACAGTGGGGAGAGGAGAAGGATTTGAGTGAACTGAGAATAATAGGCTACAGGAACGTTTGGTTCAAGTTTGAGCCTCATGAGGCCAACGTCATCGTACCGGTCTCTTTGGGTGATATGGCAGTAATGGAAGATTCTTTTGCCAATTGCTATCTCAGCCAGGTGAATGCCTCTTTCCCAAGTTACTCACACAATGGCAAATTCAGCACTGTGGCCAAAAGAATATGGGTAAGCCAGCTAAATGATATCCAGTTGTTGCTGGGCAAGAATTATTTCTACCTTCATGAAACGGCAAAAGTTAGGTCCAGTCACGGGTTGATTTTCTTCAAAGACATGAATGTGGAGGAGTTTTTGGCGCATGCCAGAGAATTGGAAAAATCCATTGAAGGTATGATCTGATGATAAAAAAATAGGAGCAAAAGGGAAGGAGAATGGAAATGCCATTCTTCTTTTTCCTTTTTTAAACTTTGAAAATTTAGCTTTATGCTTAAACCCTCTCAAGTTATTTTAGGACTGGATATTGGAGGCACCACTATCAAGGCCGGAGTGATGATCAATGGCAAACTGCATAATGTTCGCAGTATAGACACCCCTTTTCTTGAAAGCCAAGAGGTAATTTTGGACACCATCGCTGATTTCATTGGCACTTATCTTGATTTTGATTTTTCTGCAATAGGAATAGGTATTCCGGGTTTGATCGATACGGAAAACGGGATCGTTTTGAACCTGGGCAACATTCCCTCTTTCACCAAAGTTTTTCTCAGGGACTTTTTGCAAAGCAGGTTTGGGAAACCGGTTTATTTAAATAATGATGCCAATTGTTTTGCACTTGGAGAGTATAAATTTGGAGCGGCCAAGGTATTTAAGCATGTCGTGGGAATTACCATTGGAACTGGAGTGGGGACAGGAATAATTGTCAATGGACATCTGTATTGTGGATTTAACTGTGCAGCGGGCGAGTGGTGTTCTGTTCCCTATTTGGATAAGGATTTTGAGTTTTATTGCAGCAGTAAGTTTTTTCTTTCCAACTATGGGAGAAAACCCAAATCTTTATATAAAAAGGCCTTGGAGGACGATCCGGAGGCATTGAGGGCTTTCAGTGAATTTGGTCATCATTTGGGTGAACTTATTAAAAACATTCTCTATGCTCTGGCCCCTGAGGCCATTGTTTTGGGAGGTTCAATACGGAAGGCATATCCCTTTTTTAAAGACAGTATGCTGGCCAATATTGCTACTTTTAAGTATCCTTCTGTCAGTTCCAATTTAAAAATTCTTATATCTGCTTTAGATGAAACAGCCATTCATGGGGCTGCGGCTCTGGTAGATGAATTTGCAGTATCGGTAGATTCTATTTGATCCATTTTTTAGAGTGATTTAAATATGGAGCCCCAAAAGGGCTTTCGGTGTTATTCTATTTCAAAATAATATTTGGATTTAAAGGGGGACGGTTCCTGCCCTCTGAAATAATTTGTAACTTGCGCGGAAAAAGAACCCAAAAGTTATGATTTATAATTCCATCATTGAGACCATAGGAAATACTCCGTTGATCCGTTTGAATAAGGTCAATAAAGGTATTAAGGGAGAAATATTGGTAAAAGTCGAATATTTCAATCCCGGAAACTCAATGAAAGACAGGATGGCTGTCAAAATGGTTGAGGATGCTGAAAAGGCCGGCATATTAAAGCCAGGGGGAACTATCATTGAAGGTACAAGTGGAAATACGGGTATGGGATTGGCGCTTGCCGCTATTGCCAAAGGATATAAATGTATTTTTACAATGGCAGATAAGCAGTCCAAAGAGAAAATAGACATTCTTAAGGCAGTAGGAGCGGAAGTAATTGTTTGTCCTACCAATGTGGCCCCTGAAGATCCCAGATCTTACTATTCGGTAGCCAAGCGTTTGAATCAAGAAATTCCAAATTCTTTTTATCCTAATCAATACGATAATCTTTCCAATGCCCAGGCACATTATGAGACTACCGGTCCGGAAATCTGGAAAGACACAGAGGGAAAAATCACGCATTATGCAGCAGGAGTAGGCACAGGGGGATCCATGTGCGGTACAGCTAAGTACTTGAAGGAAATGAATCCGGATATTGTTACAGTGGGCATCGACACCTACGGTTCGGTCTTTAAAAAATATAAAGAGACAGGAATTTTCGATGAAAATGAGATCTACCCTTACCTGACTGAAGGTATTGGAGAAGATATCCTCCCAAAAAATGTTGATTTTGATTTGATAGACCATTTCATCAAAGTGACGGATAAAGATGCAGCCGTAATGACCAGAAGGCTTTCAAGGGAAGAGGGACTATTTGTGGGTTGGTCATGTGGGTCTGCTGTTCACGGGGCATTGGAATATGCCAAAGAAAATTTGAAAGATGGAGACAGGATGGTCATCATCCTTCCCGATCATGGTACCCGCTACCTTGGTAAAATCTACAATGATGATTGGATGAGGAATCATGGCTTTATGGAAGATAAAACTTTTGGGACTGCCAGGGATATTATCGCTTCCAGGAATGGCTCATACCAATTGGTAGTTTCCCAAAAATCAGACAAGGTTAAAGATGCAATCGCACTGATGAATGGAAAAAGCGTGTCCCAGATTCCTGTGATGGAAGACGGTCAGGTAGTAGGAAGTATCACAGACAGTAAAATACTCAGCAAAATCATTGAGAACCCAGAACTTAAAGATGCCGCGGTGGCAGATGTCATGGAATCTTCCATGAAATTTGTGGCTCTTGACAGCACCTTAGATGTGCTTTCTTCAATGGTTGATAAAGAAAAAGCGGTTTTGGTCAGAGATGATAACCATCAGATACACATCATCACCAAACATGATATATTGGAAGCCATTACCAAGTCCTGAGGTTGAATTCACAGTACATGAATAAAGAAAAGTTATCCCAATTAAGGGAGAGGGGTTATGATTTTGATATTGCCAATATTCTGGAAAGAGGATTCAGGATGTTTTTGGCCCAGCCCTTATTGAGTTTCTCTTACACCCTTTTGATCATAAGCTTACAGCTTTTATTTGCGCTATATCTTAGGGAGGTAACTTTTCTTTATGCACTTTTATTGGCTCCCCCTTTATTTTCAGGATTCTACTTTGTAGCAAATAAAATCAGTATGGGCCAGCCTGTGGTATATCCCGATTTCTTCAAAGGTTTCAGTGTGGCTTGGGCAGTGATTTCCATTTGGCTTATAGGACAGATACTGACCGCCTTGGGGTTTTTTGCTTTTATAATACCGGGGATTTATCTGGCAGTGGCTTACAGTTTTTCAGTTCTGATGGCCATATTTGGAGGTTTTGACTTTTGGACGGCGCTGGAAGAAAGCAGGAAACTGATCACTGTGAGGTGGTGGAAATTCTTTGCATTTTCCCTTATTTTGGTAGTCATTAACCTTATCGGGCTACTGCCTCTTGGATTTTTGCTTCCAGTCACTATCCCTGTCACATTTTATGCAACTTACATTTTATTTGAAGACCTAACGCGTGATGTTTTTGCGGAGTAAAATCAATCCAGTAGGAAATTATTGAAAAAGGTGCTCTTCAAACCTAGCCAACCTAAGAATAAGAGAATACCCCAAAATAGATAGGAACGGTAGTAATCTACCGTTTCTTTATATCTTGATTCTATGATTTCGGCTTTTTCCAGGTTGTCAATTTCATCAAAAATTTTCTCCAGAGCATTGTCATCTGATGCCCGGTAGAATCTTCCGCCTCCGATTTCCGCGATTTCACGGAGGGTGGTTTCATCCAGGTAACTTTCTATCATCTGAGGTCTCCCAAAGAAATCCACTCCATAGGGGACCATACCATCCTTACCAACAGCAATGGTGTAGATTTTTATATCCAGTGCAGCTGCTAATTGTGCGGCAAATATCGGGTCCACATTCCCCGCATTGTTTTCCCCGTCACTCAATAAAATCATGACTTTTGACTTGGATTCCGATTCACGCATGCGGTTGGTACCCGCAGCAAGCGCACTGCCGATAGCAGTTCCTTTGGCATCCATCATATTGAATGTGATGTCTTTGACCAAGTCGGTAAGCAATGCATAATCTGTTGTCAAAGGAGCCAAAGAATAAGCTTCGCCTGAAAAAATCACCATGCCGATCCTATCCCCAAAGCGTCCGTTGATAAATTCAATGGCTGTTTCTTTTGCTGCTTCTAGTCTATTGGGCTGGAAGTCCTGAAGGTCCATGGATTCGGATATGTCCAGAACAATCATAATGTCAATGCCCTCTGTGTATTGCTCGACCCTTTCATTGGTCCGTTGGGGACGGGCAAGTGCAATAATCAGCATAAAAGTTCCCAGCAAAAAAAACAAACCTGGGATCAACCTTAGGTATGTCCATGGATTGCTTTGGGATACACTCCCAGGTAGAGAAAGTTCAAGAACAGGATTTTTTAAAAACTTGATGAATTTTCTCAAGGAGAAAAGCAAAGGGACCAACCATAGCAAATGCAAAGCCCAAATATTTTCCCATTCAAATGACCTTAAAGTGTCCGGGGAAAACCAGTATAAAGAAAAAAAATCAGCTACATTATTGGCGTTCATCGGTTGGGGTGATTTTCTGTTGGAAAGATTGGGAACAAATGTTCCAAAGGTTCTGACAAGCTTGCGGCAGGTCTTTACCTGATTTCCCGGCGTAAATGATCATTTCGATTTCTCGGAAATCTTTGATGATTTCTTTGTTCTCCAGGAAGGAAGAAATCTCTGTCGTGGTCCATTCCCTAAAAGGTCTGGCTTTTAGATGTTCCATGTAAGTTTTCCAGAGTCCCAATAACTCATCCGCATGTTCCATGCTCGGTTCAGCTGTGAAAGACGATTCAGCTTTTCTCCACTTTTGCTCAAACCTTTTGTATTTCCTTTTTTCCATCCAGATTTCCCACCGTCTGGATAGCTGTTTCCCGAAGAAAAAGAATACAATAATACCAACTAAAGCCAACACCAGAACCAAAGCAATCATCAGAGGATAGTTGAAACTGGTCTCAATAGGTTGGTAAACATTATTGTCCTTGAAAACCAGCTCATCAGGAATTTGATCAATCATGAGTTTCAGGGCCAGGGAGGATTCCAAAGGTTTGTAAATCAAACTGTCGTATTTGAATACTTCAAATACAGGGATGGAAAATTCGACCACGGGATCCAGGGAAAAGTTGGAAACAAAATAGATGGCGCTGTCCAGGGTATATTCTTCGGTAGAGGCACTGATAAACGTTTTCTTTTCAAGCAGAACAAAGGGGGAGAAATCGTAAGTGGTGTCCGGGAAAACTATATTCTGCCCTTTGCCATATTTAGCCTTCAGGACATAGGCCACCCTTTCTCCGAGTTTAGCAGAATCCTGTAGAAAATAACCTTCAACTTCGACCGGTTGTTGGGCCATAGTAAGCCAAGAGGTCAAAGTTAAGCATAGGAAAAGCGTGATATGTTTCAATTTTTTATCCACGTTTCATGGTACGGTTTCTTCGCTTGAATAGTTCAATCAGGGGAAGAACGATGTCTTCTTTGGTATTGATGTTCAGGTAATTGATCTGGTTTTTCTTGCAGATATCCTGAAGATGTGTCCGCTCTGTCGTGAAGGTGTCTTCAATTTTTTTTGAGAACGAACCAAATGCCGTATTCACCCATGTGGTTTTACCTTCCTCCTTGTCATAGATGGGGATAATACCCAAAGAAGGAAGGGCAGATTCCCTTGGGTCTGTAACCTGTATGGCTACCAAATCATGTTTTTCTGCCAAAGCCTTGAATGGCCTCTCATAACCTTCATCAATAAAGTCGGAAATAACGATGATGATGCTTCGCTTTTTGATATGGTTGAGGGCAAAATTGAACATCTCCTTGAGGTTTGTCTTTAAGGATTTGTTCTCATGCTTGAAGATACCCTGAATGATTTTCACCCCTTGTTTTGGACCTTTTCCTGGAAGGATGATTTTTTCTTTTTGGTCGGAAAAGGAAATCAAACCGGCCTGACTTCCTTCAAATATTGCAGCTAAGGTCAATACCCCTGCAATTTCTTTACCAAGATCGATCTTTTTTCTTCCTTTTTCTCCAATATCCTGTGAGCCGGAAATGTCCAAAAGAAAATAAACCGACTGATCTTTATCTTCTTTGAAGGTTTTTACAAATGTCCCGTGCCCTTTTGCAGAAACCTTCCACTCAATAGTCCTTACATCATCCCCATATTGATAAGGCCTGAGGTCATCAAATTCCAGTCCGGCCCCCTTGAAAATAGAGCGGTAGTCTCCCTGAAGATGGTTGTTGGCCACCTTTCGGATCATGATTTCATATTTTCTGAGCTTTTTAAGGAGTTGATTCATGCAAATGGTATTCGGGAGCCTAATTTAAGGCTATGTGGTGAATAATAAAAAGTCTATTTGGAAAGCTGTCATTTTCTTATCCAAAAAGACCTTGGATTTAAGATTATTTAAGAGTTGCCCGCCTGTTTTGTGGGAGGTATCCAAATTCAATTTATTCGTCTTATTTTTACAGGGTGAAAAAGTTGATATTATATAGTATTTCATTGTTGCTGCTTGTCTCCTGTGCAAAAAACAAAACACCGGAAGGTATTTTGGATGAAGACAAAATGGTGGAATTACTGGTGGATATCCATATGGCTGAAGGACTGGTAAGTACATTTCCCATTCATTATGATTCATCCAAGGTGCTTTACCCTTTGTTTGAAAAGGAAATTTTTGAAAAACATCAAGTCCCGGATTCGGTTTTTAGAAAAAGTTTGGAGTATTACATGAGAGATGCAAGGATAATGGACCGCTTATATGCAAGGACCATTGATTCTTTACATGTAATTGAAAAATCCGGTAACCAATAATCACCATGTTATATCCAAAAAATCTCGAGGAAAAAATCAATTTTCAAAAGATAAGGGAGCTGCTTAAGGAGGAGTGTACCAGTAGTTTGGGGATGGATTTTGTAGATAAAATGTCTTTTTCAAAAGACCTGAAGTTGGTCAATCGACTTTTGGATCAGACCGATGAGTTCAAACGTATCATAGAATCCGGAGAGTTCTTCCCTTCTTCCA
This sequence comes from Cecembia calidifontis, assembly GCF_004216715.1. Classification (NCBI taxonomy): domain Bacteria; kingdom Pseudomonadati; phylum Bacteroidota; class Cytophagia; order Cytophagales; family Cyclobacteriaceae; genus Cecembia; species Cecembia calidifontis. Next base: position 2,454,972 of record NZ_SGXG01000001.1, read on the forward strand.
ATTTCACCAATATTTATCCTTATCTGGAAAGGGCCAAGGTTCCAGGGACATTTTTATATGAAGAGGATTTTCATGAGATCAAGCTTGCCTTGATTACCCTCAGTCGATGTATTGAATTCTTTCTTGACCATCAAACGGAATACCCGCAGCTTTTTGAATTATTGGGCCTGGTAAATCTTAATAATGATCTTTTACGCGAAATAGAAAGGATTATTGATGAAAAGGGAAAAATAAGAAATAATGCATCCAGGGAACTTTCTCTGATCCGTTCACAGATTTTATATGAGGAAAACCGCTTGAGGAAAGTTCTGGAAAGAATTTTCAAAGATGCCAGGTCCAAGGGCTACACCCCCGAAGATGCTTCCATCACCATAAGGGGAGGTAGAATGGTAATTCCAGTATTAGCGGAAAACAAAAGAAAAATTAAGGGTTTTATTCATGATGAATCTGCAACAGGTCAGACGGTATTTTTGGAACCTGCAGAGGTATTGGATATCAACAATGAGTTGAAGGACCTGGAATACATGGAGCGACGTGAAATCCAGAAAATTCTGACCCAGCTTACAGATATCCTGAGGCCTTATATCCCTGAACTGAGAAAGGCTTTTCATTTTCTGGGCATGGTTGATTTTATCCGCGCTAAGGCAAAGTTTGCCATTAAGACCTCCTCCAGTAGGCCGGTTTTAGAAAAGACCAGGCAGATAAACTGGTCAAATGCCAGACATCCTTTGTTGGAGTTTGCTTTGAAGCAGCAGGGGAAAAATATTGTTCCTTTAAATATCCAACTGGACCATAACAGACGCCTGCTGGTAATATCAGGACCTAATGCTGGTGGGAAATCGGTGACACTAAAAACAGTGGCTTTGGTCCAATATATGCTTCAATGTGGCTTATTGGTTCCAATGGACGGACATTCTGTATGTTGTTTGTTTGATAACTTTTTCATCGATATCGGTGACGAACAGAATATTGAGAATGACCTGAGTACCTATAGCTCCCATCTTTTGAGCATGAAGTATTTTACCCAGTTTTCCGATAAGAAGACCATTCTTTTCATTGATGAATTTGGCACAGGGACAGAACCGCAATTTGGAGGGGCAATTGCAGAGGGAATACTTTTGGCTTTAAATAAAACAGGGGCTTATGGTGTGATTACCACGCACTATGGTAACCTGAAGCAAGTAGCCGCCAAAAACCAGGGACTGATAAATGGGGCGATGCGATATGATGTGGACAAACTGGAACCTTTGTACCAGCTCGAAATCGGAAAACCCGGCAGTTCTTTTGCCTTGGAAATTGCCTCTAAAATCGGGATAGACAAGGATATTCTTGCTTATGCCAAAGAACATATTGGAGAAGAGAGAGTGAAATATGACAGGCTTCTCACCAAGTTGGAAAATGAAAAGGTAAAATATGAACAGTTGATTTCCGAGACGCAGAGGAAAGAAAGGTTGCTGGAGCAGCGGATGAAAGAATACAACCAGCTAAAGGAAACCATTGAATCCAATAAAAAGCAATACATCCAAGAGGCCAAAGCTGAAGCAAAGGCGCTTTTGGATCAGGTTAACAGAAAAATTGAGGCATCGATTAAAGAAATAAAGGAAAGTAAGGCAGATACAGCCATTTCCAAAAGGGTAAGGGAAGAAATAGAAACCCTGAAACAAGAAGTCAAACCTGAGAAAAGAGTTCCCGTGACTCCTGAAGTTAAAGTAGTGGGAGGCGAAATTCATGAAGGAGATTATGTAAGGTTAAAAGATAATGGTGCTATTGCACAGGTGCTTTCCATCAAGAAAAAGGAAGCCGAAATCAGCATCGGTGACCTTAAATCTACGGTCAAGCTCAACCGCTTGGAAAAAATTTCCCATGCGGAAATGAAGAAGGAGAAAAAGTCCTTTGCCAAGAGGACAGGTTATGATGCCAACGCCAAAATGATGGAGTTTTCGCCAAATCTGGATATCAGGGGAAAGAGGGCAGAAGAGATTTTAAGTTTGGTGCAAAACTTTGTTGATGATGGATATATGTTGGGTTTGAAAGATTTGAGAATAGTCCATGGTAAAGGAGACGGGGTATTGCGCGAAGTCACAAGGAATATCCTGAGGGGAATGAAGCCCGTAGCCAAAATCGAAGATGAACATGCCGACAGGGGAGGGGCAGGGGTAACCTTGGTCACTCTAAAGGGATAAAACCAAAAAAGTCCAACATTTGCTAAGTTGGACTTTTTATTTATGTATTGGTGGTTATTATTGTTTTCTTCTCAAGTTAAAAGTGTATCCTCCTGCCACAGCTTCAACTCTTGCACCTGGAACAGGAATGGTAAATTGTAGTCTCAGGTCATTTCCTGTACGGGTAAAGGATATTTCCTGACCCGAGGCAGGGGCTGTTCCAGAGAGCCTAATCCTATCTACTCGGCCGGAAACAAATTCCCAATTGCCGTTGGCAGCAAATAGGCCATTATTGTTGAAAGTCTGATAGGTTTTGTTGGTAGCAGCAAAGGTGATTTCAAAATTCTGATAGATATTGGTTTCAGATCGACCATCCCGTTGTACAGAGCCACCTCCGGCAACGGTCCAAGTTTGGGATGTACCTCCCGTAAGGTCTAAAATTGCCAGTTCTTCGGGAGTTTTTTGGGGCTCAGGATCCGTTCTTTTTTCACCACATGAAGTAGAAAAAACTGCCCATCCCATTATAATAAGGCTAAAAATGATTTGTTTCATGGAAAATTTAATTTTAAATCATTGTAAAATTATAAATAAGATTGAAGATTCAAAGTTTTTGCTTCGGCTTATAATCTTCCACATGGATTTTTTGTTGACAAAAACCATATTCCTTAGGGTCATTGGAGCATACTAAGATTGTTTTGTTTTGCCCAAATTCACCGATAAGTCCCAGGTACCAATTGAGCCCCTTCTCATCCAAATTAGAACTTGGCTCATCCAGTAAAATCAAAGGAACATCCGAAAAAAAACACAGCCCCAGTTTCAGTCTTTGCTTCATGCCTGAGCTGAATTGGTTGATGGGTTTATTCCTGTGCTCTTTCAGGTACATGTTTTCCATCATTTCTTCAAATGACAAATTATTTAAAGGCTTTTTGAACCGGAAATGAAATTGGAGGAGTTCATTCAAAGAGAATTCCTCCGGTAATTCCAAATAGGGAGCTGAAATCGCCAAATGGTTAAAAATTTCCGACTCGGGAATACTTTTCCCCTCAAAAAGATATTCAATTTTACCTTCTGTAAGGGGATTAATGGCTGCAATGCATTTAATCAAAGTAGATTTCCCTGAACCATTGCTTCCTGTAATCGCCCAAGCAGTGTTTTTGCTGATTTGTACCGAAAGGTTTTTAAAGATCCAATCAAATTGGAAACGCTTCCCAATGGAATTTAGCTTGATTTCCAACATGTTTAGCTGATGTAACCCTTCATTACCCCTCTTTCCGAAGAGCGTATAAAGTTAACAATCTCATCCCTTTCTTTAGTGGCAGGCAGGTTGATTTCGATTTCTTCCAGTGCCCGGCTGTTGTTCAGACTGTTGAGGAACAGGTACCGGTAAACTTCCTGAATATGGCTGATCGTCTCTGCTGAAAAGCCTCTTCTTCGCAATCCAAGGCTGTTCACACCTGCATAGCTCAAAGGTTCTCTGGCTGCTTTTGTGTAAGGAGGTACATCTTTTCTCACCAAAGATCCACCTGAGATCATGGCGTGCATACCTATTTTTACAAATTGGTGGATGGCGCTGCTTCCACCGATGATGGCCCAATCATCAATGGTCACATGGCCGGCTACTTGTACCGCGTTGGCAATTATCACATTGTTGCCTACGATACAATCGTGGGCGATATGAACATAAGCCATTAAAAGGCAGTTATTTCCTACCTTGGTGGTCTTTTTGTCTAAGGTCCCCCTACTGATAGTCACACATTCACGGATGGTGGTATTGTCGCCGATTTCAACAGTAGACTCCTCCCCCTGGAATTTGAGGTCCTGGGGAATAGCCGCGATTACCGCACCGGGGAAAATTTTACAGTTTTTGCCTATTCTGGCACCGGGATAAATAGTGACATTTGAACCGATCCATGTGCCCTCCCCAATTTCTACATCACCATGAATCATGGTGAATGGGTCAATGTGCACACCTTCGCCGATCTTGGCATTCTGGTCTATATGGGCTAGTTTGCTGATCATGATTCTTTTCTTACAATGCTGGCGGTCATAACGGCTTCACAAACCAAGGTGTTTCCAACAAAAGCTTCTCCTTTCATTTTGGCTATCCCTCTTCTGATAGGAGCTAATAGCTCACATTTGAATACCAAGGTGTCCCCAGGTAATACCATTTTTCTGAATTTGCAGCTTTCTATACCCAGGAAGTAAGTCCAGTAATTTTCAGGGTCTTCTACGGTACTTAATACCAAAATACCGCCTGTCTGTGCCATTGCTTCAACCTGTAATACTCCTGGCATTACAGGGTTATTGGGGAAATGCCCCATGAAAAAAGGTTCGTTGATGGTGACATTTTTAACCCCAGCAACTACCGTGTCGTCCAGGTAGATGATTTTGTCCAATAATTGAAAAGGATACCTGTGTGGAAGGATATTACTGATCTGATTGATATCCATCACAGGAGGTAGTTTCGGATCATAATATGGGATATGGGTGGGGCCTATTTTTTCCCAGGCTCTTTTGAGTTTTTTTGCAAAAGCCACATTGGCCGCATGCCCTGGTCTCGCAGCCAATATCTGTGCTTTAAGTGGTCTTCCCACCAATGCTAAGTCTCCTATGACGTCCAGGAGTTTGTGTCTTGCCGGTTCGTTTTTATACCGGAGTTCAACATTATTAAGGATGCCTTCCTTGCGGACTTCTACCTTTTGTTTGTTGAACATTTTTGCCAAGTGCTCCAATTCAGAGTCCTCAACTACCCTGTCTACCACTACAATGGCATTGTTGAGGTCTCCTCCTTTGATCAGGTTTTGATTGTAAAGGGTTTCCAGCTCATGAAGGAAACAAAAAGTCCTGCAAGAAGCTATTTCGGATTTAAACTGGGAAATATTGGTAATGGAGGCATGCTGACTTCCCAAGACCGGAGAATTATAATCTACCATTACGGTAACCCTATAATCGTCCAAAGGTAGCGCAGCTAATTCCACTTCCCGGGAGGGGTCCCTGTAAGTTATACTTTCAGGAACTTCGAAAAATCTCCTCAACGCATTTTGCTCCTCTACTCCTGCAGATTCTAAAATTTCAACAAATTGGATTGAAGATCCATCCATGATCGGAGGTTCAGGTCCGTCAATCTGCATCAATACATTGTCAATTTCAAGCCCGACCAATGCAGCCAAAACATGTTCTACGGTAAATATCCTTGCCCCGCTTTGTTCCAGTGTAGTACCTCTTGATACATCCACCACATTGTCAACATCCGCATCAATGATCGGCATTCCTTCCAGGTCTATTCTTTGGAATTTGAAACCATGGTTCGGAGGTGCTGGCAAAAAAGTGAGATTGGATATTACTCCTGTATGAAGTCCCACACCTGATACGGTGACTTGCTTTTTAATAGTATGTTGTTTTACCCTCATCGGATTATGTAGTACTTTGCTAATAAGGCCGTAAAGTTATTGTTTTTTTTCCAGTTCTTTAATTCTGTCCTGAAGACTGGGAAGATTTTTGAAAATGGAATAGGATTTAAGGAAGTCTTTGATGTCAAAACCCACGAAACCAAAAAGCGTTTTTCCCGGCTCGTTGATGTTCTTGGAAACTCCTGTTTTTGCCCCAACTGTTGTTTTATCCGCAATTTTTATATGACCAACGATGCCTACCTGTCCTGCAATTACACAGTTTTTTCCGATTTCGGCAGAACCTGAAATGCCTGTTTGCGATGCAATTACGGTATTTTCTCCAATAATAACATTATGTGCTATCTGTACTAGATTGTCTATTTTAGCTCCTTTTTTGATCAGGGTACTTCCCATAGTAGCACAGTCTATCGTGGTATTGGCCCCTATGCTTACATGGTCTTCAATGATAACATTGCCGATTTGGGGGATTGTCTTATAAGTGCCATCTTCTTGTGGAGCAAACCCAAAACCATCAGACCCAATGACCGCTCCGGGATGGATTTCACAGTGGCTGCCAATGACGGTATCATTGCAAATTTTGACTCCTGCATGGATGATTGTATGATCACCAATCCGAACATTGTCACCTACATAGGCATGAGGGTGGATTTTTACACCATTTCCAATTTTGCAGTTTTTTCCCACATAGGAGAAGGCGCCTCTGTATCCTGCCTCTCCCTGTACGCTTGAAGGGTCAAAATAGGAGGGCTGTTCCACACCCACTTTGCCCATTTTGGTCATATTGGAGTAGGCTTCCAAGAGCTGGGTAAAGCCCGTATAGGCATTTTTTACCCTGATGAGATTACATTTCAGCGGTCTTGAAGGTTTAAAATTTTCTGAAACGATCACCGCTGTAGCTTCGGTTTGATAGATGAATTGTTCGTATTTTTCATTGGAAAGAAACGCGATCCCTCCAGGTTTGCCTTCCTGAATCTTATCCAGGCGGTTGACCTTGAGGCTTCCGTCACCTTCAACTTTACCGTTGATGAGAGCTGCAATCTGGTCTAAGGAAAATTCCATTGGTATGTTCGAATTTGGCTACAAAATTAAACTTTTGGCTTGGCATACGTAATGCTTCTTGACTATTTTGCTCATAGCTTTGATATTTGGCAGGTCTGCGGCCTGGGCAACATCAATGATCTGTCCTTTTTTGGTCAGGATATATATTCTTTCTTTGGTCAAATAGGCATAATTGCTTATTGATCCATGAGTGAAAAAGTAATGAAGATCATTCAAAGGAATTTCAAGCTTCTTCATGGTTTTCTTTTTCAGAACTTCAAGCTCTTCTTCACCGAATTCTTCATTTCTTAGGGTTATTTTAAACAACTTCCTTCTGAGGAACATTTCTGAAATGTTCCTTAAAATATAGTCCGATTCATTTTTCCACAATTTCACTGCGCCCCATATATCATAATCATCCAGGCCTAGAAATATTTTTAACAAATCAGGGGAGTTTTTGAAGTCATATAACCTGAAGTCATTTTCCAAAAAATGGAGTAACTCATCCGTGGCTTTCAACTTACCCCTTGTCTGCTGAATCTCTTTGGCCCTTGTAATTAGGTTGATGAGCATTTTTTCAGCAGAGACGGTGGTTTTGTGCAGATAAACCTGCCAGTACATGAGCCTTCTGGCACTGAGGAAGTTTTCGATACTGTACAGTCCTTTCTCCTCTACGACCAATTGGTCATTTTTGATATCCATCATTTTGATGATCCGGTCTGCCCCGATGGTTCCTTCAGACACTCCCGTAAAAAAGCAGTCCCTTTGAAGGTAATCCAATCTGTCAATATCCAATTGGCTGGAAACCAACTGATGAAAGAATTTTCTTTCATACTGATCTTTGAAAATTTGAATTGCCAAATCCAGCTGTCCGTCAAACTCTCTGTTCAATTCCTCAATGACCAAAAGAGAAATGGACTCATGAGGGATATTTTGCAATAATGAAAATTCCAGGGCGTGAGAAAAAGGCCCATGACCAATATCATGCAACAAAATAGCGATCAGAGCTGCCTCATATTCCTCATCTGAGATTTCATTGCCTTTATGGCGGAGGTTATCCAAAGTGATACTCATGAGGTGCATGGCACCAATGGCATGATGGAAGCGGGTATGGAGTGCCCCGGGGTAGACGAAATCAGTTAAACCAAGTTGCTTAATCCGACGTAACCTTTGGAAGTAAGGGTGGTCAATGATTGAAAAAATAAGTTCACTTGGGATAGTTATAAATCCGTAAACAGGATCATTCAGAATTTTACGACTTTTCAATGTCCCAGACATTTGATTGGTTCCAAAAGTAATTATAATTTTAAAAGAAATAAACGGCATTATATGCAAAAGTCTAAAATCCTTTGGGCAGATGACGAAATAGACCTGCTAAAACCCCATATTCTCTTTCTTCAACAAAGAGGCTATGACATTATTACTGTGAACAGTGGGTTGGATGCAATCGATATGGTGGAGGATCAGAATTTCGATGTGATCTTTTTGGATGAAATGATGCCCGGGATGACTGGTTTGGAAACTTTGCAGCAGATCAAAATGGTAAAGCCCCAGATTCCGGTGGTCATGATCACCAAAAGCGAGGAAGAGCAGATTATGGATGACGCCATAGGGGGACAAATTGCAGATTACCTTATCAAGCCGATCAACCCCAATCAGATACTGTTATCTGTCAAAAAAATCCTTCAGAACAAGCAGCTGATTTCTGAACGGACCAATCTTTCCTACCGTCAGGATTTTATGAACATCAGCATGGCCTGCAATGATGCCTCAAGCCATCAGGAATGGACGGATATTTATAAAAGGCTGACATATTGGGAACTCGAAATTGATAAAACCGAAAACAAAAGCATGCAGGAGGTCTTGGAAACCCAAAAAACCGAGGCCAATTCCCTTTTTGCTAAATTTATTAAATCTAATTACCTGAATTGGCTGAATGATTCCCGTTCGGATGCCCCTATATTGTCCCATAAACTGATGAAAGAAAGGGTTTTTCCTTCTATCCGCCAGGGAAACCCCTTGTTTTTTGTGGTGATTGATAACCTTAGATTGGACCAATGGGAGGTACTGAAACCCTTGATTACAACTTATTTTAATATTGAGGAAGAAAGTACTTATTACAGTATTTTGCCTACCACTACAGCCTATGCCAGGAACGCGCTTTTTAGCGGATTGATGCCTTCAGAAATGGCTAGGTTTCATCCAGAACTGTGGGAAGGGGAAGATTCGGATGAAGGGAAAAATAATAATGAGGAGGAGTTTTTGGGGGAAAATCTGCACAGGAACAGGATGAATGTCAAATTCAGTTACAATAAGATCCTACAGGCACACCAAGGCAAGCTGGTGTTGGATCAGTTCCAAAACCTATTGAATAATGACCTCAACGTTTTGGTTTACAATTTTGTGGATATGATGTCCCATGCCCGTACGGATATGAAAATGATCCGGGAGCTGGCTCCCAATGAGTCTGCATATAGATCTTTGACCAAAAGCTGGTTTGAGCATTCCACTCTTTTCGAATTATTTAAGAAAATCAATGATGTAGGCGCAGAAGTAATTGTCACTACGGATCATGGGACCAAGCGGGTACATAAGCCTTACAAAATCATTGGCGATAAAACTGTAACCACCAATTTGAGGTACAAGCAGGGAAAAAATCTCAATTATGAAAGCGGGAAGGTGTTTGAGATCTTAAAACCTGAAGAGGCCAAACTGCCTAAATTTAATGTTTCTACGAGTTATGTTTTTGCCGTAGAAGATTATTTCTTTGCATATCCAAACAATTACAATTATTATGTAAATTACTACAAAGATACCTTTCAACATGGAGGGGTGTCTCTGGAGGAAATGATTATTCCAATAGCTCATTTAGTCCCAAAGAATAGTTAAGGGTTTGAAAATTATCCATTGTGAAAATTTAGATCAGTTGGAAGAAACAGCTGAGCAGGTGATCAGATTTTGTGGGAAAGACAAAATCTGGGTCTTCAAAGGTCAGATGGGAGCTGGAAAAACCACATTGATTAAGGCAATTTCCAAATGTTTTGGAATCGAAGATGTGGTTTCTTCCCCAACATTTTCTATCGTCAATGAATACAGAAACCCGAAAGGTCAAGTATTTTACCATTTTGACTTTTACAGAATCGAAGACCCTGAAGAAGTCTTGGAAATTGGAATTGATGAGTATTTCTACAGTGGGAATATCTGTTGGTTGGAATGGGCAGAGAAAATTCCGGAATATGTCCCTTCAGATTTTGTGTTTATTAAGATTGAAATAGGCGACCGAGGAGAAAGGATTATCAGTTTACAAAGGGTCTTAAATAGCGAAATAGATGGTTGAGTTAACAGAGAGCATAGGTTTATATCCCAAAGAGGCAGCGGCAAAAGTTAAAACGGCAAAAAATTCTTTGGTAATTGGAATACCAAGGGAAACTGCCGCTCAGGAAAAAAGAGTGGTTCTTACGCCGGAAGCGGTAGCGCTCTTGGTAAATAATGGGCAACAGGTGGTCGTTGAAACCAATGCGGGTCTCCTTGCCAAGTTTACTGACAAAGATTACTCAGATGCAGGTGCCAAAGTGGTGTATTCGGCAAAAGAGGCTTTTGATGCAGAAGTCATTTTAAAGGTGGAGCCGCCCACCACCGAAGAAATTGAATATATGCGTGCAGGATCATGTTTGATTTCTGCGCTGCAATTGGGGAAACAACATGCTGATTTTATCCATGCGCTTAACAGAAAAAGGATAACTGCTGTAGCTTTTGAGCATTTGGAAGATAAAGTGGGCGGTATGCCTGTGGTAAGGGCCATGAGTGAAATTGCAGGGAGTACGGTGATGCTTATAGCCGCCGAGTACCTGAGCAGTGTTAATGATGGTAAGGGACTGATATTGGGAGGTATCACCGGTGTCCCTCCTACGGAGGTGGTAATAGTGGGTGCGGGAACAGTAGCTGAGTATGCAGCGAGGACAGCCTTAGGATTGGGGGCAAGTATTAAAGTTTTTGATAACCATATCTATAAACTCAGAAGGATCAAGCAGCTCTTAGGCCAGCAAGTTTATACCTCTACCATTGATAATTACACACTCGGCCAGGCTCTCAAAGAAGCAGACGTGGTCATAGGAGCATTAAGGACTGAAAAGGGTAAAAATAAAATCGTGGTCAGTGAGGAAATGGTTGCTGCAATGATGGAAGGGAGTATTATCATTGATGTAAGTATCGACCAAGGAGGGTGTATAGAGACTGCTGAAATGACTTCCCACGAAAACCCGACTTATGTGAAACATGGAGTAATCCATTATTGTGTGCCCAACATAGCCTCTAGAGTGGCAAGGACAGCTTCGGCTGCTTTGAGCAATATTTTTACCCCTATTTTACTTCAGATGGCTGACTTGAGAGGGGCAGAAGAGATGATCTTCAATTATAAATGGTTTATGAAAGGGGTATATACCTATAGGGGAAGCCTTACCAATGCCTATTTGGCAAGGAAATTTGCAATGACGCACAAAGAACTCCAATTGTTACTAGCTGCAAGATATTGATCTCGCTTGCCACTCTAAATTGAAATGGTCGATCTCCATTGTTTTGACATAATGGCATCAAAAACCAATTTAGCACTAAGAAACTTGGCTGGTTATTTCCCCTGATTTCTTAACTGAAAAATGGGATATGCTTATTCCGATGTGATTTCAAGATCTTTTTTGAGACCTTGAATTTCTTTTTGAAGGTTTTTGACTTCCTTTCTCAAGCTGTAAGTTTCAAAAGCATTACGGATGATGTTCTTGAAGTACTCTTCATCCCAAGGTTTTGTCAGGTAATGGTAAATGACTCCTTTGTTGATGGCTTCTTGTACAAGTTGGATATCTGAATAGGCACTTAAAAGAATCCTGATAGGTTCTGGATATTCCGTCATGATAGAGGTAAAAAAATCAAGGCCAGTTTCAGATGGCATTCTTTGATCCGAAATGATGATATCGACGGGTTGGGTACTCAATATATGTCGGGCTTCTTTGGTTGAGGCAGTCAGCTGAACGTCAAAATCATATTTGAAAGTGGTTTTGAATGCCTGAAGATTGATTTCTTCATCATCTATATAAAGAACTTTGATTTTTTCTTCTTTGATATTCGACATTGTGGCTTATCAGGTTTTTTGTTGGTTAGCTTTTACTCTCAGCAAGTGCCAGGATTGCCCGAGCATACATCTTCAAATATCGAAATAATTCCGAATTTATGAAGTTTTTTTTTAGTTTTTAGTTGGTTGTTTTTTTCGGGTTTTTCAATTTTTTATTTTAAGTCTTATTTATAACCACTTGTGAAGGGCTCTTTCAAAAAGCAGAATTGGGAAAAATGGAAATTGATCAATATTTCTTTTAAGGCGTAAAAGGCTGTTTTGTACTGTTTTCTAATCGATTTTTTGGCATTATTTAATTTCAGTTCAGCACTTAAAAAGCCCAGTCAAACTTTGTAATAAGGTGATTTGGGCGTAATTTGCGTCCAAATTTAAATTTTAAAAAGTTTTTCATTATGATAAATCCATGGCACGATGTGCAAATAGGAAAAGAAGCTCCCGAATATGTCATGGGAGTCATTGAAATTCCAAAAGGTAGCAAAGGAAAATATGAATTGGATAAGAAGACAGGTATGCTGCTGCTGGATAGGGTTTTGTTTTCTGCTGTGCATTACCCCGCGAATTATGGTTTTATTCCCCAGACCTTTTGTGATGACAAGGACCCCTTGGATATTTTGATCATTTCGCAGATTGATATTCCTTCCATGACCTTGGTAAAGGCAAAAGTAATTGGGGTAATGCGAATGGTAGATGGAGGTGAAGCAGATGATAAAATAATAGCAGTAGCAGCTGATGATCAATCTGTGAACTATATCAGTGACATTGATGAGTTACCTCCTCATCTTATGAAAGAAGTCCACAGGTTTTTTGAGGATTACAAAAAACTTGAAAATAAAGAGGTAAAAGTAGAAGACTTCTTAGGCAAAGAGGAAGCCTTTAGGATCATTAGAGAAAGTATCGAATTGTACGATAAAAACTTCCGTACAAGAAAGTAACAAAATCTGGCCTGGGTATATGAATCCAGGCTTTTTTATTTAAATTTCTTAATGAGGTTTTTGCTGGTATTCTTTCTTTCTATATGCCCCACTTGGGTATTTTCTCAACAAAAGGAGTTTAATAATCTAATTTTTTCCGGTTACCTGGAATCCTATTATTCCTATGATTTCAACCAGCCGGATGATAACAGAAGACCTGATTTCTTATATAATTTCGCAAGGCATAACGAGTTTAGTTTTAACCTTGCCTTACTCAAAGTAGCTTATGAGGATGAGAATATCCGGTCCAGTTTTGCATTGATGGCAGGAAATTATGCCCAATATAACCTTCAAAATGAGCCAACTTGGGCGCAATTTGTAAATGAGGCCTCAGTAGGAGTGAAGCTTCACAGAAAGGTTTGGTTGGATGTAGGGATTATGCCTTCTCATATTGGGTTTGAAAGTTGGTATGGGATGGATTGCTGGCATTTAAGCAGGAGTCTTATGGCGGAAAACTCCCCGTATTTTTTAACTGGAGCAAGGCTTTCGTATGAGTCCAACCCCAACTGGGATTTTGTCCTTTGGGCTACCAACGGTTGGCAGAATGTCCAAAGACAGGACAGGAGTCGGGGACTTGGTTTAGGTTTTGGACTTAACCATAGGCCATATAAAGGCCTGGTCCTCCATTATGCTAATTATGTAGGCAACGAAGGCCTGGATCCTGTGCAAGCTTGGAGATTCTTTAACAATTTTTACATTCAGTATGGAAATGAGAATTGGGGAGCTACCCTTGGTACTGATTATGGTGTTCAGGAAGTAACTTTTGTTGGCGTCAGGCAATGGTATGGAGTAACCGCGTCGGTCAAAAAAACAATTTGGGAAAAATTTATCTTGGCAGGTAGAGCAGAGTATTATTCCGATCCAAATGCTGTCATTCTGAATAATGGCATGAAAGTATCCGGGTTATCGGCAAATTTGGATTATCCTTTTCGTGAAAATACGTTATTTCGGCTTGAGGCCAGGCAGTTTATCAGCCCAACTGCTGATTTTTCACTTCCAGGGGGCAGGTTCAGTAAGGGCAACACTGCGGTTACGGCTTCTTTTGCTGTTCGTTTTTGATTTTTTTCAAAGCGCTTACTTTTTTCTTTGGGACTTTCTTTTGGAGGTATTGGACAAAATCATCATAGTTGACATGTTCATGGTTGCTGATGGTAAAAGAAGTATTGTCGTCAAAGGCAATGGTCAATTGTTTGAATTCCCGCTTGTTTGAAATCATCTTTTCCTCATCCCACACCATGACCTGATTGAGGTCATATGAAATGGTTTTACCCCTTAAAGGCAAGCTGGTGATGATTTTTTCTTTTCCTGCTGAGATAAATTTAAAAGCAGCCATCATTTTTATCAGTAAAAGCAGGATTACCAAGGTCAGAATCACTGAGGCTATCAGATAAAAGGCCAATCCGAATGTTCTTTGGGTAGCGAAGTGGTTGAGAATGTAAATCAGGCCACTGACCAAAATGAGCAGTACAAGCACTAGGGCCAGATAGGTATTGGTTCTTGGTTTACAATGTATCATGCTGGACTCAATTCTGACTTGAGTTCGTATAGTCTATTCTTAGAGTGACTTACGAGGTCTTCGAAAAAATCCCCGAAGTGAACCCTTAGAAATTCGTGATGCTCGTCGAGGAATATATGTGCAGTGTCTAAATTAGACTGAAATTTTGTCTTTTTTGCCATCCCGGTCATTGCCCTTCTGATGCCATCCAATTCCCCATATCCTCCAAGCCAATTGTAATAACGCATGTAGGCAAAAGTTTTCATGAATTTGTCAGGGACAACATTTCTGAAACTGTCTATGGTTTCATAGACATCCTGTACAAAATCCTGAAGGGGGAGGTGGTGGTAATTGTTCCAATACTTGGCGAGGAAATAATCAAAATACATATCGGTAATCACTGTAGAGTATCGGCCATATTCAGGTTTTAGAATTTCCTGGGCTTCCTTTACCACAGGGTGATTGTCTGTGAATTTATCGATGGCCCAATGGAGTTTGACCCCAATGACTATTTCTTTCTCGTAGGATTTTTCGATAGATCCCCGGACAAAATCACCTATAAAATTTCCCACCAAAACCTTTGGCTCCCCAAAGGACAGGTATGCATGTGCTAGATAATTCACGTTTTTCTAAACGGTGATAAAATGCTTGTTTTTAAATCTTAGATTTGTGCTAAATTTAGTCAAATATGTCAAAAATTCAGGAGGAATTACAAAATTCTTTGAAACTTTTGAAGCAGGAGTGGGAGGAAGATTTACAGCAGTTCAAAAAGAAATTTTTATATACCTCAATATCAGACAAGAAGGAAGAAGGTATTTGTTGGTATCCTGTCCAATTGAAAAAATCAAAAATCGGTTTTGGGGAAAGATGGATTGTAGATCTTGAAAGATTCGATACCAATCAAAGCCATTTGTTCCAATCAGGTAAATCTGTGTCCATTTTTTCCAACCAACAAAACCACATTTCTCCCGATTTGAGGATAAACGGGGTGATCAATCAGGTGAAAAAAGATGTGATGACTGTAACCTTACAGGTGGAGGAACTGCCGGATTGGTTAAGCAAAGGTAAAATAGGGATTGATCTTTTGTTTGACGAAGCAAGTTACAGGGAGATGGAGTCAGCTTTGAAGGCTGTAATCAAAGCGGAGAAGAGCCGCTTAGCTGAACTGAAATATATTTTATTGGGAGAAAATGCTGCAAGTTTTGGAGCATTCCATAAGCTTGAAGATTCCAGGTTAAATGAAAGTCAGCTGGAAGCTTTGGGTCTTGTGGCTGCTGCAAAAGATGTGGCCATAATCCATGGCCCTCCCGGGACGGGGAAGACCACCACTTTGGTCAAAGGTATCCAAAGTAGCTTGGAAACTTATAAGCAGGTATTGGTCTGTGCTCCAAGCAATGCTGCCGTGGACTTATTGGTGGAAAAGCTTCAGGAAGCCGGTGTTTCCACATTAAGAATAGGCCATCCGGCCAGAGTGGAGGAACATATCCTTTCCCAGACTTTGGAAGCGAAAATTGCCTTGCATGACAGCTACAAAGACCTGAAAAAGCTAAAGAAGAAAGCAGATGAATACCGAAAACTCGGCCAGAAATATAAAAGAAGCTTTGGTCCAGAGGAAAGGATGCGGCGGAGACGGCTTTTTGATGAGGCCAATAGGTTCAAAGATGAAGCGGAACACTTGGAAGAATACATTGTCTATGATGTGTTTCAGCAGACGAAGGTGTTTGCATCCACTTTGGTGGGGGCATCCAATGCTGCGCTGAAAGGGATGAGATTTCCTGTTGTTTTTATAGATGAGGCAGGGCAAGGGCTTGAGGCGGCCACTTGGATACCGATCCAAAAGTCCGATAGGGTTGTGATGGCAGGAGATCATTTTCAGCTGCCACCCACCATTAAGTCATTTGAGGCTGCCAGAAAAGGATTAAGCGAAACCTTATTTGAAAAGGTGATCAAAAGACAACCTTCGGCTTCAAAAATGCTTAAGCTCCAATATAGGATGCCGGAATTGATCATGGGTTTTTCAAATAGGGTTTTCTACGGGAATGAATTGCAGGCAGCAGAGAATACACAAAACCATTTTCTTTCAGAAGATGAACCTGTTTTGGAATTTATTGATACCGCAGGCAGTGGATTTACCGAGCAGGTTGAAGAGGAATCATTGAGTACTTTCAATACTGAAGAAGCCAGATTTGCCCTGAGGTATTTGGAGGAAATGATCAAAAGGGTTGGGATTGCCAAAATAAAGACCCATCAATGGAATATTGGATTGGTGGCTCCTTATCGCGCTCAGGTGAGGAAATTCAATGAACTGCTTTTCGAAACTTATGACTATCCCAATTTGCGTTCTTTTTCAGAATTGTTGACTATCGACTCCATCGATGGTTTTCAGGGGCAGGAGAGGGATATCATGTTCATTTCTCTCGTGAGATCCAATTCCAAAGGGGAGATAGGCTTTCTTTCCGATACCAGGAGGATGAATGTTGCCTTGACCAGAGCCAAAAGAAAGCTTGTTGTATTGGGGGACAGCGCAACCTTGAGCCATCATCCATTTTATCAGGCGTTTCTTGATTATATCGAGGAAAAGGGATGTTATAAAAGTGTGTACGAATGGCTTTACTGAATCAGGTGTTTTCTGGATTTTCCGTCGCTGACAAAAAAGCCCAGTTAAGGTAACTCAATACATTTCCAAAGGCCTCTGTCGCTTCCAGGATGTCCTGAGGGATATCCCTGCCACGAAGTCTTGCCAGCAATCTACCATATACGGTATTCAAGAAAAGCTGAACTTCATTTGAAGGGAAATCATCTTTTGCTTCGGCCATCAAGTGAATCAGGTGAGGTTTAGCTTGCCGGTAGATTTCAAAATAGGTTTTGTCCTTTTTGAGTAGTTCCCAGTGCAGCTTTGCCAAATTTTCCACTAAGCACTGGGTCTCTTTTAAATGCCCGCCTTTTTCTAATTTTTCCGCAAGCATCGCTTCAGCCAGATTCCGGAACCAGGAAAAAGTTTCTTCTTTTTCTTGGGTCGAAACCGGATAATGGCTCACCACATATTTACTGATATCTTCCATGTTGAACTGATAGGCCCGGAGCAGGTCCTCCATTTGATACATGTAAATGATATATTCAGCTATGTTCTGCCTTCTTTTCTTTTCTGCTACTGCTTTCATGGGGCTTTGTTTGGGCACAAAGAAAACAATTCTGTTTTAGAAAAAGTAATCTGAGGAAGCATGTCGGCCGATCTAGTCAATAGATTTAGTCTATTTTCCCAAACAAAATGTTTCAACAGTTCCGTTTATGGGGTATTAGGCATGCCTTCATCAATGTCTCATTAAAATATACGTGATACTGATTGAAGGAATATCAATAATACCCACAATTTTATCTATTTTTGCGGCCAGTATGAATATGCAAAGAATTAGAAACTTCTGTATCATCGCCCATATTGATCATGGGAAGAGTACATTGGCAGACCGCTTGCTGCAGTTTACCAATACGGTAAGTGAGCGCGAGATGCAGGACCAGTTGTTGGACAATATGGATTTGGAGCGTGAAAGAGGGATTACCATCAAGTCCCACGCTATCCAGATGAAATATAATTACAAAGGGGAAGAATATATCCTGAACCTGATTGATACCCCGGGACACGTGGATTTTTCTTATGAGGTTTCCCGTTCTATCGCTGCTTGTGAAGGGGCCCTGTTGATTGTGGATGCTTCCCAAGGAATCGAAGCCCAGACCATATCCAATCTGTATCTTGCCATAGGACATGATCTGGAGATCATTCCGGTATTGAACAAGATCGACTTGCCGGGGGCAGATCCTGAGGTAGTGGCCGATGAAGTGATCGAACTTATCGGTTGTAAAAGAGAAGACATCATACTTGCTTCAGGAAAAGAAGGTATTGGAATTGAAGATATTCTTAATGCAGTGGTGGAAAGAATACCGGCGCCTGAGGGTGACCCGGAAGCTCCCTTACAGGCAATGATTTTTGATTCCGTCTACAATTCTTTCCGTGGGGTTGAAGTTATTTTCAGGATTTTTAACGGCACCATCAATAAAGGAGATAAGATCAAATTCGTCAATACAGGCAGAGAATATGATGCTGATGAGATCGGGATCCTCGGAATCAACCAGATTCCTCAGCAAACCTTATCTGCCGGTAACGTAGGTTACCTGATTTCAGGTATCAAAGTGGCCAAAGAGGTAAAAGTGGGGGATACCATCACCCACGTGAAAAGGCCCTGTGCTGCAGCTGTTAAGGGATTTGAAAACGTAAAACCAATGGTTTTTGCCGGTATTTATCCGGTGGACACCACCGAGTTTGAAGAGCTTAGGGCTTCCATGGAAAAGTTGCAGCTGAATGATGCTTCCCTGGTATGGGAACCTGAAACTTCTGCGGCCTTAGGTTTTGGATTCCGGTGCGGATTCTTGGGCATGCTTCACATGGAGATTATCCAGGAGCGTCTGGAGCGTGAATTTGATATGACGGTAATCACTACCGTTCCATCGGTACAGTTCAGGGCATTGATGAACAACAATGAATATAAGATCATCAATGCGCCTTCTGATATGCCGGATCCCAACAAATTCAAGCATATCGAAGAACCTTTTGTAAAGGCGACTATCATTACTGCTTCCGAATACGTAGGCCCTGTTATCCAGCTTTGCATGGAGAAGCGGGGTCAGATCAAAAACCAGGTTTACTTGACTTCCGATAGGGTGGAGCTTACTTTTGATATGCCACTCGCTGAAATCGTATTTGATTTCTTTGATAAGCTAAAAACCATCTCCAGGGGTTATGCCTCCTTGGATTATGAACTGATAGGATTCAGAGAGTCTAATATGGTGAGGTTGGATGTGATGTTGAATGGAGAGGTGGTAGATGCACTATCTGCTATTGTCCATAGAGACAAGGCATACGAATGGGGCAAGAGACTCTGTGAAAAATTGAAAGAGCTTGTTCCAAGACAGATGTTTGAAATTGCGATCCAGGCTGCCATTGGTACCAAAATCATTGCCCGCGAGACCATCAAAGCCTTGAGGAAAAACGTTTTGGCCAAGTGTTATGGTGGTGATATCTCCCGAAAGCGTAAACTCCTCGAAAAGCAGAAGAAAGGTAAGAAGAGAATGAGGCAGGTAGGAAATGTGGAAGTGCCGCAGGAAGCATTTATGGCGGTGTTGAAGTTGGATTAAGAGGAGAGGCGAGAAGCGAGAAATTAGACTGAATTTCGGATGTCGGAAGGCGGATTTTGGAAACTTCTCGAAATTTGCAATTTCCTGATGCTATATTGCGGATTTTGAATCCGATAGCCTATTAACATGTAACACTTAAAACTTAACAAATTACCAATCTCTATTAACCCTTCTTCCATCATGCCAACAATCATAGACGGTAAAAAGACCTCGGATCAAATCAAGTCAGAAATTGCTGCAAGGGTAGCAGAGATTAAGGCTGAAGGCGGAAAAATACCGCATTTGGCAGCTGTGCTTGTAGGAAACGATGGTGCCAGTCAAACGTATGTGGGGGCTAAGGTGAAGGCTTGTGAACAGGTAGGCTTTGATTCTACATTGGTGAGATTGGAAGAGACGGTGTCTGAAGAGGAATTGTTGAAAGTGGTGGAGGATATCAATCAGAACCCTGCTATTGATGGTTTGATTGTTCAGCTTCCACTTCCCAAACATATTGCTGTCGAAAAAGTAACGGACAAGATTAAACCTGAAAAGGACGTGGATGGCTTCACCCCGGCCAATGTGGGCCGTATGACCTTGGGTTGGCCTGCTTATGTGGCCGCTACTCCTTATGGTATAGTGGAATTGTTGAAACGGTACAACATAGAGACCTCAGGAAAGCATTGTGTGGTTATTGGTAGGAGCCATATTGTTGGCTCTCCGATGAGTATCTTGATGGCAAGGAACGATTATCCGGGTAACTGTACAGTTACCTTGACCCATAGTCGGACCAAAAACCTTCCGGAAATTACCCGAACTGCCGATATCCTGATTGTGGCCATAGGCAAGCCTGAATTTGTCACAGCAGATATGGTCAAGGAAGGTGCTGTGGTAATTGATGTGGGAATCCATAGAATAGATGATCCTGCCAAGAAGTCCGGCTTTAGATTGATCGGTGACGTGAAGTTTGATGAAGTGGCAGCAAAAGCCTCGGCTATTACCCCTGTGCCGGGTGGGGTTGGCCCTATGACTATTGCTTCATTGTTGTACAATACTTTATTGGCGGCGGAAAGAAAGGTGTTCCAATAAAATTTTATTTGAAAGTTGAAGTTTTGACTTGCAACGAACAGTAAAGCTTTCTACTTTTGCAGACCTCAAAAGCGCACGTGGTGAAATTGGTAGACACGCTACTTTGAGGGGGTAGTGCCCGTTCGGGCGTGGAAGTTCGACTCTTCTCGTGCGCACAAAGTCCCGGAATCTCCGGGGCTTTAATTTTTTACAGAATTACAGGGTTTAAAAACTTTGCAACTTATTTTTTTGCACTTTCCGTCATGAAGAACTATAAAGTTTTATATTGCGGGAGAAAGGTGTATTTAATTTTCTTGTTTTGTCTGATTTTTTCTTCTTTACAGATTCCTTATATACACAGACCATCTCAGGTAAAGTTTTGGATATCTATCTAAAATTCTTTTCCTTCTTCAAAATTTTTACATTGGTACGAAAATAAATATGTAATTTTTGGATTGACAATACCTAAAGGAGTCAGAGTCAATCAAGCTGAGTTCATTATCCGTAAAATTGAGGTTTGAGTTTGTGCTTCAGGGGTGATTGTCAGAACCACTGTAATCAATGATATCTAATCAATTTATAACTTGAAGTATTTAGCCCTATTGGTTTTATTGATATTTGGGTATTCTCAAGCTGCATTTGCCCAAGAAGCTCAATTTCCTATTGTTAAAGGTTTTGGTGGAATCTATGCCATCTCCGAAGCCACAGAAATGCCTGACCCAAATGGTGAATTTAAAATAATCATCGATTTGGTTTCCGGAGCAGAAAACCCAAAGCAGGTTAACCGAATGGTGGAAAATATCGCCCGAATGATAAATCTTCACGGTTTGGGGGGAGTACCAAGAGAGAACCTGAAGGTCAAGGTTGCCGTGCACGGAGGAGCTGTTTACAGTATCTTAAATGATGCTTTCTATGAAAAGTTATTTGGGGTCAAGAACCCGAACCTTCCTGTGTATGAAGCTTTGAAGGCTGCGGGCGTTGAATTTTATGTATGCGGCCAGTCACTTATAGCCAGGGATATGAAAACTTCGGATGTGTGGGGAGGAACGGAAATTGCCTTATCTATGCTGACTACATTGACCAAATATGTGCCTCAAGGCTATATGTTGATGCGGTTTTAAAAATCCAATTTTATTTGCTCAGGAAGATGCCTGAAGGATTTTCTATGAATGGGTGTCAAGCCTAATCTGATGATTCCTTCACGATGCGTCTTTGTTGGATATCCTGCATTTTTTTCCCAACCATAGCCAGGGTATTCCAGTGCCATTCTTTCCATCAAACCGTCGCGGTACACTTTTGCCAGGATGGAGGCAGCGGCTATACTGGCAAATTTTGAATCCCCTTTCACGATACAGGAATAAGGAATGGTCAAACGTGTCTTGAACCTGTTGCCATCTATCAGCAAATGATCAGGTCTTTGCCCCAATTTTTCCACAGCGCGGGTCATTGCCAGAAAGGAAGCGTTCAGAATATTGATTCGATCAATTTCCTCTACACTTGCCTCAGCTATGGCCCAAGCAATGGCGGTTGATTTGATTTCCTCCACAAGCGAATTTCTGTTGGATTTGCTGAGTTTTTTTGAATCATTGATAAACTCATTGGCATAATCTCCGGGCAGGATAACCGCCGCAGCTACTACAGGCCCTGAAAGGCAGCCCCTTCCCACCTCATCACATCCGGCCTCTATCCTGTCAGATTCTAAATATGGCCTCAGCATTCTCTTCGTATTCTTTTTTGGGTTTGTAATATTTATGGATCATTTCAGCTACCAATCCCGTCCAACCCGTCTGATGGGAGGCTCCCAATCCTGCCCCATTGTCTCCATGGAAGTACTCATAAAATAAGATGTAGTCCTTGAAGTGTGGGTCTTCCTGCATTTTTTTGTGCTTTCCATATACCGGCCTCTGACCATTTTCGTCTTTCAGGAAGATTTTGATGCACCTTAGGGAGAGTTCTTTAGCGATAAGGTCCATGGTCAGGAAATTGCCGGAACCTGTAGGGTATTCTATGGAAAACTCACCCCCGTAGTAATAATCAAATTTGCGTAAAGATTCTATGATCAAGTGGTTGATGGGGAACCAAATAGGCCCTCGCCAATTGGAATTTCCTCCAAACATCAACGAATCCGATTCTCCGGGAGTATATTTTACTGTCATCACATCTCCGTTGATCCTCAGGCTATAGGGATGTTTTTCATGGTATTTGGAAAGGGACCTGATGCCAAAGTCACTGAGGAATTCCTCAGGGTCCAACATTTTGTTCAGGATACTTTTCATCCTGTGTCCCCTCAGCAGAGAGAACAGTCTTCTTTTTTCAAATCCCGGTTTGATCCAGCTGGATACCAGCGCAGCTAATTTTGGTTTTTCCTTTAAGAAAAACTCCATCCGCTTCTTAAAATCCGGCAGACTATCGAACATATCCACTCTGATGGATTCTACCGCAAATAGCGGTATAATGCCTACAATGGATTTAACTTTCATCACCTGTGGCTCCTTCCCGGGAAGATGAAACAGGTCAAAAAAGAAGTTCTCCTCATCATTCCAAAGGCTGATGCTTTCACCTGAGATATTGTTCATAGCTCCGGCGATGTAAAGGAAATGCTCCAGGAATTTTCCGGCGGTATATTGATAGTTTTTATTGAATTCGCAGAGGTCCAAGGAAATCCTGAGCATGTTCAAAGAGAACATGGCCATCCAGGATGTGGCATCTGCCTGTTCCAGTTTGCCGCTGTAATGATGGGCATGGCTTCTGTCAATCACCGAAATATTATCCAGTCCCAGGAATCCACCCTCGAAGATATTTTTACCATCGCTGTCCTTTTGATTGACCCACCAGGTAAAATTGATCATCAATTTGTGGAAACACCTTTCCAGAAAGGCCTGATCTCCCTTGCCTCCGTTCATTTTTTTGTCTATTTGGTACACACGCAGTACCGCATAGGCGTGTACAGGTGGATTGACATCGCTGAAATTCCACTCATAGGCAGGAATTTGCCCATTGGGATGCATGTACCAGTCATTCAGCAGCAATACCAGTTGATTCTTGGCAAAATCCGGATCTATTCTCGCAATAGGAATACAGTGAAATGCCAGGTCCCAAGCGGCATACCATGGATATTCCCATTTGTCCGGCATGGAAATGATGTCGTAATTGTGGAGATGTCTCCATTGGTGGTTTCTGCCCTTTTTTCTTTCTTTGGGTGGAGAATACCTTCCGGGATCTCCTTCCAGCCATCGTTCCACGTCGTAGTAGTAAAACTGTTTCCCCCACATCATTCCTGCAAAGGCCTGTCTTTGGATGTTTCTCATATCTTCATCCTTGACCCTTTCCTGTATTTCCCCATAAAATTCATCTGCTTCTTTTTTCCTTTGTATCAGGATATCTTCACAAGGAGTCAGGCAATCCCCTATGATCTGATGGGTCATTCTAAATTTCACCACATGGCTCTGTCCTGCCGGAATGGTAATTTTATAGATAGCAGCCATCTTGGTCCCATAATCATCCGGATTCAGGTGATGGGAATATTTATGGACCACATAGTCATTGATGGCGTCTTTGAGGTACTTTTTCTCATTGGGAATATGGTAAAGCTTTTCCCTGTTGGTTTCATTGTCGCAGAACTTGAATTCCGGGTTGCCATCAAATGTGAAAAAATAATTTCCGCTCTTTGGGCTGTAGGCTTTGATGACTTTGTCATCCCATTTGGACAATTTGGGTAAAAAAGGTTCATGGCCTGTAAACCAAACCTTTCTGAACCAGATGGTGGGCATAACCCAGATTTCAGCATCTTCTTTTCCCCTATTGTGAATAGTGGCAAAAGCAGCTATATCTTCAATGTCATTCTTAGCATATTCAATAAAAATGTCAAAATAGGCATCATCATCAAATATCCCTGTGTCCAAAATTTCAAACTCAGGGTCATTTTTGGTCCTCCTCCTATTTTCCTCCAAAAGTTGTTTGTAAGGGAATTCATTTTGGGGGTATTTGTACAGCATTTTCATATAGCTGTGGGTAGGAGTAGAATCGAGGTAGTAATACAATTCCTTTACATCTTCCCCGTGATTGCCCTGAGGACCTGTCAGTCCAAAAAGTCTCTCTTTGATCATGGGATCCTTTCCGTTCCAGAAAGCCCAGGCAATACATAATTTCTGTTTAAAGTCTGATATCCCACCGATTCCTTCCTCTCCCCATCTGTAGGCTTTGCTCCTAGCTTCCTCATGGGTGACATTGTCCCAAGCGGCTCCATTTGGGCTATAATCCTCTCTCACAGTTCCCCACTGTCTTTCAGTCAGGTAAGGCCCCCACTTTTTCCAATGCTTCTTCCATTCCCTGTCTTCCTGAAGCCTTTGTTTTTCTATATTCATGAATCTTCTATCCAAATAAGCAGCCTTGAAATTACCATTTTTTGAATTGTCCAGGTAATGGAATTCTATAAAGGCCCAATTTTTTTTAATTGGAAGTCAAGGCCGGTTAATATAATTGTCCTCCACAGCCTTAATTGCCCGGAAAAAACCCGGTAATTGAGTGAATGGAAACCGAGTACTAAACCAGTTTATTTGGGTATAAGTTTAAATGAAAGTGAAAAAAAATCAAGCTGTTGCCATTTGAAGATCGTCTAACCTGGACATATCCTCGTTGGTATTTAAGGTAGTGGGAGGGGCAATGATTTCCCCAAAAACAATTGGAAAGCTATCAATCCATTCTTTGGCGGAAGCGTTTTTTCTCTCTTTTTGCTTGAGGAAATCATCAAAATACTTGAAATCAAAGCTGGTATGTTGGATACCTGCCCCTGAAAGTTCAGCATCAATCGCATTACAAGCCTGTTCATATTGCCCCTGAACAGGCACTACCATTACCTGTTTTCCAAAATACATGGCTTCACACACCGATTCAAAACCGGCTGTACAGACCAACCCTTTGCAGGCTGCCATTTTTTCCAAAAATAAACGGTCGTTGACTTGATGGAAGGTGATATTGGGCAGGGGTTGAAATTTTTTAGCAGCATCTTTTTGATCCCAAAAAGCCTCAATTTTTAGATCAGGATTATTTTTCCCAAAAGCCATGACTTCTTCACTATAACCTGCATTGACCATATAAGCAAGGTAGAAATCCCCTTCTTGCGAAGGAATTGATTTGACTTCTTTTCTAAGCAATGGAGGAAGGACAAATAGATTTTTATTCTGACTTGGTCCCAATGGGCGAAAGGAAAGTGCCAGTTTTTTATGGGCAAGCAAGCCCGTGACAGCGGTATTGATTTTAAAAAGCCATTTTTGAAGCCTTTGATTGGGGGCAAAGGGGAATTCAGGATGGTAAATCAAGTATTGATGGCCAATGACCCAAAACTCACTTTCCGGTCTATAAATAAAATTATATAGACCACCAAGTATATCATAAAAATTAAGGATTACATCAGGTTTGGCTTCAGTGATGATATCGTGAAGGCTGCCTAAGCTTTTACGAAATGAAGCTATTAGCTTCAAATTATGTGAAATGGTTTTTCTTAAAAGAATTCCCTTTCCCTTTTTGTCAGTAATGAAGTTGGGGCTTTCAAAAGTATGGATGGGACATTTCAAGGAGTTTTTTACAAAATCGGGAATTTCTCTTCTGGAGCTTTTTCCAATGCAGACACTTACCACTTCATGCCCGGAAGATTGAAGCAATTGGAAAAGTGAAATGGCCTGTGTCATATGGCCCCTGCCTTCTCCTTGAACAATGAACAGAAACTTCATTTACAAAAAGAATTTTTTGGGATCCAATGCATCAGGCAGCTTTCCGAAAGCCACAGTTTTATAATCAGTAACCGGGAAGTTGACAATTTTGTCCATTTCCTTATCCTCAGAAGATTTTTTGAATGAAATCTGGTTGTAATAAATCAATTGCCAGTTGCCTTCGTGGTCTTCGGCCAGTGCACTCATGGTTTCTACCCAGTCTCCTGAATTTAAGTAAACAACACCGTCTATTACCCGGTTTTCGGCCTTATGGATGTGTCCACAGATAATTCCGTCACAGCCCTTAGCCTTTGCCATTTTTGCCAGTTCTTCCTCATATTGGTCTATGTAAGATACGGCGGATTTAACTTTGCCTTTGACATATTGGGAAAGGGAGAAATAAGGGAGTCCTTTTTTTCTCCTATGGTAATTGACCTGTCTGTTGAGCCAAAGCAGGAAGGTATAACCAATATCTCCCAGATGGGCAATCCATCGGAAGTTGGTGGTGACACTGTCAAAAATATCCCCATGGGTAATGAAATATTTTTTGCCATGGCTTTCATAAACCATGTCGTTGAGAATAGACAGGTTACCGATTTGTAAGGGAAGGATCTGATCCAAAAAATCATCGTGGTTTCCTCTAAGGTAAAAAACTTTTGTATTTTCCTGTTCGATCATTTTTAGCACCCTGTTGAAAAACCGGGTATGTTTTCTCTTCCAGGATCCTGATTTTTTAAGCTGCCAGCCGTCTATGATATCACCATTAAGGATGAGGTTTTCACAGCTGTACTGCTTGAGGAATCTTGCTACTTCTTTTGCTTTGGCTCCCCGTGTGCCCAGATGGACATCGGAGATTACAATGGTTTTGAAATGGGTTTTCAACACTATCAGTTTTGTATGCAAGTTACAGCCGGTACATCAACTGATGATGAATAGGATATTATGCTTTCAAGAAGTTTTTAAACTCTTAGGTGCTGATTGTGAATTGATTGTTAATGAAGTGTTAAAATTGCGTATTTGCTTATCTTCAGGGTGAAAAAATGGAGTTTCAGGGCCTCCCAAGAGGTTTATTGCAAATGTTTAACTACATTGTCAAAGATGGTCCAAACATTATATTAAAAGTATCGTTTTATTCCAGAGTTGATCAGGTCATGAAAAAAATTTTCTTCTTTGTTCCATTCCTTTTTATTGTATTGGCTTCCTGCAACCAGGATGACAAGGAGCCTGAATTTACTATTAATGGGTATTGGAATTTGTCGCTGATGGTGCCGGCCTGGCAGATACTTGGGATAGAGGAAGAGCAGGTTGATTTCGATGAGAAATACATTTTTAACCATGATGGCACTTTCATCAAGTTTTCTAACAAGCCTAAAGGAATGGGAGAAAAGCTTCAGGTCCCAAGTCAGGCCTTAGGGGTGTATACATTTGATGCTCTTCAGGGACAGGATGATACAATGCTATTTGTGTTGCAGCTTAGCTATGATACCAATGTCAATATGGCGGCTAACTGCGGAGAAGGTCCTAAAGAAACATTATTTGTAACCAAAGATAGAAAGTTGATCAATAACTCTTGGTCGGCTTGTGATGGGCCATCTTATATCTATACCAAGGGTAAATAAAGCTTCCCCCATTCAATCTACTTGATGATCAAAACCTTTTTGCAGGTCATTTTTAGGCATTGAAAATCAGTTTGAAAGTGGTGCCTTCCCCCAATGTTGATTTTACCTGGATATTGCCTTTATGTCTTCTCATGATTTGTTTGGAAAGGCTTAGGCCAATGCCGGATCCGGATTTTTTGGTAGTAAAGAAGGGGATGAAAATTTTTGAAAGCGCTTCTTCTTCAATGCCTTTTCCGCTGTCGCTAACTTCTATGATGATTTTGCCTGATTCATCAATATAGGCACTTAAGGTGATGATGCGCATGACAGCATCCTCCACCGCATGAATGGCATTTTGGATCAGATTGATCAGAACCTGTTCTATCAGGTTTTGATCTCCAAATAGGATGAGCTCATCAGGTTCAATATTGGTTCTAAGGATGATCTGATGGTTATCGAATTGGTGTTGCAGTAAGGTTTCCAGTTGTGCAAACAGTTTTTTTAACTGAATGGTCTGGAATTTTGGAGTAGGAATATGGGCTAAACTTCTAAAGTCACTTACAAAATTGATCATTCCCTCGCTGCGTTTTTCTATGGTTCCCAGGGCCATAAGATAGTCTTCCATGTCTGAATGTGTCACAGCGACATTCATATCCAGTTTTTGTTCAATATCTCCTTTGACAGTGGCGGCCAGGGAAGAAATTGGTGCAATACTGTTCATGATTTCGTGGGTAAGTACCCGGACCAGGTTCTGCCATGCTTCCATTTCCTTCTCTTCCAGCTCGCTTTGAATATTTTGGAGAGAAACCAATTTGAATTTGGTTTCACGCAATATCAACTCTATGACATAGACTGAAAGCTGCATAATGCCATCAGGATGGGCTATTTTAATCAATTCGCTTCCTCCGGTTCTCAGGTGGTGTATGGCATGGTGAAGTTCTTTGTTGATTTTTTCGACTTCATGGATATTGACCAGGTTTTGGATGTTGAGCATTCGTTTTGCCGCTGTGTTGACAATCTGCACTTTCCCTTCCTCATCAAAGGTGATCAATCCTATGCTGAGGTGCTGGAAGACTGAGCGGAAATATTGGTAATTGGCCTCTTTTTCTGCCTGATCTTCCTGCAGTTTGGCTAAGATAGCATTGAACTCAATGTGGAGGTCGTCTGTCTCTGTGCCGTCAAATTTCACGGGGTAGACATTCGTGTAATCGTCCTGTTTGATGTTATCTAAAAATTGCCTGACTTTTTTGAAGGAATTTTCTGAATACCGAAGCAGTAGAATCACCTGTGCCAATACCAGGATGATGAAAAGTGAAATGATGAATACTCCTGATCCATTGATCATGAAATAGGAGAGTAAAAATAGAGAAACTGCCAAAAGAGCAATTCTTCCGAGCAGGCCAACTTTATAATCCATATTTTTCCAATCTTCTGTACAAAGAAGCACGGGTTAATCCCAGCTCTTTTGCGGCTTTAGAAATATTTCCTCCGTTCTTATCAATAACTCTCTGAATGGTAGTTTTTTCGACTTCATCCAGGTTGAAAGTTGCAGGAGTTGCAATTTTTTCATTGGTAGGTTTGGCCGAAAGGAAGAAGAAATCCCTGCTGTCCAAATCTTCCCCGTCAGCCATGATGATGGCCCTTTCTATGGCATGCTGCAATTCCCGGATATTTCCGGGCCAGTTGTACCTTTGGAGCAATTGCATGGCTGAAGGCGTAAAGCCTTTGAATGTTTTACGGTATTTTTGGCTGTATATTTTTAGGAAATGCTCTGCCAATAAGGGAATATCATCCTGTCTTTCTCTCAATGGAGGCAGGAATATTTCAACGGTATTGATCCGATAAAGTAAATCTTGTCTGAAAGTATTGTCCAGTACCATGTCATGGACCGGCATATTAGTGGCACAGATCAGCCGGATATCTACCGGTATAGGTTTGTTGGTGCCGATACGAGTTACTTCTCTTTTTTGGAGAACAGTTAATAATTTGGATTGTAAAGGCATGCTCAAATTACCGATTTCATCCAAGAACAACGTGCCCTTGTCTGCAATCTCAAATCTTCCCGCCCTGTCTTCTTTGGCGTCTGTAAAAGCTCCACGCTTATGCCCGAACAGTTCGCTTTCAAATAGGGTCTCGGTAATGGCCCCCATATCTACACCGACGAAAATTTCATCTTTCCGTAACGACCTGTCATGGATGGCGCGTGCAATCAATTCCTTACCCGTACCATTTTCGCCAAGAATCAGGACATTGGCATCGGTTTGGGCCACTTTGTCAATGATAGAGAAGATGTTCTTCATCGAGGCGCTATAGCCAATGATGTCAGTGTATGGTTTTTTGGCGTCGGATTGTAGCTGTTTCTGCTTTTTGGAAAGCTTGTCTACCTCGTCATAACTTTCTTTCAACCTGCTGGCAGCTGTTAAAGTGGCAAGGAGTTTTTCGTTTTGCCATGGTTTCAGAATAAAATCAGTAGCACCTTCTTTGAGCGCCTTTACTGCCATTTCCACATCCCCAAAAGCAGTGATCAAGATTACAACGGCTTTCGGGTCGATTTCTTTGATTTGTTTCAACCAATGGAAACCTTCTTTTCCGGAAGTGGTATCCTCTGTGAAATTCATGTCCAATAAAATGACATCATAGCTGTTGTTATTGACCAAAAAAGGAATTCTTCTGGGGTCTTTTTCTATGGTCACTTCTTTGGCATATTTTTTCAAAAGCATTTTTGCCGCAAACAACAAGTCCTCGTTGTCATCTATGATCAATATTTTTCCTAATTGTGGATTTTCCATGGTGCCGAATTTTTGTAGGTTGTAAAGACAAAATGATGCCATTTTAAAAACCAGCATTTTTTGCCCCTATTCATCAAATATAAATATTAAAGTGTTCAAAAACGAACATTTGCTTATAAAAAGCGGACAGTTGGTGTGATGAAAGCGGACTGGCTTTTTATTAGGCTTCAAAAGTGTTACCTTTGTAACTTATCAATTCAAAAACATAATTATGGCAGTAGCAAGCAAAGGCAATGCGGTGAAAGTCCACTATACAGGAAGGCTTGAAGATGGGACTGTGTTTGACAGTTCGGCAAATAGAGAACCACTTCAGTTTGTGCTGGGTGATGGCAATATGATCAAAGGATTTGACGCAGCCGTACATGGAATGCAAATTGGGGAGGAAAAAAGTGTAACGATTCCCTGTGCGGAGGCTTATGGCGAAAAAAGGGAAGATATGATGTTGGATATACCTATGGAGCAAGTTCCTCCTCATATTAAACCAGAGGTGGGCATGGAGTTGTCTCTTCAAAACCAGGCTGGACAGCCCGTTCCTGTTAAAGTAACTTACGTAGATGAAGCTAAAATCACATTAGATGCCAATCATCCTTTGGCTGGGAAAGATTTGATTTTTGATATCACTTTGGTTGAAATCTCCTAATAACTGGAAATCCTGAGTTCAACATAGATCCCAGTCAGTGGCTGGGATTTTTATTTTTAAAAATCTTTTAAGGGACTTTTGGACTTGGGGTATATAAAAATATTTCTCCCGTCACTTAAAATCACATTGTATTGATTAATCAAAACTTCCTTTACAGTAATATTTTCCGGCAGTGGAACTGTTTCCATTTTTCCGGTCATGAAGTTTTGCAAATTGATATTTCCATCGCTTACATAAACAAGAAAATTCTTCCAGAAGGAGAATTTCTGTTCAAGCATTACAGGTAGGTGTTTGATCATATTTGCCTGATTGTCAAGGATATAGATTCCTTCATTCCTTATGTTCAAAAATAAAAGGTTCTGATATTCTCTCATGTCCCTGATATCCAATGAGGATTGGTTAAGAATTAAATTCAAAGGTTGCTGCTGCTGTACCTTTCTGATCCTGAAGTCAAATTGCTTGAGAGACAGATCCGCTTCGTCAAAAAACCAAATGATATTATTATTGCCCAAGGTCGCAGATTTCGCTAGCGTGATTTGGTCCAATGGCACGCGGTTTTCTGCTATTGGGTTGATAAACCTATCCAAAATCCTGTATTCTTGAAGGTCTATGGAGAAGGTGAAAATATTTGCTGTTCGGGCGGCCTCTAATGAAATGAGGGCGCCTTGACGGGGTGGGGAAAAATTATTAACTTCTTTTCCTGTCCTATCATATTGGTAAATATTCCCTTCGAGATCAGCTATAAAGATAAAACCCTGATTATCCAAGGAAATCAATCCTAACCTTGGAAAATCAATGTTGCTTTCCAATTCCCAACTTTCCTGTGCAAAGGAGACGTTGAGGAAAAGGAAGGGCAATATGAAAGTCAGGATTCGTTTCATTCTTCGAATTTTTTCACCTCAAATTTTTGGCCATCAAATACACCATAAGTGCAATAGTTGACCCACTCACCCAGATTATAATACCTTGACTTATTCCCCACCGGAAGGTCTAAGGGAAGGTGTCTATGTCCAAACACAAAATAATCGAAATGTTTGCTTTTAATTAGCTGCTTGCAGTAGGCCCATAACCATTCATCATCCCCTTTAAATTCTCCCTCATTTTTTTTCAGGTTGGTGATTCTGCTGTTTTTGGACCATTTATGCGCAAACCTGACGCCTATATCCGGATGGAGCCATTTGAACAGCAATTGGCAAAATGGATTAGTAAATATTTTTTTTAAAACCTTGTAGGTTTCATCTCCTGGCCCTAATCCATCCCCATGACCAATGAGGAATTTTTTTCCTTCTATGGTTATTTCAATTGGGTTATGGTAAACAGGGACTCCGAGTTCCTGAGTAAAATAATCCTTCATCCAAAGGTCATGGTTTCCGGTAAAGAAAAAAACAGGTATGTTTTTATCTCTCAGATCAGCAATTTTGGCAATAAAACGGATGAAGCCCTTTGGTATTACTTTGTCATATTCAAACCAAAAATCAAAAATATCACCTACCAAAAAGATGGCTTCTGCTTCCTTTTCTACGCTGTCCAGCCATTTGATTATTTTTCTTTCTCTTTCCTTACTGCTTATTTCATCGGGAGCGCCCAAATGGAAATCTGATGCAAAAAAAACTTTCTTTTCGTGAAGGGAAATATTCATGATGTCAATATAGGAACCTCAAAGATAAGGATTAGGTCTTAAACAGGAAAAGTATGTTCCTGTCATTGGTTTAAATTGCAAAAGACAAACAGCAGGATAAAAAAAAAATAGCCCCTCTTAAAGAAAGGCTATTTCGAATTTGAAGTTAAGCTTAACCTTTATTTTCTTCTACCTGAGGTTCTTCTTTAGGAGTATCCTCAGTCTTATTTTCAGTTTTGTTTTCAGCTTGAGTTTTGGCCAGTTCAGATTTTTCTTTCTCTTCGGATTTTTTGGTATAGGCCTCATAGGTAGTTTCCTTAGCGAAAGGCCTTTTTCCAATCAGTCTTTCCAAATCTGTTTGGAAAAGGATTTCCTTTTCAAGCAATTCTTTGGCAAGGGTTTCTAATT
Organism: Cecembia calidifontis; assembly: GCF_004216715.1. Classification (NCBI taxonomy): domain Bacteria; kingdom Pseudomonadati; phylum Bacteroidota; class Cytophagia; order Cytophagales; family Cyclobacteriaceae; genus Cecembia; species Cecembia calidifontis. The sequence continues at coordinate 2,488,162 of NZ_SGXG01000001.1, forward strand.
CATTCCTTTTGCTTCTCAGCAGGTCTTTTGTCCTTTCATAAGCTGTGGAAATCAATTTTCTGACCTCTTCATCAATGGTTTCTGCGGTTGTTTCAGAATAAGGCTTGGTCATCCTGTAATCGTTTCCTTTACTGTCGTAGAATGACACGTTGCCTATTTTATCGTTCATACCGTAGATGGAAACCATGGAGTAGGCCATCTTAGTTACCCGTTCCAGATCACTAAGGGCTCCAGTGGATATTTTTCCAAACACAATTTCTTCCGCTGCCCTACCTCCGAGGGTCATACACATTTCATCCAATAATTGCTCGGTTTGATAGAGAAATTGCTCTTTTGGTAGGTATTGGGCGTAACCCAGGGCAGCAACCCCTCTTGGCACAATACTTACTTTCACCAATGGATCGGCGTGTTCCAAGAACCAACCCGCTACAGCATGACCAGCTTCATGGTATGCCACGATTTGTTTTTCTTCTGGAGATATGATTTTGTTCTTCTTCTCCAATCCTCCAATCACCCTGTCAATCGCGTCTTGGAAATCCTGCATATCTACCGCTGATTTATTCCTTCTGGCGGCGATTAGGGCTGCTTCATTACATACGTTGGCTATTTCAGCTCCTGCAAAACCAGGTGTTTGGGCAGCTAACTTTTTGGCATCTACATTATCAGTGGTTTTGATAGGCTTGAGGTGAACCTTGAAGATGGCCTCTCTACCCAAGATATCCGGTTTGTCTACAGATATCTGTCTATCAAAACGTCCTGGCCTCAACAAGGCGGAGTCCAAAACATCAGGTCTGTTGGTAGCAGCAAGGACAATGACTCCAGAGTCTGTTCCAAAACCGTCCATTTCCACTAACAGGGAGTTGAGTGTGTTTTCCCTTTCGTCATTAGAGCCTGGCATTTGGCCTTTACCTCTTGATCTACCGATCGCGTCAATTTCGTCAATGAATATAATACAAGGTGCTTTTTCTTTGGCTTGCTTAAACAAGTCCCTCACCCTTGCAGCTCCTACCCCTACAAACATTTCCACGAAATCTGAGCCTGATAAGGTAAAGAAAGGTACGCCAGCCTCACCGGCCACTGCTTTTGCAAGCAAGGTCTTACCGGTTCCAGGAGGGCCGACAAGGAGGGCCCCCTTTGGGATTTTTCCGCCAAGCTTAGTGAATTTGGAAGGGTTTTTCAAGAACTCAACGATTTCCTGAATTTCTTCTTTGGCTTCATCCAATCCGGCTACATTGTCAAAGGTGATTTTTACTTTGTTTTCGGCATCAAACAGCTGGGCCCTTGATTTTCCAACATTAAATATCTGACCACCTGGTCCACTGGGTCCTGCCATCCTTCTCATCATGATCCAGAAAAACAGGAACAACAGGATCAGGAATCCAAAGCTGGAAAACCAATTCGTCCAGGATTCCTGGGTTTTTGCTGTATACCCAATTCTTTCACTGTCCGGCTTTGTACTTTCGAGTTTTTGAAAATCCTCAATGAATTTATCAACTGAAGCTATCTTTACCTGATAATGAGGTCCGTTTGGTGTAAAAAACGGGCTGTTGGCTTCCAGCTCGTCTTTGTATTTTTTATTCTGTAAAGCCTCTGGTTTTAGGCTGACCTCTACCAGGTTTTGGTTGTAAATGACTACCACTTTGGCCACATCATTGGCCAGATACATATCTTCAAACTTCTTCAGTGTAATGTCAATGACGGTGTTCCTTTGGTTAAACCAAGTGAGACCGATCAGGACAATTACAGCTGTAATGATCAGCCAAAGCTGAAAATTAGGCTTCTGAGGTGTTTTCGGAATGAAGTTTTTATTATTCTTATTGTTTTCGCTCATCCTTTTATGCTATACTGACTTGAACTCAATTTAAAACGTTTTTGGGACATGAAAGTTCAAAACTTTCAGGACTCGATTCTGGTGATTTTTGCATCCCCCCAAAGTTCTTCCAGGCCATAAAATGACCTTTTGTCTTTTAAGAAGATATGGGCTACCACGTCCACATAATCCATCAGGATCCATTGTTTGTTGTTCTTACCCTCACTGCGGAATGGCCTTTCTTTATTGGTTTTGATCACTTCAGCTTCAACAGAATCCGAAATGGCTTCAATTTGTGTGTCGGAGTTTCCCGAGCAGATCACAAAAAAATCGGTAAAAGAATTTTTCACCCCTCTTAAGTCCATCACCACAATATCGGAAGCCTTTTTTTCTTCCATGCCTTTTACAATTACTTTACTCAGCTCTTCTGCTGTCATGTTTTAATATACTAATTTTGCCCTTTATTATATTGACTTTAATTGAAGGCTTAAATATCCTTATTGCCCCACAAATTAACTAATAAAAGAATGCATAAAATCCTTGCCAATACGGTTTTTCTTGGAAAAGATATTCATTTCCTGACAGAGTGTCATTCTACCAATGACCTCGCACTCGAAAAAATACGGAAAAGGGAATTGGCAGAAGGCAGTATCATATTGACTGATTCACAAACTAAGGGCAGGGGACAGCGAGGTAACAGGTGGTGGTCAGAGCCTAACAAGAATCTGACTTTTTCTCTGGTCCTTCAACCGTATTTTCTGGATCCATCCGAGCAATTTGAACTTAATATTGCTGTCTCTCTCGCTGCGGCAGAGACTCTGTCGGAATATTTTCCGGGGATTGTAGTCAAGTGGCCCAATGATATTCTGCATCTTGAAAAGGGAAAATTAGGCGGTATTCTGATCGAAAACATACTCAGCCATAAGGGAATAGAGTATGCCGTAGTGGGAATTGGGTTGAATATCAACCAAGCTATGAAAGAAATCCCCTTCGCTACCTCTTTATGGGATCTTACGGGCAAAGAGTGGGACAGATGGGAGATTTTCAAATTACTGATTGCAAAAATCGAGAAAAATTACGTTTTGCTTAAAAAGGCAGAGAAAAAGCAACTGAGGCAGAAATATCTGGAATGTCTTTACCGGGTGTATGAAAATCACAAATTTGACGATGGGGAGGTTTTTGAAGGAGAAATCCTTGGGATAGACCAGTTTGGGAAACTGATTATAAAAAAAAATGACGGTTCAATTAACTTTTACAGCTTCAAAGAGGTTAAGTACCTGTAAATCGAAATTTTATTTTGTGGGCGAAATGCCTTAAATTTGAACTCTCTAAATTGAAAATCAATTCATTAAATAATTTTATCATATGTCTGAAATTAAGTCTGACAAATTCATCCAATATAAGGTGAAAGATATTTCCCTGGCAGAATGGGGAAGAAAAGAGATTACGTTGGCAGAGGCGGAAATGCCAGGTTTGATGGCTCTAAGGGAAGAATTTGGTCCTTCACAGCCATTGAAGGGGGCGAGGATTGCCGGATGTCTTCATATGACCATCCAAACTGCTGTTTTGATAGAGACTTTAGTGGCCTTAGGTGCGGAAGTTACCTGGTCATCCTGTAATATTTTCTCTACCCAAGATCATGCTGCTGCAGCCATTGCTGCTGCTGGTATTTCAGTCTATGCCTGGAAAGGCATGACGGCCGAGGAGTTTGACTGGTGCATTGAGCAGACTTTGTTCTTTGGTGAAGATAGAAAGCCTTTGAACATGATCTTGGATGATGGAGGTGACCTCACCAATATGGTGTTGGACAATTATCCTGAGCTGGTTGCCGGCATCAAAGGTCTATCAGAAGAAACTACCACCGGTGTGCACAGGCTTTATGAAAGGATGAAAAATGGCACTTTGCCTATGCCTGCTATCAACGTAAATGATTCCGTGACCAAATCAAAATTTGACAATAAATACGGTTGTAAAGAATCTTTGGTGGATGCGATCAGAAGGGCAACAGATGTGATGATGGCGGGTAAAGTGGCTGTTGTAGCGGGATACGGTGATGTGGGCAAAGGTTCTGCGGCGTCTCTTAGAGGAGCTGGCGCCAGAGTGATTGTCACGGAGATTGATCCTATTTGTGCCCTTCAGGCAGCCATGGATGGTTTTGCAGTGAAGAAAATGGTTGATGCCGTGAAGGAAGCGGATATTGTGGTTACTGCTACCGGAAACAAGGACATCATCACAGAGAAGCATTTCAGGGCGATGAAAGATAAAGCAATTGTCTGCAATATCGGTCACTTTGACAATGAGATCGACATGGCATGGTTGAATAAAAACTATGGTCATACCAAAGACGTGATTAAGCCTCAGGTGGACCTGTATACCATCGAAGGTAAGCAGATCATTGTCTTAGCGGAAGGTAGGTTGGTGAATTTGGGTTGTGCTACAGGCCATCCTTCTTTCGTAATGTCCAACTCCTTCACCAATCAGACATTGGCACAGTTGGAGCTTTGGACCAATTCGGATAAGTATGAACCCGGGGTCTATGTGTTGCCAAAGCATTTGGATGAGAAAGTAGCTGCTTTGCATCTTGCCAAATTGGGTGTAGAGTTAGATACTTTGACTCCCGAACAGGCTGCTTACATTGGTGTGACAGTGGAAGGACCATTCAAGCCTGAATATTACAGGTATTGATACTTGAAGAAAAATAAAAAAAAGAGGCTGTTTTTTAGACAGCCTCTTTTTTTATAGGGTTCCTTCACGATCGCTGAAAAAGAGCCATTCTATTGCTTTGGGGAACTCATCGCTCCAGTATGTTTCATTGTGCTTGCCTTCCATATTGATGCTGAGGTTCACTTTCATTTTTTTACGGATGCCTTCTCTCTTCAATAGTCTCTTTTTAAATTTTTTGACATGTTTGACCATTGTTTCGCTTTCATCACCTCCCGCATAGAGGTAAATTTTTGTCTCCATGGGTTCAAAAAAATCAAGGAACGAAAATTTGATTTTGGGGATTACCCATAAGGACGGTGAAAAGATCATGAGTTTGCCATAGACTTCCGGATACATCAAACCGCTAAAGATACTGACCAATCCGCCCATGGAGCTTCCGCCAATGCCTGTGAACTCCCGCTCAGGTTTGGTCCTGAAATTTTTGTCCACAAAAGGTTTGAGAGTATCGGTAACAAATCTGATGTATTTTTTGCCCTGTCCTTCTCCCAACAAGGTTTTGCCGACATTGTACTCCAATAGTCTTTCTTTCTCCGCATGCTCTATGGCAATAATGATTATTTTACCGATCCCATAATCAGACATTACAGCAAGTTTTTTGTCAATCTGCCAGTTGCCAAAAGGGGAATTTTCATTGAAAAGGTTTTGGGCATCCTGAAGATAAAGTACAGGGTAATGCTCCTCAGAAGTGTCATAATCATGAGGCAATAGTGCCCAGACTTTCCTTTTCTTGTTGAGCTGCGGTATTTCAAATTCTTCGGAGATTAAGTGTACCTGAGGTAATTGGCTGGGTCTGTAGGGAAGCCAGTTTTTTCTCCAACGGGGCACAAATTCTTCCTGGATCCCCTGTTTTTTTTGACAATGTCTGTTGGGTGTTTTGTTGCCATAGCGGTCAATCTCTACCTCTGACCAATCGCCCTTGGTGAATTTATAGATAAGCTCTTCAGGGTAGTCAAAACTTTCAGGAAAGGTAAAACTGTATTTCCCTTCTCCTATTTTGTGGAGCATATACCGTTTATCCTGGGTTGCCCAATCATTGAAATTTCCTGATAAATAAACAGGCCTGTGGTCATCCTCATCAGTTTTCAAAAGAATGGTCAAACCTTTGGGTGATTCGGTTTGATCAATTAAGGTGTCCGTTTTTTCTTCGCAATCCATCTGCTGCAATAACCTTTTGTTTTTCATTTAAGGAAGCCTGTAAAAATAGGGCTTTGAAATTTTGGGAAAAAATAATGAATGGAAATAAAGGGCTTTTTTTATCAAGCCCTCATCAAATTACTTTCTTAAAATCTTACCGGTGAAGTTCGGTTGAGTGGGATTTGGATAACCACATATGACTCCCCTTCTTTGGCGTGGCAGGCATTGCAGGCAGAAGTCAACATCTGAAATCCTTTGAGAAACTCTTCTTTGTCTTCTTTTTTGACCAATTCTTCCATATAAGGGAGTGTTTCTTTCATAAAATCCTCCGCTGAGGCAGCCCGGACCGGCCTTCTTTTGAGTCCATCTTCCATGGCTTCGATAATATGTTCAATTTGATGGTCTGCGTAACCCCAATTTTCATCCATGGCAGCCCAGTACAGTTCAGAATACCGGTAACCTACTTCCACCATAGTGCGGCTAAATCCCCCCAATTGATGGGCTACTTCTTCAAATTTTTCTTCAGTAGTCCCTTCTAGCCAACCATCCAAGCCCACAGCGCTGGATTTTTCCTCCTGTTGGGTTTGGCAGGAAAAGGTCAAATAGGATAGGGAAATTATAAAAAGCACTTTTTTCATATGATTTTTAAATTGTTTTTGAGTTGTAAAGTATGCACTGCGATCACGCCTGCAGTTTCGCTTCTCAGTCTGCTTTTCCCCAAAGAACAGGGAAGGAAATGGTGGTCAAAAGCGAGTTGAAGTTCCTGTTGTGAGAAATCTCCCTCCGGACCTATTAAAATAATGTAGGCCCTGTCCGTTTCCGCTTTGTCAAACAAATGCCTGTCATTTTCTTTGTCCACATAAGCAATAAACCTTTGGTAAGCATCAAAAGTTTTGTCTATCACCAATTCTGACATTTGTCTGATTGGGTTAAGTTTGGGGAACCTGGTTTTGAGACTTTGTTTGCATGCAGCGATCATTTTTTTCTCCAGCCTGTCCATTTTAAGGTTTGGTCTTTCTGAATGTTCAGAAACCATAAAAGTGATTTCATCCACTCCAATTTCAGTAGCTTTTTCGACCATCCATTCCATTCTTTCCAGGTTTTTGGTAGGACAGATAGCCAAATGGATATAGTAATCACTTTGTGGGCTATACTGTCTTTCGGTGACTCGAAGCAGGGCTTTTTTGGGATTGTCGTCAATAATAGTACAGGTCAGCAAGCAACCGTTACCATCGGTAAAATGAACTTTATCACCTTTAGATTTCCTCAAAACCCTGATCAGATGCTTGGATTCATCCTGATCCAAGTGAAAGGTATTTTCGAAAGTGTTCTGGTAATAAAACAGCTGCATTTTTAATGGGATTCGCTTTTTGTCAAAAATAGCCATTAAGGATTAAAAAGTATGGATTTTTGTACAATATCCACAAAAAAAGCGCAATCTCTTGGAGACTGCGCTTTAAAACCACTAACCTTTATAAACTAATTAACCAATTATGAATTCTTAACCTTTTGAGATCTCCATATTGACAGATTTTCCCTTTATGGTGTTGTTTTTCATTACCTTGATGATGTGGTCTGCATCTTTGGAGGGTACATCCACAAATGAGAAGTTGTCAAATATGTCAATACCTCCGATACTTCTGCCGGGCACACCGGTCTCACCGGCAATGGCACCCACAATATCATTAGGTCTTACTCTGTCTTTTTTACCAAGGTTAATGAAAAGTCTCGCCATTCCAGGTTCTCTAACACCTTTTTCTTTTGATCCCCTCTTTTCGCCTTTTACTCCTCTGTCACGCTCTCTGCTTCTTCCCCTGTCACGCTCTCTGCCTCTTCCACCATCACGGTCTCTGTCTCTATCTCTTCCGCCTCTTTCACGCTCTCTATCTCTTCCGAGATCCAAGCTGAAATTTTGCTCTTCCATTTCATGAACGGCTTCAGCAAGTTGTATTTTTGTAAGCCCTAAGACAATTTGATCAAGGCTTAAGCCTTCGGTCAACATTTGTCCAATAGTATCTTCGTAAAAGGAATTGTTTTCTTCCTTACTTAATTGTCTGTAGATGTCTTTGATGAGCTGTTGTTTTTTCAACTCAATCAGGTCAGCTACAGAAGGAGGGGCCATTTTATTGATGGAAGTCTTGATGAATTTTTCCAGGTCTTTCAACCTGTACATATCTTTTCTTCCAGTAACGAAGCTGATAGCAGTTCCTGATTTGCCGGCACGGCCGGTTCGCCCGATACGGTGAACGTAATTTTCCTCATCCAATGGAAGGTCAAAGTTGAAAACAGCTTCTACATTGTCTACGTCGATACCTCTTGCCGCTACATCGGTGGCTACAAGTACGGACACATGTCCTTTTCTGAATTTACCCATTACCTTAGTACGCTGGGCCTGGGAAAGATCACCGTGCAAGGCTTCTGCCTGTATACCGCGCGCCAATAGCTCCTCAGTAACCTCATCCGTAGTCTTTTTGGTGTTACAGAAAACCACACTTAGTGCAAACTGATTCAAATTCATCAGCCTGGACATCAGTTCAATTTTCAGAGAGGGCTTTACCTCATAATAAACCTGAGAGATATTTTCAACTGTTAGTTCTTTCCTGAGAACTTTTACTATTTCAGGATTGTCCTGGAATTTCTTTGTCAGATCGAGGATAGGTTTAGGCATGGTAGCAGAGAAGAACACAGTCTGTCTCTCTTCAGGGCATTCGCTTAGGATATTTTCAATGTCCTCCCTGAATCCCATGTCGAGCATTTCGTCAGCTTCATCCAATACAATGATGCCCACATGGTCCAGTTTTAGTGTGCCCCTGTCCATATGGTCCATAATCCTACCCGGTGTACCCACTACAATCTGAACACCCTTTTTAAGGCTTTTTATTTGACGGTCAATTGATTCACCTCCATAAATGCAGGTTGAACTCAATCCTCTTTTATATTTTGAAAGTTTAACAATTTCCCCTTCCACTTGCACTGCCAATTCGCGGGTAGGGCAAAGGATCAATGCCTGAGGCTTGTTGAATTCCACATCCACCTGATCGATGATAGGAATAGCAAATGAAGCTGTCTTTCCGGTCCCGGTCTGCGCCTGACCTATGACATCTCTGCCTTGAAGCAATAAAGGGATTGATTTTGCTTGAATCGGGGAAGGATGGGTATAGCCCATGTCTTCCACTGCCCTTAGAATTTCATTTGAAATCCCAAGGTCTGAGAATAATAATTCTTTTTCCATGAAATGTTTCCTTGCTTTTTCTCAACCATGTCCTCCTAGAAGTAACCCAAGTCAAGCGACAGAAAGGAAACCCACGGTTAGAAAAATGTTTTTAATTAATACGGCTGCAAAGGTATGAAGTATTATTTGGAAAAGCAAGTTGGTTTGTAGGTGTATTAAAATATTTTAGAGAAAAAATCGAAGTATGTAAAAAATAATTTCGAGTTGAATGCCGGGATGATTGATAATCCCGGCATTTCTTGAGAATTCGGGTTACATGTGTTTTTCAGACAAGTCGTTGACCAAATCTACATATGCTTGGGATGCCTCTTCTTTGGACATACCTTTTAGATTTGCCCAGGCATTATATTTTGCTGCTGCTACAAAATCAAAACCACCCGGGCGTTCTTCATTGTTGTCTCCTTCCGTGGCTTGTTTGTAAAGACTGTATAATTTTAGTAAATCCTCATTGTTAGGTTTACTTGTAAATTTTTTGGTGAGAGCAAAGGCTTCCTCCAGATTGTGCGCTTTCATAGGTAAACTCAAAATATTGATTTCAGTTTCCAAATATATAAAACTCTCCGAATAAGAAACTTGTTTTCAATGCTGTCCTAAATAATTTTTTCTTCTCTAAGAATATTAGCTTAGAGGTAATTGTGAAGTGATTTATTTATAATCTGGAAAAAGAACCCCCTGTGGGTTATATTTTGGGGGTTTGTCATGATCTTCAAAAGGTCTGTCCAGCCAATTTTGCAATTCAATTTTGACGAAAATATTCAATCTGATAAATGCTACTAGATTTGACAGATGCCATCCGTATTTTGCGGATGCTTTCATTGCTTTTAACAGTAAAATTGTAATCAAGGCAGTCCATATCTGTATCATTACTGCGTTTTTTGAAGTTCCAATGAATGTCTTAATGTGGAGTAGCTGCTTAATATCCCTGAAAAAAACTTCAATTTCCCACCTTGATTTATAAAGGTCTCCGATTGTCTGTGCTGCCCAGGTGAAGTTGTTGGTGATGATTTCTATGGTCTGTTGGTTTTTCTCGTCCCAGACTGCCACTCTTCTGAGTTTTTTAGGATACTTAGTCTTAGACTGTGGGTTGGTCAGTTCTATTTCTTGGTCAATTAGAACATGCTGTGCCATTTTTTCTGGCAGTTCCCGTTCGCTGATCACGGTGTAAGCCAGGTTGTCCTTATGCCTTATGACAAAGAATACCCCTTTGCTGTCCCAAATATTTAGCATCGGAAAGTCATTGTAGTACCTGTCTGCGACGATAACAGAACCTTTTTCCAAAGGTATATTGTAAGCACCTTTATTATCCGCTACGCTTCCTTCTGTAATGTTCACATAAGCAGGAAGTTTACCATCATAATCTAACAGGGTATGCATCTTAACAGCGCCCTTTTTAGTGCGGAATGTGGCCCAGTCGAAGACAGAAAGGCAAAGGCTTATGACTGTTGCATCTAAAAGATATACTGGCACCTTGATTTTAAGTTTGACACGCCTGAGTGATGCCTGCTGTCCTAAACTTCCCAAAAGAGAATAATAAAGGTCTTTAAAAAGATCAGCATCTCTCCGCTTGTTCTGATAGCTGATACTTGACTTGGAAGGAGCCTTTGAAATCCCAAGATGGTTTAGGTTCCCCGTAGCTGAACGAAGACCATTGGATATATCTCTTACCGATGTGCTTTTTGCAAAATGACAGAAAAGCATTGATACTAGATGTGTCCAGCTATCAAAACCTTTACAACCTTTATCTGTCTGCTTATCTTGAACCAGTTTTTTGAAAGTTGAACGGTCAATCTTTTTAATAATCTGTGAAAACAATGTAATATTACACATGAGAGGTCTTTGTTTTTGGTGCAAACCCAAAATACACATTTTGGGCAAAAATTCAGACCTCTCATTTTTTATTTAGGACGCTATTGACTTGTTTTCAATCTTTTTTAGATTCCGTTTATGAGGTATAAAAAAACTCCTGGTTTATCAGAACCAGGAGTTGAAGTTTTTAATCCGTGATTTGATTAACCTCTTCTGTTCATGGAAACATAATCCCTTTCTTTTTCCCCAGTATAAATCTGGCGGGGTCTTCCGATAGGTTCTGCATTATGTCTCATTTCTTTCCATTGAGCTATCCATCCCGGAAGTCTTCCCAAGGCGAACAGAACAGTAAACATCTCGGTTGGGATTCCCATGGCTCTGTAAATGATACCGGAGTAGAAATCCACGTTAGGATAAAGTTTTCTATCTACAAAGTATTGGTCATTCAAAGCTGCATGTTCAAGTTCTTTTGCGATATCCAATACCGGGTCGTTGATTCCAAGTTTGCCAAGCACATCATCTGCTGCTTTTTTAATGATAGTCGCTCTTGGGTCAAAGTTTTTGTAAACCCTGTGCCCAAAGCCCATCAATCTGAAAGGATCGTCCTTGTCTTTGGCTTTGTTGATGAATTTTTTGGTATCACCACCATCGGCTTTGATGGCTTCCAACATTTCAATTACCGCCTGATTGGCACCGCCGTGAAGCGGTCCCCAAAGGGCATTGATGCCAGCAGAGATGGAAGCATAAATGCTGGCCTGGGAAGAACCCACGATGCGGACAGTGGAGGTAGAACAGTTCTGTTCATGATCAGCATGTAAGATCAACAATTGGTCAAGGGCTTTGGCAACAACCGGATCTACTTCATACCTTTCTGCAGGCAATGCAAACATCATTTTTAAGAAGTTGGAGCAATAATCCAGACTGTTATCAGGATAGTTTACCGGATGTCCGACTTCATTTTTGTAAGCCCAAGCTGCGAAAGTTGGCATTTTTGCTAGTAACCTGACGATGGAAAGATTTACATCCGCTTCGTCCCTGGTTGGGTCCAAAGATTCAGGGTAAAATGCAGTCAGGGAACAAACAAGGGAAGAAAGAACACCCATTGGATGTGCATTGGATGGGAATCCATCCAGGATTTTTTTAATATCCTCATGCACCAATGTATGGGTAGTTATTTCTCTTGTGAATTTTTCGTATTGTTGCTGGGTAGGTAGTTCTCCATAAATCAATAGGTAGGCAACTTCCAAAAAAGATGATTTTTCGGCCAAATCCTCAATACGGTAACCTCTGTATCTCAGGACGCCCTGCTCGCCATCCAAAAAGGTGATAGAACTGGTAGTGGAACCTGTATTTTTGTAACCTGGGTCTAAGGTGATTAAACCGGTTTGGGCCCTCAATTTGGCAATATCAATTGCCTTTTCATTTTCAGTACCCTCAATGATGGGGAGTTCAAAATCCTTTCCTCCGTACGATAACTTAGCGATTTCGGACATAAGTTGTGTGTTTTATATTCCAGTTTATTGTTTAAAATGTTTAACTCTATAAAGGCGGCATAAGTTAGTAAAAACATGTATTTTTTACATGATTATTTATACAAACTACTCCATTTGAAGTATGACTTTTGTCAACATGTTGTAATTGGATTTAAATCAAATAAAAGTTGAATTCCTAATTACAACATAGAATTTAAGCTTCAGGTGTGTTGGCATGATAAACGTGCCCAAATATTGTTTGGTTTCAGCAATTTTTGCCTGCTATATTTTTTTAGCAAGAAAAAAGCCCCGAAGGGCTGATTTTTATTTGCAGAAATGCTCAAATACCTCTACCAAATGATCTCCGATCATTTTGGCATTTCTACCTTCAATGTGGTGTCTTTCTATAAAGTGTACCAATTCACCGTCTTTGAACAATGCCATAGAAGGAGAGGAAGGAGGGTAGGGTAGATGCAATTCTCTAACTTTGGCCACAGCTTCCACGTCATTTCCTGCAAAAACGGTGGCAAGAACATCAGGTTTTACGCTGCTGTTTTCGAGGGCATACCTAACACCAGGTCTTGCAGCACCTGCTGCACAGCCACAAACAGAATTGATAACAATAAAAGTGGTTCCTTTATGATCTGCTAGATGGTCTTCCACCTGCTCTGCTGTCCTGAATTCCTGAAAGCCTACGTCAGTAAGCTCTTGTCTCATTGGAGCGATTAAATTTTCTGGGTACATATTCGTTGTGATTTTATTTTTACTGTTAAAGAAATCCAAGTTCTAATTTTGCTGCTTCTGACATCATATCCTGTGAGTAAGGAGGATCAAATGTTAGTTCAAGTTCCACATGGTTGACCCCCTGAATCTGTTGGATTTTGTCTTTTATTTCAGATGGGATAAACTCAGCTGAAGGACAGTTCGGTGAAGTCAAGGTCATGAGGATGTAAACATTGTTTACGGGGTAGACAGTAATTTCATAGATCAGTCCAAGCTCATAGACGTCAACTGGGATTTCAGGGTCATACACTTGCTTGATGGCATTGATGACTTTCTCCTTGAGTTCTTGTTGTGGTATTTCTGGAATGTTGTTTTCAGTTGTTTCTGACATGTCTATCAGGCATTTTGTTTAGTTTGAAAAGCCAATGCATACAATTTCATCTGTTTGATCATGGAAGCAAGACCATTGGACCTTTGGGACCCTATAATATTGCCCATTCCTATTTTGTCAATAAAGAAAAGGTCTGCATTTAAAATTTCTTCTGGACTTCTTCCGGAAAGTACCCTGATCAATAGGCTTATTAGCCCTTTAGTGATATCTGTATTGGAATCAGCGAGAAATTCAATTTTGTCACCATTTTCTCTGGCAGTTAACCAGACTTTTGATTGGCAGCCTTTGATGATATTCTCGTCCGTTTTTTCAGATTCCGGGTATTCAGGCAGTTGTCCACCCAATTCCATGATATAGAATATAGTGGATTCCTTATCATCTCCCAGGATGCTGAATTCGGAAATTATCTCATTTTGAATATCTACGATGCTGCTCATTTATTTTTGATTTTAGCTATTCTGGCAACAGATTCTACCAGTTGGTCTATTTCTGATTTGTTGTTATAAACAGCAAAAGAAGCTCTAACTGTTCCCTCAATTCCAAATCTTTGCATCAAAGGCTGGGTGCAGTGGTGACCTGTCCGGACTGCTATTCCCTTTGCGTCAAGCATCATTCCGACATCAAAGGGGTGCATTCCATTAATATTGAAGGAAATGACACTTACCTTTTCTTTGGCGGTTCCTACAGGGACAAAACCTTTAATTTCATTTAACCCTGATGTTGCATAGGCTAAAAGCTCATCTTCATGTGCCTTGATCCTTTTTTTTCCTAATTCGTTGATGAAATCCAAGGATTTTTTAAAAGCGATCACATCCCCAATATTCGGTGTCCCAGCTTCAAATTTGAAAGGGATTTCATTAAAAGTGGTTTTGGCGAAACTGACTTCTTTGATCATTTCTCCACCTCCCTGATAGGGCGGCATGGCCTCCAAAATTTCCCTTTTGCCATACAGGACGCCTAGGCCCGTGGGACCGTAAAGCTTGTGTGCAGAAAAAACAAGGAAATCACAGTCTAAATCTTGTACATCAATTTCAAGATGACTGGTGGACTGGGCAGCATCTACCAGGACTTTTGCACCAACTTCATGCGCTTTTGCAATGATATCCTTTACAGGATTGATTGTGCCCAAGGCGTTGGATGCATGTACAATGGATACCAATTTGGTTTTTTCAGAAAGCAGGTTTAAAAAGGCTTCCCATATTATTTCTCCTTCATCCGTAATGGGAATTACCTTGAGCACGGCTTCCTTTTCTTCGCAAAGCATCTGCCAAGGAACAATATTGGAGTGATGCTCCATGGTGGATATCAGGATTTCATCTCCTTTATTGATGAATTTTCTGCCAAAGGTGGCAGCTACCAGATTGATGCCATCAGTTGTACCTTTTGTAAAGATGATTTCAGCTTCTTCTTTTGCCCTGATAAAGTCCTTTACCGCCTCCCTGGATTTTTCGAAATACCTGGTGGCCCGATCCGCTAAGGTATGTGCTCCACGGTGAATGTTGGAGTTGTCATGCTCATAATATTTGGCAAGGGCCTCAATGACACTTGTTGGCTTTTGTGTCGTAGCAGCATTGTCAAAATAAATCAAGGGCTTGCCATGCACCTCTTGGTGAAGGACAGGAAACAAGGACCTGATCTGATCAATATTTATTGACATACGCTGGTTTTATTGATTTCCCCCCAACCTTTCCTGGACAATTTCAGTAACATAGTCTCTGAAATGTTCATCGGAAATTTTGTCGAGTACTTCTCCTGCAAATGCATACAACAAAAGACCTTTGGCTTGCTCTTTACCCAAACCTCTGGCCTGAAGGTAAAATAAGGCTTCTTCATCCAATTGTCCTGTAGTACATCCGTGAGAGCATTTTACATCATCAGCCCAAATTTCAAGTTGTGGTTTGGTATTCACCGTGGCATCCTCAGAAAGCAAGATGTTGTTGTTTTGCTGAAAGGCATTGGTTTTCTGGGCATCTTGTCTTACAAAGATTTTCCCATTGAAAACTCCCCTGGATTGGTCGGCTAGTATACCTTTATAGAGTTCGTTTGATTCAGCATGTGGCTTGGTATGGTCCACATTGGTGTGGTTATCGACATGGGTTTTTCCATTAAGCAGGTACAAACCAAACATGTTGCCCTCACAGCCAGAATCCAAAAGATTAAGGCTTAGGTTGTTTCTTACCATATCTCCTGACAATGAGATTACTGTGGAAGTAAAAGTAGCATCACGGTGGATATCTGTTTCAAAATTATCCACTACTACCGCTTTCTTATTTTCGTTCTGCAACCTGCTAAAATGCACATGGGCATTTTGTGCTACCTTGATTTCGGTGACTGCATTGGAGAAGTAGGCATTTTCATCCATAGAGACCGAGTTTCCAAGGAAAGTAACTTCTGCATTGTCTTCCACTACAATATGAAGCCTGGAAGTAATTACCTGTCCTTCATTGGCTTTGTTGAAAAAAAGAAAGAAAATTGGCTTTTCTATCTTCTTGTTTCTTCCCACTTGGATATGTACACCATCTTGGAAAGTGGCAGTATTCAATGCCACAAATGGGTCTTTTTCCAATTTGGCAATTTTTCCAAACTCCGAAGGGGTGTTTTGGCTAAGTAAAGACAATTGGTAATCCTGTCCTGAAAGCCTGGATAATTCCTGAGAAAATTGGCCATTATTAAAAACCAACACATCCCCATCAAACCTCCCGAAAATGTTTCTTTGAACATCTTTCTCAGTCAAATCAATTGGTTTAGCAGGCGAGTAATGCTGAATGGATTGTTCAAGTTTTTTGGTAATCGCAGTAAATTTATATTCCTCTTCTTTCGGAGCAGGCAGGCCTTTTTCGGTTAAAAAAGCAATCGCTTTTTCACGGAGAGAATCAAAATTCTGAAGCAAGCCATGCTCAGAAACTATCTGATCTGCAATTTTATTTTTAGTCAATGTTGTCATGGGATGAAATCAATTAAAAGGTTTACTGAATGTTAGACAGAAGCTGATTCAGCTTCTTCCTTGATCCAATCGTATCCTTTTTCTTCCAATTCAAGGGCCAGTTCCTTAGAACCTGATTTTACAATTCTTCCCTTGTACAACACGTGCACATAATCCGGGACAATGTAATCCAAAAGTCTCTGGTAATGGGTCACAACAATAGTTGCATTGTTCGGAGATTTCAGTTTATTCACCCCATTGGATACAATTCTCAAGGCATCAATATCCAAACCGGAGTCGGTTTCGTCCAAGATAGACAAGGTAGGCTCCAACATTGCCATTTGGAAAATCTCATTCCTCTTTTTCTCACCTCCTGAAAAACCCTCGTTGAGTGAACGGCTTAAAAGTTTTTGGTCAATTTCAACCAATTTCATTTTTTCTTTCATTACTGAAAGGAATTTAACGGCATCCAAGGGCTCCAATCCACGGTATTCTCTTACTTGGTTGACTGCAGTACGCAGAAAGTTTGTGGTACTTACGCCCGGGATTTCTACAGGATATTGGAATGCAAGGAAAACTCCCTCTCTGGCACGGTCTTCAGGGGAAAGTTCCAATAGGTTTTTTCCCTGAAAGATCACTTCTCCTTCTGTAACTTCATATTCTTCTCTTCCTGCCAATACTGAGGCAAGGGTTGATTTACCGGAACCGTTTGGTCCCATGATGGCATGTACCTCACCTGCCTTAACTTCCAGATTGATTCCTCTTAGGATTTCGTTGCCTTCAATTGAAGCATGTAGATTTTTTATGGATAACATTGTCGTAAATTTTCAAATTGGATAAACAAATAGGGTTAGGTGTCGATATTTACCCCATACTTAAATTCAGCTGCTTACCTTATTGGGATTAATCAACCAACAGAGCCTTCTAGAGTAAGTGCAAGAAGTTTTTGTGCTTCTACGGCAAATTCCATCGGCAATTGGTTTAGAACTTCCTTCGCATAACCATTGACGATCAATGCCACTGCATCTTCTGTATCGATACCCCTCTGATTGCAGTAGAAGATTTGATCTTCACCGATTTTTGAGGTAGTTGCTTCATGCTCCACTTTGGCGGTCGAGTTTTGTATATCTATGTAAGGAAAAGTATGTGCACCACATTTATCCCCCATGAGCAGTGAATCACACTGGGAGAAGTTCCTGGCATTTGTGGCCCTTTTCATTACATGAACCTGGCCTCTGTAAGAGTTTTGGGAGTGTCCGGCAGATAT
The DNA here is from genome assembly GCF_004216715.1 of Cecembia calidifontis. Lineage (NCBI taxonomy): Bacteria > Pseudomonadati > Bacteroidota > Cytophagia > Cytophagales > Cyclobacteriaceae > Cecembia > Cecembia calidifontis. Next base: position 2,505,644 of record NZ_SGXG01000001.1, read on the forward strand.
ACCTTTTGATACAATCCTTGATTTGGTGTTTTTGCCAATGTGGATCATTTTGGTTCCTGTATCCGCTTGCTGATAATTATTGGTAACAGCAACAGAGTAGAACTCACCTACTGAATAATCCCCCTTCAAAATACAGGAAGGGTATTTCCAGGTGACTGCAGAACCTGTTTCTACCTGTGTCCAGGAAATTTTCGAGTGATCTCCGGCACAGATGCCTCGTTTGGTTACAAAGTTGTAAATACCTCCTTTTCCTTCCTTGTCTCCGGGGAACCAGTTTTGTACTGTAGAATATTTTACCTCGGCATGTTTTTCTGCATAGATTTCAACAACAGCGGCATGTAGCTGATTTTCATCTCTTTGGGGAGCTGTGCAACCTTCCAGATAAGAAACATAGGATGATTCCTCTGCAACAATCAAGGTTCTTTCAAATTGACCTGTATTGGCTGCATTGATCCTGAAATAGGTGGAAAGCTCCATTGGACATCTTACCCCCTTTGGAATATAGCAGAATGAGCCATCAGAGAACACGGCAGAATTCAAAGCTGCATAGTAATTGTCATTGATAGGAACTACAGAGCCCAGGTATTTTTTAACCAATTCAGGGTGTTCTTTAACCGCTTCACTGAAAGAGCAGAAAATGATGCCTAGTTTGGAGAGCGTTTCTTTAAAAGTAGTGCCAACCGAAACAGAATCAAGGACTGCATCCACGGCAATTCCCTGAAGTCTTTTTTGTTCATTGAGGGAAATGCCTAACCTTTCATAGATCTGTAATAACTCAGGATCCACCTCGTCAAGGTTTTTTGGCTTATTCTTCTGCTTCGGTGCAGAATAATATTTGATAGCCTGAAAATCAACCTTAGGATATTTTACGTTAGCCCACTCTGGCTCTTTCATGTTTTGCCAGATGGAAAATGCTTTCAATCTCCATTCCAAAAGCCATTCTGGCTCTTCTTTTTTGGCGGAGATCCATCTGATGATGTCCTCATTTAATCCAGGAGGAGCTTCTTCGGTCTCAAGATTTACAGACCAGCCATGTTCGTATTCTTTGGAGGTAAATTCTTCTAAAATCTGATTGTCCTTGCTCATGAGGTGAGTTATTTAGACTAATTATATTCTACATTGCGAAGATACAACATTAAAGTAAATTTTATTGTTCATTCGCATGCTAAAATTTGTTTATGAAAAAGATTAGTGTCGCTTAACGCACTGAAAAACAATAAATTAAAAAAAAAGAAATGCCGGAGCAGAGATGTCCGGCAAAGAAGAGTTGGTTCAATTAAATATTGGATTAGTGATAAAAATTATTTATTTAGATTTAATCTAAATAATTTTTTTTAGTAAAATTTACTGAAATACAATATGATTTTTGTCATGTTATTTGTCAAAAAACTGAATGGGTCTGTTAATGCTTTCTTCCAGAACGATCAGCGTTTCGGTGCGGTCAATTCCCTCTACTTTTTGAATATTATCCAAGACAGTTCTTAAGTGATTCGTGTCCTTACAGATGATTTTCGCGAAAATAGAATAATTGCCTGTAGTATAATAGGCATTGATGACTTCTGGAATTCCTTTCAGCTTTTCTATGACATTGTCATATAAGGAGCTTTTTTCCAGATAAATTCCCAAAAATGCCGAAATATCATACCCTAGTTTGGAAAAATCTATATTCAAGGTAGCACTTTTTACAATACCCATATCTTCAAGTTTCCGCATCCGTACATGGACTGTTCCAGAAGATACAAATACTTTTTTGGCTATTTCCGTGTAGGGTGTCTTCGCATCATCATTTAATAATGAGATGATTTTTAAATCGATATTGTCAATATCTAAATTTTTGTCCATTTTTTTTAGGTCGTTTTGAATCTATGTTAATGAAAGCGCGAACAAATTATAAAATACTTAAAAATTACCAAAATAAATTTTTCAATTTGTAAAATTGGCCAAAATACTTTTATTTTGAACCACAGTTTAGATGCATTAATTTTATTCTGCGTAATGATTTAAAGTTTGCATAAAACTTTGCAGAAGTAGAAAATGCATGATAAATCTTAAATTATTGAAACTGAAACTTTTAATCTCTAAAGTTATATTTGGGTTTATATTCTGAAAAGGGTCTTGCTTATGGCAAGACTTTTTTGTTGCTATGAAAAAATTTAAACTGCAAAAATTTGCATTTGAAAATATTTATTCTGTATATTTGTATCAATCAAATAGACAGCTATGAAAATCATTTTTAAACATATTAATGTGTTGATTCTGACAGGGATGTTGATTTCAAGCAATGTAATGGCTTTTGTGGTAAACACAGAAGAAGAAATAAACTCTGGTAATAAGCCTATTGCAGTGAATAATCCTTATAAAGCAGCTTTGAGGCCTGTTATTCTTAATTTGGATGAATTGATAGCGGAAGCATCCATTAACGCTATATCTCCTTGGGTATTTCCGGTGCATACTTTAGATATGGTAGATAGCTACACTCCTTTTATATTCAGGACTAAAAAGAGTGCTGAAATCGAGGAGTTAAAGGTTATAATAAACATCAATGCCAAAGGAAAAATCTCCGGATATGAAGTTGTCAATGAAGATGCAGATAAGGGATTGATCGAAAGAGTAGGGCATGTGGTCAGGAAATTACCTCAGGCAACCCCTGTTCCAGGTTTTAATGATTATTCCCCTATGGAATTTGAGTTGGTGATAAGAAAATAAATAAAATTGAGCATTTGAATTTTTAAATCCCTGGTCATTTGGCCAGGGATTTTTTTTGAATGGTAATCAAGGATTGATTCATCTCAATTATTTTTATACAAAATCAATCAGAATCACTATGAATAGAAATTTACTTCTCATGGCAGGAGTCTTTTTGCTTTGTAGCTCATCAGCGATAGCACAGGGAAATTCCTCCATTTACCAAAAAAAATGGCCTGAGCAGGATAAGAATTCGAAGTTTTATACTGTTTCGGGAGAAAGACATGGTCAGTCTTTTTTTAAAAAACATGCATTTCCTGAGGTGGAATATGAACCAAAAAGCAAATTGACCTTTGATATTTATCACACACCGGATGTGATGTACCATTGGTACAGGCTATGGGCAGAAAAGTATCCCGATATCACTGAACTTTATGAAGTGGCAAGATCTTTTGAAGGGAGGCCCATACTACAGATGACCATTACCAATAAGAAAACTGGAAAGCATACCGATAAGCCGGCAGCCTATTTTGAAGGAGGAAGACATGGGGGAGAAGTTACCGCTTCGGAAGCTGTTTTTTGGCTAACCAATCATTTGCTTGAAAATTATGGCAAAGACCCGGCCATTACCAAGCTGATCGATACCAAAACCATTTATGTCCGGCCTCAAAATAATCCCGATGGAACAAACATGTACCTTTTTTCTGAGCAAAGGAACAGAAGTACCGTAAGACCGCACGATGTGGACAGGGATGGATTATTTGATGAAGATCCCGAAGAAGACCTTAACGGTGACGGAGTCATTCATATGATGCGTAAAAAAGCAGTAACTCCCGAAGAAAAAGAAAAAGCCAATTATATTATTGATCCGAGGGATCCCAAGGGCAGATTGATGAAGCGGGTTTTGGATGGACAAGGAGATTACCTGATGTACACTGAAGGAATAGACAATGATGGGGATGGCAAATTTAACGAAGATGGGATTGGAGGTTTGGATCTTCACAGGAATTACCCTGAAAATTGGAGACCAGATACAGGTGGTGATGCTACAGGCAGGGGGTATACTCAATTTGGCGCTGGGGAATACCCCTTGAGTGAAATTGAGACCCGTTCTACATTTCTTTGGTTGATGAGCCATCCTAATATTTCTGTCGTCAATTCCCTGGATACAAGGGTTCCTATGCATTTGAGACCGCCTTCAACTTCTTCATCTGCAGAATCCATGTTTGAAAAAGACAGGTTGTTGTATGAATATTATGACAGTTTGGGTATGACCATCACCGGCTACCCTTGGGCAGGGGATGTGTATGGGACTTACAGCACCAGAGGAGGCTATAACCGGTTGACCGGAGATCCTCTCAAACCCAATCCATTGTTCGGTCACGGACCTGATTTTGGATATTTCTATTATGGAGCCATATGGTATGGAGATGAACTCTGGAACAATGGCGCCATGAAAGATTATGATGGAGATGGGCTTTTGGACGACTATGATGGACTGATGTGGGATGATGAGGAAAATGGTTCCAAGGGATTTAAACCTTGGGAGAAGTTTGATCATCCCCAATTAGGTGAAGTTGAAATCGGTGGTTTCCATCCGAAATTTTTCTCACAAAACGGACCTCCATGGCAGTTGGAAAGATGGATCAGTAAGCAGTCATTATTCAACCTGGCCATGGCTTTAGATCTTCCGCAGATTGAAATCAAAGACATCAAAGTTAATAAGGTCGGTGAAGAATATGAGGTAAAAGTTACTTGGGCCAACACAGGAAAACTTCCTGTGGCTTTGGATCAGGCCAAGAGGGTGAAGATTGTGCAGGAAGACAGGTTGATGCTTGAATTTGACAAAGAATTGACCAAAGGATTTGAGAATGCCAAAGTGATACTTACTTCTCCTGAAACTTTCGATAAGACCATTTATGCCGGCTATACAGATGCAGGGGAAACCAAAGAAGCCATCTTCAAAGTAAAAGTCAATCAAAATGAACCAGTGAAGGCAAAACTGAAATTGCTTTCCACCAGAGGCGGTTATGTAGAAAGGGAAATTACTTTGGGCAAATAATTTTTTCCTGAAAATAAGCCGCAGCAATGATAAAAAATAGCTGCGGCTTTTTCTTTTCATATAATTAAACACCCGTTGGAATAAAAGTGACACGCTAAAAAAGATGCCAATTCTTATTTTGTATTAAATAAGTATAAAATAAGAATGAAAAGGGAAATTTTCAGATCTGCGATTTTACTGGTGTTATTGGTTTTCGCGGGTAAACTTGAAGCGCAGCAAAAACGATCCTTGACACATGCAGACTACGATGCTTGGGAGTCATTGAATTCAGACAAAATTTCAAAGGATGGATCTTGGGTGGGATTTGAAATCAGTCCTCAAGAAGGAGACGGGAGGCTTGAAATTGTATCCCATGGCAATCCAAATCAAAGAATTGTTATACCAAGAGGGACAAGTTGGGCATTTTCCCATGACAGTAGATTTGGTGTTGGGAAAATCAGCCCTGAATTTGAAGCTGTAAGACTTTTAAAGCTGAAAAAAACCAAGCCGGAAGATATGCCCAAGGACAGCTTATTTATTGTCCATTTGGAAAAAGGAAATATTGAAAAATATGCCAGGGTCAAATCCTATGCAGTGCCTGAAAAAGCAGGCAATTGGCTTGCCATTCATTTTGAAAAAGAACTTCCTGGGAAAGAATTAAAAAAAGAAGAGAAAGACACCACTATGGTGGAAAGTTCAATACCAAAGCCAAGGAAAACCGACGGCACCCAATTGATTGTAAGGACTTTTGATGGATCCAAGCAATTTGAGTATCATAGGGTCAAGGAGTATGGTTTTTCTGAAAACGGCACGCACTTGTATTATGTCAAAGCCCACGAGGATACTTTAAAGAATACTGGGATATTTTTGTTGGACTTGCAAACCGGAATTTCCAAAATCATTGATGTCCGCAAAACAGAATACCTCAATCCTGCATTTTCGGAATCTTCCAAGTTTTTGGCTTACCTGAGTACAGAGGATTCAGCTAAAGCAAAAAGGCCCTATTATGACCTTTTTTTGTATGATATTTTGAAAGAACAAAATCAAAAAATCGCATCCAAAGGAACACTTGGAATGCAAGGAATGGTAAGCAAAAACGGAAAATTGTCTTTTTCCCAAGATGACAGTAGGCTTTATTTTGGAACTGCACCGGATTATGTAAGGTATGCCTATGAAGAAGATACCACTATTCTTGACGAGGACAGGGTGAAGTTGGACATATGGGGCTGGCAGGACGCTGAGATTCAGCCCATGCAGCTAAGGAATAAAACCAATGAAGAAAGGCGGTCCTACCTGGCTAGTTATAATCTGAAGAGTAGGCGCATTGTCACTTTATCTGATGAAAAGGTGCCACAGGTAAGCATGGATAGGAAGAGAAGGCTTAAATATGCCTTGGGATTTGATGATAGTGCCTACAGGAGAAATTACAGCTGGGATATTCAGATAGGGAAAGATGTTTACCTGATAGACTTAGAAACCGGAACCAGGACCTTAGTAAGGAAGGATGTTCCTGGTAATCCTCAATTGTCTCCTGCTGGAAAGTATGTTTACTGGTATGACAGTAGGGACAGTTCTTGGGTGAGTTACGAAGTGCAGACCAAATTGACCAGAAATTTAACCAAAGGTTTGAAAGTCAACTTCTACAATGAACAACATGATTCACCTTCTCTGCCCGGAAGTTATGGGTCAGCGGGCTGGCTCAAGGATGATGTCGCCTTTTTGGTTTATGATAAATTTGATATTTGGAAGATAGATCCAACAGGAAAAACGCGTCCTATCAATGTGACGCAGGGTGAAGGGAGGAAACAAAATATAGTGTATAGGAGAGAACGGTTGGATCCTGAAGAAGAAAGTATAGATTCCTCACAGCCTTTAATGCTTTCCTTGTTTCATGAAGAAAATAAAAAGAGTGGATATGCTATTACAGATTATTCAGGCAGGGTTCAGCCTAAAGTTTTACTCTTTTCCGACCACCGCTACTTAGGGCTTTCTAAGGCGGAAAATTCAGCCAATATCATTCTAAGAAGGTCAACTTATCAGGATTTTCCAGATGTGTATGCTACTGATCTTGTAATGCAAAATCTTTCAAGGCTTTCTTCGGCAAACCCTCAACAGAAGGAGGTGAAATGGGGAACTGTAGAACTTGTCAATTACCTCGCTAATGACGGGACACCCCTTCAGGGTCTCTTGTTCAAACCGGAAGACTTTGATCCGGAAAAGAAATATCCCTTGATGGTGTATTTTTATGAGAGGAACTCTGATGGCTTGCACCTTTATAGGACACCGGCACCGAGTGCTTCAACCATCAACATTCCCTATTTTGTTTCCAATGATTACCTGGTCTTTGTTCCCGACATTAAATATGATCTTGGCTTACCAGGGCCAAGTGCCTATAACTGCATCATTCCAGGTGTACAATCCATTGTGGCAAGGGGCTATGTTGATAAAGAAAGTATGGCGATTCAAGGACAAAGCTGGGGAGGGTATCAGGTGGCTTATCTGATTACCAGGACCAATATGTTCAAAGCAGCAGGCGCAGGCGCTCCTGTAGTCAACATGACATCTGCCTATGGAGGAATCCGGTGGGGTACTGGCATGAGCAGGATGTTCCAATATGAACAGACCCAGTCCCGTATCGGTGGTACACTTTGGGATAAGCCATTGTATTATATAGAAAACTCACCATTGTTCTTTATGGACAGGGTCAATACCCCGGTTCTGATCATGCATAATGATGATGATGGCGCAGTACCATGGTATCAAGGTATTGAAATGTTTATGGCACTAAAACGACTGAATAAGCCTGCTTGGCTTCTTCAATACAATGGTGAAGACCATAATCTTCGCCTTAGAAAAAACAGAAAAGATCTTTCTATCAGAATGTCCCAGTTCTTTGACCATTACCTTAAAGGTGCACCTGCACCTCTTTGGATGACAGAGGGACTGCCAGCTGTAGAAAAAGGTCGGACGCTTAAATACGAACTGGAAGCTGTAGATTATTGAAAACAAAAAATCCCGGACTTGAACCGGGATTTTTTTTTAGGCTATTCTAGGCACTTATCGGTTGGCGTAAAATCGGGTCAATCTTCCTGACTTCGACACTGGGACACCCAAAATCAAAAACCGAACATTTTTGCGAGTTTTTGTTGACTTTCGTTCAAAAGCAGGGTCTTTCTCAGCTTTTTACCTGAAGATTTGAGCTGTATTTCAACAGTGTAAATCCCTTTTGCTATTTCTATGGCTTTCTGAGGAGAAAGTTTTGATCCTTTTTCCAATAACTGCCTTTCCAGTTCCTTAAACACTTTGTAAGCGACGAATGCGATGCTTATATGTGCTTCGATCCTGCGTTGTTTATAATGGAAAACAGGCCTGACTTTGATTTCATTTTTTGTTATCCTGAAGGCCTTTTCTATTTTCCAAAGGTTGTTGTAATTCTCAATGACCTCGTCTTTGTCAAGGTTTGTGTTGGTAATATACCCTTTGAGACCGTCCCATTTCCCATCCTGTTCAAACTTTTCAATATCAAGTGCAATCTTTACCTCCCCTTCCATTTTAAGATACTTGTTATAGCCCCTGTTGTTGATGTGGCTTTTGTTGAGCTTTCCTGATTTTAACTGTTTCTCGAGCTTTTTAAGACCTTTCTCCCTGTTGATCCTGTCTTTTTTGGCTCTTCTGTCTGAATAACTGACAACCATTCTGAGCCCGTCCTCCCAATCCAGCAGCCTGCTCTCGCCGTTTTCAAGTTCAAAAGCCAATATCCTCTCTTTACTTTTATCAGGGGAAGCTTTCAGCCTTGCTCCCAGAATAAACTCGTAACCGTTGTCCCGTAACTCTTTTACATTGCTTTTTGACAGTAAACCTGAATCGGCAACAACAATCGGAGCAGGTAAGCTATACTTCTTTCTAAAAGCTTCTATCACAGGGATCATCGTATGCCCTTCAAACTTGTTTCCCTCAAAAATCTCATAAGCCAGAGGATATCCCTCTAGTCCAACCAGCAGACCCAAAACAATCTGTGGATTTTGATGCTTTCCCTCCTTGGAAAAACCACTCTTTCTAAGATCATCTTCATGATCCACTTCAAAATAAAGCGTAGTAACATCATAGAAAACGATATTGATACTCCCTCCGAGTATTCTCTTGGTATGTTCAAAGCTGATCAGCTGGACCGTTTCCTTATAGTTGTTGTAAAGCTTGTCCATGTACCTGTAAAGGTCCTGAACCTGGAATTCGAGGCCGTGGTAGGTGAGCAGGTAATCACAGGTTTTCAGCTTGCTGGCAGGAAAACAGATCCTGGAATATACCAGCCACCTGAAGATATCATCTTGGATTGCGCTGAACCCAATATCATTGAAAATCCTGTCCAAAAGCAGCTCGGTACCTGAAACAGTGATGTTTTCAACACTTTCCAGAACAGAATCGGCAATCCGTTCTTCATCACTGAAGGGGATTTCAAGTGCTCCTTTATGGTTTTTTATCCATTCCTCCCCAAGAATAAAAAGTCTTTCAACCTCAGATCGATCAGAACTGCTTCCGATCGTTTTTACAACCTTGCTTTTACCTTTGATCTTCTCAATTACCTGAACACTGATCTTGCCACTTTTATTGGGTTTTCTCCGAACAAACATGCCTAAAAGTACAAAAAACCACCCCGGGACACCCAAATTGAGAATCTGAAAATTATAATGATCTATATTTCAATACTTTATGTAAAAATGGGACTGACGACTGTCGAAGTCAGGTGATGATGATGGCGCAGTACCATGGTATCAAGGTATTGAAATGTTTATGGCACTAAAACGACTGAATAAGCCTGCTTGGCTTCTTCAATACAATGGTGAAGACCATAATCTTCGCCTTAGAAAAAACAGAAAAGATCTTTCTATCAGAATGTCCCAGTTCTTTGACCATTACCTTAAAGGTGCACCTGCACCTCTTTGGATGACAGAGGGACTGCCAGCTGTAGAAAAAGGTCGGACGCTTAAATACGAACTGGAAGCTGTAGATTATTGAAAACAAAAAATCCCGGACTTGAACCGGGATTTTTTTTTAGGCTATTCTAGGCACTTATCGGTTGGCGTAAAATCGGGTCAATCTTCTTTTGCCAATTCAAACCGTGCCAATGGAGCCATTTTCGCCCTGTTAAGGCTAAAAATACCGTCCACTACATTGTAATTATCGGCCATTTTTAGTACTTCCCTTAAATCCGCAGGGCGGATTTAAAAAAAGCCGAAAAAGTGGCTGAATTTATTCAATTCAGGCTTTTCCGGCTCGTTTTTTTTTCACTTATTTAGGTGTTACCACACATCCTTGATAAGCGGTATGAAAATTACGAATTCGACAGAAAAAATCACACCTTTCGGAGGTTTTAATTTTGTTTTTAACTCTTTCAAAAATTCTGGTCTCCCAGAACTCATTGATAATCAATTGGGGGTTAGAGCCTTAAGGGGAGGGTTTTCATACAGTGACATTTTCGCCAATCATATGGCTATTTTCTTTAATGGTGGCGACTGTACTGAAGATATCAATGTTCACTTGAGAGACGCACTTGAACAGGTCCCTTCATTTTCAGTATGCAGTGCCGATACAATTCTGAGAGGTATCAAAGAGCTTGCTGTTGATACAGAACTCTTTATAAATCCGTCCAGTGGAGTAAGCCATGAATTTAATATCAATGGAAAACTCAACAGCTTGTTGTTAAAATCAGCTTGTAAGACCGGATTACTCAAGTCAGGTGTTGCTTACGACCTCGATTATGACAACACCGTCATTCCAACTGAAAAGTACGATTCAAAAAAGACATATAAACACGTCTATGGATATCAGCCAGGTGTAGCTTCCATAGCACATCCTGAATTTTCACAGGCCATTCCTGTGTACGTAGAGGGCAGAAATGGCAACAGTCAGGCCAAATATTTGCAGGCTGATACACTTACACGCATGTTTGGGCAGCTTACCAATGAAAATATCCGTATCGGAAGGTTCAGAGCCGATTCAGCATCCTATCAGGAAGAAGTTCTCCGCACACTGGAAGCACATACCGAAAGCTTTTATATACGGGCAAACAGATGTGCCAAACTGGATAATATCCTTGGAAGTATAGCCCCTGAGAAGTGGCAGAAAATACGTTTGGGTGTACAGGAAATGGAAGTTACTGACCTATCCGACTACAAACCTTTCGGTAAAGACAGGTCTTACAGGCTGGTCATTACCAGAATCAGGCGTAAAGACGGGCAGGCAGATGTGTTTAGTGGAGATGCATTTACTTACAGGGCTATTCTGACCAATGAACATACATCGTCCAATGAAGCTGTTGTAAGGTTTTATAACGCCCGGGGTGCAAGCGAACGCTTGTTTGATGTACTCAACAATGACTTTGGCTGGTCTAAGTTGCCCTGTTCGTTCCTTGCAGAGAATACCTCCTTTATGCTTATGACGGCTATGTATGCCAATTTTTACACCTATATCATTGGAGAGTATTCCAGAAAAGTTGATTGGCTTAAGCCTACCGACAGGCTCAAGAAGTTTATCTTCAGATTTATCACTGTTTCAGCCAAGTGGATAAGAACGGGAAGAAGAGAAGTGCTCAAACTGTTCACGAGTAAGGATTACAAGCCGATTTTGAACTAAATTCAGATAAAAACCCCTCAGGAGCTCAAAAAATAAAGATTTACAGGGAAGAGGTATGCCTTTTCCATTAAAATTGAGGAAAAAAACCGTCCATTTTATCCTCAAACCTAAAATCCATTGTCTCAAAACTATGAACACTCTTCAATCAAAGGGAAGAAATTCCCGAACTAGACCAAAAATGAACACAAACAAGCAGATTCAAATCTCCAAACTAAAATCCTGCGGATTTTAGGTACTTCCATAAAGGCTTTTTCGGTCTCCATGTCCGGACAAGCCATTAATGTACTTCCTGCCTGGCCAAATTTAATCCTATCTCCTTCCAATAATTCATACTGACCAAAGAAATTATTGCAGGTGTTTTTGCCCGAAAACATGCCTGTTTCCATATCAAACTCAATAAAGCCTTCTCCTTTTCCTTCTTTTTTATCAATGGGTTTTCCCATTAGCTCTATCAAAACCCATTTTTTGTTCTCCAGTCTGGGGTCTGTAAGGTTTTTGTTCAATCGGTACATTTCGGCCAGTTCACCCGTAATAAGGTTACCTTCCTGATCCAGATGAAAAAGTACATTTTCACCCACTTGGTACATTTGGTTTCTACCGGCTTCTCCCATCAAGGTGACTTTGCTGCCCTGATCATTCCATTGGAATTGACCTTCATCAAAAAAAGAGTTTTCTTCTTTCCCCAAATATTTGAGTGATCTTTTGAATGTCCCATCCCTTTTGAGTGTGATGGTCGTTTCGATGCCTTCACAATCGGCGCAGGGGGTTGTACCTTTGTAAACCCCATACCAATCCAGACTGTTTCGGCTATTGTGCGCCATGTCCGGAACTGTTAAGCTTGCTGGTTCAGACATTTCTGAAGATTCAGCTTTTTCTTTCTTGCCTCCGCAAGCCACTATTCCTCCCAATAGAAGGAGTACAAATAGATAATGTGTACTTGAAAAAGTTTTCATAAAACAGATGGTTGGTTGATGTGTGAGATTTGTATTTTTTCGCTAACTATTTGATAGTGAATTTAACCAAATTTTTTGAATTCAGAAATTTGCCTTTCAAAACCCGGCTTGGCTTTGCCTAAAATAAGCCTGTAATGTTCCCATCAGCATCAATGTCAATGTTTTCAGCAGCAGGCTTAGAAGGCAAGCCAGGCATTCTCATGATGGTCCCTGCTATAGGAATAATAAACCCTGCCCCTGCAGCAATATCGAACTCTCTGATTTTTATAGTAAACCCTGAAGGTCTGTTGATCAGATTGGGATCATCTGATAAGGAATATTGGGTTTTGGCAATACAAACAGGAAGCTTGTCCAGACCTATTTTTCTAAAAAGTTTAAGCTGCTGTTTGGCTTTGACAGAATACTCGACATCAGCAGCACCATATATTTTTCTGGCCACTGTTTCGATTTTTTGTTCAATGCCCCAATCAAAATCATAAAGTGGGGTAAAATTACTTTTCCCTGATTCTGCTGCCTCTTTTACTGTTTCAGCCAGTTCAATTGCTCCTTCGCCGCCTCGTTCCCAGGCATCACAAAGTGCTGCTTTTACCCTTAAACCTTGGCAGAATTTTCGGACCTCCTCAATTTCTTCCCCGGAGTCAGTAGCAAAACGGTTGATGGCAATGACCGGGACCAACATGAAGTGCTTCATGTTTTCGATGTGCTTTTCCAGATTGGGCAATCCGGCACGGACAGCTTCCGGATTTGGGATTTTCAAATCGTCAAAAGGTATCCCTGCATGACTTTTCAATGCCCTGATGGTAGCCACGATCACCACCGCATTGGGTTTGAGTTTTCCGTATTGACATTTCAGATCCAGAAATTTTTCTCCTCCCAGGTCTGAGGCAAAGCCTGCTTCCGTGACCACATAATCTGCAAGAGAAAGCCCCATTTTGGTTGCAATTATGGAATTGGAGCCTTGGGCGATATTGGCAAAGGGACCGCCATGAATAATGGCAGGGTTTCCTTCTATGGTTTGGACTAAATTGGGCATAATGGTGTGTTTCAGCAACGCAGCCATCGCACCCTGTGCTTTTAATTGATGGGCCCTTACCGGTTCATCCTGATAAGTGAATCCGACGATAATATTTCCCAGTTTTTCTTTCAGGTCCATCAGGTCCTTGGAGAGGCAAAGTGCAGCCATTACCTCTGAGGCTGCAGTGATATCAAAACCTGATTCCCGCGGGACACCCTGCGCTGAACCGCCCAATCCAATCACCACATCCCTCAGTGCCCTTTCGTTCATGTCCATGACCCGTTTCCATACAATCTTCCTGGGGTCAATGTTGAGGGTGTTTTTCTGGTTATGGATATGGTTGTCCAAAAGGGCTGCCAGTAAATTATGGGCCTTTTCTATCGCCGCAAAATCCCCTGTGAAGTGGAGGTTGATGGATTCCATAGGTAGTACTTGGGCATAGCCCCCACCGGCAGCGCCACCTTTCATTCCGAAAACAGGCCCTAGAGAGGGTTCTCTTATTACAACGGCTGTTTTGACGCCGATTTTATTTAAACCTTCGGCCAGCCCTATGCTTGCTGTGGTTTTGCCTTCCCCAGCTTTGGTAGGAGTTATGGCAGTGACCAAGATGAGTTTCTTACCTTTGATTTTTTCTTCATTTATCAGTTTCAGCGGAAGCTTGGCCACATATTTTCCATAGGGTCTAATATCTTCTTCAGGTATGCCAAGTTTTTCGGCTATTTGGACTATGGGGCGCATTTTGGAGGCCCTGGCAATTTCTTGATCGCTTAGGTGCATGGGTTAAAATATTTGGGTTTTGCTAAAATAGAAAAGTCTGTCTACCTAAAACCTGACTTTTGACAGGGTTTTGGATGATTATGATTTTTTTAAAAAATCGTGGAGGGTATTAATTGTAAACTTGAATTGAAATGGCCTTGAATACCTCCATTTTCTCCTTGTAATTCCTGTCCAAAAGTAATGGGTAATTGGTGCGTCCGCGCACAGGCCAATTGTTCAGCCAGGAAGCTCCATCATGTAATCCCCAAAGTGTAACCCTTTCAATTTTATCTCGGTGTTTGTAGAAAACTGAAAAAATCTCTGCATACCTTTTGGCGAATTTTTCCGCAACATCTTCAGGCAAACCCTCTTTGTAAGGGTTGAATTTTTCATCCAAAGCATAATTTTTATTCAGGTCGGCTCCCTCGCTTGCCCTGGGTCTGGGAAGTACATCCACATCCATTTCTGTTACCATCACTTTAAAACCGGCATTTGATATCGCAATGATGGAAGCCTCAATCATTTCTACCGGAGGCGAGTCCAGCATATAATGCCCCTGCATGCCGATTCCATCGACCCTCAACCCCTTTTCTCTTAATTCTTTGGCCAAGGCAATCGCTGCCTCTCTTTTTTCCGGTTTCCATAAGTTGTAATCATTGTAATACAATTCTGCCTCCGGATCCATAGCATGGGCTTTTTGAAATGCGTGGAAAATGAAATCCTTTCCGGTAATCTGATACCATTCCGACTCCCTGTAAGTCCCATCATCCTCAAAAACTTCATTGACTACATCCCAGCCATGTACCTGTCCTTTGTAACGTCCGACCAAGGTTCCAATGTGGTTTTCCAATCTTTCCAATAATCCCGCTTTGCTCAGCATTTCTCCCTGTGTATTTTGATACACCCATTTGGGCGTTTGCTGGTGCCAAACCAAAGTATGACCAATAATAAACGCATTCAATTTTTTTCCAAGCTGGACAAAATGGTCTGCGGATACAAAGTTGTACCTGTCGGGTTCTGGATGAATAGGTCCCCATTTCATCATATTTTCAGAAGTGATGCTGTTGAAATGCTTTTCCAATAAGGGTAAAGCTTGCTGTTCTTCCCCGGAGGCTTGTCTGTAGCTGATGGCAGTACCAATATAAAATGCATCTTTGAACATGTCCTTTAACACTAGTTCGTTTTCTTGGCTGGATACAGGTCGGCTTATGAAAATGCCTGCAAGGATTACGAAGAATTTGAATGAGGCCTTCATATTATATTCCCGGGACAAAGTTTCTTTTGAAATTTAAATAATAGGTCAGATCGTGCTTTGGAGCTTCAACCCCTGCCGGGAGTGGCATTTTGGAATATTGACCAAAATACAAAAGGCAAGCATCTCTCCACCATTCAGCCTCATTTACCTGGATGTTGAGAAATGAAGCAATATGACTGAACCTTTCAGGGTCAATACTGCCTTCTAATTTACTCCATTCCTTTTGCATCCATCGGGCGCCTTCCACTCCTTTTTGATAGCGAAGGGCCATTTCATTCCAAAGGGTGTTTCCAGTAGAAAGTTTTTTATCCCATGGCACCCGGTGAAACCAAAGCAAAAACTCCAAGGGGATGCTTTCCGCATCGCCCCATGTTTCTTTCCACTCAGGAGCATATTGCGCCAAAGCATTGCTGCCCTTCTCAGTGCGGTCAAAGCCAATGCTGTCGCTGTTGGCTTTATGATAATAGGTAGCAGTCCAGTCATCCCGACCTCCTCCTGTTACCCATGGACCAGGTCCCCAGTGGTGGCTTCGGGCCATGATGTGGTGCAAACCCAACGGGGTCATGTAGTTGACTAAAATTTCATAGGAGTTCATCATGATCCCTTTTATCGTTTTGATCACTTCCGTATCATTGCTAAAAGTCATTCTGATCCAGTCCTCCCCAATGTTATCAATATTTTGTTCTGGATTCCATGCAAGTTGGCCAAATGCAAACCAGTCTGCCTGTGCCGTATGATGTCCTGTCCAATTCCTGTCCGTTCCAATGTTGGATACTCCAGCTATGCCTGTCAACTTATAATTATGAAGGCTTCCATCCACCACCTTGCTGACCGGGCTTCCTGGCCCTTTGGCATAGGTATCGGATTTTAATACCTCTTCCCACATTGTGGCCAGATTTACCCAGTGGGTATCCTGTCCCAGGTACTCTTTAGTGATCTGAAATTCCATCATCAAAGGTGTTTCAGGCATAGCCCCAAAAAGCGGATGAAAAGGCTCTCTGGGTTGAAAATCCAAGGGCCCGTTTTTTACCTGTACAATGACATTATCCCTGAATTTTCCATCCAATGGCTTGAACTCGTCATAGGCCTGTCTAATTCTGTCTGTGGGGGTATGTTCATTATAAACAAAAGCACGCCACATGACAATGCCGCCAAAAGGTTTGACCGCATCTGCCAGCATATTGGCGCCATCGGCTTGGGTCCTCCCATAATTGTGAGGGCCCGGCTGTCCTTCTGAGTCGGCTTTGACCAAAAAACCGCCAAAATCTGGTATATAGTTATAAATTTCTTTGGTTTTATCTTTCCACCACTGTTGTACCTTCGGGTCAAGCGGATCTGCGGTCGGCAGATTGTCTAAGACCATGGGGGCATTGAACCTTGCGGTGAGATAGACTTTTATACCATAAGGTCTAAAAGCATCTGCTAAGGCAGCAGCTTTTTCCAAATATTCTGGTGTCAAAACCAAAGCATTGGCATTTACATTGGTTATTGAGGTGCCATTGATGCCGATGGAGGCATTGGCCCTGGCATAATCAATGTACTGTTGGTCAATGTGCTGAGGAAGCCTGTGCCAGTTCCAGATGCTGAATCCCGCAAAACCTCTTTCTACAGTCCGGTTAAGGTTATCCCAGTGATTCAATAGTCTTTTCTGGATTTTCGGATTACTGATTTCGTGCAAATCTTCCAGCTTTTGCCTGGTCTGGATTTTTTTTAATAAAGCAAAAGTTCCATAAAGCAATCCAATATCAGTTTTGGAACTGACGATTAGTTTGCCTTTCAAATAATGCAATAAATACCCCTCATCATTGAGGGATTGGGCATGATCTGTTATTGTTTCCCGGATTTCTTTGGGCAAATCTCCGAATTTTGCGATCCATAATAAACCCGACCCCACACTCGTTCGGGAAATATTCCCCGGATTTTTGTCAAAAAAACCTGAATAGGCTAGTTCCAATTCTTTTTGGATGACGTCATGCGTGGGGGATTTCCCCAGAAGAACAGTATTGTCCAAGTAATCTCCATAGTATTCTGTAATTGCCTTATTTTCAAAAGGTAAATATTGGAGCCATAATTTGTATCCGTCATTTGCAAAAACAAAAACAGGAAGCAACAAAAGGATGTAAATCAGGAAAAGTTTTTTCATTGGTATTTTTGGTTTCAACAGGTTGCCATAAATATACAAAAACACTTAGCAGATTGATTGAAAACATTATATTTGGAGATATTTCTATTTAAAAATGAAGTAGAATCCAAATAATAGTTTCGAACTCAAACCTTTACAATAAACCATAACTTATGCTATTAGAACCACTTGACCTCATTGTCTTTATCGGCTATGGTTGTCTCATTATTGGACTTGGCTTGTTTGTTTCCAGGGAGAAGAAAGGCCATGTCAAAGATTCCAAAGATTATTTTTTAGCATCCAAGGCGCTTCCA
This sequence comes from Cecembia calidifontis, assembly GCF_004216715.1. Taxonomy (NCBI): domain Bacteria; kingdom Pseudomonadati; phylum Bacteroidota; class Cytophagia; order Cytophagales; family Cyclobacteriaceae; genus Cecembia; species Cecembia calidifontis. The sequence continues at coordinate 2,523,415 of NZ_SGXG01000001.1, forward strand.
TGGTGGGCTGTGGGGGCATCACTGATTGCTTCCAATATTTCAGCTGAGCAGTTTATCGGGATGTCGGGATCAGGATTTGCGTTAGGACTGGCCATTGCGACTTATGAATGGATGGCAGCTGCCACACTTTTGGTTGTTGCTATATTTTTCCTGCCGGTTTATATCAAAAAAGGTATTTATACCATGCCCGGATTTTTGCTGGACAGGTATGATGCCAGGGTAAGGACTACTATGGCAGTTTTTTGGATTTTATTGTATGTCTTGGTCAACCTCACTTCTGTACTTTATCTAGGTGCATTAAGCTTGAATACGATTTTGGATGTCCCCATGACTTATGGGATTATCGGCTTGGCTATGTTTGCCATGGTCTATTCCATATATGGAGGTTTAAAAGCAGTAGCTTGGACAGATGTAGTACAGGTGTTTTTCCTTGTCGCAGGTGGTTTGGCAACCACCTATTTGGCTTTGAACATTGTAGGAGATGGAAATGCCTGGGAGGGATTAGGCCTTTTGAGAAAGGAAGTACCTGGCCATTTTTCCATGATTTTGGATAAGGGAGAAATGATGATTTCGGACGGAAAAGGAGGAGTCGAAGATGCTTATTCTCTGCTTCCGGGTTTAAGTGTCCTGGTAGGAGGGATGTGGATTGTGAACCTGAGTTATTGGGGCTTCAATCAATACATCACCCAGAGGGCATTGGCTGCCAAGGATCTCAATGAAGCCCAATTAGGAGTGATATTTGCTGGATTTTTGAAATTATTGATGCCGTTGATCGTGGTGATTCCCGGAATTGCTGCTTTGGTAATTGTCAATAAAGGTGGTGATGGATCATTTATACAGTCCATGACAGATCCGGTTTCCGGATTGATCAAGTCGGATAGGGCATATCCCACTTTGCTTCAACTATTGCCCGCCGGATTAAAAGGATTGGCATTTGCAGCTTTGACAGCCGCTATCGTTTCTTCATTGGCATCCATGGCTAACAGTACTTCGACAATTTTCACGATGGATATCTATAAGCAGTATATTGATAAAGATGCCACAGAAGTGAAGCAGGTTCGGGTAGGAAGGATTGCAGCATTTGTAGCGTTTTTGGTGGCTGCTTTAGTGGCCCCTGCATTGGGTACTTTGGATCAGGCTTTCCAGTTTATTCAGGAATATACTGGTTTTGTTTCTCCTGGTGTATTTGCCATATTCTTCTTTGGGGTGTTCTGGAAAAAGACCACTTCCAATGCTGCATTGACCGCAGCTGTGCTTACGATTCCTCTGTCCACGGTGCTCAAATTTGGCATGCCTGATCTTCCCTTTCTTGACAGAATGGGAGTAGTATTTTTGATTATTGCAGCCTTAATCGTTGCAATCAGCTTGTTTGAAGGAAAAGGCAAAGATCATCCTAAGAGCATTGAAATCAATAAAGAGCTATTCAAAACAAGCATGACTTTTAAGATAGGCGCTATTGTCATTGCCGCCATCATTGCAGTTTTATACATTATATTTTGGTAAGAGATGAGAAGATTATTATTAGGTTACGATATAGGGAGCTCCTCGGTAAAGGCCACGCTGTTGGACGCAGATACAGGGAAAGTGGTCGCATCAGAAGGTCTTCCAAAAGTAGAAATGCCGATCGCTGCACCCCAAAAAGACTGGGCCGAGCAGGATCCTGAAATGTGGTGGAAATACATCGTTGAAACCACCCAAGCAGTTACTCGGCAGGCCCAAGTGAAATCGGGAGAGCTGAAGGCCATTGGGATTTCCTATCAGATGCATGGGTTGGTGTGTGTGGACAAAGAAGGGAAAGTGTTACGTCCATCTATCATTTGGTGTGACAGCAGGGCAGTAGCCATTGGCAATAAAGCCTTTGAGGTTTTGGGAGAAGGATATTGTTTGTCTAATCTCTTGAATTCTCCAGGCAATTTCACAGCTTCCAAACTCAGGTGGGTGCAGGAAAATGAGCCAGAGCTTTATGCGAAAATCCATAAAATCATGCTTCCTGGGGACTACATAGCCATGAAGCTGAGCAGTGAGATCAAAACTTCGGAGACAGGTTTGTCAGAGGGGATCTTTTGGGATTTCAAAGAAAATGGCGTTTCTAAAAAATTATTGGATTATTATAAAATTGACTCCAGCCTTCTGGCAGAAGTGGTGCCCTCATTCAGCCATCAAGGTACTGTCACCTCACAAGCAGCGGATATATTAGGAATAGATGCGGGAGTACCTATTACTTATCGGGCAGGAGATCAGCCCAATAATGCTTTTTCTTTGAATGTATTGGAAGAAGGAGAACTGGCTACTACGGCAGGGACTTCAGGGACGGTCTATGGGGTAAGCAATTCACCCGTTTACGATCCCCAATCCAGGGTCAATACCTTTGTTCACGTCAATCATAGCCAAAAAGATCCGCGATACGGTGTACTGCTCTGTATCAATGGAACGGGGATTTTGAACAGTTGGATTAAGCGGTTGATAGGAGGGGAGGCCATCACTTATCCTCAAATGAATGATTTGGCGAGTGAAACGGCCATTGGGGCAGAGGGGTTAAGTTTTATTCCTTTTGGCAACGGTGTGGAAAGGATCATGCAGAACAAGCCGGTAGGTGCACATATGATTGGGCTGAATTTGCTGCAGCATGACAGAAGGCATGTGCTCAGGGCGGTCCAAGAAGGCATTGTTTCTTCCCTTAAGTATGGTTTTGATATTATGAAAGCCATGGGATTGAACCTGAATACCGTGAAAGCCGGTAAGGCCAATATGTTTCTCAGTCCTTTGTTTAGAGAAGCATTTGTCAATATGAACCAAGTGAGTTTGGAGTTATACGATACCGATGGTTCCCAGGGAGCTGCCAGGGGGGCTGGAATAGGTGCCGGTATTTATGCGGATGCGAAGGAAGCCTTTGCCGGTCTGGAGCGTTTGTCCGTGTTTGAACCGGAGAAAGAGAAGGTAGCGGCATACACTGAGGTATATGGGCAGTGGAAAGCTGCACTTTCCAAGGTGATGTAAACAGTTTCAGGTCTTTCTTTTTGGACCACAATAGTGACAAAAGGAAACAGAGGCTGTCTCATAAGTCAATGCATTAAAACATTATCCAAATTATATTTGGTATTTTATTAGTGGGGCTTTGTGTCTTAGAGACTTCGTGGCATTTTTTTTGCCACAAAGTCACAAAGGTATTGATTTTAAACAGAAATTTGTTTTGGCAACAAATCTAAAGGTCAATTTATAAGACAGCCTCTGTTAATTTATTTCTGAACCACACAATGCTGTCCTAAATAATTTTTTCTTCTCTAAGAATATTAGCTTAGAGGTAATTGTGAAGTGATTTATTTATAATCTGGAAAAAGAACCCCCTGTGGGTTATATTTTGGGGGTTTGTCATGATCTTCAAAAGGTCTGTCCAGCCAATTTTGCAATTCAATTTTGACGAAAATATTCAATCTGATAAATGCTACTAGATTTGACAGATGCCATCCGTATTTTGCGGATGCTTTCATTGCTTTTAACAGTAAAATTGTAATCAAGGCAGTCCATATCTGTATCATTACTGCGTTTTTTGAAGTTCCAATGAATGTCTTAATGTGGAGTAGCTGCTTAATATCCCTGAAAAAAACTTCAATTTCCCACCTTGATTTATAAAGGTCTCCGATTGTCTGTGCTGCCCAGGTGAAGTTGTTGGTGATGATTTCTATGGTCTGTTGGTTTTTCTCGTCCCAGACTGCCACTCTTCTGAGTTTTTTAGGATACTTAGTCTTAGACTGTGGGTTGGTCAGTTCTATTTCTTGGTCAATTAGAACATGCTGTGCCATTTTTTCTGGCAGTTCCCGTTCGCTGATCACGGTGTAAGCCAGGTTGTCCTTATGCCTTATGACAAAGAATACCCCTTTGCTGTCCCAAATATTTAGCATCGGAAAGTCATTGTAGTACCTGTCTGCGACGATAACAGAACCTTTTTCCAAAGGTATATTGTAAGCACCTTTATTATCCGCTACGCTTCCTTCTGTAATGTTCACATAAGCAGGAAGTTTACCATCATAATCTAACAGGGTATGCATCTTAACAGCGCCCTTTTTAGTGCGGAATGTGGCCCAGTCGAAGACAGAAAGGCAAAGGCTTATGACTGTTGCATCTAAAAGATATACTGGCACCTTGATTTTAAGTTTGACACGCCTGAGTGATGCCTGCTGTCCTAAACTTCCCAAAAGAGAATAATAAAGGTCTTTAAAAAGATCAGCATCTCTCCGCTTGTTCTGATAGCTGATACTTGACTTGGAAGGAGCCTTTGAAATCCCAAGATGGTTTAGGTTCCCCGTAGCTGAACGAAGACCATTGGATATATCTCTTACCGATGTGCTTTTTGCAAAATGACAGAAAAGCATTGATACTAGATGTGTCCAGCTATCAAAACCTTTACAACCTTTATCTGTCTGCTTATCTTGAACCAGTTTTTTGAAAGTTGAACGGTCAATCTTTTTAATAATCTGTGAAAACAATGTAATATTACACATGAGAGGTCTTTGTTTTTGGTGCAAACCCAAAATACACATTTTGGGCAAAAATTCAGACCTCTCATTTTTTATTTAGGACGCTATTGTGAACCACAAAATATAAGTGCCCGTGCTTTTGATGATGGGCTTATAATCATACTTTTGTGACTCTTATCTCCTTTTGTGGTTAATTTCATGATTTTTTTAGATCAAGATGATGCAAAATGATTGTCACTTTGCAGCCTCTTTCACCCTCAACACATCTTCTATCTCATACCTTGGTGTGCCTCCCTTTTGGGTAGCGACATAGGCTCCCATCGCACAGGCAAAATCCAAAATATCTTGAGGTCTTTTTCCTTCCAGATATGTCTTGACAAAACCACTGAGAAATGCATCCCCTGAACCTACTGTATCTTCTACTTTTACGCTGTATCCGGGATGGGAGGTGATGTTACCTTCCTGATAGATCATAGCCCCTTTGTCCCCCAAGGTGATGCAGACCATCGAAATGGGGAAGTGTTCTGTCAAATAAGCACAGACCATTTTGGACTTTTCCAGATGTGTGGATTTCTCGGGCAAATCAATATCAAAGTAGTCGGCCACTATGAGCAGCTCGTGTTCGTTGATTTTTAAAATGTCCGTATAGCCAAGGATGATTTCTATCTGCTCAAAATCATAGAAAGGTGCCCTGAGATTGATGTCAAAAATCTTAAGGACAGGTTCGTGCAGCAGGTGGTAAAGTGTTTCCCAACTCACTTGGTTTCTTACAGATAAAGAACCGAATATAAAAGCATCAGCACCTTTTACCGCTTTCAGGGCTTCATTGGTTAAGGCTATGTAATCCCAAGCTGCAGGAGAGACAATGTCGTATTTGATGTTTTCGGGATCCTTGTTGTCCACGATGACTTTTCCCGTTGGATGTATTTCATCCTTTTGGATACAGGTTGGGTCAAGTCCAAAGGAAGAAGTGAAGTCCAATAATTTTTCCCCATGCGCATCAAGTCCAATTCTGGAGATCATTTGAACATCCAAACCCAATTGGCATAAATGTAGGGCTACATTCATGGGAGCCCCACCTGGTATTTCATGCTCTGGAAAACAATCCCAGAGCATTTCCCCATAACAAACAACTTTTTTAGACATGATTTTTCCGTAAATCTTTTTGAATTTCTTCCAGTGATTTTCCTTTGGTTTCCGGCATACGGAAGGCTACCCATATCAATTGCAGAACCATCATCAATGCAAAAAAAGCAAAGATGTTTCCAGCTCCAAACGTATTGGCAAAGAAAGGGAATACATTGGCGATCAGTGCGGCCAAAATCCAATGGGTAAAAGACCCCAAAGATTGTCCAAAGGCCCTCAATTCATTGGGGAAAATCTCCGCAATAAATACCCATATCACTGATCCCTGGCCTATGGCATGAGAAGCGATGAAAATAAATACGAAGTAAGGAAGAAGCACATTGCTTACTGCACCGCCAAAATAACTGTAGGCCATCAGGGAAAGCGATATGATATAACCCACCGAACCTATATACATAAGTTTTCTTCTGCCCAGTTTGTCAATAAAGTACAGCCCCAACATGGTGGCCACCAAATTGATAACGCCGATACCAATGGTGGACAGTAGTGCATCTTCAGTGGCTATTCCAGCTGATTCAAATATTCTAGGGGCAAAATAGATAATGGCGTTGATCCCGGACATCTGGTTAAAGAAGGCCATCAAAAATGCGAAAAAAGAGATTTTCCGAAATCTGGGGTCAAACAAGGCTGTGACAGCTACTTTGCCTTTAGTTTCTTTGCTTTCGGCAATGGCCAGTTGCATGGCAGCATCCACACCTTCTGGATCAGTTTTGCTGAGGATTTCCCTTGCTGCATCGAAATCCCCTCTTTTGGCAATCAGCCATCTTGGACTTCTAGGTACTTTCATAATCAGCACAGCATACAATAAAGCCGGAATGGCTTCTACACCCAGCATCCACCTCCAGGCTTCATTCAGGTTGGCTGTCCCTATCAGGTAATTAGAGAAATAGGCCATCAGAATTCCAAATACGATATTGAATTGGTATAAGGCCACCAATTGCCCTCTGCGGGAAGCTGGTGCGATTTCGGAGATATACATGGGTGCCACCACTGAAGAAGCCCCTACACCCAGCCCTCCCAAAAACCTGAAAAACATAAAAGTGTTGACATCATTGGCCAGCGCAGAGCCCAGGGCAGATACCAGATAAAAAATTCCTATCCAGAGTAGGGATGCTTTTCTGCCATATCTATCAGCAGGGATTCCGCCAAAGAGGGCCCCTATGACAGTGCCATAGAGGGCCATGGCCACTGCCAAGCCATGGCTCCAGTCACTTAAGTCCCAGAGTTCCTGAATGTCTCTTTCTGCCCCGGATATCACTGCGGTATCAAATCCAAACAAAAAGCCGCCCAATGCGGCAGTAATAGACAGAAAAAGCACATAATTTTTACTTTGCATACAGGTGAAGTGGTTTGTGTTTTTGGGAAATCAAAATACAATAACTTATCGGTTTGCCCATATTTTTGTCAAAAACTTCTTTAACAAGGTTTATTTTCTCCAAATGCTTTTGAGTGAATAGGCACGATTGGACGGTTCAAAACCTTCCAGCCTCAGTTTATCATAAGGCTGTTTGGGAAATTGTATGGATGTCAGGACCAGTTCTCCCCCGTTGACAAAAACCTCGATCGAGGACCTGTCCAGGTAAATGGTCAGGGTCTCAACCGCTATTTCGTTTAAGGAGGCAATTTGTGCATTGGCAAAGCCTTTCTCAAAATCTATGATCCCTGATTGGCTCCTGTCCAGCCTCAGGTTTTCTTTATCCCCAGTTAATACCAGTTTTTCCCCAAAAGCATTGGCAAGTTCCAGGCGGAAATCAGACGATTTAGTCCGTAAATCCAGTTCCATCAATTCATTTTCCAGCTGGATTTTCTCACCTTTTATTTCAGCTTGACTGGCCCTTAATTTTTTCAGTTCTTCAATAGGTCTTGATAACAATAGGTAATCATCACCTTTTTTGGAAAGATGAAGGGAGCGCGGCACAGTCATGGCCGATCTCCAAGGATGGGTAGGTACTACCTGGGCATAATTCCAATTGCCCATCCAACCGATAAATAATCTTCTTCCATCCGTTTCGGGCACATTGGACCAGGTTACACCTGCATAATTGTCGGCGCCCCAATCCAGCCACTTGACAGATTGCGTGGTTGTTTTAAAAGTAGTGCCGTCGAAATCACCTATGAAATATTGGGTGGCGGAACCACCCTGAGGACCGCCAGGATTAATGCTGACAAATAGAATCCATTTGGTTTCACCATCCTCAGTAGTCAATGGAAAAAGATCAGGGCATTCCCAGACGCCTCCATAAGCAGCCCATGCTGGATTAAAATCACTTAAATAGGTCCAGTCGATCAGGTTAGGAGAGGCATAAAAACTTATTTTATCTTTTACAGCTAAGGACATGATCCAGAGATTACTCTCAGTATGCCAGAAAACTTTGGGGTCTCTGAAATCCTTAATTCCTGGACCTTTTAATACAGGGTTGCCTTCGTACATGGTCCAAGTTCTTCCTTTATCAGTGCTGTAAGCAATGCCTTGGGTCTGAAAATCATCCCTGCCATTTTTTTCACCTACAGGGTCATGAAAGGTAAAAATGGCTACCATGGCAGGGTTTTCCTTGGTTCCCAAACCACTGGTATTTTGATGGTCGATCACAGCTGATCCTGAAAAAATCCATCCATTTTCGTCAGGATAGAGGGCTACAGGTAGATGTTCCCAATATACCAGGTCTTTGGAGACAGCATGTCCCCAGTGCATGGGGCCCCACACATTGCTGTCAGGATAGTACTGATAGAAAAGGTGGTATTCCCCATCCCAATACACCATCCCATTTGGATCATTCATCCATTGGCTGGGAGGGGAAAAATGGTATTGGGGACGGAAGGGTTCATTAAATACCAATTCCTCTTGGTTTGTTTCTTTATAATTTTCTTTGCAGGATATAAAAAGGATGAAAAATGCGATGAAAAGGAGAAAGGGGTTTTTCATGATTTTGGTTTTACAGGTACTTAAAGATAAAAAGTAATTTGTTAGCAATTCAAAAAATCAATGATTGGAAAAATCAATGGTTTGCGGTGGAATTAAAAAAATGTAGATGGGAGAATCTTCGCTCTTCAAGCTGTTCGGTATTATAGATTCCAAACTTCGCTGTTTGGGATTTATAATACCGAACCTGGGTATCATGGATTTGAAATCCATTTTATCCCTTCTCGAAATTGCAAATTTCGAGAAGCGGAACCACTCTTTGGGATTTGCAATCCCGAAGAGCGATACTGAGGATTTGTAATCCTCAAAACATCAAATATCCTCCAAATCGATTTTACTTTTTCTAAAACACTTTCTTGTAAAAACATCGACCCGTTTTCGGACTGTAAACGTAACAAAATGCGGTGTAGATTAATCCCTAATTTGATAAGAATAGCCCATAAGTTTGGTTTTTATTTTAATATAGGGGCTATTTCAAAAAATCATGTTAGTATAACTGGATAAATATTGTGGTAGATTAACAATCCGCTATATCGCTTCTCGAAATTGCAAATTTCGAGAAGCGGGGTCACGCTATTTCACCTTGTGACCATTGAATTTGGGGCTTTCTGTTCATTATGTAACCGCCAAGTATGACGCTATACCGCAACCTCTGCTTTGATATGAGGATGGGGATCGTAATTCAAGAGTTCGAAGTCCTCAAATTTAAATTCAAAAATATCCTTGACATCCGGATTGATTTTCATGGTCGGCAAGGGTCTAAGTTCCCTGCTTAATTGTAACCTTGCCTGGTCTAAGTGATTGCTGTATAAGTGGGCATCGCCAAAAGTGTGAACAAAGTCTCCCAAACCCAAATTGCACACCTGGGCCACCATCATGGTGAAGAGTGCATAAGAGGCAATATTGAAAGGAACACCCAAAAAGACATCCGCACTTCTTTGGTACAATTGACAGGAGAGTTTGCCTTCTGCTACATAAAATTGAAACAGGGTATGGCAGGGGGGCAAGGCCATATGGTCTACATCGGCCACATTCCATGCGCTGACGATGTGTCTTCTGCTGTCGGGTTTGGTTTTGATCTGATGGATCAGGTTTTTGATCTGATCGATTTCTCCACCTTTTCCGTCGGGCCAATGTCTCCATTGATAGCCGTAAACAGGCCCCAGGTCCCCGTTTTCATCCGCCCATTCATCCCAAATCGACACTTTGTTTTCCTTCAGGTATTTGATGTTGCTTTCTCCCTTCAAAAACCAGAGCAATTCATGAATGATGGACCTCAAATGCAGTTTTTTGGTAGTTACCAAAGGGAAACCATCTTCCAGATTGAAGCGCATCTGATAACCAAATACGCTAAGGGTCCCGGTGCCTGTGCGGTCTTCTTTTTTTACACCATTATCCAAAATGTGCTGCATCAGGTCGTGGTATTGCTTCATGATTCTAGGGATTTAATTATGTGCAGCAAGTTAGGAAATCCTTTAAAAATAGAAAATGTGAAAAGGATTTTAGGATATTATTTCCAAAACAATTTCCAAACTTTGCAGTATATTTTCTGATCATGATGTTTATAAAAAAGCAAAGTTACTTTGGACTGTTGATAGCCTCCATTATTCTTTTGATGATGGCTATTTTTCCGCCAAAGGTATTTTTTGATTATGATTTTGAGAGTTTTTTTCCCCAGGATGATGCAGATTTGGCCTTTTATCAGGAATTCAGGGAAGAGTTTGAAAATGACAATGATTACCTGCTGATAGCCCTAGGGCACAAAGATGTTTTTGATGCGGGATTTCTGGAAGACTTTCAATCTTTTAAGTCTCAATTGGGTGAATTGGAGCAAATTGAGCGGGTGTATTCGCTTTTGGACGTAGAAGATGTGGTCATCAATCCATTTGGTATCCAAAGAAAAAAGTTGTTGGATTGGTCTGATGAAGGGAGTTTGGAGCAGTCAAAAAGGAAAATTTTGGGCTCTGAAAGATGGAAAGGAAACCTGATCAGTGCAAATGGGGATTTTTTGCTTTTGATTGCGCACAACCAACAGCAGATTTCCAAAGAAGTCGGAGATGTTCTTTATGGACAAATTGTAGAATTGCTGGAAGGCTATGATTTTGAAAAGGTTTACACCGCAGGAAAAATCAAGGCCCAAGGTGAGTTCGTAAGGCTTATGCAGGAAGAATTTTCTTTTTTTCTTGGGATTTCTTTTGTCCTGATCATCTTGATTCTTTTTTTGATTTTCAGGTCGTGGTGGACGGTCTTGACAGCCATGCTGGTTATTGCCATTGCATTGATCTGGTCCTTGGCTTTAGGTTTGTATTTTGGGAAAGCTTTGGATGTGATGTCTGTAATGCAGCCCACCATTTTATCTATCATTGCATTAGCGGCTTTGGTGCATTATTTCAATCACTACCTTAATTACCTAAGGCATGATTATTCCAAAGATGAAGCAATCCAAAAGTCTTTTTCGGAAATTACTATTGCAGTTTTTTTGACTTGCATGACTACTTCTTTGGGATTTATGTCCCTTTATTTTACTTCCGTTCCTACCTTAAAGTTTTTTGGGTTATATACTGGCTTAGGAGTTCTGATTGTCTTTTTTGCAATTGTGTTGATTACCCCGGGTTTGCTTTATCTAATTCCACCATTAGGGAAAGTTCAGGAGTCAGATCAAGCAGCCTTTTGGAGAAAAAGTATGAGAATTGGTTTTTTGGGGATTATCAAAAGACAGCAATTGATCATTTGGTTTTTCACTGTTACATCCCTGTTTTCAGTTTGGGCACTGACCGGACTCAAGGTGAATGGCTATATTTTGGACAATTTGCCCAGAGAACACGAACTGATAAGGGAATTCAGTTTTTTTGATCGGGAATTTGGAGGTTCTAAGCCATTGGAGTTTTGGATTGAAAAGGGGCCACAGGCAGGAAGTCTGATCGAATGGGATGTGTTGAGGGAGTTGGATAAGTTGGAGGAATTTATCCATTCCAGTTTTGAAACCGGTCCCATCATTTCACCAGTTGCTGTGGTAAAAAGTTTGAATCAAGCTTTGAATTCAGGGAATGGTAAAGCCTTTGTCATGCCAAGTCAAGGACAATGGAAAAGGATGGAGCCCTATTTGGAAAGGGCTTATCAGGAGCTGCCTACCAAAATTTTATCCGATGACCAAAAATCCGCAAGGATTTCTACCCGGATGGAAGATATAGGTAGTCTTCGATCTGTTGCATTGAAAAACCATTTGGACCAGTTTCTTGAGCAAGAAATTGATCCGGATTTATTGAAAGTAAGCATTACGGGTACCTCCCATCTCATTGATATTTCCCATGAAAGTGTAAGCCGGCAGATGATGAAGGGATTGGTTGTAGCCTTTTTGATAGTAGCTATCATTGCTGGATTTTTATTCCGATCCTGGAGGATTGCTGTTATCGTGCTTATTCCTAATATTATACCTTTGCTATGGATGTGCGGTTTGATGTGGCTTTTGGGGATTGAGCTCAAATTGACCACGGCCATATTATTTACAGTGGCATTTGGAATTGCGGTGGATGACAGTATTCATTTTATGTCCAAGTTAAGAATTGAATTGGACAAGGGAAGGAAGTGGCTTTATGCACTGAAGCGGACTTTCATTGATACCGGTAAAGCTATTATTCTTACCACTTTGATTCTTTCTGCCGGATTTGCAGTATTGATATTCAGTCAGTTTGGCGTAACCTTTTACGCGGGGCTTTTGATCAGCACAGCCTTGGTTTTTGCCTTAATGGCTGATTTATTGCTCTTGCCTGTATTATTGATACGATTGGGTAAAATTTGGGAAAAGAAAAAACCGAAAACTAATCATTGACTTCTTGCTTTTTTCTAAGCGGCTTATCCCAAGTGAATACAGCGGAGATGGGATAGTGATCTGAATAATCTACTTCTTTATGGGTTTTAAATTGTAGAATTTTCAAAGGTTCATCAAAGAAAATATTGTCTATCCTTAGAAAGAATAACACTTTATTATAAGTAAAGCCAAAACCTCTTCCTGCTTCTTCAAAGGCATTTTTCATGTTTTTCCTTAGGTTGAAGTAGGTGTAGCTATAAGGCATGTCATTGAAGTCGCCCACCAGTATATTGACATAGGGGCTATTGCGCATGTGTTCTTCCAGTATCCCGAGTTGTGACGCCCTTGTAACCTGTCCTCTTTTCAATTTCCTGAGGGTTTGACGGTAATTCTCTTTGATTCCATCCAGATTGTTGAGATTTTCAGATTCTATGCTCATTGACTCCAAATGCGCATTGTAGATCCGAATAGTGTCTTTGTCGATTTTGATGTCTGCGAAAATGACCCCGTTGTTGCGTTGGGTATCAAAGACCTTTCCTTCATTGATTATGGGATAGCGGCTGAAAATGGCCATACCATAGGATCTGGACCTGGGTTTACCCTCGATGATCTGATAGCTGTATTCATAGCCCAATTCGGTGCCCAAAAGTTTTGTGGTGTTTCTGGAAGGGGTTGTAGGATCCTGATAAAACTCCTGAAAACATTTGATGTCTGAGGGATTTTCCTGAAGCCATTTGATGATGTTTTTATTGTTTTCCCGCCAGTCTCCGTTTTTGTCATAGGCGAATAAGGCCACATTGTAACTTAGAACAGATAATCCTTCCTGGTCATCTGCTTTTTTTGGAAACTGATAGGTTATTCCAATAAATTTCCAGCCTATAATAATGGCCAATAATGGGACTATTGCCAATTTTCTTCTAGCTAAAAGGAGCAGGATGAAGAAAAGCCCGTTGATCAATAATAACAAAGGAATGGTAAGGGTAATCAACCCGACATAGGGGAAAAATTCAGGGGATATGTAGACACTATAAAATAATGCCAAAGAGACCAAAAATAGGAGAACTGTAATGAACCGGATCATGAAATACCTTTGAGAATTCGAAAGTATCTTTAAAACACGCTGAATGCAAGTTTTTGAAAGAAACCAATTAAAATAAACCGAAATTTTCCATCTTTTCCCCTGAGATCAGTTATGATTAGTTATACACAAAACCTGCCGAGTATTTTTAGGGACGAATCTCGAATTTCCAAGAAATTGAATGAATCCTGAGTAGCAACCCGGCAGGTGTTTTTCATGCATAAAATGGGTTATAAAAAATTATTTGATCAGTATCAATTCCTCCTGTGGCTCGATCAGGTATCTTGCTCCATCTTTGGTCACCACAGCAGTCTCTTCGACGGACATGGTCTTAGTGCCTCCATTGGGCAATTTCCAGGCATGAAATCCATCAAAAGCAAAGAGCATTCCTTCTTTCAGTGGTTTTACAGCAGTGGGTCTTACACTTGGATCAGGTAAGAGTCCTCCTCCAAGGTTTGGTCCTATGTCATGGGCGACATATCCTACCGGATGTCCGGTACTCCACATTACAGGTTCGGAACCTCTTTCAGCCATCCAGTCTCTTTGGGCTTTATCTACCTGGTAACCCAATACTCCCGGCTTCATGGCAGCTAAAGCAATCCTATTACCACCAATAGAAGATTCAAAATAATATTGTACAGAGTCAGGGGTTTGTGTTTCCCCTTCTCTCAGAACATAAGCAAATCTTTGGATGTCAGAAACCCACATATCCCAAACGCGGATTCCGAAATCAATTTGGATGACATCTCCGGGCATGATTACCTTGTCTGTCGCATGGGAATGTCCTCTGTCCTGTCCGGAGTTGACATTTGGATTTTGGTCAGGATGCCAGGCGTCTTTGACTCCATATTCTTCCATTTTCTTTTTCAGAAATTTTGCGATATCCGCATCAGTGCTTATTCCCGGTTTGACTTGGGCATAGGCTTCATATTGCCATTGGGAGGTAAGTTCAGCCGCCTTGGTCATGATATCAACTTCAGCAGGCAACTTCACAGATAGCCATTCATAAATGAGTTCGTCTGCGGAAACCAATCTGCTGGCTTGTGGTCCTAAAGCCCTTTCCAGTTCGAGTTTTTGGGTATAGCTTAGTCCATCTGCCAGGGCATTGTCATTGGAAAAATTCACGGCGATTTTATTGAAGTTCTTCGCAAAAATAAACATAGAAGCATCACCTATAGCCGAACCACCTCTTTCTACAGGTATCACCTCATCATGTATTTTTAGATCCGCTAAGGCAGTGGCTTCACCTACAGGAGAGTAAGCCAGTGACCTAACCCTATCATTTTCCAAGAAAAAAAGAAATAGGGCAGTACCGCCGGCATTTTCACCACCGATATGGTGAGCGATCGGGTCGTTATTGTTTTCCCTACAGATAATAATCCAAGCATCTACCCCAGCAGCCTTCATGGCTTCAGGAAGTAGCTTTTGTATTCTTTCTTTTCTGATTTCCGGCCAAGGACTAGGTCCTGAAAAAGGATTTTCAATTGTTTTCTTTTTTTCTTCTGCTTGTTGACAGGAAGCTATCAGAAGGATCAAAATGAAACCCAAAATACCCGGTTTAAATAAAGTGAAAATAGTTTTCATAGGTTGTTGAAATGTCTGATATGAGTTAAATTCCATGAAAAGTAAGTAAATAGGTTTTATTAAAAAAAGCTAAATTTTAGGAATATTGGGAAATTGTCTATCTTCGAATTTGATAAAAGACCAAACTATGAAAAAAACAAACATTTTGATGTTGGCGGTAATCATTGCCGGTACCATGTTTTTCTTTGGCTGTGGTGGGGGTAAAAAAGCTGAAACTGTTGAAACAGAAACTTCCGAAATGGAAGAGACTCCAGCCCGGGATCAAAGAGCCAGTCCGCTTCGCTCATTGGAAGGGAAGATTGGAGACACAAATGTTTTAATTCAATATGGTGCCCCTTCTGTAAAGGGTAGGGTAATTTGGGGAGACCTGGTACCTTACAATGAAGTTTGGAGGACAGGCGCCAATGAATCGACTTATGTTGATTTTGACTCTGATGTTACCGTGGAAGGCAGGCCATTGAAGGCAGGAAGGTACTCCCTGTTTACCATCCCCAGGTCATCCGGAAAATGGACAGTAATTTTCAATTCTGAATGGAATCTGGAACATGGTCATTTTCAGTACAAGCAGGAGAATGATGTACTTAGGGTGGAATCTACTCCTCAATGGGTGGGAGAAAGCCAAGAGCAACTCAGTATTGCTATTGAAAGTCCAGGAATTGTGGTAAGATGGGAGAAATTGGTTCTGCCAATTGTAATAGAGTAATTCACCTGGAACTTTTAAAAAAGAGGCTGTCCGTTTACACGAACAGCCTTTTTTGTTTAAAAAATTAACCTCTCCTTTTCTATTTTTTCATTCAAATATGACAGGTTGGTCACAAAGTGCTAAAAACAATTCTATCATTGGCCAATTTAGGAACTGTTGAATGATCAATAAAATTCTAATCGGATAAATGATAATATTTACGGAAATGGTAAAGTTTGGATGGGTTTGTTTTTAAAATGGCAAGAATAACTTATTTTAATATCAAAGCACCAATGACTTGATCCTAGAAACCGTCACCTTGACGTAGGAAGAGTCTCCTAAAAAAATTGTCCACGCCCGCCTGCTCCGGGCAGGGATTTCACAGATTTCCACGAAAGTTGCCTTCTGATAAAATTCATGAGGAAAGTAAACAGAGGTGATAATTTTAGCGAATTAAAGCTGGCACTTAATGCTACGGTATGTCTCGGAAATTAAGGCGGAGTCTTAAATTCGCTTTAATCTTTTTTCAACAACCTCAGGGATAATAACATTGCAGATTATGGGGAAAGCACGGCTCTCCTTCGTGTAATTGGTGTAATTCGTGGACAAAAAAATAAATTGGTCATTTCCGCCTATTTTCCAATCATCAGAATAATTAAACCTACTAATAATTAACAGTCAAATAAAACAGTTCGGTTTATTGGAATTTTTAGTACCTATAATATGTGAATTTTAACTATTTACATCTAAATTGACGGCACCTATTTCCACTTCGAATCACCTATGAGATACATTGCTTTCTTTTTGAGTCTGATCATCACGGTCGGTTTGGCAGTTCTGCTTTCCATTCAGGTAGGAACAGTACCTCCGTTGGGCCTTTTATTGGATCCCAATCATGGCTTTTGGCAGAATGCCTACAGTGAAGATATGATTGCCAAAGAAACTATCAAACTGAATAACCTTAAAGAGCCAGTTCGGGTAGTGTACGATGAGCACCTGATACCCCATGTTTTTGCTCAAAATGAAGTAGATCTTTACAGGGTTCAGGGCTATGTTACTGCCCAGCACAGGTTATGGCAGATGGAATTTCAAACCATGGCGGCAGCTGGAAGGATTTCTGAGATTGTCGGTCCGGTTGCCATTGAATTGGATAGAATGACCAGGAGAAAAGGATTAGCTTACAGTGCAGAGCAGGCAGTTCAATATATCAAAAACACAGATCCTGAAATTTATACCTTGATTGAGGCCTATACGGATGGGGTGAATCAATACATCGATGGCTTATCCAGCGCAAGACTTCCCCTCGAGTACAAGATTTTGGCCTATAGGCCGGAAAATTGGTCAGTTTATAAGTCACTTCTTTTGCTCAAATATATGGCGGACATGCTTGTGGGGGATAAGGATCTGGAATATACCAATATGCGGCAAACGATAGGGGATACCTTGTTGGACAAGTTATATCCTTTGTTTCCTGAAGATAATGATCCCGTTATTGAAGCGGAAAGGGTGTGGGATTTTGAACCCATTCCCGTTAAAAAACCGGAGGGAATCACTTATCCGGATGATAAAATTCTCCTTAAGACCCTTCCTCAACCTGAACCAGGAGTCGGATCCAATAACTGGGCGGTGGCTCCTGGGAAGACCAGAAATGGTGCAGCTATTTTGGCAAATGATCCTCACCTGAGTCTCAACTTGCCATCCTTATGGTATGCCATGCAGCTTTCAACCCCGCAACATACAGTCAAAGGAGCAACCCTTCCTGGGGCTTTGGGCATTATATCGGGTTTCAATGAAAATATCGCCTGGGGTGTTACCAATGCCACCCGGGATACAAGGGATTGGTATTCCATCCAATTCAAAGATGAAAGCCGAACCGAATACCTCTATAACGACAGATGGATCCAGAGTACCTTCCGTGTGGAAGAAATCAAAGTGAAAGGAAAACCGTCTTTTATGGACACCGTGGTCTATACCCACCATGGTCCTGTAGTTTTTGACAGGACCTTTAGGGGAGATCGTCAGGATATCAATTTTGCATTGAAGTGGACAGCTCATTTGGAATCCAATGAACAGAAGACATTCCTCTTGTTGAATAAAGGGAAAAACCACGATGATTATCTTTCTGCCCTAAATTTCTTTACTTCGCCGGCCCAGAATTTTGTATTTGCTTCCCGCACAGGTGATATAGCCATGAAGGTGCAGGGGAGATTTCCATTAAAGTGGGAAGGACAAGGCAAGTTTTTGATGGATGGTAACAATCCGGCTTTTGAGTGGCAGGGTTACATTCCTTTTGAGCAGAACCCGTCCACATTTAATCCTGAACGTGGATTTGTTTCCTCTGCCAATCAGCACAGTACATCGCCCAGCTACCCGTATTACATGTTCGATGATAGCTTTGAGCATTACCGTAACAGAAGGCTGAATAATATTCTGAGGGAATCTGAAAATATTACCATAGATGATATGAAGCGGTTGCAGTTTGACCAATTTCATCTACATGCCTCCGAGGCATTGCCGGTCATGTTGCACTTGTTGGAGAAAAGTGGGGGTGTAGAAGATTTTGGAGAAGAAGGGGGTAAATATTTGGAACAACTGATCCAATGGAATTATTATACCTTTCCCAATCAGGAGGAACCCGCTTTGTTTCAGACATGGTGGAAGCATTTGTATAAATTGATTTGGTCCCAATGGGAAAATGATTCTATTCCGGTAGTACTCCCGAATAAATACCAAACAGTTAAGTTGCTTTATAATGAACCAGAAAGTCAACTGTTTGACATGCCTAATACTCCGAAAACAGAAGTGGCGATGGATTTGGTCAGACAAAGTTTCGGAGAAATGGTCAAAGAGATCAAAGATTGGGAAGAGAATAAAGGGAGTTACGATTGGGCAGCCTTTAAGGGTACCAGGATCATGCATCTGGTACCAAATTTTGAATCTTTCAGTAGGAGAAATATTTACACAGGAGGCTACAGCGGAATTTTAAATGCGACAAGTGAACGGCACGGGGCCAGTTGGAGGTATGTAGTGGAAATGGGGGACAAGATTACTGCTTTTGGGATTTATCCTGGTGGGCAGTCCGGGAATCCTGGAAGCAAATATTATGATAATTTTATCAAGATCTGGGCAAATGGGGATTATGTCAATTTCAATTTGAGAAAAACCACAGATAACCAAGAAGTACTATTTGTATCCACATTCACTAATTAAATTATGCAAAAGTTTTTGATTTTATTCGTACTCACTGCTTTGGTAGTCTATGTTTTGGGAGGTTTCCTGCCTTATTGGGGTCTGATGTTGGCTTTGGCTTTGATAGCCTTTTTTGTAGGTGCTGGAGCAGGTTCTTCCTTTTTAGCATGTGGTTTTTCTTTTGCACTGGTGTGGTTTCTGATGGTGATCAGGATTTTGGTTGTGACCAGTTCGGCATTGCCTCAGCAAATGGCGGATTTGATGGGTTTGAAAAATGATAACCTTTTATGGTTTGCCACGGCTCTGCTTGGTTTTTTAATTGGGGGTTTTTCAGGCATGACAGGCTCCTTGTTCAAAAAGCTCTTTGAAAAAAAATATGAGGGGGTGTATAGGAGGTGATTGGGAAATGAAAAGTGAGATTTCGAAAGTGGGATTTCGGGGAGAAGATCAAAGAAGGAGGGGCCAATGCAAAAGTAAAAAGGAAAAAGGAGGATTTGGCTCAGTGAGTTTGGGTGTCTGGTTTTGTTGACGAGGAGGATTTTTTGAAGCGCTAATTACGCGAATTTCACTAATTAACAAGCTTTTAAATTTGTTAGGGATCTAGATTTTTTTCTGTAATCATACCTGCATGAGTTAATGAAATTAGGCGCGGAGCTTTTAGGATCGAGCGTTAAGAAAAGATCTTGTAGATCTTTTTAGTGGGGGGCCAGGATGAAGGGCAGGATGGAACGCTGATGACGCAGATTTGGCTGATAGTCGCAGACAAAAAACTTCGCTTTTTGAAGGAACCACAGATGAATGAGGATGAACGCCGATAAAAGCTGCACTTTTGGTCACTCGAAGATTAAGATTTGGAAAATGAACGAAACCAGCCTAGTAGGGGCTGAACTTTCAATTGCCCGGGCTCTAAAGATATGGCTTTTCGGGGGTGAAGGCTTAGGGTGTTAGGTGATCATCATGTCCACCGAATCGGCGCACATATCTGCTGAAAAAATGAATTGTCCCACGCGGAAGATAAGGGACAAAATAAGAAGAGGGAAAAGAAAAAGGCAAAAAAGTGGGATTTCGAAATTTGGATTTCGAAGATGAGTTGCTGTTTGAGGGGTATCGGTTTTCAAAAAATACCCTGTTTAGGGTATTTACAAGTAATTCCCCTCTTTTTAAATTTGTAATGGGTGATTCAAACAACTTTTTAAAGTCAGCTTTTCATAGAAAAATGTGGGGGAAATTCTTTTGGCGTTTGTTTTTTACCCCCACCTTGTTATCCCGGATCCTGAATAATTGCAGTTTAAAAAAAGAGAAAAAAATATGTTAAAACCCTTTGCATATTTTATCTAAGCGAGTACTTTTGTTGCTCAGTTAGGCAAGGCTTTTTCATGCTGGATTATTTAATTACATCCAAGACCAGACTCAGACTTTTGATCAAGTTTTTTAGCAATCCTAAAAATCAGGGACACCTGCGTGGATTGGCGGAAGAATTTGGTGAGTCAACCAATTCCATCAGGAAAGAGCTGAATCACCTGTCAGAGGCAGGTTTGTTGTTGAAGATAGCCGATAACAACAAGATAGATTATAAAGCCAATACAGAACATCCGTTATTTTCAAATTTGCATGACCTGATCCAAAAATATTTGGGTTTTGACAAGCTATTAGCTACAGTATTGGAGAGAATGGGGGATGTGAATGAGGTGGCTTTGGTAGGGGATTATGCCAGAGGGCTCCATACCGGAAGACTCAAGGTTCAGATAGCCGGAGAGGAAGTGAATGGGGAATATTTGGAGAGGCTTTCTGAGCGTATCAAAGAATTGATTGACAATGAGGTGGAGTTTCAGGTGACCGATCAGATCACCCATCCTGAAGCCTTGTTTTTGTACCAAAAATCCTGCTGATTCCGTCAGTAGGAAATTTGGGTTTCTTTTTTAATTCCTCCCTGCTAAGCACATGAAAATGTGACTGAGAGGGCGAAGCTGTAACCACGAATGCCTTAACCACGAATTTAATTAAACCACGAATTTCACGAATTTCACAAATAAGAATTAAGTCAAAATTATTTAAGGTGATAGCAAAGACTATCTAAATGATTTTTAAGAAGGAGACATATGATATTGTTGGGGTGGCAATGATTGTTCATAAAGAGTTGGGTGGTGGATTTGTGGAAAGTGTATATCAAGAAGCTTTTGGAATTGAATTGCTTGATCATAATATTCCATTTGAAAAAGAAGTAAAACTGCAAATTCAGTATAAAGGCAATTTACTTTCCAAATACTTCATAGCCGACTTTGTTTGTTACACCGATATATTGGTTGAGTTGAAATCCTCCGCTGCTATATCGGATGAGCACTATACCCAAGTTATCAATTACCTAAAAGCAACTAAAAAACCTCTAGGGCTTTTGTTAAACTTCGGTCCAAAGTCTCTTGAATTTAAAAGAGTGATTTTAGACCCTAATAGTAGAAGTTAATAATAAGCGGTTGAAGTCTCTCGCAGATAGTCCTAAATTCATAGAAAAAAATAGTGTAATTCGCGTAATTAGCGGTTAAAATAACCTTCTAGCATTTCGCGGTTAAATTTCATTCTCTCCATGAAAAAACTTCTTTTCGTTTTATTTCTTTTTACAGTTCAATTTGTGGCCCAGGGGCAGTCCCTTTCCGATATTCAGAATATCAAAGTCGACAACCTGTCCGACGCACAGATCGAGCAATTGATTAAAAGGGCAGAGGCTTCAGGCATGAATGAACAGCAAATGCTCAATATGGCAGCAGAGAGAGGGATGCCAGCTGGAGAAATTGCAAAATTAAGACAGAGAATTAATTCTTTACGTAGTGGTGGGGCAAGTTTGCAACAGCAACAAGGAAGTGGGAGAGCAGACCAATTGCGACAAGTACAAGGATTTGGGACCCAAGAAGACATTTTTGACTCATTAAGGAAGTCAGATCCTTATTATGATTTAAGTCCAACTCAAAAGAAAATTTTCGGATATAAACTTTTTCATAATCGCAACCTTACTTTTAATCCAAGCTTGAATGTGCCTACTCCTCAAGGTTATACCGTTGGGGCAGGAGATCAGTTGCTTATAGATGTTTATGGTGCTTCCCAACAATCCTATGATGTAACCGTCAATCCTGATGGAAGGATTTTTATTCCAAATGTAGGTCCGATTCAAGTAGGAGGGGCCACAATTGCTTCCGCGACGAGTAGGATAAGGACCGCTTTGACACGCATCTATTCAGGCTTGGGAAGCAGCAATCCCAGTACATTTTTGGATGTTCGATTGGGTAACATAAGGACTGTTTCCATTTCCTTAGTCGGAGAGCTGGTTCGCCCGGGGACTTATACCTTGCCTTCCTTTGCTTCACCTTTTAATGCCTTGTTTGCAGCAGGTGGACCTAATGAAAACGGTTCTTTTAGGCATATTCAGGTTTACAGGGACAGCAAGCTTTTGACCGAAATAGATGTTTATGAATTTTTAGTCAAAGGTGACTTTACTTCTCCTATTACCTTAAGGGATAACGATGTGATCATAGTACCTCCTGTACGTTCAAGAGTAGAGATTCAGGGACCTGTTAGAAGAGAAGGGCTGTTTGAAATCAAGCCTGGAGAGACAGTGGATCAATTGATTAATTTTGCAGGAGGATTTAGTAGTCAGGCTTATAGGGAGCGATTAACAGTGACCAGAAAGACTGGTACAGAACTACGTGTGGAGGATGTTGATGCTGGCAATTTTCAAGCATTTTATCCAAAGGATGGAGACGTAGTTAGGGTTGGGGAGATTCTGGACAGATTTCAAAACAGGGTTCAGGTTACCGGGGCCTTGATGAGACCTGGGGTGTTTGCACTCACGCCGGGAATGGGCATCAGGGATTTGGTTGAAAAAGCAGATGGATTGAGAGAGGATGCTTTTTTAAATAGGGCTACTTTGTACAGGACCAGGGGGGATTTTTCACTTGAAATTGTTCCTGTGGACATCAAAGCCATCATTAACGGAGAGGCAGAGGACATTGTACTGAGAAGGGAAGATGTACTTAACGTTCCGAGTATCTATGACCTTAGAGAGGAATATTATGTCAAAATTTCTGGGGAAGTGAATAATCCTGGGGCTTTTGCTTTTGGTGAAAATATGACCGTAGCGGACTTAGTCCTGAAAGCAGGTGGTTTTAAAGAATCTGCAACGGCTTCACAAATTGAAATCGCTAGAAGAGTAAAAAATGATATTTCCGGGAAACTAGCGGAAATCATACGCATTGATATTGATAAAGATTTAAGGATCAGTGGAGAAGGGAAAGATCTGGTCTTAAAGCCTTTTGATCATGTGATTGTAAGAAGAAGCCCTGGTTTTCAGCGGGAGAAAATGGTTCGTGTAGAAGGTGAAGTGTTTTTTCCAGGTGAATATGCTATTGCTAATGCAAATGAGCGTATTTCAGATTTGTTAAATAGAGCAGGAGGGTTAAATCAGTTCGCTTACGCCAAAGGGGCAACATTGATTCGAAGAAATGAGTTTTACAGTGCTCCAAGTGAGAATGAGCGGAAAGCACAAACATTGACGGAAGTAAAGAATAATGCCATCAAAGACACCAAGAACGACACAGAAGCTGAAAAAATCTTGCTTTCAAGAATAGATAAAAAGATCAATGAAAAAGGTGGTGATCAAGCCAACAAAAGAGGTGGATTAATATCCGATGATTTTAGAAAGGAAACCATTGAAGAAATCACAGAACAAGGCCTTAATGAACAAGTGAATATTCGAACGCAGGAGATGGTAGGCATCGATTTATTGGCTATTTTAACCAATCCCGGTGGAAGAAATGATTTGATTTTACAGGAAGGGGATGTCTTATCGATACCTAAAGAGTTGCAAACAGTTCGAATGAGAGGGGAAGTCCTTTACCCGAATACAGCTCGTTTCCGTGAAAATGCCACATTCAAGTCCTATATTTCTAAGGCAGGTGGATTCACAGAAAAGTCTAGAAGAGGACGCTCATACGTTGTTTATGCCAACGGAGATGTAAAGCGGACTACAAAGTTTTTATTCATCAATAATTATCCAGCAATAGAACCTGGAGCAGAAATCATTGTTCCTGCGAAACCAGAAAGAGAACCCTTATCTGCACAGGCGTGGATTGGCTTAGCAACTTCAATGGCCACTTTAGCTTTATTAATTAATAATTTAACAAGATAGGCCTGCTGCAAGGAAGAAACAAGAAGTAAGAAAATAGAAATATTTCTCCCTAACTTTTTATAAGCATCCATTAAATCCTGTTAATTGAGAGTTTTACGAGCCCAAAAATTAGGTACTAGGCGCTAGAAGTGAGACATAAAAAACTTGTTCAAAAAAGTAAGATTTAGTGTCAATTATTGCTTACCGCAAGCAGGAGAGGTTCAGCTTTGCCCTTTCGCCTTTTCCCTCGCACCTTTTTCCTACCAAAATAAATGACAGATAAAAATACCCCATCGCAACAACCCACCGTCAACGAAGACGAAATAGATCTGCTAGCCTTAGCTAAAACCCTTTGGATGAAACGCAAGACTATTATAGGGATTACAAGTGTCTTCGTGGTTTTAGGCTTGTTAGTAGCCATACTTTCCCCAAAAGAATTTACTGCTACTTCTGTTTTTGTTCCGCAAGTAGGAGAGTCCAATCGTGGGGGAGGTTCTTTAGGTGGCTTGGCTTCTTTAGCTGGGATTAACTTAGGTTCCATGGGTGGAGGTTCTGAAATCCCTCCCAGCTTGTATCCTAAGATTGTATCATCCGTGAATTTTAAACTGGCCCTTTTGGATGCACCAATAACGGTGGAAGGACTAGAAAAACCTGTTTCTTACAGAGAATACTATGAGTCTATATACAACCCCGGGATATTCGGCTATCTCAAACAATACAGTTTGGGATTACCGGGTTTAATTTTAAGGAGTTTAAAGGGTGATTCAGAGCATATAGTAAAAGATACCAATGATCAATTGATTCGGGTTACCCAAGAAGACTTTGAACATTTTAAAAGACTGGATAATCAGGTTTCAGTTACCCCCAACGATAAGGAAGGTTTTGTTTCATTGTCTTTTGTTTTACCAGAACCACTAATGGCTGCTCAGATGGCTCGTTTTGCGCAAGACTTATTACAAGAACAAGTGATAGCCTATAAAATCTCCAATGCGCAAGAACAGTTGAAGTTTACAGAAGGGCGATTTGAGGAAAAGAAAAAAGAATTTGAGGAGATCCAATCGAAGCTTGCAAATTTTAGAGACCGCAATCAAAATATTGCTTCTGCGGCTGTATTAAATCAACAGCAGCGCTTGGAAGCGGAGTATAATTTTGCTTTTAGCATCTACACAGAATTGGCTAAACAACTGGAGCATGCAAGAATACAGGTAGCTAAGGATACTCCTGTGTTTTCTGTAATTCAGCCGGTAACTGTTCCTGTAGAAAAGTCAGCACCCAAGCGGCCTTTGATTTTGGTCATATTTATTATTTTGGGAGGTATTATGGCTATTGGTTATGTATTTGGTGTGGAGTTTTTTAAGGGTGTGAAAGAACAGTGGGTTAATGTTTAGAAAATATCCACAAGAATGAAACTTAGGAATTACAAAAGAATCAAATTAATAATAAACTGTTTTGTTTTCAATTAATTACCATAAAAATGAGTTAGTTTAAATTTTTATGTAGTGTAAGAAATTTTAATAAACAACCATGATTAAACCAATTCTTGAATCTAAAATTGCAATTATAGGGCTTGGCTACGTGGGCTTACCTTTGGCGGTTGCTTTTGCTGAAAAATACAAAACCATAGGCTATGATATCGACTCCAAACGAGTAGAAGAACTTCAAAAAGGGCATGATAGAACTTTGGAGGTTGAAGATCAAGAACTCCAAAAAGTTTTGGTCAAAACTCCTGTGGAGCTGGAAGAAAAAGGAAAGGGATTACAAATAACAGATGCGGTACTACCCATTTCTTCATGCAATATTTATATTGTCACTGTTCCTACACCCACAGACAAACACAACCGACCGATTCTTACTCCCATGCTCAAAGCTTCGGAGGCCATTGGTAGGGTTTTAAAGAAGGGAGACGTGGTTATCTATGAATCTACAGTGTATCCCGGCGTGACTGAAGAGGAGTGCGTTCCGGTTTTGGAAAAGATTTCAGGTTTAAAATATAACGAAGACTTTTTCGCGGGTTACTCCCCGGAGCGCATCAATCCAGGGGATAAGGAACACACAGTCACCAAAATCCTTAAAGTAACTTCGGGCTCTACACCTGAGGTAGCCACTTATGTGGATGACTTGTATAGGTCAGTGATTATAGCAGGAACGCACAAGGCTTCCTCCATCAAAGTGGCTGAAGCTGCCAAGGTAATCGAAAATTCCCAAAGGGACATCAATATCGCCTTTGTCAATGAGCTTTCTAAAATTTTCAACCTACTCAATATCGATACTCAAGAAGTCTTGGAAGCAGCAGGAACCAAATGGAACTTCCTCCCTTTCAAACCAGGATTAGTTGGAGGCCATTGTATTGGTGTAGATCCTTTCTACTTAGCTCAAAAGGCACAGGAAGTAGGATACCATCCCGAGATTATCTTGGCGGGGAGAAGGCTTAATGACTCCATGGGCAAGCATGTGGCGACAGAGACTATCAAGCACATGATGAGAAAAGATCTCAAGGTAATAGATGCAAAAGTCCTAATCCTTGGTTTTACCTTCAAAGAAGATTGCCCTGATGTGAGAAACACCCGAGTGATTGACATCTACCAAGAGCTCAAATCCTTCGATATGGAGGTTGATGTTTATGACCCTTGGGCAGATCCTGCTGAAGTGATGCATGAATATGGAATTCAAATCGTCAATGGCAATACCAAAGCAAATCTCAACCAATATTCTGCCATCATCTTAGCAGTAGCACACAAAGAATTTAAATCTTGGGATTTAAAGAAATCAAATGAACAAGTGATTTTTGATGTGAAGGCTGCTTTACCAAAAAAAAATGTTGATGCAAGACTTTGAAAATATTATGGAAAACATTCAAATGGTCGATCTTAAGACCCAATATGAGAATATCAAAGAAGAAGTTAATAGTGCTATCCAAGAGGTTTTAAATCAAACAGCTTTTATTAATGGTCCACAGGTAAAGAAATTTGCAGCAGAATTAAAAGAGTACACTGGAGCTGGATATGTGATTCCATGTGCCAATGGAACAGATGCTCTTCAAATTGCTATGATGGCTTTAAATTTTAAGCCAGGTGATGAAGTAATCGTTCCTGCTTTTACCTATGTAGCTACTGTAGAAGTAATAGCTTTACTTGGGTTAAAACCTGTATTTATAGATGTTACTGAAGATACTTTCGAACTAGATACTACCCAATTAGAATCTAAGGTTACGGATAAGACAGTTGGTATTGTTACCGTACATTTATATGGCCAATGTTCTAATATGGAAGTGATATTAAATTTTGCTTCAAAGCATAACCTAAAAGTCATTGAAGATACAGCTCAGGCAATAGGTGCAGTCTACACTTTTTCAGATGGAAAAAAAATGCAAGCGGGTACCATGGGTGATATTGGTACTACATCTTTTTTCCCTTCAAAGAATTTAGGATGCTATGGAGATGGTGGGGCAATTTTCACCAATAATTCTGAGTTAGCTGAAAAAATCCAAATAATTGCCAATCATGGACAAAAAAGGAAGTACTATCATGATTCCATTGGTGTCAATTCTAGGCTAGACACATTACAGGCTGCTATTTTAAGTATTAAACTAAAATATTTGGATAAATATTCTAAAGCAAGGAATAAGGTCGCTGAAAGGTATGATGAAGCATTTCAAAATCATCCAAAAATCACTAAACCTGCAAGAGTCAAAAATTCAACACATGTTTTTCATCAATATACAGTTAGATTGAGTGAAAGCATCAATAGAGATTCATTTAAATCCTATTTAGCTGAAAAAGGGGTGCCATCAATGGTTTATTATCCTTTACCTCTTCATTTACAGAAAGCATATTTGGAATATGGGGGAATGGAAGGGCAATTCCCCATTTCTGAAAAATTATGCAATCAGGTGATTTCATTCCCAATCCACACTGAGATGGAACAAGAACAACAAGATTATATTATTGAACAAATTTTAAATTATTTCAAATGAAAACTTTTTTTGCACATGAAACAGCCGTAATTGATGAGGGCTGTGAAATTGGAGAGGGAACCAAAATCTGGCATTTTTCTCATATTATGTCCAATTGTAAGATTGGGGAAAATTGTAATCTAGGGCAAAATGTAGTGGTCTCACCGGAGGTTGTCTTGGGAAATAATGTAAAGGTTCAAAACAATGTATCTATTTACACAGGTGTGACTTGTGATGATGATGTTTTTTTAGGTCCTTCAATGGTCTTTACCAATGTTATTAATCCTAGATCAGCGGTAAATAGAAGATCAGAATATTTAAAAACCCATGTTGGCAAAGGTGCTTCAATTGGGGCTAATGCTACCATTGTTTGTGGGCATGATATAGGCAAATTTGCATTTATTGGTGCTGGTGCTGTAGTAACTAAGAATGTCCCTGATTATGCACTGGTTGTTGGGAATCCTTCAAAACAGATAGGCTGGATGAGTGAATATGGTCATAAACTAAGTTTTAATGAAGAAGGAATTGCTGTTTGTAAGGAAAGTGGAGAAAAATATTTGTTAAAAAATAATCAAGTCATAAAAATACAATAAGATGAAGAATTTTGCATTGATTGGAGCAGCCGGATATATAGCTCCTAGACATATGAGAGCGATTAAGGATACTGGGAATACACTTTTGGCGGCCTATGATAAATTTGATTCTGTTGGTGTGATGGATAGCCACTTTCCTGACGCCGATTTTTTTGTTGAATTCGAAAGGTTTGATAGGCATGTTGAAAAATTGAAAAGACAAAATCATAAAATAGATTATGTGAGTATTTGTTCACCAAATTATTTGCATGATGCTCATATTAGATTTGGTTTGAGAGTTGGTGCTGATGTGATTTGTGAAAAGCCATTGGTTTTGAACCCATGGAATATTGATGCTTTAAAGGAAGTTGAGAAAGAACATGGTAAAAAGGTATATAATATACTTCAGTTAAGGCTTCATCCTTCAATTATAGCTTTGAAAAAGAAAATTGAAGAAGGACCTAAAGATAAAGTGTATGATATAGACTTGGCGTATATTACGAGCAGGGGTCATTGGTATTACACATCCTGGAAAGGGGATGTAACCAAGTCTGGAGGAATAGCAACTAATATTGGTGTGCATTTTTATGATATGCTGACATGGATTTTTGGAAGTGTAAAAAAGAATGTTGTTCATATCCATACTCATGATAGGGCTGCCGGTTATTTTGAATTGGAAAAAGCCAGAGTTAGATGGTTTTTAAGTATCAATGCAGATACTTTACCAGAGAATGTTAAAGCCAAGGGAGGAAGAACTTACAGGTCTTTGACGATAGAAGGGGAAGAAATTGAATTTAGCGATGGTTTCACAGAACTTCATACCCATAGTTACCAACATATTTTGGATGGTCATGGCTTTGGTTTGGAAGAGGCCAGAAATTCCATTCAAATTGTACATGACATCAGGCACATGGATCCGATAGGATTGAATGGTGATTATCATCCACTAGCTGCAGGTAAATTAGGGAAGCATCCATTTAGTTTATAATTTAATTTGAATTTCATAAGTGGGCAGACAAATTAATTTTTAGTCTGCTCATTTTTTTATTATGAGTTTGTTCTCCAAATCGAAAAATCAATTTGTTAAAAATGTAATAACCCTAATGACGGGTACCAGTATTGCACAAGCAATTCCAATAGCTCTAAGTCCAATACTAACTCGAATATATTCGCCTGAAGACTTTGGATTATTTGCATTATACATGGGTTTGGCATCTGTTTTAATTGTGATTTCAACAGGCAGATATGAATTGGCTATTATGCTTCCTGAAAAGGAATCAGAAGCTGCGGATATTGTAAAATTATCAACTTTACTTGCCTTTATTTTTAGTTTTATAACTTTTGTTGTTATTATATTTTTTGGCAAGGAAATTTCTATTCTCCTAGGTAATGAGGAAATTCATTTTTGGTTATTTCTTCTCCCGATAAGTCTATTTGTAAATGGGTCATATCAAAGTTTAAATTATTGGTTCAACAGAAAAAAAGATTTTAAAAGATTAGCAAAAAACCGAGTCATGCAAAGCTCAATTACAGGTTTTAGCCAAACTTCTTTAGGGATTTTACAGGCAGGTGGATTTGGGCTTTTATTTGGAACTCTTTTGGGTCAAGCATTGACTCTTGGTTCACTTGTAAAAAAGATTCTTACCTTTGACTTTGGATATTTTCAAGATTTTGAATTAGTAAAAATTATTGGTTTAGCAAAAAGGTTTATTAATTTTCCTAAGTTTGATGTTCCCACAACATTGCTAAATGTTGGCGCTATGCATGCCCCTAATATTTTGTTCAGTTCTTTTTTTTCAGGTTCATATGCTGGGTTTTATTACCTTACTCAGAGAGTATTACAAGCTCCGATTACCTTAATTTCGACATCTGTTTTAGATGTTTTTAAAGAAGAGGCATCTAAAACATATCGAAATTCAGGTCAAGCCAAATCGATTTTTTTAAAAACATTTAAATGGCTTTTGATCATATCAATTGTACCTTCTATAATTCTGTTTTTTACAATACAAGATTTATTCTCATGGATTTTTGGGGCTGATTGGGAAATAGCTGGAGAGTATTCTAAAATTATGATACCTGCTTTAAGCATTCGTTTTATCGCAAACCCATTAAGTTTTATGATTTACATAGCTGAAAAACAGATTTGGAATCTTGTAACTATGATTGGTCTAGCTTTAGGGGTGTTTGTAAGTTTTTATTTTTCAGATGATCATTATCAAGTAATTTCCAATATATCAATCACCTATGTTTGTTATTATTTGACACATCTGTTTCTTGGAGCGTTATTTGCGGGGGTTTTTAGAGCATCAAAACAATAGTTACATGAACTTTATAAAGATATTTCCAATAATTCTTTTATTGAAAACTTCTGAATGCAGAGGTAATAAAAGTATTCAAATTGAAGAAATTTCTGAATTGAATAAATCTATTGAATTCACATCTGATGATTATTATCAAGTGGAATTGTTAAAAATTGAAGAATTACCTGGAAGTGTAAGAAGGATATATAGAGAATGGGATGATTTAAGCCAAGAATCAAAAAAGATACTTTTTAATGATATATTTGAGAAAGAAAATTATTGGGGTTATTTTTTTTCAACTTGGGCTAAATATTCTTTTTACACTGAAAACCCCAAAATTTTAAGGATTTTTCAAGAAGCACTTCGTTTTGTAAAAAATGAATATTCAGTTGATGGAGTGATTATGACAGAAAGAGAAGTACTCGAAGGTCATTGGTATAGAGAAACTTTTGCTCGAAATATGCGACTTTTATTAGATGCTTATTCTTACACTAATGATTTGGCTGTTTTGGGGATAATTGAAGAGCAAACAAATCTTTGGATAGGAACAAACGAAAAGTCAAATGTTAAAGGATTTAAAATTTATCCTTACAGTTCAAAGTTAAAAAATGCAAGAAGCTCAGAGATAAACCCGAATCAAAATTTACAAATGGGGTTAGTTTTTTCGAAGCTTTACTTTAATGAAAAAAGTAAATTTTATATGAACGATTTTATTAAGGAATCTGCTTTGAATGAAATAAAAGCTGGCTTAAGTCTTGTTAGAGAAAATGGTTTTTTCCCTTTAAATCAGCATGCAATAAATGTAGGGGATTCCAATTATGCGGGTTTGTCAACGATTGTCTTATATGAATTAGCGCAAATATGGGCTGACCCTGATTTTATTGATATTTTGAAGAGGGTTGGAATATGGCTTGAAAAGTCTTTTAATGAATCGAGGCCATGGAATACAAAAGATGATTTACCAGACTATCATTTCGATCAGTTTACAGCTTTTAATTTATTTTCAAGAATCCCCGCATTTTATGCAGCCGGGCTTCCTTCCCAACGTGCTAAACAATGGATGGAGTTTGTAAAAACTAAGTTTACGGATTTTCAGATTTTAGATCTTACTCCTCGATGGGATAATTTACAATCACTACCTGAAAATTATTATTCAAATCATAAAAGAAATAAAGATCTAAAACATCTTCCCCCTAAATTGTATGTTCGAAAGGAAGATAATGTAGTTTTTATTAATGTTGTTGGAAGCGAGATTAAAGATTTTAAAATTTGTCAATTAGATCAAAATTCAATTAAAGACGGGGTGTTTGAAGACCTTGAAATAAAGGAAGGTGACCAATTAAAAGTGTATGATGTTCATAATAATATGACAACGCTTGTTTTTGGGCCATTAATGGCGGGGAGTCATCTAAAAGTTTTCGTAAATTTTTTTGATTACAACAATCCCATCAAAAATAAATAGATGTACTTAATTATAAGTTTATTTGTTTTAGTTTTTTCTTTTTTACTTTTTCAAAAAGCGTCAGGGACCTTGTCCCCTTTAAGGCTCAACATGATATCTTGGATTTTTTATTTTGAATTAATTATACAATATTTTATTTCCTCTCTTTTTGTAATATATGAAATTGATGAGCATTATTTAATTGGGAAAGTTTATGATTCCACAGCTAGGTCGCTAGGCTATTGGGCGATTATGTACACGATGATTTTTTTTCCATTGGGAATGGTTTTGGCAAATTTTGTTTGGAAAGCTAAACCTAAAGAACTTTTTGACAGGTATGTCAAAAAAGAAATTAAACCTTTTTATAGTAAAAAAGACTCTTTTTTAAGATTGCCCCTCTATTTTTTAACGTTAATCAGTGTTTCAGCAGTTTTATATACATTTTACATAATGAAAGAGATACCTCTTTTTAGTATGTTTTCAGGTAATTCAACAGTTGATTTAGCAATAGCCAGAGAAGAAGCCGGAAGAGGATTTCAAGGAAATTTTTTTATAAGGAATGTGTTTGGAATTACCTTGACACCAATCCTTTCCTATATTGCATTTAGTTATTATAAAAT
Organism: Cecembia calidifontis; assembly: GCF_004216715.1. Taxonomy (NCBI): domain Bacteria; kingdom Pseudomonadati; phylum Bacteroidota; class Cytophagia; order Cytophagales; family Cyclobacteriaceae; genus Cecembia; species Cecembia calidifontis. The sequence continues at coordinate 2,556,337 of NZ_SGXG01000001.1, forward strand.
GACCAAAGGAAAGTTTGATTTTTTTTGGTTTTTGATATTATTTGTTTTTTCTATTCTTATAGTTACTTATAATATATCCAAAGCTCCTATAGTTCTTTATTTCCTTGGGTTTATTTTTTTTCGGGTATTAGAAAAAGGTAAAGTTAATAAGATGGTTTTGATATTAGGAGTAAGTGGAATATTAGTTCTCTTGCTTATATTCTATTCCTTCTTGAGCACCACAGAGTTAAACTTACTATTCGGTCTAAGATTTGGGATTCCAGGAAGGATTCTTTTCAGCCAAAGTGCTGCTGTATATCTTACCTTTGATACCTTCCCTAATTTTCATGAATATTTGGGAATCAGTAGTTTTTCCGACTATGTCTCAGTTTTTGGTATTCAACCTTCAGAACGTTCATCAAGGTTGTTAATGGAAAGATATTTTTCAAGTAGAGTTGAGGAAGGTACAGCAGGAGTATTGAATACTCTTTTTATAGCAGAATCTTTCGCGAATTTTGGTTGGTTAGGCTTGGCATTAGCGCCTTCTTATGTTGGCTTTTTAATCCAGACTATGTATGTGTTTTTCTTAAAATCCAGAAAAACGCCTGTATTCTTAGGTCTTTTTGCATATTTTTCCTATAAAGGAGGAGTTAGTGGGGGATTTAATGAATATATATATAATTCGGGGTTATTAATACTAATTGGTGTAATAAGTATTCTTTTTTTAAATGCTTCATATTTTAAGACTTTCTTTAGTAAGAAAGTGACAAGAACCTTAAAAGTCCCAAACAACTAAGATGAAGATGATTTTCCATTTGCCTTTTGAACCTGATAAAACTCGATTGTCAGCAAGTCAAATCAGGCCTTATAAAATGATTAATGCTTTTCAAAATGTTGGTTATGAAGTAGCCTTGGTAATTGGATCGGCTAAAACTAGAAAAGATCAAATTAAGCACATCAAAAAAAGGATATTAAACGGTGAAAAATTTGACTTTTTATATTCGGAAAGTTCTACTATGCCAACAATGCTAACAGAGTCGCACCATTTACCGACTTATCCTTTTTTGGACTTTGGTTTTTTTTATTTTCTTAAAAAAAATAAAATTCCAATTGGGCTATTTTATAGAGATATACATTGGAAGTTTAAACATTACAACGTAAGTTTTTTTAAGAAATCTGTTTCAACTTTATTTTATAAATTGGATCTATTTTTATATAAGAAACTAGTAGATGTTATATTTCTTCCTTCAATTGAAATGAAGGAATACATTTTAGAATTAAATTCCTTAAAAATTCTTTCTTTACCTCCGGGAAGTGAAAAACCAAATTTTGAAATTGGTGTACCAAAGAAAAAGAATGATTTAAAAATCCTTTATGTAGGTGGTTTAGGAGATCTTTACAATCTTGAGCTATTTTTGATCACTCTAACAAAATTGAAAAATAAAAACATTCAATTTACAATCTGTACAAGAAAGACAGATTATGAATTGGTCAAAGAAATGTATGATCAATATCTTGAATTTGAAAATATAAATTTGGTCCATGCTGGGGGTGAGGAGCTTAAAAATCTGTATAGAACTAGTGACATGTGTTGCCTTTTTGTCAAGCCAAGTCAATATTGGGAATTCGCAATGCCAGTCAAGTTATTTGAATATATTGCTTTCGAAAAACCAATAATAGCAGTAAAAAATACTTCAGTTGGAAATTATGTCAAGGAAAAAAACATAGGCTGGGCAATTGATTATGATGCTGATCAACTAAGTGTTTTTTTTAAAAAAATTATTCATAATGAATTAGATTATAATATTTTAACTGATAATCTCGCAAAAGATGCTCAAGCAAATACCTGGGAAAGTAGAGCTAATTATGTTGCTAATTGTTTAAAGAATTTTAAATGAGAGTTTTAATTTTAAGTGATGCCAATTCTATCCATACTGTAAGGTGGGTTAGAGGACTGAATTCATTGGGAGTCACAATTGGTCTTTGGTCTATTAATAAACCAGATGAAGGGTTGTATGACGATTGTAAAGGAATTAAAATATATCATTCAAGTATAAAGCAAGAGAGGTTCGGATTGATTTCAAAATTGAAATACCTTTCATTGCTTAATTTAGTTAAGAAGTGTATCCTAGATTTTAAACCTGATCTTTTACATGCACATTATGCATCAAGTTTTGGACTTTTAGGAGCATTATCTGGATTTAAGCCTTTTGTCTTATCAATTTGGGGAAGTGATGTATATGATTTTCCAAACCAAAATATTCTTTTTGCAAGAATTTTAAGATATAACTTAAAAAAAGCAGATTTTCTTTTGTCTACAAGTAAAGCTATGGCAAAAGAAGCATCAAAGTATACAAATAAAGATTTTTATATAACCCCATTTGGAATTGATTTAAGACTTTTTAAACCTGTCCCTAAATCTGAAGATACTATTTTTACAGTTGGAACTATTAAAACACTAGAGGAGAAATATGGGATTGATCAGTTGATTGATGCTTTCGCTATCTTTAAAAATAGATATCCGAATGAAACACTAAAGTTGGTTATTGTTGGGGATGGCTCTCTCAAAATTCAGTTACAAAAGCAGGCGAATGAATTAGGATTAAGCCAAGCTTGTGAATTTGTGGGTAATGTTAAATATGATAAAGTGCCTTTTTTCCATCAACAGTTAGATATTTGTATTTGCCTTTCAAATAGTGAAAGTTTTGGGGTTTCGGCTATTGAGGCGTCAGCATCCATGAGACCTGTAATAGTTTCTAATGTTGGAGGCCTACCCGAAGTTGTAAAAGATAATATTACAGGAATTGTTGTTCCTCAAAAGGATCCAAAAAGGGCTGCTGAAGCTATAGAAAAGTTGTTTTTAGACCATTCTTTAAGAAAGAAAATGGGGGAAGAGGGTAGAAAAAGAGTAGAAAAACTCTATGATTGGGATAAAAACTTATTGGATATGCTAAAAATCTATGAAAAGATTTTAGAAGATAAGGCAGTATGAGTAAGAAAAAAACTGTTTGGATTATTAACCAAGACGCAACAACTCCTGAAACAGGATACGCAGGGCGTAGTTATTATTTATCGGAAGAACTGTCAAACCTTGGGCATAAAGTTTACTTAATTGCAGGTGGGTATTCCCATTTACATTTTATTTCTCCAGATATTCAAAATGAGGTTGAAATAAAACCATTTTCTAAATTTGATTTTGTTTGGATTAAATTACCAAAATACGGAAATGCCCATAGTAAAAAAAGAATTCTAAATTGGTTTCTATTTGCTTTTAAAATCTCAAAATTATTGAATCACATCCCTAATAAACCTGATGTCATTATTTACTCATCACCTCCATTAATTGGGTTTTTAGGAGCATTAAAATTGAAAAGGAAATCTAAAGCTAATTTAATTTTTGAAATTCGTGATATATGGCCATTGACCCTTAAAGAAATCGGGGGGTATGGCAATTTCAATCCTTTTATTGTGTTTATGTCTTGGATTGAAAAATTGGCCTATAGAAAATCTGATAAAATAATTTCAAATCTATCAAATGCATTTCATTATTTGAGGAAATTTGGATTAAAGGAGGAAAAATTTTTATGGATTCCGAACGGTATTTCAATATCAGAAATTAACAAATCCATTCCTTTAAATCCTCATATTAATGAACTAATCCCCAAAAATAAATTTATTGTTGGTTATTCTGGGACTTTAGGAGCAGCAAACGCACTTGAATTTTTCATTCAGGCTAGTATACAACTTAAAGGTAGTCCTGATATCTTTTTTGTAATAGTTGGATCTGGTAAGGAAAAGCAAAACCTTATTTCCATGGTAGATGGAAACCAAAATATAATTTTCGTAGATCCTATACCTAAAGAACAAATTCATTCTTTGTTGTCCCGATTTGATGTTTGCTATCTTGGTTGGAGAAAACACGAATTGTATGAATTTGGTATAGGCTCAAATAAATTACCAGAATATCTTTCATCAGGCAAGCCAATTATTCATTCATATTCTGGTAAAAAAGATATTGTTTCAATTGCAGAAGCAGGAATAACGATAGAGGCTGAGAATTCTCAAGAAATAATTTCAGCTATACTTAAATTGTTAAGAATGGCTAAAAGTGAAAGAGATGTAATGGGTAAGAATGGGTTAAATTTTGCGCATCAATATTTACGGTATGATTCTTTAGCAAAAACTATTGAAAATGAATTATTTTAATTTCTCTTTTCTTCAAAGAACTCAAAATGCATTAAATGCACTTGTTACTTTTCTTCTTATTACCATTCTTTTTCTTTTATCTTCAACAGTGATTGGACAATCTTTACAGGTTGGGATTCCTGTAATTGAAGAATATGTTAGGAGAAATCAACTGTTAGGGAATGTAAACCAGGATTTTTCATTTAATATCAGACCTTTAGATGTCAAATTATTAAATGATGAATATTTCTGGAAAAACACAAATGATTTGTTAAAGAATGACACCACTATCCATTCATCAAAAAAAATACATTTCAATCTTTCTTTCTTGCCCCTCTTTTCAAAAAACCAAATTCATTCTGGCTCCCCCTATCCTGAAGTATCACAATTGATAAATTCGAAAGGGTTTCAGACCTACCTTACAGGAGGAGTCTTTGGCGAAATTGGTCCGTTAAGTTTTCAGATTCAGCCAGAAGCAATCTTTGCGCAAAATTCGGTATATGATTACGGAGTATCCAAATCAATATATACTGAGTATTTAGAACAATTTGGTGAGGGTGGTTATTTTAGGGTTTTACCTGGCCAAAGTAATATCAAATTGAATTTTGGTTCTTTTTCAATTGGAGCATCTACAGAAAATATTTGGTGGGGACCAGGGCAGTTCAATTCTCTCTTATTTTCAAACAATGCTTTTGGGTTTGAACATCTAACCTTCAATACCAGACGACCTGCAAAAACCTTTTTAGGCAGTTTTGAAGGACAATTACTTGTAGGAAGATTGGAGGGTTCAAATCTGTCAACAACTAATGTTAACAATCTACTTAATGATTGGAGATATTTGAATGGTATTACTATCAACTATCAACCAAAATGGACTCCGGGTTTATTTATTGGTGCATCAAGAGTTTTTCAACAATATGAGTCATTTAGAGGGAAATCTTTCAGAGATTATTTCCCAATTTTTGAGTTTTTCCAAAAGGAAAGGTTGTATCAGAATGGAGGCAGTTCACAAGAATTTAATCAAGAGGGTAGAGATCAACAACTAACAGGATTTGTAAGGTATTTTAACAGAAAAGCCAATGCAGAATTATACTTTGAATATGGTAGGAGAGATCATTCTTTAAACTGGAGAGAGGCAATTTTGAATCCAGAGCATGCAAGGGCTTATTTATTTGGCTTCACTAAATTATTTCAAGTTTCAGGTGAAGCTAATGTTCAGATCAGAGGAGAGGTCCTTCAACAGCAAGAATCTATAAACATAATAATTCGATATCCGGGAATTGGTGGAGGTAGTAATTGGGCAGGTCATTCACCAGTTACACATGGTTTCACCCACCGCGGTCAAATGCTAGGTCCAGGAGTTGGTCCAAGTAGCAATGTGCAAACTATGGAGGTTGCCTGGGTGCAAGGCTTCAAAAAACTTGGAATCAGATTAGAACGCTTGAATAGACATCAGGACATCTATCAAAAAAGATTTCCCGATCCCTCTGAGCAAGGAAGGTGGGTAGATTTATCAGCTAGGCTTTTAGCCGATTGGCAATGGAATAACCTGATTGTAAGTTCTAATTTGAATTTTGTCAATTCATTGAATTACCAATGGCAGCTCCATCCCAATAGTACTCCCGAATTTCCCCGTGGTCAAAACCTGTTTTCTGTTCATAGTCAGGTAAGTTTGATTTATTTTCCCAAGGGGTTGAAGCGTTGGCAAAAGAATTTATCGAATTAGTTGCTGGCTTATTAATATCAGCGACCTTATAGAAGTTTAATTTTATTTAATTTTATGAAAATTACCGTTGTTGGTACCGGATATGTGGGATTGGTTTCCGGTGCATGTTTTGCCGAAGTGGGTATCCATGTGGTCTGCGTGGATGTGGACCAGAAGAAGATTGAAGGCCTAAAAAGGGGAATCATGCCCATCTATGAACCTGGCTTGGAAGAAATAGTCAAAAGAAATTATGCCTCAGGAAGGTTGGACTTTAGTACCAATCTTTCTGAAGCCATACAGGGTTCCGAAGTAGTCTTTATAGCTGTTGGAACCCCTCCAGGGGAAGATGGTTCCGCAGACCTGAAGTATGTTTTGGCCGTAGCAGATGAAATTGGACGCAATATGAAGGACTTCCTGGTAGTGGCCACCAAGAGTACCGTTCCTGTGACCACTGGAGACAAGGTTAAGGCCAGCATCCAAGCCGCCCTGGAAAAGAGGGGGACGGATATTCCTTTTGCGGTAGCATCCAATCCTGAATTCCTGAAGGAAGGGGCTGCTGTGGAGGATTTTATGAAGCCGGACCGTATAGTGATCGGGGTAGAAGATGAAAGAGCAGAAGCCATCATGAAGCGCTTATATAAGCCTTTCCAGTTGAACTCTGACCGTATCATCTTTATGGATATCCGCTCAGCGGAGATGACCAAGTATGCCGCCAATGCCATGTTGGCCACGAAGATTTCTTTTATGAACGATATCGCCAACCTTTGCGAAAGGTTAGGGGCGAATGTTAGCATGGTTAGAAGAGGGATAGGGACAGACCCCAGAATTGGAAATAAATTCATCTACCCTGGTGTAGGTTACGGAGGTTCCTGCTTCCCCAAAGATGTGAAAGCCATTATCAAGACAGGTAAGCAATATGGTTATGACCTGAAGGTGCTTCAGGCCGTGGAAGAGGTAAACGATGCCCAGAAACATGTGCTGGTGGAAAAGGTAAAACAACATTTCGGCAGTGAACTGAGCGGAAAAACCTTTGCACTATGGGGTTTGAGTTTCAAGCCTAATACAGACGACATGAGGGAGGCGCCTGCAATAGTGATCATCGACGAACTCTTGGCTATGGGGGCTAAGGTAAAGGGTTACGACCCCGTAGCCATGAAAGAAGCCCAGCATATCTATGTGGGGGACAAAATTACCTATGCCAAGGATGCTTACGATGCCTGTGTGGACGCTGATGCCCTTTTATTGGTGACAGAGTGGTCTGAGTTCCGTATCCCAAGTTGGGAGGTGCTCGCCAAAATTCTAAAAAACAAGGTGGTCTTCGATGGCAGGAACATCTATGACCGTGGGTATTTGGAGGAATTGGGTTTTACGTATTATGGGATAGGAGTCTGAGGAGAGGCCAGAAGCGAGAGACGAGAGATTAGACTCGATTCCTGTGGTAGAAACTAGAAGCGAGAAGAGGGAGATTAGACTCGGTTATCCTTGCTATGAAGATTGCCCTATTGGAGCCAACAAATAGACTAGATCGGTTGTGGGACTTGATTGGGAGGTCAGTAGGCATTAGCGAAGGTAATTCCGGTCTAATGTCTTATGTCTAGCGTCTTGTGTCTTGAAATTAGAAGCGAGAAGCGAGAGATTAGACTTGATTCCTGCACTAGAGTCCAGAAGCAAAGCTTGTCCCGAAAATCGGGGAACCAAGAAATAAGACTCGATTGGTTGTGAATGGTTCAAGAATTGTCCCGCCACAGACGGGCAAGCTTGGACCATTTTTTTGTATTCAGACAATTGCGAGGATTTTTGGGGTTTTAGTTTTTTGTAAGAAAACAATCTATTTTATTTGTGTATATTTTGATTGTTATGAGCGCTATCACATTATTTTTAATAGCCTTGATCATAGGCCTATTAACCATGCCAATATTGATCAGGATTTTTCTTAAAATGAAAGTGACTGATACTCCGGGGGGGAGAAAAATCCATAAAAAACAAACCCCTTCCATGGGAGGAATTGTCATTTACCTCGCTTCCATGGTTGCTTTTTTATTCGGAGCATATTTTTTTGAAATAGAAGAATTAAGGTATGTTTTGGCAGCATTTACATTGTTGTTTTTCACTGGACTAAGTGATGATTTGACAACTTTGACCCCCCCTCAGAAATTAGCAGCTCAGTTTATTGCTAGCCTTTTGATTATTTTCTTTGCCGATATAAGAATATCAGGTTTTTATGGTTTCCTTGGAATTGAGGAAATACCCTTGTGGTTATCTTATTCTCTTACTTTTGTTGTCATCATTGCTTTGACTAATGCATTAAACCTTGTTGACGGATTAGACGGCTTGGCAGGAACTTTGAGTTTCTTGAACTTTTCTTTTTTAGCTTGGTGGTTTATGGTCACCGACAATGAACCTTATAGTAAATTATGTGTGGTGTTTCTAGGAGCAGTACTCGCTTTTTTGGTTTTTAATTGGCAGCCAGCTAAAATTTTTATGGGAGATACAGGATCTTTGAGTATTGGTTTTATGTTGGCTGTTTTAACCGTATTATTTATTGATAGCAATGGCAAACTTTCTGAAACTCATCCTTGGAAATTTAATGCGCCAATAGCTTCTGGAATTGCTTTAATGATTGTTCCGATTTATGATACTTCGAGGGTTTTTATAAAAAGGATAAGGAGAAAAAAATCACCTTTTAGTCCCGATAAAAGTCATGTTCACCACTTTTTGATGAGATCAGGTTTCAGTCATGGGCAAGTTGTACTCGTGTTGGGATCTGTTAAATTATTATTTTTCGGGATTATCATTTCGGCTACATCACTCTCTGATGAATGGATGATCCCAATAGTTGTTGGAACTTGTATATTATTAGGTCTTAGGTTGGATGCTTTTACCTTGAGCAGAGTTAGGTATTTAGCTAAAAAATCACCTCCAGTATTGGCATTGAGATCCGTAAGTTCCCTTTCTTCAAAAACTGGTTTGTTGAAGAAATTTCCTGAAGAAATAAATCTGTCTGAAAATTAAGTGTTTATGAAAGGTATCATCCTCGCCGGAGGCTCCGGGACCCGTTTGTATCCTATTACAAAGGGAACTTCAAAACAGTTATTGTCTGTTTACGACAAACCCATGATCTATTATCCCCTCTCTGTTTTGATGTTGGCAGGGATAAGAGAGATTTTGGTGATTTCCACACCAGAAGACCTGCCTAATTTTCAAAAATTGATGGGAGATGGCTCGGAGATAGGACTGGAGCTGTCTTATGCCGTACAACCAAGTCCTGATGGTCTGGCCCAAGCCTTTATCATAGGGGAGGAATTTATCGGGGATGATTCCGTGTGCTTGGTCCTTGGGGACAATATATTTTATGGTCATGGACTTACTGAACTCCTACGTCAATCCAGAAATAATGTAGAAGAACAAGGACAGGCAACAATCTTTGGTTATTACGTCAATGACCCAGAGCGCTATGGGGTGGTGGAGTTTAATGGGAATAACCAGGTATTGAGCATAGAGGAGAAACCGTTGGAACCCAAAAGCAATTATGCTGTGGTAGGCTTGTATTTTTATCCCAACTCAGTGGTAGAAATAGCCAAAAATGTAAAACCAAGCGCCCGGGGTGAACTTGAAATAACCTCTGTGAACCAGGAATATCTAAATAGAGGGGAATTGAAAGTGGAATTGATGGGCAGAGGTTATGCTTGGTTGGATACAGGAACCCATGAATCCATGTTGGAAGCGGCTAATTTTATCCATACTATAGAAAAACGTCAGGGTTTGAAAGTAGCCTGTCTGGAGGAAATCGCTTTCGATCTTGGTTATATTGATGACAAACAATTGATGGCTCTTGCTGAACAACTTAAGAAAAATGAATACGGCCAATACCTGATCAAAAGGGCAAAAGCGAAGAAAAGAGGGTAGGGGTAATTGGGATATCGGAAGGTGGATATCGGAAGGGAGATTTCGAAAAATTGAGGAACGAGGGAAAAAGAAAAAGTAGGGTTTACAATGGTTGAGTATTCAGACTTGGACCTTAATATGAGCAGTTTTCAAACGAAAAACTAAAGTCTTTGGACTGCATTGTCCACGAATCACTTATTGGTACACGAATTACACTAATTTTCACAGAAAATAGATTTCAGCGAATTGAAGCTGACCCCTGATGATACGTTCGATGGATGTAATTAAGACGAAGTCTTTCATTCGCAGTAATTTTTATGCTATAGCCTTTGATAACAGCTGTTCGGTTGATGTCTTTTTCAGGGAAATTTATTTCGTGTAATTGGTGCAATTCGTGGACAAAAGAAAATAGTAGTAAGCCCCGCTTGCTTTCCAATCTTCAGAATACTTAAATTTAGTCTTTGGACTAATGCGTATGCGATTAGCATTTTCAAAATTTTAAATTTTTAAGAGTAAATTCTCTATTTCCCACCGAATAAGTCAAACTTTTTTATGTGACTTAAAGTATATACTTTTGGTATATATGCCATTTGATTATGAAAACCTTATCTCTAAAACTTGATGAAGTTGTTTTTGAAGAAACAGAACAACTGCTAGAACAAATCAAGATGCCTAGGAATCGCTACATCAACGAGGCTCTTAACTTCTACAACAACATTCAAAAAAAGAAAATCCAAAAAAAACAATTAGCTTTTGAGTCTAGCCTTGTAGGTGAAGAATCTATTTCTGTATTAAAGGAATTTGAAAATCTAGACGAAGATGAAAGCTAAACAGTATGAAATTTGGTTAGCTAATTTAGATCCAAGATTTGGGACAGAGGCAGGGAAAACTAGGCCAGTTTTAATCGTACAAACGGATGCCCTTAATGATGTTCACCCTTCTACCTTGATATGTCCAATCACAACAAATGTCCAACTCGAAAGTAAAATTCTTAGAGTGCACTTAAAAAAAGGAACAGCAACAGTAAAAGAAAATTGTGATATTATGATCGATCAGCTCAGGGCAATCGATAATAAAAGATTGATAAAGAAACTTGGTAAACTACCAACTTCAAGTATCAAAAAGGTTAAAGAAAATATAAAAATTGTTCTCGATTTAAACGACTGAAATCCGTCTTCCGATTTCCGAAATTCCTTCCATTCCTAATTCTTCACTCTCAATTCTCAATCAAAAGCTTTTTTCCACTACTGGTTTGGGCAGAATGGGTTTTTATTCTATTTTTCAGGTCGGAAACAATTAACCAAAATATGCTAAAGAGATTTAAGTTGAGCATTGGCTTCTGTTTGCTGTTCCTCAGCTTTGGACAAGTTGAAGCCCAAGTGGAGCGCTGGCAACAAAAGGTCAAATACGAAATGGATGTAACCATGGATGTACTGACCAATCAATACCGTGGTACCCAAAAATTGCATTATACCAACAACTCCCCGGATACCCTGACAAGGGCATTTTACCACCTTTATTACAATGCCTTCCAGCCCAATAGCATGATGGATGTGCGCTCCAGGACCATTGCAGATCCGGATAGAAGGGTAGGTAACAGGATTTTTAATCTAAGTCCAAATGAGATCGGATACGTAAAGGTAAATGTATTGACCATGGATGGTAAACCCACCAATTTTGTTCATGAAGAAACCATTTTGGAGGTTGACTTACCTGAACCCATCTTACCAGGTCAAACTGTGGTATTCGACATGGAGTTTGAATCGCAGGTGCCTTTGCAGATCAGAAGGGCAGGAAGGGATAATGCGGAAGGCATCCGCTATTCCATGGCGCAGTGGTATCCCAAAATGGCTGCCTACGATATCAGAGGCTGGCATGCTAATCCATATATAGGTAGGGAGTTTTATGGCAATTTTGGGGATTTTGACGTTAAAATCACTATCGATAAAAATTATATCCTAGGAGGAACAGGCTATTTACAGAATGCCAATGAAATTGGTCATGGCTACGAGGATGCCGGAGTTAAAGTCCCCCAGCCAAAGGGAAATACACTTACCTGGCATTTTTTCGCACCTAATGTCCACGATTTTATGTGGGCTGCTGACCCCAATTATACACATGAAAAAGTCCAGATGGAAAATGGCCCCATGGTACATTTTCTTTATGTAAAAAATGATAAAACCCAGGAAAACTGGTCTAAATTGAAGGGATATACGGTGGATGCCATTCAGTATATGAGTGACAATTTTGGGAAATATCCTTATAATCAGTTTTCAGTCATCCAAGGAGGTGATGGAGGCATGGAATATCCCATGGCTACCCTGATCACAGGTCACAGGAATATGAGAAGTTTGGCGGGTGTCACAATCCATGAACTCATTCACATGTGGTACTATGGGGTCTTGGGCTTCAATGAGTCCTCAGAGCCTTGGTTGGATGAAGGTTTTACAACTTGGGGTACTAACGTAGTGATGGATGCTGTTTTCGAAAAGGAGCCAGGATTTATTCAGGAAGGTAATTACCGTTCTTATTTCAGGTTGGTGGAATCCGGATTTGAAGAGCCATTGACTACCCATGCGGATCATTATGACCGGAATTCGGCTTATGGCGCAGGTACCTATACCAAAGGAGCTGTTTTTGTGGAGCAATTGGCTTATGTCATCGGGAAGGAGAATTTCAACAAGGCCATGTTAAGGCTTTGGAATGATTGGCAATTTAAGCATCCTAATGGCAATGATGTTATCCGGGTTATGGAAAAAGTTTCTGGATTGGAATTGGATTGGTACCTGGATTATTTTGTAGCGTCAACCAAAACCATTGATTACGGAGTCAAGTCAGTGGAGCCGGATGGACAAAATACCAAAATATCTTTGGAAAGGGTTGGTCAGATGCCTATGCCTTTAGATTTGGTGGTTACCTACCAAGATGGATCTCAGGAAAGCATTTATCTTCCTTTGGTAATCATGAGGGGAGAAAAGCCAGAAGAAGCAGGAATGCCCAAAAGGGTGTTGACCCAAAAATGGCCTTGGACCAGTTATACCAAAGATGTAGTCCTGGCAAGACCCATTTCAGATATTAGGTCTGTGGAAATAGATCCGAGTTACAGATTAGCTGATGTCAACAGAAGTAACAATAAATTTGAGGTAAGCATTGTTTTGCCTTCGAAGTAATTTAATCAAATCAGATGATCAAGGCCCCCTAAATCGAATTAGGGGGCTTTTTTTTTGAGATTCTTGCTTTTCCCTAATGAGTCTTTTGTTTATTCTAAAAGTTTTTTTTTTGAATCATAAATATGCTATGGTTCAGTTTTTCAAATTCGTGCAATTGGTGTAATCCGTGGATAGAAAAATTTTGTCCACGAATTACACATATTTCCACGAAAAGATAGCTTTTGGTAAAATAAAGTCAGAAAGTAAACAGAGGTGATGATTTTTGCGAATTAAAGCTGGCGCTTGGTGTTACGGTCGGTGAAAGTCACATAAAGACGAAGTCTTTGATTCGCTTTAATTTTTTTCTACAACCTCAGGGATAATGAAGTGGAAGTTCTTGTGAAAAGTACAACTCACATTCGTGTAATTAGTGAAATTCGTGGACAAAGAATATTGGTCCACGAATTACACGGATTTCCACGAAAAGATGGCTTTCGGTAATATAAAGTGAGAAAGTAAACAGGGGTGATGATTTTAGCGAATTAAAGCTGGCGCTTGGTGTTACGGTCGGTGAAAGTCAAATTAAGGCGGAGTCTTTGATTCGCTTTAATTTATTTCTACAACCTCAGGGATAATGAAATGGCAGATCTTGTAAAAAGTACAACTCAAATTTGTGTAATAAGTGTAATTCGTGGACAAAGAATATTGGTCCACGAATTACACGGATTTCCACGAAAAGATGGCTTTCGGTAATATAAAGTGAGAAAGTAAACAGGGGTGATGATTTTAGCGAATTAAAGCTGGCGCTTGGTGTTACGGTCGGTGAAAGTCACATTAAGGCGGAGTCTTTGATTCGCTTTAATTTATTTCTACAACCTCGGGGATATAATGAAATGGCAGATATTGTAAAAAGTACAACTCAAATTTGTGTAATAAGTGTAATTCGTGGATAGAAAAATTTTGTCCACGAATTACACGGATTTCCACGAAAAGATGGCTTTCTGGAAAATAAAGTCAGAAAGTAAACAGGAGTGATGATTTTAGCGAATTAAAGCTGGCGCTTGGTGATACGGTCGGTGATGGTCTCATTAAGGCGGAGTCTTTAATTCGCTTTAATTTTTTTCTATAACCACGGGGATAATGAAATGGCAGATCTTGAGAAAAGTACAACTCACATTCGTGTAATTAGTGAAATTCGTGGACAAAATAGTGGTCCACGAATTGCACATAGTTCCACGAAAAGATAGCTTTTGGTAAAATAAAGTCAGAAAGAAAACAGAGGTGATGATTTTTGCGAATTAAAGCTGGCGCCTGGTGTTACGGTCGGTGAAAGTCACATGAAGACGAAGTCTTTGATTCGCTTTAATTTTTTTCTATAACCACGGGGATAATGAAATGGCAGATCTTGAGAAAAGTACAACTCACATTCGTGTAATTAGTGAAATTCGTGGACAGAAAGATATCGTCCGCGAAATACACGGAATGTACCAGGGAATAAATTATCCATAAATTTATAGAGTAGAACCAAAAGTGGTTATGAAATTTAGGATTGAAGTTTTTCACCTTTTTAAATTATATTTATAATTTCTTTCTTATATTTTATAGTTGAATTCTTTCAAAGACCGAGATGATCTATTATAAAAATGAATCTTTTCAAATAGTTGGAGCTGCAATGGAAGTTCATAAAGAGCTTGGACATGGCTTTCTAGAAAAGGTGTATCATGAAGCCCTAGAAATCGAACTTTTAAATAGAAATATCGAATTTGTGAAAGAGCAAAAATTACCAATTTACTATAAGGAAAATAAGTTGCCAATAGTTTATTCAGCTGATTTCGTTTGTTTTGATAAAATCATTTTGGAAATAAAAGCTATTTCTGAGCTAAGTCCAGAACACACTGCTCAAGTAATTAATTATTTAAAAGCAACCAAAATGAAGTTGGGTATACTTATAAATTTTGGTTCCAATTCTTTGGAATTCAAAAGGATAGTTCTTTGATTGTTGAAGTGAAGCTTATTCTTGTCCACGAATTACACGGATTTCCACGAAAAGATGGCTTTCGGTAATATAAAGTGAGAAAGTAAACAGGGGTGATGATTTTAGCGAATTAAAGCTGGCGCTTGGCGATACGGTCGGTGATGGTCACATTAAGGCGGAGTCTTTGATTCGCTTTAATTTTTTTCTATAACCACGGGGATAATGAAATGGCAGATCTTGTGAAAAGTACAGCTCACATTCGTGTAATCCGTGTAATTCGTGGACAAGAAAATTTGGTCCACGAATTGCACATATTTCCACGAAAAGATGGCTTTCTGGAAAATAAAGTCAGAAAGTAAACAGGAGTGATGATTTTAGCGAATTAAAGCTGGCGCTTGGTGTTACGGTCGGTGAAAGTCAAATTAAGGCGGAGTCTTTGATTCGCTTTAATTTTTTTCTATAACCACGGGGATAATGAAATGGCAGATCTTGAGAAAAGTACAACTCACATTTGTGTAATTAGTGTAATTCGTGGACAAAGAATATTGGTCCACGCCCACCTGCTCCAAGCAGGAATTGAATGGATTTTCACGAATTAGTTTATTCAAAGAAATCAAGTAAAGTATTTTGGGGTTATTATCAATAACCAATTAAACAAAAAAGGTGGTCTATTAAGACCACCTTTTTTATGTAGATTTCATGAAAATCACCCAGCGTTTTTCTTTTCCTGAACTTCTTTACGAATTTCCTGTGCCAAAGTCTTAAGGTCTTGCATACCTTTTCTTACTCGGGTTCCAGCAGCTTGGTTGCCTTTGCTGTAGAACTTTTCGAAGTCAGCCTCCAAACCCATCACAAGATTTTTAATTTCTTCAAATCTGCTCATAATCAAAAGTTAATTTTTAGGTTGATGATTAGTTTAATTTTTTGTTCAATATAGTCAAAATGTTTATAAAACAACAATCTGACCCATTTTTTCGCTTTTTTTTATTCACCAAATGACATGGCCAATTCGGTGGATCTGTAATATCCGCTGGTCAGCTTATCCTTAACTGCCTCAAAAGCAGCGATTGTTTCAGCTACATCTTCCAAAGTATGGACGGCAGTTGGAATCAATCTCAAAATGATCATACCTTTTGGTACCACGGGATAAATCACCACGGAACAGAATATATTATAGTTTTCTCTTAAATCCTTACTCAAGGTCGCAGCTTCACCTACAGTACCGTTCAATACAACAGGAGTAACTGGCGAATTGGATTTTCCTGTGCTGAAGCCTTTTTCCTGAAGCCCACTTTTCAGCGCATTGACAATTTTCCATAGGTTATCTTTAAGTTCAGGTTGTGACCTCAATAGCTCCAATCTCTTTAACGCTCCTTCTACCAACAACATAGGTAGGGATTTGGCAAATATCTGGGATCGCATGTTGTATTTCAGGTATCGGATAACATTGGCATCCCCGGCAATAAATGCACCAATTGAAGCCATAGATTTGGCAAAAGTTGAGAAGTACAGGTCGATTTGATCCTGTACACCTTGTTCTTCTCCAGTTCCAGCTCCTGTTTTTCCCATAGTGCCAAAACCATGGGCATCATCCACCAATAACCTGAACTGATATTTTTCTTTTAGCTTTACGATCTCAGCCAATTTTCCCTGGTCACCGGTCATGCCAAATACACCTTCAGTGATGACCAAGATGCCACCACCTGTTTCTTCAGCCAACTTGGTAGCTCTTTGAAGCTGCTTTTCACAGTTTTCAATATCATTATGAGGAAATACATACCTTTTACCTAAGTGCATCCTCAATGCATCGATGATACAGGCATGGCACTCACTATCATATACCACCACATCTTTTCTGTCCAATAGGGCATCGATGGCAGACATAATCCCTTGGTAGCCATAGTTCAAAAGGTAAGCACTTTCCTTGCCCACAAATTCTGCCAATTCGCGTTCCAATTGCTCGTGAAGATCAGTCTGACCGGACATCATTCTTGCTCCCATAGGATAAGCAGCACCCCACTTAGCCGCCGCCTCAGCGTCGGTCTTTCTTACTTCAGGGTGATTGGCCAGCCCCAGGTAGTTGTTTAAGCTCCAGGTCAACACTTCCTTGCCTTTAAATTTCATTCTTGGAGCGATTTCTCCTTCCAGTTTAGGGAACATAAAGTATCCCTCAGAAAGATCCGAATGCTTGCCCAATGGGCCAAGATTGGTGTGTAGTTTGTCGAATAAGTCCAATGTCTTATACTGTTTAATGGTACAATTCTGTCTTAAGGTTCATACCTTAAAATCGGCCAAAAGTAATATAAATTGTCCATCCTTGCAAAAATCAGGGTGCTTTTCAAATTTTCTTTCTCTAACTCGTTTTATTTTATTTATTTCGTGGGTTAAGCCTTTTTGTCAGAAATAAACCCTGAATATGCAAAAAATCAAGAAGCTTTTGGTTGCCAACCGTGGTGAGATCAGTTTGAGGATCATGAGGACAGCTAAAGAAATGGGAATCAAGACGGTAGCTGTTTACAGCGAAGCAGATAGAAACTCCCCTCATGTGAAATTTGCCGACGAAGCTGTTTGTCTTGGACCTCCACCTTCCAACCAATCTTATCTTTTGACGGATAAGATCATCGAAGCTTGCAAATCATTAAATGTAGATGCCATCCATCCGGGTTACGGCTTTTTATCAGAAAATGCCTCTTTTGCAAAAATGGTGACGGACGCGGGGATCATTTTTGTAGGACCCTCACCTGAATCCATTGAAGTTATGGGCAGTAAGTTGGCAGCCAAAAATGCAGTTGCCAAGTATGGTATCCCCATGGTTCCGGGTACCGAAGAAGCCATTTCAGATATTCAAGCCGCCAAATTAAGAGCCGAAGAAATCGGTTATCCAATCTTGATCAAAGCCAGTGCGGGAGGAGGAGGAAAAGGGATGAGGATAGTGAAATATGAAGCTGAATTTGAGGAACAAATGCAGCGCGCCATTTCGGAAGCACAGTCTGCTTTTGGGGATGGAGCCGTATTTATCGAAAAATACATCACTTCGCCAAGACATATTGAGATACAGGTATTGGGTGATGTGCACGGAAATATTGTGTATTTATTCGAACGAGAGTGTTCTGTTCAGAGGAGGCATCAAAAAGTGATAGAGGAAGCACCTTCCCCAATAGTATCTCCGGAAATGAGAAAAGCCATGGGCGAGGCAGCCGTAAAGGTAGCCAAAGCCTGCCATTATTATGGAGCAGGGACAGTGGAATTTATAGTTGATGAAAACCTTAACTTTTATTTTCTGGAAATGAATACCCGCCTGCAGGTAGAACATCCTGTTACGGAAATGATCACAGGAAAAGACCTGGTCAAAGAACAAATTCTGATTGCAGAGGGGAATCCACTAAGTTTTACCCAGGAAGACCTTAAAATCAATGGCCATTCCATCGAAATCAGGGTTTATGCTGAAGACCCGAAAAACAATTTCCTTCCCGATATTGGTAACCTGATGACCTATATCCGTCCCCAAGGTCCTGGTGTCAGGGTAGATGATGGATTTGAGCAAGGAATGGATATCCCCATTTATTATGACCCAATGATTGCCAAATTGATCATTCATGACGAAACCAGGGAGAAAGCTATTAAAAGAATGATCCGGGCAATAGATGATTACCAGATTACAGGTATTGAGACAACCCTTGGTTTTTGCCGCTTTGTACTGGAGCATGAGGCCTTCACCTCTGGGAATTTTGATACTAAATTCGTTGAAAAGTATTTCAGTCCAGAGAACTTGGAAATTAAATGGAAAGATGAAGAGTTAGAATTATTGGCCTCTTTGGCAGTGGAGGTTTTTGAGAAGCAGAAAACCAATCTGAAGCGGGTGTCCGGACAAAGCGGAAACGGAATTCCAAGGACCAACTGGAAAAACAGATTGATTTGATGGCAGAAATCCTACCCATTAAAGCCTGGAGATATCACGAGCGTTTTGCTGCTAATATAGAAGAATATACCTCGCCTTTGTTTGATGTGGTTTCACCAAAACAAAGGCAGGTGCTATATGGAAATCCATATAACAGTATCCATCTATCTGTTCCTTTAGGGGAAAATCCTGCCCAAAGGGCACAGCTGTTATTGGAAGAGTGGAAACAAAATGAAATCATACGGCAAGATAAAATACCGGGCATTTACGTTTATTACCAGTATTTCAAATTTCCAGGGCAGGAAGAAGAGTCTGTGAGAAAGGGTTTTATAGCCCAAATCAGGGCATATGATTGGGAGGAAGGGGTAGTTCTCCGCCATGAAAATACGATAGCCAAAGCGGTAAATGACAGGATAGAATTGCTGAGAGCAACCCAATTCCAATCAAGTCCAACACATGGACTTTATGAAGATCCTTTGCACCTTTTGGAGCCTTATATGGATGCCGCTATTGAAGATCCTATTTATGAATTAGAAGATTATCAAGGAGTAAGAGAAGTGCTTGCTGTCATTCAGGATGTAAGATTGATCAAAAAATTCATTGAGGTAATCGCCAATAAAAAGATCATTTTGGCAGATGGTCATCACCGTTTTGAAGGAGCCATTACCTACAAAAAGGAAATGGAGAGCCTTAACCCACTCCATACCGGCAAGGAAGGGTATAATTACCATATGATGTATTTTACCAATGCGCTTTCTAAAAACCTAAGGATTTTACCTACACACAGGCTATTCAAGGATATTACGCTGAAAGAGGAAGAAATCATCAGCCGTCTTGAAAATTGGTTCGTTGTCAGGAGACTTAATGAGGTGGATGAAATCATGGAACTTATCCTTCAAAGGAAGTGGGCATTTGGGCTTGTTTTTCCGGAAAATGCTTATAAAATAAGCCTAATTCCTGAAAGGATTAAGGAATTTGATGAGCAGGTGCCTGAAGTGCTCCGAACCGTAGACTTGGTGGTCTTGCATTATTTTTTTATAGATAAGGTTCTGGAAATACCAATGACCGAACAGCGGTTTTCAGAACATATTGACTATGAAAGGAACCTGCATCGGTGTCTGCAGAAGGTAGAGACAGGAAATGCTTCATTTGCAGTGATCACCAAGGATATTTCCATGAACCAGGTATTAGATGTCTGTAAAAGTGGTTATACCATGCCTCAAAAATCTACCTATTTCTACCCGAAAACTTTATCGGGTTTGCTTTTTGCATCCATTGAGGAGTCAGAGTTCAAATTTCCCTATGAAGCTTTTCTGCCATGATTGACCTCAAAGGAAAACAATTGATACTTGCTTCGAGGTCTCCTAGGAGACAGGAGCTACTTAAAGGCCTTCATCTTGACTTTGAGATCAGAATCAAAGAAACGGAGGAAGATTTTCCTATAAACATGCCTGCAAATCAGGTGGCCCCTTTTTTATCAGAAAAGAAAGCCAGGGCCTTTGAATCTGAACTTAAGGCAGACGAAGTGGTCTTGGCATCAGATACCGTGGTGGTTTTAGAAGGTAAAATCCTGAACAAACCTGCTGATTCAGAGGAAGCAAAACAGATGTTGTTTTCTCTCTCAGGAAAAGTACATGAAGTCATGACCAGTATTACGCTGTTATCCCCACTAAAGTGTGTAACCCAACAGGATATAGCCAAAGTGACTTTCAAGGTCCTCACTGAAGAAGAAATTAATTATTATATCACCCATTTCCAGCCCTTTGATAAAGCAGGGGCTTATGGTATTCAGGATTGGATTGGGTTTATAGGGGTTCAAAAACTCGAAGGATCATTTTATACAGTCATGGGTTTGCCTGTTCATTTGGTGTATAAAGTATTGAATGAATGGTAATTTTCGCAAATGACATTTACCCTCTTTTATAATTTCAGACTATTGAACTAAGTTTTTGATGGAATGGTGAGCGTTTGCGTTGTCCTGTTTTTTATAACACGGGTTGATAGTACTTGGACCATCAAATTAGCTTTATTCTATCAAAGTTCCGAGGCTCTGGATGCAATGGTGCCGCGCCACAAGCTCGTGACAAGATCATGTTTCAATTGAATTTAAAACTTAAATGGCAAAAAAATGAGGCCATTTCAGGCCTCATTCAATTTCAACATCGATTTCTTATTTTTCTTTTTTGACAGGGTTATTGATTTTTATGGGATCTCCATCCTTAAGCTGTCTGCTGACCACAAAGTAAGGTCCTGATATGATTTCCTGGCCCTCGGTTACGCCTTCAAGTATTTCAATATTGTCAAAATCGGAAATTCCGGTTTTGATTTCCACCATTTTCGCTTTACCATTTTCAACCACAAAAATCAATTCTTTTGATTTTGTAGATCCATCTTGATTTTGAGTGGTCTGGTCTTCACGGGTGGTAACCGCAGCTAAAGGAACTGCCAGTACATTGTCCTTTTTCTGGGTGATAATATCCACACTCGCGGTCATTCCCGGTCTGAAAGGGAATTTGTTTCGTTCTGTTATTAGATCTGCGTAGGACTCATTGAGGATCCTGATTTTGACCTCAAATTCAGTAACTGCGTCCGCACTGGCTTTGGTATTGGCTGAATTGGCTATAGAGGTTACAATCCCTTTGAACTTTTTACCTGTAGATGAATAAGAATCTACATCAATGATCGTGGTGTCGCCCATGCTGATTCTGATAATATCATTTTCATTGACATTGACACGCACTTCCATTCTGGAAAGGTCTGCCAACCGCAGCATTTCAGTACCGGCCATTTGCTGGGTTCCTACCACCCTTTCACCTTTTTCAACCAAAAGTTTGGAAACTATACCATTCACAGGTGAGTAAACATTTGTCAATCTCAGGTTTTCAGCAGCCTCATTTACGGTGGCCTGTGAAGACTTTACAATGTATTCAGCGGCCAACACAGACTGTTTCGCAGCATCCAGGTCATTTTTGGAGGTAAGAAAAGTGGCCTGAACCTGCTCCCAATCGGCATCAGAGATCACTTTATCCTTGTAGAGTTTCTCATTTCTTTTGTACTCTAGTTCCGCTCTGATAAATTGGGCCTCAGCCCTCTTCAGGTTTGCATTTGCCTGGGCAAGGTTTGCCTGGTTTTGGTTTAGGTTTGCCCTGGCCCTATCCAATGCAGAAATGAAATTATCGGGTCTTATTTTTACCAGTAAGTCACCTACTTTGACCGAATCTCCTTCAATCACATTCAGCTCAATAATTTCACCTGCCACATCTGGGCTGAGCTTGACTTCAATTTCCGGTTCAACTACTCCGGAAGCACTCACTTTTTCCGTAATGGAAGTTTTCTGAGCTTTTGAAGTTTCTACCGAAATCTCCTTTTCACCACCGATCCAGCCGGCAGACTTTCCAATTATGGCGAAAAGAATAATTACACCTAAAGTGCCTAAAAGGATATAAATCAGTTTGTTGGATTTTTTCTTAGCCATCTCGATTTGCTATAGTTATAGTTTTAGTGGGTTTCCTAAGTAAAAGTCAAGAACTTTGACCCTAAATATGTATGTATATTTTGATGTTACTAAATCCGCCTGGGCATTGAAGTAGTTGTTTTGGGCCAATTGATAGTCTGCAAAATTGATAGCTCCTGCATCAAAGCGCTGTTGTGCAATCCTAAATGCTTCCGCCAATGAAGATACCCTTACTTGGGAAGCCTGATAAGATTGTCTTGCTGCGTAAGCGTTGGTATAGGCACTTTCTATGTCCTGTCTAAGCTGATTTCTGGTTTCTGCTTCCTGGATTTCACTCAATCTTTTTTGTAACCTTGCTCTTTGCAAATTGGCCCTGTTTCTGAAATTGGATAAAATAGGGATGTTTAACTGCATGTTGGCTGAGTTGGAAAAGTTATTCCTCATCTGGGTTCTAAAATCCAGTCTTTCTCCCATAAAAAATTGGTCAACATAGTTGGAAAATGCACTGGCGCCAATACCAAGGGTCGGCATATATCCCCCTCTCGCGATTTTAACACCTAAATCGGCACTTTCAATGCCCAGTTCTGCTGCTTTTATCTCAGGCATCAGATCCAAAGCAATTTCAAATATCTCATCCACTTCCTTTTGTGTCAAAAGATAATTTTCAGGATCCAAATCAGGCGCAATCACATCCAGCCGGTTGTCAAAAGGGATTTGCATGGCCTGGGCCAAATTCAATTTGGCAATTCTTAAATTGTTGGATGCATTGATTACTTCCAGTTCATTGGTGGCATTTTGTGCCTGGATATCTAATTTATTGGCCAATGGTAGGGCACCTGCATCTACCAGTTTTGTGGTCACAGTCAGCTGTTCTTTGGTAGTGGTCAATTGGTTTTCAGCAATTTTCAATTGCTCCTTAGCAAAAACTACATTGATAAAAAGGTTAATCACATTTAATGTGATGTTGTTTTCTGTGGCTTGGACATTGTATTTGGCAGCCTCAATATCAGTTTTACTCTGTTTTACAGAATTGGTGATTTGCTGACCCGCAAACAGGGTCATGTTGGAGTTGCCAAAAACGTTGATGTTCCCAATTCTATTGTTTTCAAAGAGGTTGGTCACGGGGTTGATGGAACGACCCCATCTATATCCCGTGCTTGCACCGGTCGATAAAGTTGGGATTCTTTGTCCCTGATTTCCAATTAAGTTAGCCTCTTGTGTAGCAAGATTTACCTGACTTCTTTGCAAATTCAGGTTATTTTCCATAGCAATGTCTATGGCTGTCTGAAGATCCAGATTTTGGATGTTAACCCCCTGGGCGTTACTCTTGACCGTGAATAGGAGTAATAGTAAGAAAGAAAAGCTGTAAAATATTTTCATAATTAAAGATCAATATCCGGAATGTAAATTAATTGTTTAATCCAGGGTAAACTTTTCAGATATTCAATGGTCATAGGTCTGATACCGGAATCCATTTCTATCACATGACATGCCAGATCATTTTTACCTTTTCTGGATACAGACATGGTGGCAATATTGGTTTTTTCTTGCGCTATAACAGAAGAAATAAAGGCAATTGCACCTGAGATATCATCTGCCTTGATGATAAGCGTGTGCATTTGTGCTGAAAAATTGGCATTGAAACCATCGACTTCAGCAATATTAATCACTCCTCCGCCTAAACTTTCACCGACCAACTCAATTTTTTGATCTTCTTTTTTAAGATTGAGCTTGATGGTATTTGGGTGGTATATTGAAGCATTTCCTATGGATTTGAACGTATAGTTCAATCCCTTTTCTTTGGCCAATTCGAAGGAAGTCTTGATGCCGGGATCATCTGTTTTGAGGTCCAAAAGGCCGCCTAAGATCGCGCGGTCACTTCCATGCCCTTCATAGGTTCGGGCAAAGGAATTGTAAAAGGTGATGATCGCTTCGTCGGGTGTTCCACCCAATACACGGATAGCCGCTCTAGCTATCCTAACGACCCCTGCCGTGTGAGAGGAAGAAGGACCGATCATCACAGGTCCGATCATGTCAAAAACGCTACTTTTATTGCCCATTTCTAAACTGGTTTCAATTAACGTGCTAATGTAAAAAGTTTTTCAGTCTTGTAGTTTGTTTTATACATAAAGCATAATTTTTTGAAGTAAATTGGTGCTATTTTTTATTAATTTTATTGTCAGTGTTAGTGAGTTTTGTACGTTTTGTTCAAAAATGAACATTCCTGTGAGCGATTTTGATACAATTTATCTTTACAAGCAAGAAGACGGAGATTGGACATCAGACCCGATTTTATGGCATAACCGGGGTTTTTTGTTTGGAGATGGGCTCTTTGAAACCATGGTTTTTAATCATGGGAAAATTAGGTTTGCAGAACAGCATCTTGAGAGACTAAATCATGGACTGGATCAACTAGGTATAGATAAAGACAGGCTGTCGAAGTTATCGGAGGTAGAAGAAAAAATCAGTGAATTGGCTTTGAATGCTAAAACTTTGAGAATCAGATGGAATGTTTTTAGGTCTGGGATAGGAAAATATACCCCTGAGGAAAATTTCTCCTCTGAGACATTGATGATTCAACCCTTCCAAAAAGCGCCTTCGGTGAAATTCAATGCGTACATCAGTACTACTATCCGTCTTCCGGACTTACCTTGGATTCAATGTAAAACTTTATCTGCCCTACCTTATGTAATGGCGGCTCAGGAAAGGGATTTTTTGGATATGGATGAGGTGATTTTGAAGAACTCAAAAGGCTTTATTTCCGAAGCAGGTGCTTCAAATATTTTTTGGATCAAAAATGGAATTTATTATACCCCTTCTTTATCCTGCTCCTGCATTGCAGGAGTGGGAAGAAACCGTGTGATTCAAAGATTGAAGGACTTGGGGAAAGCAATCATAGAGGGAGAGTTTATGGAAAATGACCTTTCGGAAGCAGAGAAGGTTTTTACTACCAATGTGACGGGCATCAGCTACATTTACAAGATAGGAGATATAAAATTTGATACCACACCAGATCCTTGGATAGAATCGGTTTTTGAGGGAGTGAATTAAAAACTTAACTATTAGTGATTTATTGCTACAGTTTTTTTAGTCTTGGAACAATTTCAATATCTTTAATCTTTTGGTAGCTTCTTTTTTTGTCATTTGAAAATACGAATTGCATATCCTCCCACGGGTGCTGATAATTGGGAAAGTTTAGATTTGTTGTTTACCAATACTTTTCTGATGGTATAGGCTTGGGTTTTTTTAAGTAATGTGCATCCTTAGCATCTGCATAGATAGTGGCTATGTAAGTTTTTTTCGGTTCCAGGAAATCAAAGCCAATGTTTGACACCCTGGATTCATTTCCATTCACATTTCCTATATACCATTTAATGCCGTTTAGTTAGTGGTTAATTAACTGAAATTCATTATATTAGAGGTATAAAATAAGGCTTCCGAAAGCAGGGAGTGCTGGAAGCCTTAAAACTTTAATTGTAAATGAATTCAAGTTAAAACTAAGTTATGAAAAATTTATCATCGAAAGTAGGACTTCGGTGAAAGATTTTCTTCGTGACCGTTTCTTTTCCTTTGAAGTTCTTGTGCTTTTTATTTTGTCAAAGAGCAACAAAGGACTTAATATCTGCCTTGAAGAGTTTTTTGGGGAATCTTCCTTATCGCCCACTAAAAGTGCATTTACCCAGGCCAGGAAAAAACTGTGCTATACAGTTTTTAAAAAGCTTAACGGTTTGATCTGCAGTCTTTTTTACCAACATGCAAAGTTCAAGAAATGGAAGGGGCATAGGGTGCTTTCTGTTGATGGTTCAACACTTGAACTCCCGGATCATCCCTCCATGTCAGAGAAGTTCAGCTATCATGGTTTTGGGCCCAATGCGGATGCGGGACATTACATGAGCAGGATATCTTACCTGTATGATGTTTACAACGGCCTTGTACTGGATGCCGGTATGGAAAGCTACACCACTTCGGAAGCCACCCTATGTCATGCCCATCTTGGACATATTAAAGAAGGGGATCTTCTTGTGTGCGACAGGTATTATGCATCACTGAGACTTTTTTTCGAATTGAAAGGAAAAGGGGCCGACTTTCTTTTCAGGATGAAAGACAATTGGTGGAAATGTGTCGAAGATTTTTCCCGAAGTAGTTCCTCTGATGCGGAATATACATTAATACTCCCTCCAAAATACAGATGGCTGCTTGAAAAGTATCCCTCGTTATCCCAAACCATGACCGTAAGACTGATCAAGAAAAAGAATAAGAAGGGTAAGATTTCAATATATGCGACTTCGCTGTTGGACAGGAAAAAATATACAGCCTCCTCTCTAATAAACCTGTACAAACAGAGATGGGGAATAGAAGAAGCATATAAACTGATCAAATCAAGACTTGAAGTATCTGATTTTTCCGGCAAAACAGCATGGGCGGTCCAGCAGGACTTCTATGCTAAGACCCTGATCATATCACTCTGCAATATTCTTTGCTATGATGTGGAGCCAAAAACCAAAACAGGACGGACATCAAAGTCAGCAAGGACCTTGATAATCAATAAAACTTATGCATTGTCAAAAACAAAATCCCTGATTCTTAAAATCAGAGATTTAATTGGTGAATTGGAGCAGATTATCCAGAAATATGTAAAGAAAATCGCTTCCAAAATAGAATATTCAAAAAGAAACCAGGTATTCAAGCGGAAATTCAGAGCTAAACTGAAATACTCAATGAATTACAAATCTATTTAATCACATTCCTTAACTTAACGGCATTAATATACCATTCCTGTTTTCCTTTTGCTTTTCTGGCAATAGTCAGGTAATACTCAGGTTCTATTTCCAAATGCCAAGATTCAAAAATCATTTTTTTATCATCCTGGTGGTGGTGCATGGTAGAATAATTGATCAATCCGGCTTCATGCAGGTTGATATACAGCCCATCATCAGTTCTCATCATCAATGCTGTTTGAACGCTTGTCGGAGAAAAAGAAGTTTGGGAAATTTTCTATGTGAAAGAGGATTCCCTTAGTCCTCTGATTTCGAAAAGACTCGATTCACTATATATACTCATGGGTTACATAATCTCCTTCAATCCAAAAAGACATATAATCTCCTGACATTTAAAATTGGTCCCTTTCTTCTTTCAGAATAAAGTGGGCAAGATTAGCCTAGACCGGAAACTCGTATCGAAAACCTAATCCCTCGTCAAATAGGCGGAAGCGTATGATGAGCTGACGGTCAGTTGATGCATGGTTCAAGAAGACTGCCATTTCATGGTAATGGTTCCTGATTTGGGATTCTTCTCCCCATACTGGCTCCCAAATTTCATCAAACCGCTGATGCTTTACCTCAAGAATATTGAAACCATCTAAAAGTGAAGGTTTATTTTTCAATTCCAAACCCAATTTACTGGTCAAAATGACCGGTTTTCCTTTTTAGGATAAAGCATACGTTGATGCTCCCTCCTGTAATTCAAATCCAAATTGAAGTAATCCGTAAGGGGATTGAATTGTATGTGACCAGACGAGCAAGGGAATAAGAGGAAGAAAGAGAAGAGGGAAAAACCGTCTAAGAATCATGATTGTGGGTTTAGTTTATTATAAAATATTTTGAAAACCTCCATGATCAGGATGATGGGTAATGCAAGGGACAAAATGATACCCCATTCCCTTAAAGTTATTGGATGGATTCTGAGTAGACCTTGCATAAATGGAATATGCATACTTGCAATATGAACACCCTGAGCAGCAAGTACTAAAATTATAAGCCATATATTTTTTAACAAAGGGATCCTAAACGTGGATTTTCTTTCGGATCTACAGTTGAAAATATGGAAGTTTTGTAGGAAAACCATGAGCAACAAGACCAAGTTTCGGGCATATTGTTCTTCCATATTCTGGTAATTGATCAAGTAAAACCAATATCCAAAGGCAATGGCCCCAATAAAGAACCCTGAAATGAGGATTTGCTTGCTCATAATCTGGTTAAAGATACCTTCGCTGGGTTTTCTGGGCTTTCTTCCCATGGTTTCAGGTTCGCCGGCTTCAAAGGCGAGCGCTTTGTCCTGAATGCCGTTGGTCACTAGGTTGAGCCAAAGCAGCTGTACAGCCAGCAAAGGAAGCGGAAGGCCTGCTATGATTGCCATCAGAAACATGAAGACTTCTGCTGCCCCAGTAGAAACCAATAAATAGATTACTTTCCTCACATTGTCATAAGCAAATCTTCCTTCTTCAACGCCTGCAACGATCGAAGAAAAATTGTCATCAACCACGATCATAGCACCTACATCCTTGGCAACATCGGTGCCGGAACCCATGGCCACTCCTATATTGGCCCGCCTGAGGGCAGGGGCATCATTGACACCATCACCGGTAACTGCAACAAATTCACCCGCTTTGATCAGTGAATCCACGATTTCCAATTTTTGCTGTGGAGAGACCCTTGCAAAAACAGAAGTAGACAATACCAAATCTTTAAATTTTTGATTTTCAGGGTTTCCTGACCGGCTTAGCATTTTTCCTGTAACCACTGTGTGATTGTTTTCCTGTATACCAAGTTCTGTTGCGATATTGGCAGCTGTTGCGGGGTGGTCCCCTGTTATCATAATTACCTTGATTCCTGCTTTTTTACATTTTTCAACAGCTGTCTTGGCTTCTGCTCTCAATGGGTCAATGAAACATATCAATCCAATGAAATCAAGTGAAGGGATTTGATTTTCCAGGTCAGTTTCTGAATTTTTAAAATTTGAAACTAGCCCTTCTGCAAATGCAAGCACCCTGTACCCGTTTGCGGCCAAATCATCCGCCTGTTGATGTATTTTTTCCTTAGTGGAAGGAGTGTTTTCAGGAAATGAACAAAACTCCAAGACTGTTTCGACGGCACCTTTTAATCCACAGAAAGTTTTTGTTCCCCTTTGGTAAAAAGCTGCAGCAAATTTTTTCTCAGATTCATAGGGGATTTTGCCTTTCAGTTTAAAAGTATTTCTGATTTCAGTAGGGTTCATATGGGCCTTGTAACCCAATCCCAATAAAGCCACATCCATGGCATCACCATGGTGCTCCCATTGTCCTTCTTTAAACTTCAGTCCGGCTTCATTGGCCAACATGGAAACTTCAATAATTTTTCTCAGATCTGAATGTTTTTCTAAATCTGATAGAAGCTCATTTTTTTCTTCAAGGTATATTTGCCCCTCACCGTTATAACCTTCTCCTGAAACATGGAAGGATTCCCCATTGGCTAATAAAATCTTTTTGACAGTTTGTTGGTTTACAGTAAGTGTTCCTGTCTTGTCGCTGGCGATTACCGTACAGCTTCCTAAACTTTCCACTGAAGTAAGTTTTCTCACTATTACATTTCTTTTGGCCATTCTTTTTGTAGCCACTGCAAGAGCTACTGTGAGCGATACAGGTAAACCTTCAGGAATAGCTGATACGGCCAAAGCCACCACAAAAAAGAAGATAGCGGCCATATCCATCCCCTGAATACGTAACAAAACCGCCAGAATTACGCTCAGTACAATAACGATGTAAGCAATTTTTTTTGTGAATTTTTCCATCCTGTGGATCAGAGGTGGTTTAGCTGATTCCCCTTCTGAGACATGCTGGGCTATTTTTCCCACTTCTGTATCCAATCCTGTCCCGATACAAATACCTATTCCTCGCCCAGACATGACCGTAGAACCAGCATAGGCTATATTTTTTCTGTCGGCTACTACAGTTTCTTTTTTTACCACTTCGGTGTTTTTTATGACAGCCTGAGACTCACCGGTCAGGAAACTTTCATCAATTTCGAGACCTTGGACTTCAATCATCCTTAAATCCGCCGGGACTTTATTTCCTGATTCAAGGAAAACAAGATCTCCTGGAACCAGTTCCTCTGAATCCAAATACTTTTCCGCTCCATCTCTTTTCACTTTTGATCGGATCCTAAGTAATTTTTGCAGACTTGCAGCACTTTTCTCGGCATTGAACTCCTGATAAGCCCCGATAGCTGTATTGATCAGGATAACCAAAAAAATGAAAATGGCATCTTCCCCTTCACCAATGAGTATTGATGCTATAGCTGCAGCAATCAGGATAAATATCAGGGGGTTGATTAGTTGGCTGATAATTATCTTCCAAATACTGATTTTATGTTTCTCGGGGAGTTTGTTGGGGCCAAAGGACGCAAATCGTTCTTTTACGGCTGCACTGTCAAGTCCTTCAGGAGACGTCTTGAGTAGCTCAAAAACTTCCTCCTTTTCAATGGAATGCCATTTTTTATCCGATATGGAAGATTTTTCAATCATGGCTTTATCTGTTTTATATAGTTCAAATCAATGATACGCTGAACCCATCAATTTTTTAAGGATCCTTCCGTTAGGTTAATATCAAAAACTACTCTCTTTAAGCTTGGAATAACTAAGATACTGTTTTTAATTTTCTTCCAAACCTTTCGAAGATGGCTTTTTCAAGATTTTCCCTGTGATCAGGGTGAGCGATATCCCTAAGGGCTTCAGCTCTTTGTCTCAGATTTTTTCCATACAGATAAGCGACACCGAATTCAGTAACCACATAATGAACGTGAGCCCGTGTGGTTACTACCCCAGCCCCTTCTTTCAAAAAGGGCACAATTTTGCTTTCTCCATTTCTTTTGGTTGACCGCAATGCCAAAATGGGTTTCCCTCCTTCCGATAGTGCTGCGCCACGCATAAAATCCATCTGACCGCCTACACCGGAATATTGGTAGCTTCCGATGGAGTCCGCACAAACCTGACCTGTTAGGTCAATTTCAAGACAGCTATTGATCGCCACCATTTTTGGGTTTTTTCTGATAATTGCGGAATCATTGGCATATTCTGCTTCTTGAAAGGTAAATAATGGATTGTCATGAATGGTATCGTAGAGCCTTTTGGTTCCGGCTGCAAATGATGTCAGGACTTTTCCCTTGTGCTTCTTTTTGTAGGCATTGGTGATGGTGCCAGATTCCAACAAATCAAGAATGCCATTCGAGAACATTTCGGTGTGGACACCCAAATCTTTGTGATTTTTTAAGGCAGCCAATACCGCATCAGGAATTGCCCCAACCCCTAACTGAAGTGTAGACCTATCTTCAATCAGTTCAGAAATGTATATGCCGATCTGCCTCTCAACATTTGTGACTTTTTCTAAATAATTGATTTCATGCAGCGCTTGATCGGTATAAACTGCTGCGTTGAATTTACTGAAATGAATATGTCCATCTCCATGGGTTCTGGGCATATTGGGATTTACTTGTGCGATTACCTTCTTGGCTGATTCCACCGCCGCTTTTGCTATGTTCACAGACACACCCAAGGAGCAAAAACCATGGGCGTCAGGTTCTGAGACATGGACTATAGCTACATCCAAGGGCATGATTTTTTTTCTAAAGAGTTGTCCTATTTCACTTAAGAAAAGTGGTATATAATCTCCCCGTTCTGTGTTAACTGCAGCACGTATATTGCTGGACACAAAGAAAGAGTTAAAGAAAAAACTTCCTGCATAGTCCTCATCTGCTAAGGGCATAGGCCCAAAAGTGGAAATGCTAACCAACTCCACATTACTGAGCGTTTCTTTTCTTTTTGCCAGCTCTTCAAGAATGAAAGTTGGTGTAGCGGCACTTCCATGGACAAAAACCCGCTGATTGCTTTCAATAAGGTCTAAAGCATTTGAGGCTGATGTAAAGGAATAATTTTTCATGAAACGCGGAATTTATAATACTTAAAGATTTCAGTGGCCCAGAATACCAAGGATGAAAGGCTGGCCCACAATAAGAATTCCCAAAAAGAAATAGGCTGGAATTTGAAGGCGTAAGAAAGTACTGGGATTTCAATGATTAATATAGTAATCAATATAGAAATAATCAGGGCATAATTCAACCATTTGTTAGAGAAAATTCCAAGTGATAAAACGGAGCCATTCAAGTTTCTCATATTGAGTGCGTTGAACAGCTGACTGAATGCCAATGAAATAAATGTCAAAGTCCTTGCTTTTT
The DNA here is from genome assembly GCF_004216715.1 of Cecembia calidifontis. Classification (NCBI taxonomy): domain Bacteria; kingdom Pseudomonadati; phylum Bacteroidota; class Cytophagia; order Cytophagales; family Cyclobacteriaceae; genus Cecembia; species Cecembia calidifontis. Next base: position 2,588,550 of record NZ_SGXG01000001.1, read on the forward strand.
CTATCCCTTCTGGTAAATACCACCAAAATGCAAAAATGGCCAAGGAGGTCATGATTAACGTACTGATGATCAAAAAGGGGACTATGCTCTTGTTGATGATGTTTTCATTGGGGGCAATAGGAGGGTAGGTTAATTCGTTCCCTTTTCCCTTTTCAGTAGCAAGGGCTTTGTCACAAAAACCATCTGTGACGATGTTGATCCATAAAATCTGAGTGGCAGTTAATGGTATGGGTAATCCAAACAATACTGTCAAAATCAGTGTGAAAATTTCGGCAAAGTTGGTGGTAATCAAAAAGAAAGAAGTTCTCCTGGCATTGTTGAAGACTATCCTTCCCTGTTCCACAGCTTTGACAATAGTAGCAAAATTATCATCGGCCAAAACCATCATGGACGCATCTTTGGCCACATCGGTTCCCATTATCCCCATGGAAATCCCAATATCTGCCTGTTTGAGGGCAGGGGCATCATTGACCCCATCTCCGGTCATGGCTATGAGTGAGCCGTTTTTCTGAAGAGATTTGGCGATTTTCAACTTCATCATTGGGGTAAGTCTTGAGAAAACATCCACTTCTTGCACGGCTCGATCAAATTCATCGTCATTCATTTTGGCAAGTTCAAGTTCCGATAATACTTTTTCTCTGCCCGCTCTTACAATTCCAACTTCCTTTCCTATGGATAGTGCTGTGGAGGCATGATCCCCTGTGGCCATGATTACCCTTATTCCGGCTTGGTGACAGGATTTCAAAGCTTCATGAACTCCTGGTCTTGGAGGATCTATCATCCCGGCCAGTCCAACAAACTCCAGGTCTTTGCCTTCTATTGAATCTTCTTCTTCCTTTTTGGCCAGTGCCAGAACCCGAAGACTTTCAGTTGACCAAAGGTGGATTTTATCTTCAATCAGGGTCTTATCTGTGAGCGGGATCCTTTGGCCATCCTTGTTCCGGGTCATTGTACAAATGGACATTATGGCTTCAGGAGCGCCCAAATAAAATCTGAGCTTTTTGCCTTCTTTGAGTACAAGGGTTGACCGGTACTTAAGGTCAGAATTGAAGGCCACATCTTCTAAAATTTCAAGTTCTTTGGTTTTTCCCGCTTTGTTGCCCAAGACCAAAAAAGCAGCTTCCGAAGGGTCTCCGGTAATCTGATACTGACCTTTTCCGTTGATTTCTATGGATGAATTGTGGCAATGGGCAGCAATTTCAAAAAGTTGTTCAATTGTAAGAATGTCCTCTTCACTACCATGGAATTGCCCAATGCTTTCCCAACCTTCACCGGTCACTTTGACATCACTTGTTTCGGGCATCCAAAGTCTGGTGATAGTCATCGTGTTTTGGGTGAGCGTCCCGGTTTTGTCGGTGATAATAGTGTCCACGGAGCCCAAACTTTCCGTAGCAGTCATTTCCCTGATAATGGCATTTTTCTTGGACATTCGTTATGACCCTACAGCCAAAACGATCGAAAGTACAGCAGGTAGACCTTCCGGGATGGTGGCAACAAGAGCGGCCAAAGAAATTAAAAAAGACTCCGATAAAGGGATATCCTGAAAAAGCCTGGTGACCACAAATAGAACATTGCGGTAGCCATTGCGATCAGGGCCATTTGCTTGGCTAGTTTATCGGTCTTCTTTTGAAAATTTGATTTTTCTCTTTTGATTTCCTTAAGCGAACTGGCAATTTCCCCAATGAGCGTTTGGCTTCCTGTCGTGGTCACCACAGCTTTGATGGATCCGGAAGTGACAAAAGTGCTTTTCAAAACCATGTTGGACTTATCCCCTAAGGCAATTTCTTCTGGATGGACAACGTCAAATTTTTCCACCGGTACGGCCTCACCTGTCAGAGAAGATTCGGTTACCCGTGCATTTTTGGCATAAATCACCCGGGCGTCCGCAGGGACATTGTCTCCTTCTTCCAAAACAATAATGTCTCCCGGGACGAGATCCAAAGCATTTACCGTCTGGAGAAAGCCTGAACGGATAACTTTACATCTCTGGACCAATAAATTTTTCAGGGCTTTCAAAGCACCCTCGGCACGGTATTCTTGTACTAAGCCTATGAGGGCATTGATGAGGATAACGGCCAGGATTACATAAACATCAACATAATGGTGTGTCAAAAATGAAATAACAACCGCCAACATGAGGATGTAAACCAACAAATTGTTGAATTGCTTAAGGATGATCTTCCAAACGGGCTTTTTTCCTGGCTCGGGTATCTCATTTTTTCCAAATTGATGGAGTTTGTCCAAAACCTCTGAAGGCTCAAGCCCGTTTTCCCTGCTTCCTAGTTGTAGCAGTACTTCTTTGGCAGAAAGTGCATGCGGAGCCTTCAGGAAACTTTTCATTGATTGAGCGCGGTTTTTACCAAAATCAGCTCGCTGATATTTTCCTGGTCAAGTATGCCAAGGAAATGTCCATTTTCAATGATAAAAGCAACTTTTTTGTTTTGGCTCAACATAAGCTTCCATGCATCGTCAAGAGCTGAGTCGATTTCCAATTTGATGGGATTGAAATCTGCAAATTTCTCGATATAAGCCTGTTCACCGTCCGTCTCCAGCCCTTTGATGATTTCGTTCCTGCTGATTGTACCCACAGCAACATCATCTTTGACTACCACAAAATGAGTAGCCTGAGAGTTGAGTAGCTTTTCAACAGCTTTGGAAAGTGGTGCATTGTAGCCAAGAATTTGAAAATGACTCATCAAAGCATCCTTAACCTTGAAGCCTTTTAAGAAACTTTCCTGTTGGGTATGTGCCACCTCTGCACCTGCTCCAAGAAAAATGAAAATGCCGATCAATACCAGGATAGGATTATTGAACAACCCAAAGAAAACAAAGAAAATAGCCAAAAACTGACCTATTCCCCCGGCAATCTGGGTAGCTTTTGCCCTCGGAAGTTTGATAGATAAAAAGGCCCTTAATACCCTCCCCCCATCCATTGGAAATGCCGGCAGTAAATTAAACAGGGCCAAAATCAAATTGGCAGAAGTTATATAAAGCAATATGGTATTGGGGCGTATTTTAAGTTCCTCTAGGCTTTCGATATTGAATCCTGTAAAACTTAAAATGGTAGATAGAATAATAAATAGGGCTATATTCACCAAAGGACCGGCAAAAGCAACCCATAATTCCTGTTTGGGATCTTCCGGTAATTTTTCAAGTCTTGCCACTCCGCCAATGGGATACAAGACTATGTCTTTGGTCTGAATGCCATACCGCTGCGCAGCCAGGGCATGACCAAATTCATGCATGACCACACAGGCAAATAATGCCAAGACAAATAGGATTACCCAAAGAATGTCCATCATAGGTATTCCTTGCCTAAGATTAGAGATGATGATCCATAGCAACAACAAGGAAAACGTCCAATGTATGAAAACTTTGACGTTCTTATAACTTCCTAAGTAAAGGGAGAACTTCATGGTCTAAGCTTTTAATATGTCCTTTAATTTAAAGGTTTAAAACTTCAATAGCATAAAATTCGGATGATTTAATTTGGAAAAGCATGATGAAAATCATTTTTGAAAATTATATTTCAATATTTTGCCAATAACGAAAAAATCAAAGTTTGGGAATTTTTTAAGATTTCTCAGAAAAACATCAAACATGTTTGGCTATTTGGTATAACTAAAGAAAAAAATTTTAATTACGTGTGGGTTGTGTTCAGTTTCAAAATTTTATTCCGCTATTCTAATAAAATTGAGTTTGATAAAGTGCCTTTTTTGCTATATTCGCAAGCAAGTATCATTCTGGATTCTGGAACTTTTCAGAACAGTTGGATTTGAATTCCTTTTAAGAATAAAAACCCATTTATAATGTCTTACTCTCAGGATATATATAAACCCAAAAACCACATTCGGATAGTAACCGCTGCCTCTTTGTTTGACGGCCATGATGCTGCTATTAATATCATGAGGAGGATCATTCAGTCAACAGGCTGTGAGGTGATTCACCTTGGACACAACCGATCTGTACAGGAAATTGTGGACTGTGCCATTCAGGAGGATGTTCAAGCTATTGCGATAACCTCGTATCAAGGGGGGCATGTTGAATTTTTTAAATATATGTATGACCTTTTGAAAGAGAGAGGAGCGGGACATATCAAAATTTTTGGTGGAGGAGGGGGGACTATCCTTCCGGAAGAGATTCAGGAACTCCACGAGTACGGTATATGCAGGATTTATTCTCCTGATGATGGTAGGGCCATGGGCTTACAGGGCATGATCAATGATCTGGTCCAAAAGTCAGATTTTCCTGTTGGGCAAAACGTTCAATTTTCCTCAATTGATAAATCGGACAAATCCAGCATTGCCAAGTGTATTTCAGCGGCTGAAAATTTCCCAGAAGAAAGCAAGTCAATATTAGAAGGTATAAGGAAGGCTTCTGCATCCAGTAAAACCCCGGTTTTGGGTATAACAGGGACCGGAGGGGCCGGTAAATCATCTTTGGTAGATGAGTTGGTTAGGAGGTTTTTGTTGGATTTCAAAGAGAAGCATATTGCTATCATTTCTGTAGATCCCTCCAAAAGAAAGACCGGTGGAGCCCTTTTAGGAGACAGGATCAGGATGAATTCCATCAACCATCCGAGGGTATATATGAGGTCTTTGGCCACAAGGCAATCCAATCTGGCACTTTCAAAATATGTGCAGGATGCGGTAGACGTGGTCAAAGCCGCAAATTTTGACCTGATTATTTTGGAGACTTCCGGTATCGGGCAATCTGATACAGAGATTATCGAGCATTCTGATATGTCCTTGTATGTGATGACTCCAGAATATGGGGCCGCCACGCAGCTTGAAAAAATTGACATGTTAGATTTTGCCGATGTGATTGCACTCAACAAATTTGACAAACGAGGTGCTCAGGATGCCCTTCGTGATGTTAAAAAGCAATACAAAAGAAACCACAATCTTTGGGACATTGCAGAGGAGGACATACCTGTTTTTGGAACGATTGCCTCCCAATTTAATGATCCCGGTATGAATAACCTCTACAAAGCCATCATGCATAAGCTTGTAGAGAAAACCGGAGCGGATTTGGTGACCTCATTTGAAGTGACCAAAGAAATGTCCGAGAAAATCTACATTATCCCACCTTCAAGAACCCGTTACCTATCGGAAATATCTGAGAATAACCGTAATTATGACAAGTGGGTAGAGGAACAAAAAAACGTTGCTCAAAAATTATACAGTATTCAAAAATCAATTGAGGCCATAAAATCAGCGCGGGTGGCTGATCAAGATAGGCTAGTCAAAGAGCTTCAGGAGGTATATGAGCAACTTGAATTAGAGCTTGATCCAAAAAACAAAAAATGGCTCGAAGAATGGCCACAGAAGGTGCAGCATTATGCAGATGATTACTATGTGTTTAAAGTCAGGGACAAAGAGCTCAAAGTAAAGACCTATCATACTTCATTGTCCCAATCCAGGATCCCAAAAGTATCGCTTCCTAAATATGAAGCATGGGGAGATTTGTTGAAATGGGGATTGAAAGAAAATGTCCCTGGAGAGTTTCCTTACACTTCGGGGGTGTTTCCGTTCAAGAGGGAAGGAGAAGACCCAACGAGGATGTTTGCAGGTGAAGGTGGACCGGAAAGAACCAATAAAAGGTTTCATTATGTGTCCAAGGACATGCCTGCCAAAAGGCTTTCTACGGCATTTGATTCGGTGACATTGTATGGAGAAGATCCTGATTACCGTCCGGATATTTATGGAAAAATAGGGAATTCAGGTGTAAACGTCTGCTGCTTGGATGATGCCAAGAAGTTGTATTCAGGTTTTAACCTGGCTGATCCTTTGACTTCCGTATCCATGACCATCAATGGTCCTGCGGCTACCATGACAGCTTTTTTCATGAATGCTGCTATTGATCAGCAGTGTGAATTGTATATCAGGGAAAATGGCCTGGAAGATGAGGTAAATGCAAAAATTGAAGCCATTTATAAAGAGAAAGGTCTCCCAAGGCCAACATATAATGGGACAATTCCTGATGGGAATGATGGTTTAGGCTTAATGCTTTTGGGGGTTACAGGGGATCAGGTATTGCCGGCGGATATTTATCAGCAAATCAAAGCTAAAACTTTGGCCACGGTAAGAGGAACTGTACAAGCGGATATCCTTAAAGAAGATCAGGCACAAAATACCTGCATTTTCTCTACGGAATTTTCTTTGAGGTTGATGGGAGATGTTCAGCAGTATTTCATCAACCATAATGTCAGGAACTTTTATTCTGTATCTATTTCAGGGTATCACATAGCTGAAGCCGGAGCCAATCCCATTACACAATTGGCGCTGACTTTGTCCAATGGCTTTACCTATGTAGAGTATTATGTTTCCAGGGGAATGGATATCAATAAATTTGCCCCTAACCTTTCCTTCTTTTTCTCCAATGGAATCGATCCGGAATATGCTGTAATAGGTAGGGTGGCCAGAAGAATTTGGGCAAAGGCAATGAAATTAAAATATGGTGCCAATGAGCGCTCCCAAATGTTGAAGTACCATATCCAGACTTCTGGCAGGTCTCTGCATGCCCAGGAAATTGACTTCAACGATATCCGTACTACTTTGCAGGCGCTTTATGCGATTTATGATAATTGTAATTCCCTGCATACCAATGCATATGATGAAGCCATAACCACACCGACTGAGGCTTCTGTGAGAAGGGCTATGGCAATCCAATTGATCATCAATAAAGAGCTTGGTCTTGCTAAAAATGAAAATCCGATTCAAGGAGCCTTTATCATTGAGGAATTGACGGATTTGGTAGAAGAAGCTGTTTATGAGGAGTTTGATAGGATAACCGAAAGAGGAGGGGTTTTGGGAGCCATGGAGACCATGTACCAAAGAGGTAAGATACAAGAGGAAAGCTTGCATTATGAAATGTTGAAGCATACAGGAGAGTATCCGATTATTGGGGTCAATACTTTCCTTTCTTCTGAAGGTTCACCAACCGTTATTCCCGGTGAGGTGATCAGGGCAACCAAAGAGGAGAAAGAGGCCCAGATAGAAACTCTCAACCATCTGCATGAAAGGTATAAAAACAGAGCTGCGAAAGAGCTTGCCGAACTTCAACATGTGGCCGTACAAAACGGGAATATCTTCGAAAAATTAATGGAAGTGACCAAGTATTGTTCTTTGGGTCAGATTACCCACGCATTGTATGAGGTGGGAGGCCAATATAGGAGGAATATGTGATGTGAGAAGCGAGAGAATAGAGAAGCTAGATGTAAAGCTCAAGAAACAAGACGCAATAAGTAAGACTTGGGAATTGGATTTTGAATATATTTGGAAACTTGGTCTACCATGGCCAAGTTTCTTTTTTATAAACTTGTCAGCTTCCAGAATTGATATATCTTCATTAAATTATAGAACCATCTTCAAAACTTCGTAGACTGATGCCTCCTTACCGAAAATTTATTTTCATTTGTTATGGTTCTGACTGCAAGAAGGCAGGATGTAAAAAACTGCAATCTGAGATCAAACATCTTGTCCAATCGCACGAACATAAGGGTAAATACAAATTGATTAAAACCAAGTGTATGGATTTTTGTAAATCCGCTCCCTTGGTGGTGATCAATAATGAAGTCCTTAAAAGGGCGGAATTATCAGTTGTCAAAAAAAAACTTTGAGTTATTCGTAGTCACAAAAAAACCTCTCGGATCAGAGAGGTTTTTTTGTTTATATGTTTGATTAGGAATTAGGACAAGTATTTTTCTACCGGTACATAATCCATGTTGAATGCCTCAGCCACAGCTTTGTATACAATATCACCATTGATAACATTGAGGCCAGGCACCAGTTCAGGGTTTTCCTGAGCAGCTTTTTTCCATCCTTTGTCAGCCAATTGAATGGCATAAGGAAGTGTGGCATTTGTCAAAGCCAGTGTAGAAGTGTAAGGTACTGCACCGGGCATATTGGCCACGCAGTAATGCACCACATCGTCAATGATGTAAGTTGGGTTTTCATGCGTAGTTGGTTTGCAGGTTTCGATACAACCTCCTTGATCTACCGCTACATCCACCAAAACGGTGCCCGGTTTCATGTCTTTGAGCATGTCTTTGGTGATAAGGTGAGGGGCTTTGGCACCAGGAATCAAGACAGCACCTACAATCAGGTCAGCATGCTTGATCATTTCCCTGATGTTGTATTCATTGGACATCATGGTCTTCACATTGGCAGGCATGACGTCAGCCAGATACCTCATTCTCGGAAGGGATACATCCATAATTGTCACATCAGCACCCAATCCTGCAGCCATCCATGCAGCCTGTGTTCCTACTACACCACCACCTAAGATCAATACCTTGGCAGGAAGTACTCCCGGTACGCCTCCCAATAGAATGCCTCTGCCTTTAAGTGGTTTCTCAAGATAATTCGCGCCTTTTTGAATAGCCATTCTACCTGCTACTTCTGACATCGGTACCAAAAGGGGAAGACTTCTGTCTGCCTTTTCAACAGTTTCGTAAGCCAAACAAACCGCCTTACTTTCAACCATGGCTTTGGTCAGGGGCTCATAAGAAGCAAAATGGAAATAGGTAAATAAAAGTTGGCCTTCTTTGATAAGCTTGTATTCAGGTTCAATTGGTTCTTTAACCTTGATTATCATTTCTGCAATGCCATATACATCCTCAATTGTTGGTAAAATGGCAGCACCTGCTGCAGTATATTCATCATCAGAAAAACCACTGCCTTGTCCGGCTGTATGCTGAACGTAAACCTGATGGCCTCTTTTCACCAATTCCTTCGCGCCGGCAGGAGTAAGTGCCACCCTGTTTTCATTGTTTTTGATTTCCTTTGGAACACCTATGATCATATCGTTACAATTTGGGTTTTTAAAACGGTTGCGCAAAGATAATAAGGGAACATGTAATTGGAACAAAATCAAATCAATTATTTTGATTTAGCAAAATTAACAATGTCTTTTCAAAATTAAATTTCATAAACGATTGTTTTACTTAACAAAATTTCAAAAATCTGATTAAAAAAATTAAAAATTCCGAGAATCTTTAAAATTCATTTTTAGCTAATTTTTGTATGGCATTTTGGCTGCTTTGCTTATCGTAAAAATTGGGTTCAGGGATTTGAAAAAAATAATATTTTGTCAAAAATAAAAATATGTCGAATATTCGGAATTTTTTATCGAATTTTTTTGCGATTATTCTGTTTGCAAGTTTGTAAAAATAACAAATTTCCCTATTTTTGGAATACTTGGTCAAAGCCATTTATACCCAAAATAACGATTAGAGATTACAATATGACTAAAGTGGCAACATTTTCAAAAAACAAAAAATCAAAAGTTCTTGACAAAGAGCAGCTTTTAAAAGACTACAGATTAGGCTGGGAAAGCCGTCATGCTTCACTGATGGGGAGGAAGGAAGTCTTTATGGGGAAAGCGAAATTCGGCATTTTTGGTGACGGGAAAGAGTTAGCTCAGATTGCCATGGCAAGATATTTTCAAAATGGGGATTTCCGAGCCGGATATTACAGGGACCAGACTTTTATGATGGCCATCGGTCAATTGACTATAAGGGAATACTTTGCCCAATTATATGCGCATACATCAGTAGAAGCAGATCCTGCTTCAGCTGGGCGTTTGATGAACGGTCATTTTGCAACGCGTTCTTTAAATGATGACGGTACATGGAAAAATCTGACAGCGATGAAAAACTCTTCTGCTGACATTTCTCCGACTGCTGGTCAGATGCCAAAATTGTTAGGTTTGGCTTATGCTTCAAAATTGTACCGTCAGAATCCCGGTTTGAAAGAACTGAGGCAATTTAGTAAGGATGGAAATGAAGTGGCTTGGGGAACTATAGGAAATGCCTCAACCTCTGAAGGGATGTTTTTTGAAGCGGTGAATGCTGCGGGGGTTTTACAAGTTCCGATGGTTATCTCCATTTGGGATGATGGTTATGGCATTTCCGTGCCCAATAAATACCACACTACCAAAGAAAGTATCTCTGAGATTTTGAAAGGGCTGCAGCGAAATGATGACCAAAAGGGATTTGAAATATTTGTTGTAAAAGGCTGGGATTACGAGGGCTTGGATAGGGCTTATGAAAATGCAGCCAGAATAGCAAGGGAAGAACATGTTCCGGTCATGATTCATGTTATAGAAATGACCCAGCCACAGGGACACTCTACATCTGGATCTCATGAACGCTACAAGTCCAAAGAAAGACTAGAATGGGAGAAAGAATATGATTGCCTTCTCCAGTTCAAAAAATACATCATTGAAAATGGTGTTGCAACAGAAGAAGAACTAGACCAAATTGAACAAGAAGCGAAGGCATTTGCCAAAAAAGAAAGAGATGCTGCCTGGAATGCCTTTGCAGGTGAAATTAAAAATGAACTGAAAGAGGCTGTCCAATTGATCAAACAAGCTGCTGAACAATCTTCTTTCAGGCAGGAGTTAGAAGCTTTGGCAGATGATCTTTCCAAAATAATCAATCCGATCCGGAAGGATGTAATCAGCACAGTTAGAAGGGCATTATGGCTGTTGCGGACAGAAGAAAATTACGGCAAGACAGCGCTTAAAAAGTGGTACGCTGATCAGCAGGTTCTCAACGAAGATAGATATAGCAGTCATTTATACAGCCAATCAGAATTTTCTTCCGATAAGGTTGTTCCGGTTCCTGTCCGTTACGAAGATGATGCACCTTTAGTGGATGGTAGGGAAGTGCTGCAGGCTTGTTTTGATAACTTATTGTCAACCGATCCCAGGTTTTTTGCCTTTGGGGAAGATGTTGGTAAAATTGGTGATGTAAACCAAGCTTTTGCGGGACTTCAGGCAAAGCATGGTGAATTGCGGGTAACCGATACCAGCATCAGGGAAGTGACTATAATAGGCCAGGGTATAGGTACTGCTTTGAGAGGGCTTAGGCCTATGGCAGAAATCCAGTACCTGGATTATATTCATTACGCCTTGATGACCCTGTCTGATGACCTGGCTTGTTTGCATTACAGAACTAAAGGAGGTCAAAAGGCTCCGTTGATTGTGAGGACAAGAGGTCATAGGCTCGAGGGTGTATGGCATGCAGGTTCCCCCATAGGTATGTTGCTTCACTCGCTAAGAGGAATGTTGATCTGTGTTCCCAGAAACATGACCCAGGCAGCAGGAATGTACAATACCCTGATGCAGGCTGACGAACCGGCTCTTGTAATTGAATGCTTGAACGGGTACAGGCTGAAAGAAAAAATGCCAGCCAATATTGGCGAATTCAGGGTTCAGCTTGGACAACCTGAAGTACTAAAAGAAGGTAAGGATATTACCGTGGTGACTTATGGGTCTATGTGCAGGATAGTGGAAGATGCTGCAAAAGATCTTGCTGAAATGGGTATAGACATAGAGATCATTGATGTGCAGACCCTCTTGCCTTTTGATGTGAATCATAGCATTCTGGAATCTGTCAAAAAAACCAACAGGGTCTTGTTCGCGGACGAGGACGTCCCTGGCGGTGCTTCGGCCTATATGATGCAAAAAGTAGTCGAAGAGCAGGGAGCTTATTATTACTTGGATAGTGAGCCTGCCACCTTAGCTGGAAAGGCCCATAGGCCAGCATATTCTTCTGATGGAGACTATTTTTCAAAGCCATCAGTGGAGGATGTAGTCGAAAAGGTTTACGCTATGATGCATGAAGCCGATCCGAAAAGATATCCTCAGCTCTAAATATATATGCTAAAGACAATATGAAGATAAATGCCGCAGGTTTTGAAAACGCTGCGGCATTTAATTTTATGTCTAAAAAACAGACTAAGGATTTTATATTTTTTAAATAAATATGATTACCGCCTACTAATCTGATTCAGGGTAACTTCCGGACTGGAAGCAATGTTGCTTTTGTTCAATGCCCTATCCTGGATTTGGATATCAATCCTAATGGTGTCATTTCTGAAAATAGACTGCCAGCCAAAAGAAAGCATGGCATACTGTATGCTTCCTTCTACGGCCCTTCCATCATTACCGTTAAAAATTCTTGGAAACCTACCATTAAAGGTTGTAAAGAAAGGGGGATCCTGCCATCTGAATTCGTTGAAAACCCCATTTCTTTTGATAAAGAATTTCACGAAAATATTGTTGTGATCCGGGTTTTGTTCTACCCATACAGTGTCTCTTATCACGGTATTATTCACAAGCGGATTGATAGCCCAGTCTAAGGGATTAAAGCTGGGAGCTTCAGGAGGTCTGTTGGAATAGGTAATCAATGAGCCTGCAGCATTTCTCCTGAAGTTCAAGGGTTGGAAAGGAGGGTCTATATCTGTAGGATTCAGGCCTAAATCTCCCTCAGCATCTTTAAACTTAATGGATATAATCAAAGAATCTGCCCCAGCTGTATTTACAAACCTCATATCCTCAAATGAAATTTCCGGAACAGTTGGGAAATTATCCGGCGGAGAAATACAGGAATAGGAAAGCGGCAACAGAAATAATATGTACAGATAATTTTTTACACTGCTCATGCTGGCATAAATTTACAAGAAATCGGCATCAAGGTAAAATTGCTCAATTTTCCGTATACAAATTATAAAACGATGAATTATTTCAAAAGTTTTAAGGAGGATATACTCAATTTTAACATTCAAAACTTTGAAGAAAAGGCACTTGAGCTTTTTTATTTTCAGGCAGAAAATAATCCGGTTTATAAATCCTACTTAGAAGCTAGGGGAGTCAATCCCCGGGATGTGAAGGATATTCTTCAAATCCCTTTTCTCCCGATCCGTTTTTTTAAAGATTTTGAAGTTGTATCTGCTGATGTCTCCCAGTATGAGGGGTATTATTCCAGTAGTGGGACGACAGGAGCTGTTACCAGTAGACATTATTTTTGGTCGGAGGAGTTTTACCTGAATCATGCCTTAAATTTATTTGAAAATGAATATGGTTCTATTCAGGATTTCCATGTGCTAGCCCTTTTGCCCGCATATTTGGAAAGGAAAGGGAGTTCTTTGGTGAGCATGGCGGATTATTTCATCAAAAAATCAGGTTCCGGTTATTCTGGTTTTTATCTGTACAACCATAAGGATCTTGTCAATGTACTGCGGCAACTGAAAAATGATTCGAAAAAAGTCCTGCTTTTAGGGGTCACTTTTGCATTATTGGATTTGGCTGAAAGTAAATTAAAGATACCCAAAATGGAAAACCTGATTGTTATGGAGACAGGGGGGATGAAAGGTAGAAGAAAAGAAATGATCAGAGAGGAAGTTCATGATAAGCTTAAATCCGCATTTTTTCAGACCCGGATACACTCTGAGTATGGTATGACGGAACTGCTTTCTCAAGCTTATTCAAAAGGAGAGGGCAAATACAATTTACCTTTCACCATGCGCGTTATATTGAGGGATATCAATGACCCCTTTTCGCTTAGTTCCAGAAAACAAGGAGGTATAAATGTCATAGATCTGGCCAATTTTCATTCCTGTGCATTTATAGAAACCCAAGACTTGGGGAAATTTGATGATTTTGGCAATTTAGAGGTGTTGGGGAGATTTGATAACAGCGAGGTTAGGGGCTGTAATTTAATGGTCAATTAATTTTGTATTCCTTTAATAATTAAACATATTTGGTTTTTAAAACTTGAAAAGCATGAAAAAATTAGCAGTAGTTGTAATGGCTCTTGGACTTTTGGCCCTTGGTGCTTGTGCTTCTAGCAAACCATGTCCTGCTTACGCCAAAGCAGTAGATAACAAAGAAATCAAAGGATAAAAAATATGCTGACTTAGTAGTCAGCATATTTTTTGACATCATCGAGACTGATTGTTTTATCACCCAGGATTACCAATCTTTCCACCACATTGCGTAGCTCACGGATATTTCCTGTCCAAGGAAATTCCTGCAATTTTGCAATAGCCTCTTTGCTGATTTCTTTCTTTGCTGTGCCGTATTCTTTAGCGATATCTTCCAAGAATTTATCGACCAGTAAGGGTATGTCTTCTTTTCTGTCTTTTAGAGCAGGAACCTGTATGAGAATCACACTGAGTCTGTGATAAAGGTCTTCTCTGAACTTCCCTTCCTCAATTTCTTTTTTTAGGTCTTTGTTTGTGGCCGCAAGAACCCTGACATCGACTTTTATGTCCTTGTCACCACCTACTCTGGTGATTTTATGTTCTTGAAGTGCCCTCAATACCTTTGATTGAGCTGAAAGGCTCATGTCTCCGATTTCATCCAAGAATAAAGTCCCTCCGTCAGCTTGTTCAAACTTCCCGATTCTCTGTTTCACAGCAGAGGTAAATGATCCTTTTTCATGGCCAAAAAGCTCACTTTCAATCAATTCGGCGGGTATTGCGGCGCAGTTTACAGCGATAAAAGGAGCTTCCGACCTGTTGCTTTTTTGGTGAAGCCAATGTGCAACTAACTCTTTGCCTGTTCCATTTGGACCTGTGATCAATACCCTGGCATCCGTTGGGGCAACTTTCTCTATGGTTTCTTTGACCTGTTTGATGGCTGGAGATTCTCCTACCATGTCTAATTTTTGGGAGAGTTTTTTCCGAAGTACTTTAGTTTCAGACACCAAGTTCTTTTTGTCCAAAGCATTGCGGACAGTCAGGAGTAAGCGGTTGAGATCCGGAGGTTTGGGTATGAAGTCAAAGGCACCCTTTTTTGTGGCTTCCACTGCAGTTTCTATACTGCCGTGTGCGGAAATCATGATAAACTGAGGTTGTTTATCAAGCTCAGCAACCTTTTCCAGAACTTCAAGCCCATCCATTTTAGGCATTTTGACATCACAAAGAACCAGGTCAAATTCTTCTTCCTGGATCTTTTTCAATCCTTGTTCCCCATCCTGGGCTTCTGATACCTGATAATTTTCGTACTCCAGAATTTCTTTTAAGGTAGATCTGATGACTTTTTCGTCATCGATAATAAGGATTTTAGGCATAAAGATGTTGGTTGGTTTAAAAAAGTGCAAGCCTATAAGCCGGGTTCTGTTCATCTCCAAATGGGAGACTAACTTGTCATTTATCTAGGCCCTGATTCACATCAGGGCTCCATCGATCTACCCATTCCGCATAAGGACGAGCAGCCCTTTTTGAGTCAAACCCAAGGCGGAACCTATTTGATCTTTCAACCCATAAGGTTTACCCTGCCCCCTTCATTACTGAAGGGGCGGTGGGCTCTTACCCCACCTTTTCACCCTTATCCGCCGCGGCGGACGGTATATTTTCTGTGGCACTGTCTGTAACCTTGCCGTCACCAGCAAGGCCCCTTCCCGTTAGGAAGTATGGCGCTCTTTGTTGCCCGGACTTTCCTCTCTCCCTTCCCGATTGTTGTCGGGGTCAGGACAGCGACAAGTCAGCTTGCACTTTGCAAATAAAGGTAAATAATCCCTATATGGCTAACGAAAATTTTGCCAAAAAGTGCAAAATCTTAAAAGAAAGTAGCAATACTTATTAAGAGAGGGGATTATTGACGAAATCTATCCTGTCCCGATACCCATAAAAAAAATTCATCAAAAATGAAATTTGTTTATTTGGATTAAGTTTAAATAAGAAATATTATTGCTACATAAATTAAACTTAATCTAAATATAAATTATTCATATAATGAAAGTTTTCAGAAATAGCTTGATGATTTGGGTACTATCAATAATACTTATTGGTCAGGGTTATGCGGTTATAGGTGAAAATAAAGATGGGAAATCCTTGACCATGTCCGGGCAGGTTAAATCACCAGAAGGTGAAATTATTCCTTTTGCCAATATTCTTGTTTTAGGAACGGTAAAAGGGGCCTTTACAAATTTGGATGGGACTTTTGAGATTTATGACCTTGAAGATGGAGAGTATACCATTAAAGTTTCCGCAGTCGGGTATAAATCATTCACAAGAACAATACAAGTAAAAAAAGGTACTGTTCATGAATTGGACCTCGTTTTTGAAGAAAGAGGAGTAGAAATGCCCCAAGTAACAATCATCGCATCAAAAGATAGGGTTTTCAGTAGGGTGCCAGGCTCTGTTACGTATTTGGATGCCAAAGAAATCCAGGCTGTCAATCCTTTAAGTGGCAACGAAGTATTGAGAAGATCACCGGGAGTTCATGTGGTAGATGAGGAAGGTCTTGGCATGCGTGTAAATATTGGAATAAGGGGTCTTGATCCTGACAGAAGTAGAAGTGTGTTGGTTTTGGAAGACGGTATACCAGTTGCTTTGGCTCCATATGGAGAGCCTGAAATGTACTACACCCCTGTCATGGATAGGATGTCTGGAGTTGAAATATTGAAAGGTTCTGGTCAGATTTTGTTTGGCCCGCAGACAATTGGAGGAGTTATCAATTACATCACTGCCAATCCGCCTCAAGAAGAGGAAGGCTCCATTTATGTTCAAGGGGGACAGGGAGGTTTATTCTCGGCTTTGATGAATTATGGGAATACTTTTGGAAATACTGGAATTCAGGCCAGTTTGTTAAGAAAAAGAGCAGATAATATAGGTCCCACTGAATTTGATATTACAGATTTCAATACCAAATTCCTGTTCAACCTCAATGAGAAATCTGAGCTGGGTATGAAGTTGGGAATTTACAATGAAAGCTCGAATGCTACCTATATAGGGATCAATCAGGTAATGTTTGATAGAGGTAGTTCTGAGGATTTTGTTAGGCTGGCTCCCGATGACAGATTGGATGTCAGAAGGTATTCTTTAAGCTTTAGCCATAAATATCGATTCAACAAAAATGTCCGATTGAATACCATTGCTTATGGTTATACAACTACGAGAAATTGGAGTAGGCAGGATTTTAATGTGAATAACGCTAATACGCCCCCATCAAATTGGACAGGCGTAGTTTGGGGAGATGTAGAGATTCCGGGAGGGGCAATTTTCATGAGAAACAGTACGGGTAACAGGGACAGGCAATTCGAAGTTGCAGGGATAGAGCCCAGGCTCGAGGTGGATTATAAGGTTCTGGATTTAAAAAATGAACTTATAATCGGCGCAAGATATCTTTATGAGAGGGCTTTTGAACAACGGGTAAATGGTACCAGAGCTGGAGTAAAAAGTGGGGATTTGGTGGAAGATGAGGTAAGAACCGGATATGCGCTTGCGGCATATATACAAAATAAAATCAATGTGAGCTCCAATTTAGATTTGAATGCTGGATTGAGATTTGAAAACTTTGATTATGAAAGAGACATTAGAAGAAGAAGCTTTCCGGGTGTAGGTGTAAGAGATACAGTGTTGGTATCGGGAAATGAAATCAATACGCTGATACCTGGTATAGGATTTAATTATAGGCCCATGCAAACTTTAAATGTTTTTGGTGGCATCCATAAAGGATATGCTCCACCAAGGACAAAAGATGCTATTACCTCTCTGGGAGACGTTTTGGATTTGGAAGCAGAGCAAAGTGTTAATTATGAACTGGGACTTAGGGCTGAGCCTGTGAAGTGGTTATTTCTTGAGGCAACAAGCTTTGTGATGAATTTCAGCAATCAAATTATCCCCGTTTCTGAGTCTTCAGGAGGAATAGGCTTTGGGTTAGTAAATGGTGGGGCCACGTTAAATAGAGGTGTTGAAACCGCCTTGGTGATGGATTTAAGTCATCTTTTTGGATTTAATAAAACCAGGTTGGTTTATGATGTGAACGCTACTTTTTTGCGGGCTACATTCTCAGAAGATAGGTTCCAAAATGATGTAAATATAAAAGGAAACAGGACTCCTTATGCTCCTGATTGGTTTATTAACTCGGCCTTAACTTTCGAAACATCATCTGGATTGGGTCTGAGATTGGTCGGGAATTTTATCGGAAAACAATTTAGTGATGAGCTGAACACCATTGAGCCATCTGCAGATGGACGAATTGGAATAATTCCTGCCTACAAGGTATTTGACGCCATGGTTTTTTACCGAATCCAAAAATGGAATTCCAGATTCAATTTATCCATCAAGAACCTCACCGACGAGAGGTATATTTCTTCAAGAAGGCCTCAGGGAATTAGAGTGGGTATTCCAAGATTGATTACGGTAGGGTATCAGTTCACTTTCTGATAAAAATGTTAAAAAATTTTTAAACAAAATTAAATCCACTTCAGTTTAAAGATTGAAGGCTTTAAAAGCTTTTCTTCATAGTGCTGGGTTGAGCCGTTCTGAGAAATCAGAACGGTTCTTTTTTTAGGGTATATAGATATAGCCAAATCTCCGTAAATTTACAGTTCAATAATTAGAGCATGATACTCATAGGAAATGCAGTCATCAGTGATGATATCAAGGAACAGTTTTTTGTCTGTGACTTGGAGAAGTGTAAAGGGGCCTGTTGTGTGGAGGGAGACTCAGGGGCTCCACTGGAAAATGAAGAGACTGGGATTTTAGAAAATATATACCCTATAGTTAAAGAATATATCACGGAGGAGGGAAGAAAGGTGATCGAAAGCCAGGGTACCTGGGTGATTGATAAAGATGGGGATAAATGTACCCCTACCATTGGGGAAAATAGGGAATGTGCCTACGCGCTATATGATGATAAGGGAATTTTGAAATGTGGGATCGAACAGGCCTATTTAGATGGGAAGATCGACTTCAAAAAACCGATAAGTTGCCATTTGTATCCAATCAGGATTACCAAATATGATCAATTTGATGCACTGAATTACGATCGCTGGCACATCTGTAGTCCTGCCTGTACTTTAGGGAGTAAGCTGGGAGTGCCCATTTACAAATTCCTAAAAGATGCCCTTATCAGAAAGTATGGACAGAGTTGGTATGATGAGTTGGTCCGCGAAATAGGGACTATGACACAAACTGTGTAAGTTGGTTTCACTACTTACGAAGTTAAAGTTAAACCTCGAAATTCTCTGTGTGATTTAGAAGAAATCGCACAGGGAATTTGAGGAACCCGCGGTAGGCGCCCCCCGGTCTGTGTGTGGACAATTTCTTACCTTTATAACACACAGATTACAAAAATGAAAAAAGAAGATCTCCTAAATGATGACTTCCTCAAGCAGTTCAGGACTGCCGGGGAGCTTAATTCCTTCCTTCAACAGCTTCAGAAAAGAGCCGTTGAGAAAATGCTTGAAGGCGAGCTGGATGCCCATCTTGGCTATGAAAAGCATCAGAATTCCGATAATCCCAATTCAAGGAACGGCTATTCCACCAAAACAATAAAAAACACATTTGGGGAAGCTGAAATCAGAGTCCCAAGAGACAGGGACGGCAGCTTTGAGCCTGCCCTTGTGCCCAAACGCAGAAGCATGGCGGAGGGCGTTGAAAACGTGATCATTTCCATGTATGCCAAGGGAATGTCAAACCAGGACATCGAAGAACAGATCCGGGAGCTTTATGACATCAATGTTTCCTCCTCCACCATCTCAAGGGTTACCGGTGCCGTAGCGGAGGATATTGTTGCATGGAGAAACAGGCCGCTTGACCCTGTATACCTGATCGTTTGGATGGATGGTATATCCTTCAAAGTCAGGGAGAACTCCAAAGTGGTCAACAAGACCGTTTATATTGCCGTTGGCCTCAGAACTAACGGCCTTAAAGAGATCCTAGGCCTTTGGCTTGGCAAGAATGAATCTTCGGCTTTCTGGATGGGGGTACTCACCGACCTGAAAGCCAGAGGGGTTGAAGATATTCTCATAACGGCAACTGACAACCTGAACGGGTTTACTGATACGATAAAAGCTTCATTCCCCCAATCAGTCACTCAGATATGTGTCGTCCACCAGATCAGAAACGCATGTAGATATGTCGCATGGAAAGACCGCAGGGCGTTTACAAGGGATATGAAGGAAATTTATACCGCCCCTACAAAAGATGCTGCTTGGGCTGCCCTGAACGATTTTGCCAAAAAATGGGAATCCAAATACGCTTATGCCATCAAAAGCTGGAGGGACAACTGGGATGAACTCACCGTTTTCTTCGATTACCCGGCTGAAATCCGTAAAATCATCTATACCACCAACCTGATTGAAAATCTCAATGGAAAGATCAGAAAATACACCAAAAACAAGCTCTCTTTCCCGACAGATGATGCCGTAATGAAGTCTGTTTTCCTGGCTGCAAGAGAAGCATCGAAAAAATGGACTATGCCTATCAGAGACTGGGGAGCTATTCTTAACAGTTTCCTGCTTATATTTGGTGATAGGGTCAGGCTTCTTGATACCTGACAATAAAACCATAATTTGAAGTTTACACACTTATCGGGATAGTGTCGCGAAATAGAAAACGATTAGACTAAACCCTTGATCTGCTCAATGGCAGGGTCATGCATCTTGGACCGCCCAAACCCCTTGATAGTTCTGAGGAGGGAATTTCCAGTACTTCAACCCCCATATTTCTCAAGGCCCTATTGGTATGGATATTTCTGTTGTATGAAATTACCCTTCTGGGCCCAATGGCAAAAACATTTGCTCCATCAAACCACTGCTCTCTCATAGAATAGTCGGGATTGCCATCTGCAGTAGAGAGTATTTCCAAATGAGGGATTTCCTTTTCCAAGACAGTAAGGAGAGATTCGTTCAGGACTTGTCTTTTGATATGTACTTTGTCCCCATCTTTTTCTTTGAGTGTGTAGAGAGAAGTTTGAAGTACCGCATTCAAAGCATCCGGATAGGTCAATACCAGGTTCTCATCCAGGATTGTAAACACGGTGTCTAAATGCATGTATTGCCGTTTTTTGGGAAGATGCACTTCATACACCCTTTCAACGGTGCCCTCTGCCAACAAGGCCTTGGCTGCATGGTAAATGGCTTTTTCTTCTGTCCTTTCTGAGTTTCCAATTGCAACAGCTTTTTTGGAGAGTACTATCACATCGCCTCCTTCGATACTGGGGGGATTTTCATGGCCGTTGATGGGATACAGACGGTTTACATGTTCATGGAATTCAGGATGATTTTCGAAGATAGTTCTTAAAAGATTGGCCTCTCTTTGCCGGCCTTCCATTTTCATGCTTGAAAAAATTATTCCTCCAGGAGTGATGGCCATCGGGTCCCTCTGGAAGTAAAGGTTGGGACAGGGAGTAATCACAAAGGCATAATCCATCAGTTCCGTTTTAGGCAGGTTAGGTATTTTTCTTTTTAGTTCGTGAACCTTAATGCCTGCGGTCAAGGCCAAAGCACATTCTGCTGTGGAAAATCTTTCCAATATATATTCTTTGAAATGGGTAAGCCGGTTGCTTTTTAAGGCATCTTCAAGCAGCCTTTCCAGGAGTTCTCTTTTTGACAAGGTCTGCATCAATAGCTCATTCAATCTGTAAACCTGAGCTCCTGTCGTTTGCTTGATCAGATCGGTAAAAAAATCATGTTCTTTTTGCATGGCCTCTAAGTAGGGAACATCTTCAAAAAGTAGATAATTCTTGTTATAGGGTGTAAGCCTATCGATTTCCTTGCCAGGCCTATGCATCAGTACGGCCTTCAATGTTCCAAATTCTGAATTGAGTCTGAGATTCATGATTGAAAAAAGTGTTTGTTTTAAAAACTTTGTAAAATATCGGAAAATTTATTTAAAAATTAACAATTATTTATCCTGTTTTTCAATAAAATATTAACAGAGGGGCTTATTGGAAGTAATCTTTGTCCTTGTTCAAAATCAGCGATCTATTGAAAAGAATGGTTTTTTTTCGGTGAATTTTTATAATTTCCAGTCATGAAAACAAATCAATTTCTGATTTACCTGGCAATTGGGGTATTGGTATTCTTTATCATCAAGCCCTATAATTTCACCATAAATGTTAAAGATACATCCTATATAGTGGGATATAGTATGCCTTGGACCATTTTTTGGACGGGTATAGGTATCATTTACTTGATCATGAAACAAAAAAACCGGGCTTCTTGAACCCGGTTTTTTTTATCCTTAAAAAGCAAGCCAGCTCTCAACCTCTTCTTTGGTAGGATTTGGCGCTTCCAATTTTAATTTTTTTCTTCTACCGCAGACATCATTGAATAATTTGTTGACATCCTGCTCCTTTAATTGTTCAATGGTATGGATGTTCAGGTCCCTAATGGCAGGGATCAGTCCTGCAGGAATCCCTAATGCCATAAAGTCCTCATCGGAAGCAATTTTGACCTTCTTTTCAGGACGCATCTGAGGAAAGAAAAGTACTTCCTGAATTGTTGATTTATTGGTCAACAGCATGGTCAATCTGTCTATACCTATGCCAAGGCCAGCGGTTGGAGGCATACCATACTCCAGTGCTCTTAGGAAGTCCTCATCCATTGCCATGGCCTCATCATCTCCTCTTGCAGCCAACTTCAACTGATCTTCAAATCGTTCTCTTTGATCAATAGGGTCGTTCAGTTCTGAATAGGCATTGGCGATTTCTTTGCCATTGACAAATAGTTCAAATCTTTCTACCAGTCCTTCCTTGCTTCTGTGCTTTTTGGCAAGGGGAGTCATTTCCACAGGGTAATCCGTAATATAGGTAGGTTGGATGAGATGGTCTTCCACTTTTGCACCGAAAATCTCATCGATCAATTTTCCTTTGCCCATGCTGTCATCGATTTCAATACCAAGATCTAAACAGGTTTTTCTCAGGGCACTTTCATCCATATCACTCACATCCACTCCAGCATATTCTTTGATGGCATCAAACATGGTCAGTCTTCTATATGGGCCTGCAAAGTCGATCTCTTTATCTCCAACTTTTACCACAGTGGTGCCATGAATGGATTCGGTGACTTTTTCGATAAGTTCTTCTACCATCTCCATCATCCAGATATAATCTTTGTAAGCCACATAAATTTCCAAAGAAGTAAATTCTGGATTGTGGGTCCTGTCCATGCCTTCGTTCCTGAACATTTTTCCGAATTCATAGACCCCATCAAAACCTCCCACGATGAGCCTTTTTAGATACAATTCATTCGCTATCCTAAGGAAAAGCGGCATGTCAAGCGTGTTGTGATGGGTTTGAAAAGGCCTCGCAGCAGCACCACCATGTACCGGCTGCAATATCGGGGTTTCTACTTCAAGCCAACCGTGGTCATCAAAATACTTACGCATATTGGTGATAATCTTGGACCTGGTCAGGAACACTTCTTTCACCTCAGGATTAACCGTCAGGTCTACATATCTTTGTCTGTATCTCAATTCCGGATCTGTAAAGCCGTCATAGACGTTTCCTTGGTCGTCTCTTTTCACCACTGGAAGTGGTTTTACAGATTTGGAAAGTATTTTTAAGTCTGTTACATGAAGAGAAATCTCCCCTGTTTGGGTGGTGAAGATATATCCTTTTACCCCAATGAAATCCCCTATACCCAGTAATTTCTTAAATACTGTATTGTAAAAAGTTTTGTCCTCGCCCGGACAGATGTCATCTCTTCTTACATAAATCTGAAGTCTTCCCGTGGAATCCTGGATTTCTGCAAATGACGCAGAACCCATGATCCTTCTGCTCATCAGTCTTCCTGCTATAGAGATATTTTTGTAATCGTTTTTACGGTTTTCGTAATTTCTATGAATATCTTCTGCTGTTACATTGATAGGGAAGGTTTCCGCGGGATAAGGGTTAATCCCCAATTTCATTAATTCTTCACGGTCTTTTCTTCTCTCTAATTCCTGTTCGCTTAGTAATTGCATTGCCTGTAATTGGTTTGAGATCTATTTAATCGATATCCGGATCAATCAGTTTTCCGGGTCTCTGTTTTAGTAATATGGAATTGATCCTTCATGGGATCAAGGTCCTTTTTAGAGAAGTGGATTAATTTTTATTTCCCCTTCTCCGGTTCAATTCTTTTTTGATCAGTTCAAATTCCCTGCTGCTTTGTCCGGCTACAGAAGTGTTTTCTTCAGCCCTCCTTGATAGGTAGGGCATTACTTTTTCAACAGGCCCATAAGGCACATATTTGACCACATTATATCCGGCATCTGCCAGATTGAAAGATATATTGTCACTCATGCCGTAAAGTTGGGCAAAGTAGACCCTTTCGTCATTTTCTGCCAAGCCATATTCACCTATAAGCTCTGTCAGAAGAAGGTTGCTTTGTTCGTTGTGTGATCCGGATACCAGATTGATGGTCTGAATATTGTCAACACAATATTTTACTGCTGCATTATAATCCCTGTCCGTTGAAGCTTTATCCGGTTGGATAGGACTTGGATAACCATTTTTCAACGCTCTTTCCCTTTCTTTTTCCATGTAAGCTCCCCTTACCAGTTTAGCGCCCAGCAAATATCCTTTTTCTAAGGCTGTTTTATGGGCGTCTTTTAGTCTTTGAAGCATATCATGCCTGTACATTTGATAAGTATTGTACACCACGCAGGATGTTTTGTTATACTTTTCCATGGCACGGTAGACCAGTTTGTCCAAAATATCCTGATACCAGGAATCTTCCGCATCTATCAGGATTTTGGTGCCTACTTTATATGCCGCTTCACACAGCTCATCTACCCGTTTTTCCAGTCTTTGGAAAGCTTCTTCTTCTTCATTGCTGAGTTTTTTCCCCTCCTGTATTTTTGTCATAATTTGGTAGTCACCAAGTCCGGTGACCTTAAATACAGCAAAAGGAATATTTGGATCTTCAGCTGATCTTTCAATGGTTCTGAGAATTTCGTTTTTTGTGGCCTCAAAACTATTCTCATCACCCTTTCCTTCCACCGAGTAATCCAAAATCGTCTTTACTCCATATTCAGCCAGTTTTTTTATTGATTTTTCGCAGTCTTCAATGCTTTCACCACCACAGAAATGACCGAACATGGTTCTTTTCATGATGCCATTGATGGGCAACTTCAATGCAAATGCCAAATTAGCCAGCTTGATTCCGAGGCTAACAGCCAGATTATTGTTTATCGTGGCAAAGATGTAGTACATCTTTTTGAGTTCTGCATCCGATTTGGATGCAAAGGCAACTTCTAAATTCTCGAAAGAAATTTTGGGTTTAACAGACATAGGGGTCAAATCAGGCTGCAAATATATCAAAAAAACTGCAAGAGGATAGGCTTTGTTTGGTTAAAAACCTTGTTTAAAAAAAAGGATTTCAAAGTCTTTGTTCAAACTACTTTGGAGGGGATGGGTTTGTTCTTTTGGTCTCAAAAATTACAATCAAATCATATTTTGGTTAATTTTTTAGTGATTAGTATTAAGAATTCAGGTCAAAGGAAAATGAGAAAAATTCTTTTATTTACCCTGCTTTATTTTTCCATTGAGGAGATTTTTCCCCAATCATCGGGATTAAAAAGTTTAGAAGATCCAATGTTTATCAAATACCTGATGTTTAACCTGGAGTCAGGCCCTATCTTAAATACTTTGTCAGGGGATGGAAAGGTATTGGTGCAAAACTCAAAGTATTATGGATTAGACTTGAAATTGGGTTTTCAAAAGGATTCTGAAAGTACCTATTCTAAATTGTGCCGGTTTCCAATGGTATTATCAGCGTATAGGTATGGGTTACCGTTTTTCTAATGGTATCTTTGCACGCTTAAATATCAAGGCGCACAAGGCGAAGGCAGATTTCTTCGAATGGACTTTAGGTTATTCGATTATTAGGAAATGAAAACTTTAGCCTTTTCCTTGCTGTTAAGAATGTAACCAATAAATGCTGCAAAATTGGAAATCAAAAAAATAACGGATTGGGGGATTTTTGATAGTTATCCCCTATTTATAGCTGGCCCATGTAGTGTAGAGACTCCTGAGCAATTGGATAGTACGGTGGGTGAATTGGCAAAACTGGGATTCAAAATTATCAGGGGAGGGGTATGGAAACCCAGAACCCGTCCCAATTCCTTTGAAGGCCTGGGAAGTATTGCCCTGCCTTGGATTCAGGACCTTCAGTTAAAATACAACGTGCAGTTTGCCATTGAGGTGGCCAGTCCTTATCATGTGGAGCAAGCACTTGAACACGGAATTGGTATATTCTGGATTGGCGCCAGGTCAACGGTCAATCCATTCACCGTTCAGGAAATTGCTAATAGCCTCCGTGGCCTGGACGTACCTGTGTTTGTAAAAAATCCGGTAAATCCCGACCTCGCTCTGTGGATTGGGGCATTGGAAAGAATCAATCAGGCTGGAATCAAAAGGTTGGGTGCGATTCATAGGGGATTTTCCAATTTCAATGACAAAGTTTACAGGAACAGCCCTACTTGGCAAATTCCTTTGGAATTAAAAACACGATACCCTGATATCCCCTTGATCAATGACCCCAGTCATATTTCAGGAAGAAGGGATCTGATTTTACCGGTTTCCCAAATGGCCCTTGATCTGAATTTTGATGGGTTTATCATAGAATCACACATTGATCCGGATAAAGCTTGGTCCGACAGTGCACAACAACTTAAGCCAACAGCTTTGAATGATTTGATTCGTCAACTTCAGACTAGAATACCTGCTGTGGATAATCCTTTATTGGAGTCTCAATTGGAAATCATCCGTGGACACATAGATGAAGTAGATAGGGAATTGTTGGAAGTGCTGAGCAGAAGGATGAAGCTCGTCGAAAAAGCCGGAGAATATAAGAGATTGAACAATGTGGCCATTTTCCAGATGGAAAGATGGAAAAAGGTTTTTGAAACCAGGCCAGAATGGGCGAAGGCACTTCAGATCAATCCTGAATTTGTCAAAGAATTATTTAATATCATTCACACCGAGTCCATCAAAAAGCAGGAGGAAATTATGGAAGGGAAGCTTGATGATGCCCTAAGGGATGATTGATGCGGAATTTTATTCTGTTTTATTGTCAAAAAAATAATACATTTTCTGAATTTTCAATCTTTTGACCGGGTGTTGAAAAAAAAATAAAAAAATATTCAAATGTTGATTTGTTATTAAAAAATAAGGCCTTAAATTTGAAACATGTTAATCGCAGCTCTCGCATATTTTACCTTCTTTTACTTTTACTTTCGTCCCAAAGGTCGAATCGGAGCTGCTTATTGTATGGTGAAAAATTAAAAAAAAAATAAACCAAAAAAGAGAGCCCGGTTCGAAAGAATCGGGCTCTTTTCATTTAAACCTTAACAATCATGCAAGATCATTTACAAACCAAAGATTGGGGATTAGGGCTAAAAGGCCACACCATCATCGCGGGCCCATGCAGTGCAGAGACACCGGAACAAATTGAGAAAGTCTGTCTCGATATGAAAAAAGAAAACATGGTTCCTGATATGTTCCGTGCAGGAATATGGAAGCCTAGAACAAGGCCGGGATCTTTTGAGGGGATTGGAGAAGATGGATTGAAATGGATGGAAATTGTGAGACATCACCTGAATATTCCGATTACTACAGAGGTGGGCAATGCCGCTCATGTGGAAAGCGCCTTAAAGCATAACGTGGATGTTCTTTGGGTAGGTGCAAGGACCACAGTCAATCCATTTGCTGTACAGGAACTGGCCGAAGCGCTTCGTGGAGTCGATATTCCTGTAATGGTGAAAAACCCCATGAATCCTGATTTACAACTTTGGATAGGGGCCTTGGAAAGATTCCATGCAGTGGGAATCAACAAATTGGCAGCTATCCATAGGGGTTTTTCTGATTCCTATGATAAAAGATTCAGGAACAAACCCAATTGGTCTATGCCGATTCACCTGAAAAGGGAATGGAAAGGAATGGAAGTGATCAATGACCCCAGCCATATTGTAGGGAATAGGGAGGGGATCCTTGAAACTGCCCAGAGGGCGATCAATTTTGGCTTGGATGGTTTGATGATAGAAACCCACCACGATCCGGACAATGCTTGGTCTGATGCCAAACAACAGGTAACTCCTGCCAGACTGAAGCAGATCCTTTCCCAGATAGACTTCAAAAACACCTTGGGAGAGGAAAGCCCAAGTGAAAGGTTAAATGATCTTCGAAATGCAATTGATCACCTGGATGATCAGTTATTGGATATTTTGCAGGAGAGGTTCTCCCTGATTGATCAGGTAGGAGCTTACAAAAGAGAACATAACCTTGCGGTATTTCAATCTGACAGATGGAAGTTTGTAATGGAGTCCAGAACACAAAAGGGGATTCAGAAAAACCTCAGCGAAAAATTCATGAAAGAACTGCTTTACTGCATCCATGAAGAGTCAGTGAAAAGGCAGGAAAAACAATTGAGGGAAGCAGAACCTGTCAAGAAAAGTTAAGAATTGATACCTGTTCCTGATGTTGCATGAGGGAAGTAAAAAATCCGGGGAATTATCAATCCCCGGTTTATCTTCTTTCAGCTACCCTGAATTAATTTATCTTTCATGACAATTTGGGAAAGTGCGGTCTTTTTTCAGATGCACAATTCCTTAGTTTTGTAATAAAAAAAGAGTTTTGGAGACAGTTTTATTTTCCGGTCAAATAGCCAATGACCTAAAGAAATTTTTGGGCCATTTAGATTTTTCCTCTTTGGGGATAATAATGGATGACAACACCCAAAAATTTTGTTTGCCACTGATTGAGGAGATTTTGCCCGAATCTGCCAAAACATTTTCCTTTCCTGCCGGGGAAAACCAAAAAAACCTGGAAACCTGTGTACATATATGGGAGTGGATGACCCGGGAGGGATTTGACCGCAAGACATTGATCATCAACCTGGGAGGTGGAGTCACGGGTGATATGGGTGGATTTTGCGCAGCTACCTACAAAAGAGGTATAAAATTTATCAATATTCCAACTACGCTGTTGTCACAGGTAGATGCCAGCGTGGGGGGGAAGTTGGGAATAGATTTCCAGGGCTTCAAAAACCATATAGGAGTATTTACCCAACCAGAAGCAGTAATAATTGCAGTAGAATTTCTAAAAACCCTACCTCAAAGAGAATTTAGATCAGGATTTGCTGAAGTACTCAAACATGGGCTGATCCGTAATGCAGATTATTTTCGAAGTTTGAAAAATGAAAACTGGCAAGATCAAGCTTGGCAGGAAATCATCGAAAAATCTGTCAGTATCAAAAAGGATGTTGTAGAAAAGGACCCCAAGGAATCGGGGCTAAGAAAAATTCTGAATTTTGGGCACACCATTGGGCATGCATTTGAATCTTTCTTTTTGGGAACCGATAAGCATTTGTTGCATGGGGAAGCTATAGCTATAGGAATGATTTGTGAAGCTTTCCTTTCAGCTAAAAAATGCAGTCTTTCAAAAGATGAAATGGAGGAAATAGAAAAATCCCTTTTAAGTGTTTTCGGTCATGTTGAATTTTCAGAAAATGACATTCCTCAAATTATTCAACTCTGTGCCCAGGATAAAAAGAACGAAGCCAACACCCTTTATTTTTCGCTTTTGAGGAGGATAGGGGAATGTGATTATCAGATTCCTGTTACGGCCCAAGAAATCCATGAATCTATTCAACATTACAGATCATTAAAGCTTTGAAAGAACCTATTGATACCTTGAAAACACTAGTCTTAAACCAATTGCCTTCCTTTCAGCCATGCATCATACCCTTGCCTTCATCCAAAAGTGAAAGTAATAGGGCCCTTGTAATAGATGCCTTGACAGAAGGAGAAAATCACTTGCTCAATCTTGCAGAGGCCAGGGATACACAAACCATGATCAGGCTTTTAAAGGAAAATCCTCCGGTCTATGATGTGCTTGATGCTGGTACAACCATGCGTTTTTTGACGGCTTATGCCGCCGTCACCAATCAGAACAAAGTGATGACTGGTACTGCCAGGATGTGTGAAAGACCGATCGGGATTTTGGTAGATGCACTAAGGGAAATAGGAGCTGAAATCCATTACCTTAACAGGGAGGGGTTCCCACCTTTGGCTGTCCATGGCCTTCAAGAACAAAAATC
Organism: Cecembia calidifontis; assembly: GCF_004216715.1. NCBI lineage: Bacteria > Pseudomonadati > Bacteroidota > Cytophagia > Cytophagales > Cyclobacteriaceae > Cecembia > Cecembia calidifontis. The sequence continues at coordinate 2,618,155 of NZ_SGXG01000001.1, forward strand.
AGATCAAGTTAAGATTAGAGGTGATGTCAGTAGCCAATATATTTCAGCGCTTTTGATGATTGCCCCCAGACTTCCCCATGGGCTCAAGCTGGAATTAGAAGGGAAAGTGGGGTCAAGGACTTATATTGAAATGACCATTCAATTGATGAAATCATTTGGGGTAGAGGTAATTTGGGATGGAAATACGATTTCCGTAGCACCACAAAATTATAAGCCAACAACTTTTTCTGTAGAAAGCGATTGGTCAGGTGCCAGTTACTGGTTCAGTTTGGTGGCCTGTGCTGATGAAGGGGAGTTGTTCTTGGAAGGATTAAAAGAAAATAGCCTGCAAGGAGATTCCAAAATTGTGGAAATTATGGATCGCTTGGGGGTAAAAAGCGAATTTAAAGCTGGAGGGGTCCGACTTACCAAGCAGGCCATCAAAGGTTTTGAAGCTTTCGATTTTACCCATTGCCCTGATATAGCCCAAACAGTTGCCGTTACCTGTGCCATCGTTGGTCAGAAAACAGAATTTACAGGGATTGAGAGTCTTAGGATCAAAGAAACGGATAGGATTTTTGCTTTACAACAAGAACTTGCCAAGTTCAATGCGGATTTTGTGGAGACAGAAAAGGATGTGTTTACCTTAATCCCAAGTGTCAATATGCCCAACCAGGTCAGGATCCATACCTATGATGACCACAGGATGGCCATGGCATTTATGCCTTTGATGACCAAAACAAGGGTAATCATAGAGGATCCTGAAGTTGTCAATAAATCATATCCAAGTTTTTGGAAACATCTGGAATTATTAAGCCCCAAAATTTAATTTCATATTCTGATGAAAGGAGTACTTACCATCATGTTGCTCGTCCTGTCCAATACCTTCATGACTTTTGCATGGTATGGGCATTTGAAATTCAAGGAAATGCGCTGGTTTGAGAATTTAGGGATAGTTTCCATAGTCCTGATCAGTTGGGGAATAGCCTTCTTTGAATATATCTTTCAAGTTCCGGCCAATAGAATTGGTTTTAGGGAAAACGGAGGGCCTTTTTCCCTGGTAGAATTAAAGGTTTTGCAAGAGGTAATTACTTTGGTGGTGTTTATGGCTTTTACTTTCATTTTTTTTAAAAATGAAAGCATAAAGGCCAATCACATTATCGGTTTTTTCTTTTTGGTGCTTGCAGTCTATTTTATTTTTAAAAAATAAGCTATGAAGGTGGCAATACAAGGGATTCCGGGTTCTTTTCACCATCAGGTGGCTTTGAATTATTTTGGCCCACAAACAGAAGTGGCTCCCTACAGGACTTTTGAGGAGGTGGCAGGAGCTGTAGCTTCCGGCAAAGTTGATTATGCGGTGATGGCCATAGAAAATTCCATTGCAGGAGCTATTCTGCCCAATTATGAGCTGATTGACCGATATGGGCTGTACATTTTTGCGGAGTATTATCTTCCCATATCACATCATCTTATGGCTCTTCCAGGTCAGCAAATTGAAGACATCAAGGAGGTAAGATCCCATCCCATGGCCATTCTTCAGTGTAAGAAGTTTTTTCAGCAATATCCGGGTATCCTCCTCCAAGATGATGTGGATACGGCGAGTGTAGCCAAACGGATTTCAGAGGAAAAAATAAAAGGAGTGGCTGCCATAGCCAGCAAAACGGCCGCTGAAATTTATCATCTGGAAATTTTGGCCACAGATATTCAGACTGTAAAGGACAACTTTACAAGGTTTATTTTGCTTCAAAAGGATTTTCCAGGACTGAAAGAGGTTCCCGAAAAAGCATCCTTAAAAATAATCATCAGTAACGAGAAAGGGAGTTTAGCCAAGCTTCTGACACTCATGAGCGATTTTGATTTGAATCTCACCAAGATCCAGTCTATTCCTGTAATGGAAAAACCCTGGAATTATGCTTTCTTCATCGATACCGAATTTGATGATTATGAGAAATACAAAATCGCATTAAAAGCGATTGAGGAAAAAGGGGGAGAAGTCAGGATTTTTGGAGAATACCATAAGGGCCGCTAAAAATAAAAATGATGATCAGCTTTTCCCGTAGGTTAAACAATATTCAGGAATATTACTTCTCCCAGAAGCTGAAGGAAGTAAAAAGCATGCAAGTTGCAGGCAAGCCTGTCATCAATATGGGGATAGGTAGCCCGGATCTTCCGCCTTCGCCTGCCGTAATCAATGCATTGAATGAAACTGCCAGGCTACCTGAAGCCCATGGCTATCAAAGTTATCAGGGGATTCCGGAACTGAGGCAGGCCTTTTTGAAATTTTATTTCGACCATTATCAGGTGGGAGGTTTTGGGTCAGATGAGGTGTTGCCGCTTTTGGGGTCGAAGGAAGGCATTCTTTTTATTTCCATGGCTTTTACCAATCCCGGAGATTCTGTGCTGATACCTGATCCAGGTTATCCTACTTATACCTCCGTCAGCAAGATGTTAGACCTCCATTGTCTTCCTTATGAACTTACTGAGGGAAATAATTGGAAGCCTGATTTTGAGCAGCTTGAAAAAATGGATCTGAAAACGGTTAAAATAATGTGGACAAATTATCCCCATATGCCTACCGGGGCAAAGGCAGACTTTTCCGTTTTTCAGAATTTAGTTGACTTTGCGATGAGGCATCAGATACTTTTGGTCCATGATAATCCATACAGTTTTATTTTGGAGGATCATCCGAAAAGCATTTTCCAGATTGAAGGTGCAAAAGAAGTTGCTTTGGAATTGAATTCCTTAAGCAAAACATCAAATATGGCCGGATGGAGGATCGGGGCGGTGATTGGGAAAAAGGACTTTATTGATGCCATCATCAAGGTGAAGAGCAATGTGGACTCAGGTATGTTTTTAGGTTTACAAAAAGGAGCTGTAGCCGCCTTGGAATTGGACAAAAATTGGTATGATAAGCTTAATTTGGAATATGCCCAAAGGAGGGCTTTGGTTTGGGAATTGGTCGAAAAATTGGGGTTAAGCTATCAAAAGGAAACATCGGGTATGTTTGTATGGGCTAAGTTAGACGCTCAGCATGAAGCCAGAAAATTCGTAGATGATTTACTGTATGACAAAAATATTTTCGTCACTCCAGGCGATATTTTTGGTCAAAATGGTAAAGGGTGGGTAAGGTTTTCACTTTGCGTCAGTCAGGAAAAAATTAAAGAAGCAATTGGAAGGATTTAAAATATTTAAAGTTGAGTTCAAATAATTGATGATGAAAAAGATACATATTGTTGGTTTAGGCCTTTTAGGGGGTTCCTTTGCCTTGGCCCTGAAAAAGATAAGGCCTGAAATTAAATTTACCGGATATGACATTAATCCCCAAAACCAGATTGATGCCCTTACTTTAGGCATCATAGATGAGGCCAAACCCGAAGCAGATCAGGATACGGATATCATAATATTGGCAACCCCTGCTGATACCCTTCCTCTGCTTTTGGAAGATGTATTGGATAAAATCGGAGCTGAGACCCTCGTTATGGATTTTGGTTCTACAAAAGCCAATTTATGTGCTAAAATAGCAGAACACCCGAAGCGGGCCCATTACCTAGCAGGCCACCCTATAGCAGGCACAGAATATTCCGGTCCAAAAGCCGCAAAAGCTGACTTATTGGACAGGAAAGTTTTTATTGTTTGCGAAATGGAAAAGACAGATCTCCATTTAAAAAGCAAAGCTTATGAGGTTCTTGAGGCTTTAAATATGAAACTGCGCTTTATGGACCCTGAGGAACATGATAGTCAGCTTGCCTTTGTTTCCCACCTTTCGCACATTTCCTCTTTTATGCTGGGGAAAACGGTATTGGATAAAATGGAAGATGACAAAAACATTTTTGATATGGCAGGATCTGGTTTTGCCTCAACGGTGAGATTGGCCAAGAGTTCACCGGCGATGTGGGCGCCGATTATAAAAGAAAACAAGAAAAATATTCTTGAGGCCTTGAGCATGTATATAGCGAACCTTTCCAAATTCAGGGATAAAATACTGGCTGATGATTATGATGGGATTTTCCATGAAATGGAAAAAATCAATAAGATCAGAGATATTTTAGACCTGGAATAGTTAAATTATTTTAAGTAAACGCTTTACGGTCTGTTTTTTGATTGGATCTTTTGAACCTAAACCCCAAAATGATGAAAAAATTGATCTTTACCTTGCCAGTATTCTTTCTTTACTTCTCCGTGTTGGCACAGCAAATACCCAGCATTGAAGTAGAAGGAGTAAGTGAAATCAGTATCCTGCCTGATGAAGCCATCCTGTTTATTCAGTTGTCAGAAAAAGCCCTTAAAGTATCTGATGCCACTAATAGGCTGAACAAGAAAACAAAGGCTTTGGAAGATGCCATAAAAAAATCCGGTGCTAAGAATTATGAATTCTATGTGGACAATTATAATGTATATGTCAATAGGATCTACACCAAAGGAACTGCCAAGGATAGCGGTTATGTAGCCTCTCAAAATGTTAGAGTTAGGATTACTGATCTTGAAAATGAATTGGTGAAAATCACAGAAGCTGTCCATCAATCCGGCAACATGGGTTTTAGTCTTTCTATGCAGGTCTCCGATAAATTAAAGAAAGAGTCTCAAACAAAACTCCTCGAGATGGCGATTAAGGACGCCGAGCAAAAAGCCGAAACCATAGCAAAAGCCCTTAAGATTGAAAAAATTAAAGTTCATAAAGTCCAATACACCCCGCAGGGCAATGTGTACTTTCCAATAATGAGGGAAGCCAAAATGGCCATGGCCGATATGAACGAAATCAGAGAAGCGCCTGTCTTCATGCCCGAAGAACAAAAGCTGACAGATAAGGTAATTGTCATTTTTAGTTTCGTGAATTAAATATCCGAAACCTTTAAAAATTCAAATCCCGAAATGAAAGTTTCGGGATTTTTTGTTTAATAAAATATCGTAAAAATTTAATTTGAATTAGAAAAGTTTAAAAATCCTATATTCAAGTCATAAATGCAACACTAAGGGTTTAAGGGAAGGAACCTAGGTTCCTTCCCTTAGGCTGAAAATATTAATTTAGTGTTGTCATGAATAAATTTAAACATCTCAGCCAGGAACAAAGGTACCAAATAGAGGCTTTATTTAGAAACGGAACTTCCCAGACCAAAATCGCTGCGATTATCGGTGTCAACAAAAGTACTGTATCCAGAGAACTTCAAAGAAATACCGGCAAGAGGGGCCGTTATAGCGGTGAATATAAGGCTGCAGTTGCCCAGAACCGTACAGACGAAAGACATAGACTCAAGAGAAAGCGAATCAAATTTACCGAGTCCCTTAAAGAAGAGGCCCGCAAATTCCTTGTTGTTGACAAATTGAGCCCAGAGCTAATATCGGTCACCTGGAAGAAACAAGGTAAAGAAGGGGTTTGTCATGAGACACTCTACAACTGGATATTTACTGCCAAAAAAAGTAGCCATTGGAGATACCGAAGGGACAGGGAGCTTTACAAGAATCTCCGGCATGGTAAAAGAAAGCGTAAGAGAGGTAATTACAGGCATACCAGAGGAATTATCAGGGAGAGAGTTCCAATTGACCAAAGGCCTCCTGTAGTTGAAAAAAGACAAAGGATAGGAGATATTGAAGTAGACCTTATGATGGGGAAAAACCACAAATCAGCTCTTTTGGTACTGGTGGACAGGGCAACCTTGGTTACTACCATAGAGAAACTTGATGGTAAAAATGCAGATATCATTGAACAGAAAATAGCAAAGAGAATACAGAGAATTGGTGCTTCGTTCTTCAAATCAATCACTTTCGATAATGATATGGCATTCGCAAACCATTATAAAATCAGAGATAAATTCAATATCCCAACATTCTTTACAAGACCATACACTTCACAGGATAAAGGAACAGTGGAAAACAGAATCGGACTTATCAGGGCTTTCCTGCCAAAGGGTACTGACCTCAATCAAATCTCTCGGGAACAGATCCAAAATATAGAAACCAAAATCAATAACAGGCCAATAAGAAAGTTTAATTATCTTAGTCCTATCGAATGTCTAATGAAAAAATTAGGCGTTGCATTTATGACTTGAACATGGCAATGCATTAAAAAATACCATTTTGATTTCAAAAAATACCCTGTACAGGGGATAGGTTCGTATTTCTGAAATTCCTATATTTGAAGTGGGTGATTAAGCGACTTTTCAAACAATTTTTTACGAAGACATTTGTAACTAAACAGGGTTTTAAATTTTGAATTTTTTGCCCCTGTTTTTTTATGATTAAAATGGGTGAGTACTTATATCCTTTTGAAATTTTCGTGCCTACATCCCGTTGCTTCCCTTTTCGTAGTGCTTCCACCGTCCATCAAATTGGTTTTTCTTTCTTTTTTCTTTCCGTTAAATTTCTTAATCCAAAATCCAATGATTATGAAAAAATTGTACCTATTGGTAGTAGGATATTCCTTACTATTTTCCCTGTCTTATGCACAGCGGAGCGTAAAAATTGACCTGGAAGAGGTTACCGATTCCTACTTTTTGCATGGAGTTGATATTTTAAATTCTTTGCTTTCCATTCCCAATGATTCACATTATCCGGAACAGCTTATCCTTAACATAGAATGGTGTGAAGCCAATTTAAAGGAAAGGGGATGGCTTACCAAAAGACTTGAAACTTCAAGTGTCCCTTTGGTTTTAGGTCAGAAAGCAGTGCCAAACGCCAAAAAAACGGTGCTTTTTTACTTTCATATTGATGGTCAGTCTGTTGATCCAAAGCAATGGGAGCAACCGGACCCATTCAAACCTGTATTAAAGAAAAAAAATAAGGATGGAAAGTGGGAAATCATTCCCATGGAAACCCTTCAAAATGACTATGATCCCGAATGGAGGGTTTTTGCACGTTCCGCTTCAGATGATAAGGGACCTTTTGCCATGTTCCTGGCGGCTTGGGATGCCATGGTTTCAAAAGGTTTGATGCCGGATTACAATGTTAAAGTTATTTTAGATTTTGAAGAAGAAATCGGTTCTCCAAACCTGGCAGCTGCCGTCACCAAATACAAAAACGACCTTAAGGCAGATATGATGCTCATTATGGATGGTCCAAGACATGTGAGCAATATGCCGACTCTTAGCTTTGGTGCCAGGGGTATTTCCCAGATTACCTTGACTACTTACGGGCCACGGGTAGATCTTCATAGTGGTCATTATGGGAATTATGCTCCCAATCCTGCATTGAGGATGTCCCAATTGTTGGCTTCTATGAAAGATGAAAGAGGGAGGGTTGTCATTCCAGGGTTTTATGATGGTATCAGGCTGACCCAGGCTGAGAAAGATATCCTTGCCATGGTTCCGGATGATGATGAAGATATTATGAGGAAGATCGGTATCGGGATTACAGATAATGTTGGTGAAACCTACCAGGAATCTTTGCAATATCCTTCTCTCAATATCAGAGGATTGTCTTCCGGCTCGGTAGGAAATGAGGCAAGGACTATCGTACCGGCTATAGCAGTTGCTGAAATTGATGTCCGCTTGGTTCCTGAATCTGACCCAGAAAGATTATTTGCACTTATCAGAAAGCATATTGAAGATCAGGGTTATTATATTTTGGATAAAGATCCCACTGATGAAGAAAGGGCAAAATATCCCAAACTGATCAAATGGGAAGGAAGTATTTCTTACCAAGCCTTTAGAACCCCAATGGATTCCGAACCAGGGATTTGGCTCAATAAAGCTTATGTTAGGGCATTTGGAAATGAACCTATTCGGAATAGAATCAGTGGAGGTTCTTTACCCATAGCTCCGTTTGTGGAAGCCTTGGACAATATTCCTGCTGTCACTGTGGTGACTGTCAATTTTGACAACAACCAACATGGGCCAAACGAAAATATCAGGATAGGGAATTTCAAGGAAGGTATCAAAACGGCCTTGGCTATTTTTACAGAGCCATTGAGTGAATTGAAAATAGACAAAAAATAAAGCTAAATCGGATCTTTAACCTTAGTAAGGTGGAAAAATATTACCGGCAAGACGAGGTTTTGCCGGTTTTTTTTATTCTTCCCCAACCTGGAGGAAACGGTGTTTTTTTATACGAATCGCCATTGATCAGATATTTTTGGGATTTAGTAAATGGGCCGATTAAATAACTGTCGTGTCTCAATTATTAAGTATAACTATAAATAATTGTTTAACAGTTAGTAATCTGGTTGAAATCCAATGGAAGCATTTCTATTTTGTAAAATTTGGTTTTCAGCCAAATTTTATTTTTGCCTTTTATGGATTTGTAGGATAATGATTAAGTTGGTTTTTAGTATATTTATCTAGAAGTAAATACTGTTCTATAAACAAAAATTTATGAAAAAATTTTACAGATTCAGCACTACCCTCATCCTCATTCTGCTTACGGCAGGATGGAGCTGGGCACAGTACACCGTTTCAGGTACTGTTGCCGATGAGCGGACAGGAGAGCCTTTGATAGGGGCAACCATTCTCGTCAGGAACACCACTTCAGGTGCAGTTACTGACCTGGATGGTAGATTTAGCATTACTGTCCCTGGAAATCAGGCAGCATTATTGGTGGTGTCATCATTGGGTTATGTCAGCCAAAATGTGAATGTCAGCCCGAGTTTAACATCAGTTCAGGTGAGGTTAAGGGAAGATGCCACCAACCTGGAAGAGGTTGTAATTACAGGTTTGGCTTCAAATGTCAAAAGAAGTAACCTTGCCAATGCAGTTTCTTCCGTTTCAGGTAAGGAGCTCGTCGGAACCACTACCATTCAAACAACGGATGGCGCCCTGTATGGAAAGATCGCAGGGGCTAATATCAGGATGAATTCCGGCGCACCGGGTGGAGGTGTTTCCATTCAGCTTCGTGGTATTTCCAGTTTGACCGGAGCATCCCAACCCCTAATTATCTTAGATGGGGTTTATATCAACAACTCTTTCCAAAGAACTGGCCGTGCCTCGGTAACAGGTGCTGGTGCATCTAACCAAGATGATGGTGCCAACCGCTTAGCAGACTTGAACCCTAATGATATTGAGTCCATTGAGGTATTGAAAGGACCTTCTGCGGCGGCTATCTATGGTACCCGTGCCAATGCCGGTGTAATCATCATCACTACAAAAAGAGGTTCCTCAGGCAAAACCCAAGTTTCTCTTTCCCAGGATATCGGATTCGCAGAGCCTTTGAGATTGTTAGGAGTGGATAACTGGAGCGAAGAAAAAATCAACTTCTTCTTCCCGGAGGCCAGGAGGCCAATTGAATTGGAAAGGTTCAGGCAGGCAGTTGCCACCAATACTTTTGTAGATTATGAAGATTACTTCTATAACAATAGGGCTATCCTTTCCAACACCAGATTGACCGTCAATGGTGGAAATGACAAGACCAAATTCTTTATCAGTGGTAATATTACCGCTGAAGACGGTACTGTAAGAAATACAGGTTTTGAAAGGTATTCTTTGAGAGCAAATGTGGACCATAAGATTTCTGATGTAATCAGATTGGGTGTTTCTTCCAATTATATCCGAAGCAATACTGACAGAGGTTTTACAGGTAACCAAAATAATACCGGTGCAAGTATTGGTTATAACATCGCTTATGTACCTAACTATTATGACCTGCGAAGGAATGCAGACGGGACTTATCCCATCAACCCTTACTTCTCCGAGAATCCAGTAGCTGTTACCGATCATGGTATCAACAATTCCGTAGTAAACAGATTTATCCAGTCATTTACATTGGATGCGGATATTTATAAATCAGCCAACAGCTTCTTGAGGTTCCAATTGGCCGGTGGTCTGGACTTCTTACAAAATACTACTTTGGTTTATTTGCCAGAATTCCTACAGTTCCAAAGAGGTCAGGCTAACCCTGGTGATGCACTTTGGGGAAAGCAAGAAAGTTTCAATACCAATATTCAAGGTGTTTTGGTCTACAACTGGAACCTTGGAAGGGTAAACATGAACTCCCAAGCTGGTTTAGTGAGATTGGACTTTAAAAACGACGCCTTGTTCAATAGAGGTAGAGGTCTAGCTCCGGGCCAAACTAATTTACAACAAGCAACTGTTCAGCAAATTGACCAGCAGTTCTTCTCAGAAGTACAGGAAGCGGGTATATTCTTACAACAAGAAGCCAACTTTGATGACAAAATCATCGGTACAGTGGGTGTGAGATGGGACAAATCCACTTTGAATGGGGATCCTAATCAGTTTTATGCATTCCCTAGAGCTTCAGTTGCCGTAAACTTGGCAAACTTTGATTTCTGGGGATCCAAGAATACCTTCTCAGCTTTGAAGCCGCGTATCGCTTATGGTGAAACTGCCGGTCCGGTTGCTTTCGGTGCAACCTTCACGCCACTTGGTGGAGCAAATATTGGTGGTCTTTTGGGTTCTGTTGTTTCTACTCAAATCGGTAACACACAAATACTACCTGAAACTGCCACCGAATTGGAATTTGGTATAGATGCCGGTTTCTTTAATAATAAACTGGGCCTGGAAGCAACCTATTACATCAAAAATACGCAGAACAATATCCAAAGTCTTAGCCTTTCCCCATCTACTGGTGTGACTTCTACGCCAAGTAATGAAGCCGAATTGGAGAATAAAGGTATTGAATTGGCCTTGTTTGGTACAGTAATCGATAAGCCTAATTTCAGGTGGAATTCAAGGTTGATGTATTGGCAAAATAGGCTGAACATGAGAAGGTTGGGTATACCTACCTATGTAGCGGGAGGTTTCGGTGCAGCTTTGGGTACCTTCTTGTATGCACAAGGATTCCCCCCTACTACCATTGTAGGAACTCCAGCTGATCCAAATAACCCGGGAGGATTTACCATCTGGGGTAATGCTCAGCCAAAGTTCAATATGTCCATGATCAACAATTTCACCTTTGCTAAGAATTTTGAATTTTCTTTCCTGATGGAATATAGAAAAGGTGGCGATAACATCAACTTGTCACAATTCCTAACTGACGCCGGTGGTACCACCAAGGGCTGGTTTGATGATGACAATGGGGATGGAATACCTAATGGTAGACAAAGACCGCCGGCACCTTTCAATAATGCCGGAAGGTGGGTTCAGGATGCTACCTTCCTGAAAATCAGGGAAATTGGTCTTTATTACTCCATTCCAAAAACTACAATTACCGAAACCTTTGGTAGAAGCGTAGAGAATATAAGAGTTGGAGCTTCTATGAACAATGCCTTCTTATTTACAAACTATCAGGGATATGATCCTGAAACGTCCACCTTTGGTGCGCAGGCAGTGGCTAACAACGTGGATATCACGCCGTATCCTACACCAAGAAGGGTATTCTTCCACATAACTATTGATTTCTAATCACCAAAGATGAAAATCATGAAAAAATTACATAAATATATCGGAACAGCGGCTTTGGCAGCAATAAGTTTGTTTGCTTGTAATCCGCTTCAATTAGATGAAATTATCGATCCCAACAACCCCTCTGTTCAAAGTGTGAGCAACAATGCTTCCAGGGAGCAGATCCAGTTTTTGGTGACCGGCTTAGAATCCAGACACAGGGATTATGTTTTTAACGTAACCGCAGCCTGGGGTACTTTCGGAAGGGAAGTTTGGTACCTGAATGCTTCTGATCCCCGGTTCCAAACAGACTGGTTGGGACAAGGGGGAAGAGTTCCTGACCGTGCTTATTTTGGATTTGGTGTAACGGGAGGAGGCTCTTGGGCTTCACCTTTTCAGGCCATTAAGCAAGCAGACGTTTTGATTGCTTCGGCACAAAATGCAGCCACTCTCAGTGACGCAGAAAAAAGAGCCGTTGCCGGATTTGCAAAGACCATCAAGGGGTATCAGTTTATGATTCCTGCTAACTTTGTTTATCAAAATGGGATAAGAATAGATATAAGCAATCCGCTCAATCCAGGTCCTTTTGTGACTTATGAGCAAGCCTTGGACCACATCAAATCTGTTTTGGATGAAGGGGATCAGGACCTTGCTGCAGCTGGTGCAGGTAACTTTCCTTTGAGACTAACACCAGGCTTTGCCGGTTTTAATACCAATGCAGCTTTGAGACAGGTTAACCGTGCCATCACAGCAAGGTTAAATGCCTACAGAAAAGATTGGACGGGGGTCTTATCTGCCCTAGAAGGTTCTTTCATGAATCTCAACGGCGATCTTAATGCAGGGCCTGCCCATCCTTATGGTGCGCCACCTGATCAATTCAACCCTATCTTCTATGTTCCCAATGCCTTGGTGACAACCATGATTGTGGTGCATCCATCTGTACTAAGGGATGCCACTCCTGGAGACCTAAGGGTTACTAACAAGTTTTTGCAAAGAACAGCACCTCCGGTTACTGTGACCACAGATGTTGGACCTTTGGTAGGTACCCATCAGGATAGAAGATGGGCCACCAATACTGCGGCAATTCCGTTTATCAGAAACGAAGAGCTGATCCTTCTAAAGGCAGAGGCCCATGCTAACCTTGGACAGACTGCTCAGGCAGTTGAGGCCATCAACATTATCAGAAATGCAGCAGGAATCGGTGATTATTCAGGAGCTACCACCCAAGATGCTTTGATCAATGAAATACTCTATCAAAGGAGGTATTCACTTTGGTTAGAACCTTGGGGACATAGATGGATAGATGCCAGAAGATATAATAAGCTAAACGAAATAGATACATCTTTTGATGGGGGGACTGTTTTTACACAATTCCCGCATCCTCAAGCTGAAGTCAATTGGGATAATTATGTAGGTAATTAAATTCCGGTTTTATCTAAAAGGAGCTGTCCAATTCTGTGACAGCTCTTTTTTTTTGAAAGGAAATAGTTAATTTGAAAAAGAAGTAACGGTTTTGGCGAATCAAAGATTAGAATAACCCCACGATTGGTAAGAGCAAAAAAAACGTAGGTGCAATTATGAGAAACTTTTTATTGATATTATTATTCATTCAATTTACTGAGGTAATGGCACAGCATCAATTCAGGATTTTGACTTACAATATCTACCATGGGGAGAATCCCTACCACAAAGGAGAATCCATTACAGAGCAGGTTGGTGAATTCATCCATTCCCTTAGTCCGGATTTGGTGGCCCTACAAGAGGTAGATAGTATGACAGTTCGGACAGAATCCTTTGCAGGTTTTAAACTGGATTTGACAAAAATCTGGTCAGAAAAAACCGGCATGAAGGGATTTTTCGCCAAAGCAATTGATTTCAGTGAGGGTGGCTATGGGGAGGCCGTTTTATCCCGGTTTCCGGCTGAATTTGAATCAGTGAACTTGCCTTTGCCAAAAGGAGGGGAGGGGAGAAGCATGGCCATAGCACATGTGCGATTGAATGATGGGGCAAAGATTACTTTTGCCGGGACACATCTCTGTCATGAATTTGAAGAAAACCGAAGTGCACAGGTTAAAGCAATTGTGGACCATTTTAAGGATTTTACCCATCCGGTGATTGTAGTGGGGGATTTTAATTTTGAATCTTCGGAAAAGGGATATTCTTTAATGGAAGAGGCTTTTGTGGATGCCGCAAAAGTTACCGGACAGGCAAGAAATACATATCCTACAGATTTTCCGGCAATCCGTATTGATTACGTTTGGTTAATGAAAAATGGTTCTTGGGAAATTGATCTTTTCCAAGTAATGGAAGAAATCAAATATTCTGATCATTTACCTGTATTTGCGGTTGTCACTTTGAATTAATTTTATTCCTTTAGACTTAAAATATCTGTAATATACCATAATAAACTCCCGACACATGAAGACAAATCATTTGACTTTGGCCTTTTATTTAGAAGCGCTTTTTGGATTCTATTTATTTTCCTGTTCGCCCCAGCATAGGCAAAATGAAATAGAGGAAATCCAATGGGAACAATTGTTCAATGGTCAGGACTTGGATGACTGGATTGTAAAAATTGCCAAACATGAGACAGGGGAAAATTTTGCGAATACATTTCGGGTAGAAGATGGCCTGATGAAGGTTCGGTATGATGGCTATGAAAACTTTGATTATCAATATGGGCATATTTTTTACAAAAAGCCTTTTTCGCATTACTTGCTAAAAGTTGAATACCGCTTTGTAGGAGATCAGGCTCCCGGGGGAGAAGGCTGGGCTTTCAGAAATTCAGGAGCCATGCTTCATGGACAAGATCCCTATACCATGCTTAAAGATCAGGATTTTCCTATCTCCATTGAGGGACAGCTTCTTGGAGGGGATGGGGTCAATGAAAGAACAACAAATAACCTTTGTACTCCTGGCACGCATGTAGTCATGAACGGGGATTTGTTTACCCCACATTGTGTCAACTCAAGTTCAAAAACATACCATGGGGATGATTGGGTTACTGCTGAATATTTGGTGTTGGGAGACTCTATTGTTTATCATATCATGGAAGGTAAAGCTGTACTTACCTATTCCCTGCCCCAGATCGGTGGAGGAAATGTTTCCAACTATGACCCTGAAATAAAAAAGGACGGCACTCCACTGAAAGGAGGGTATATCTCCCTTCAAAGTGAAAGCCATCCCATAGATTTTAGAAAGGTGGAAATCCTTGATCTTTCCAAATGGGTTAATTCACCCGAGGATTTGGATTCAATTCTTTGGAAGGAAGGTTATGGGGCTTTTAGTTCCAATGGGAAATAAAAGCCCAAATTTCTTTTAAAGATATTTCCTGAAAAACTCAATGGTACGCTTCCAGGAGAGTTCAGCAGCATCTTTGTCATATCTTGGTGTGGAATGGTTATGGAAACCATGATTGACTCCAGGATAGAAATAGGTGGTATAGGTTTTTTGGTTTGCTTTTAGGGCCTCTTCATAAGCAGGCCAACCTTCATTGACACGTGTATCCAATTCGGCGTAATGGATGAGGAGGGGCGCTTGGATGGAAGGTACATCTTCGGAAGGTGCTTGCCCACCATAATAGGGAACAGCAGCTTTAAGATCGGGAATCCTCACCGCCATCATATTTGATATCCAGCCTCCAAAGCAAAAACCAACTACTCCGACCTTGCCATTGCAATCCTGATGGGTTTTTAGAAATTCATAAGCAGCGATGAAATCTTCGAGCATTTCATCTCTGTTCCTTTGGGCCTGTAAGGTTCTGCCTTCATCATCAGTGCCAGGATATCCGCCAAAAGGAGTCAGTGCATCAGGGGCAAAGGCAATAAATCCATCTAAAGCTGCTTGCTTGGCTACATCTTCTATATATGGGTTAAGTCCTCTGTTTTCATGAACCACCACAATTCCCGAAAGTTTCCCTTTTTTATCTTTGGGCATGCAAAGTAAGCCTTTCATGGTACCGGCACCTTTTGGGGAATTGTAAGTGACATATTTACAGACTATTCTTGGATCATTTTCTTCAAACCTTTTGGCTTGGGCGTAATTCGGCATTAAAAAAGATAGTAAAGCAGCCACTGTCAGACCACCAACTGCATATTTGGAAAGTCTGTCTGTAAATTCCCTTCTGGAGATTTTTCCATGTACATAGTAATCATACATGTCAAAAATCTCCTGGTCAAGATCTTCTTTTTTGATAGGTTCCATGCTGAATATTTTTGCTGATAAGTTCTGGTCTGTTTCTTTAGCTTCTAAATTACGTCTTTTTGTAATGTATCCGGCCAAAAGGAAGTACCGCTTATGTAAAAGTGGAAGAGTTTACCAAAACAAAAACTCTTGTAAAGACATACCAAATAATGTGCATTTGGCCTGCTTTGCAAGAGTTTGAATGAAAATAATTGCTTCTTTACTGATTGACTATCGTGATGTTTCCCGAGGTAATGCTGCCTCTGATAGTTTTGGAGGATCCGTTATCAATATTCAGGTTACGGCCTGCTCTTGAATTTCCCACAGTGATATTACCTGATGTAGCACTTAGAAAATAATTGAATTCATTGAGATTGGAAGGGGTTTGGATTTTAAAATTACCCGAAGTGCCGCTGATTCTTGTTTGCTCTCCAAGGCCAGAATTGGTCGCATTGAAATTGCCTGAAGTGAGTTTCAAATCTCCAAGTTCTGCGACGTTTTCCAATTTGGCATTTCCTGAAGTAAGACTGACATGGGCAGTTCCGTCAATTGAAGTTGCCCTCATTCCGCCACTGCTGGAGGAGTATTCCAGATCGCCTTTAACTTTTTCAAATTCGGATGAGCCCGAACCTACCATTCCTTTGATGTTTCCCGTTATTCCAGACAGTTTGATGGAACCTGATCCTGCACTTGCTTGGATGTTACTATGGATATTGCTGCCGGATATTCTGCCGGAACCTACGGTTAACTTGGTTTTTTCTGAATGTACATTTTCAACATGGATTGAGCCTGAACCTCCTTTGATGTCAAGTTCCATGTTTTGAGGCCCCTGGATTTTTATATGCCCTTTGGTTCTCATATTACCAATGGTAACTTTTGTAGAACTTACCTGATGGTTGATTTTCAGAACATTGCCTACCGTTACAAAAACGATGTCCTGATTAGGCTGATTGGATTCAAGAAATGCATCTACATTGACCTCGGAGCCTTTGTTACCAATATATTCCACTTCCAGAGATCCACCTGAGACTTCAATTTTGGTGATACCCGAGAATTTTTTATTGACATCAACCAAGGTTTTCATTTGGGCAAAACCCTGTTGAGGACCAATCAATAAAAGTAGAAAAAGGGAAAGTAATGACAATCTAAGTGTATTTTTCATAGTTTTTGGATTTTTAAAGGATCAGCCCAAAGCTTAAAGCATTGACTTTTGGGTCTTTGTCTTTTTGGAAATAATTGTTGAGGTCGTAATTCACAAATAGGTCTATTTCACCTACACCGATTTCAAGTCTGCCCCCGTACCGGAAATTATTGGCAAACATATTGGCTCTTTCGAAAACCTTATTTCTGTTGCCATTGTCATCATTGTATACAAATTTTCCCCGGCCACCTAATCTGTAGCCTGCATAAGGACCAGCTCCAAAGCGGAATTTTCCATTGTTGGATGCTATGGATGGAACAATCGCAAGATTTAAATAAGAGGCGGTTATTTTTGATTTAATACCTTGACCATCAAACTCTTCAAAGGTAATGCCTTGACTTGTCCTCAACGCCTGAAGATTTCTGTCTTCAAATTTGAAATTGTACCAGGAAACACCGAGTAAAGTACTTAATCCGAAATTTTTATTAGGCTGGTAAGTATGTCTCAGGTTGATAGCCGGATTCCAGCTTCCCCAAGGTCTTACTTTTGGGGCCTCGCCAGATGGTACCCAGGTATTAATACCAATGTCAAAACTCAGGTCTCCTGAATGTTTGTTGTTTTTTTCCTCTTTTTGAGATTCTTCATAGGTTCTCTTTTTGGGACTGAACTCCCAGGTTTTTCTTCCATCCCCGTGGTCGGTTTTTTCTATTTTGGTATCAAAAATCGAAAAAACAGTGGTCTTTGTTTGGGGCGCTGTTTCTTCCACTTGGCCCAATGACCAAGTGGAAAACAGCATTGCCAGTAAAATAATAGTGGGTTGTTTCATATAAATTCTTGATCAGAAAATCACGCCAAAAGTCAGGGCATTCAATTCAGGGCCTGCACCTTTTTCGAATAAGGTGTTGAGATCGTAGGTGGTGAAGAAATTGAACCTGCCTACGCCCACTTCACCCCGTAAACCATATCTAAAGTTGTTGAGGTAGATTCCTGTATTCTGATGCTCTTTTCTTCGTCCACCGCCATCTGAAGGTCTGTATACAAATTTACTGGTTCCCCCTAACCGGTAACCGGCATAGGGACCCGCTGCTATTCTAAATCCTTTTCTTCCTTGATCATTCATTTTGCCAAAGTCCAATCTGAAAAGGGACATAGCAGTAAGGTAGGAAGCCGAAATTTTGCTCTTAAATCCATTGACATCCGATCTTTGGATGAAATCAATTTCCCCGTCACCACGAACAGCCTGGAAATCCCGGTTTTCGAATTTGAAATTATACCATTGTACACCCAGTCCAAGATCCCAATTGAAGCCCTTACTGATTCTTTGGCTGGCCATCCAGTTAAAGCCCACATTCCAGCTTCCCCAGCCCCTGACTGCGTAAGGAGAACTGCTTCCAGGGAAGTTGCCGTTTCCATCCAGGTAATTGTTGATGCCCAGATCAAGGTTGAAGTAAGTTCTGAATGGAGGATCACTTTTTTTTCTTCCTCCTGTTTCTACTTTCACTTTTGTATTGAGTGGATCGGTTTCATCTACCAATATCCTTACTCCACCCACCGTCACCTCTGTCTTGTTCCATTCTTCTGTTACCTTGACAATTTCTTTGGAACCTTTTTTTCCAGCAACTTCCACGACTACCAATTCCCCGGTCTGCTCGTCTACTTTCAGGTCGAGTTCACTGATGATCTGGTTGACGTTCATGTTTTTGAGTTTTTCAAAATCCTCTTTGTTGTCTACGATCATGACAATTTTACCTGACTTCCCAAACTCGACAATAATGGTATCTTTTTCTACAGGGTAATTCCCGAAGTCTTTTCCAAAAGCCAGCTGAACAAAACCCAGCAGGCAAAACAGTAGCAGATATTTTTTCATGGTTTTGTTTTCTAAAATTTTATTTACTTCTCTCTTTTCTTGGAGTATTGCTGGCAAATAGATTTTCTTTTGCATCCTGCAGGTCTGCAAAACCCTGTTCTACTTTGCCCAAAAATGCCCCGATTTTATTGACGTTATTTTCTATTCCTTCAATGATATTCTGTTTCTTTGGCTCATCCTTCAGCCCGTTGGATTTGATAATGATCCTATAGCTTACTGCTTCTTCCTGTACTTCGATTTTTTCTTCATTATCCAAATTCAAAGCAATGGTTTGGTCTATTTTCAATTCAGGAAGTGATAAATCTGAGCCCTGAAGGATACTTTCATCTATTCTGTTTTTGTCGATACCAGGTTCATTTAGTGCCAATAAAGGAGTTGCTGTTTCATTTGATTTCTTTCCAGTCTTTTGTTGTTGAATTGGGATAGGGTTTCTCTGTTCAGAAACTTTGCCTATCGCCGGCTCCTGAATTCCAGTTCCCTCAATTTCAAGGGATGCTATCTCGCCAGGTTCCTGATTTAATGTAGTTTTTTCACTTTCTTCAGATGTGATGACTTCTCTCTGTTCAGCGAATTGAACAGGGGATGGGTATTCTGAATTGGCAATCTGCCATAAGATAAATCCGAAGCCCATTATGATCAGAACAGCAGCTGCTGCCTTTAGCAAAGGGCTGAAGGCAGGCTTTTTCCCGGACAATTGTTGATCCAGTCTTTCCCAGACCAATTGGGAAGGCTTTTCTTCATGAGCGGACAGTTTTTCACGGAAATACTGATCCAGTTTATTTTCTTCATTAGCCATTGATCCTCCTTTCTTTGGTTTGTATATCGGCTATTTTTTGTTTCAATAAATTTCTTGCTCTATTGAGTTGGGATTTGGAAGTTGATTCCGTAATTCCCAACAGATCCCCAATCTCTGAATGACTATATCCTTCCACCGCATAAAGGTTGAAAACAGTTCTGTACCCTACCGGTAATTCCTGGATCAGTTCCATCAAGTCAGCAGCTTCCAAATGGTTCAGCTCATAACTGTTTTCCTGTACTTCCAAATGGGTTTCCACTTGTACAACTTCCATGTTTAAGTGGCGGGAGTTCCTTAATGTCAAGAGGGATTGGGTTACTATGATCCGTTTCATCCATCCTTCAAAACTCCCCTTGGACTCGAATTGGGGCAATTTTTCAAAGATCTTCATAAAGCCTTCCATCAGCACATCTTCCGCCAACTCCCGGTCTTTTACATAACGGATACAGATGGCTAAAAACTTTCTGGAATAGGTTTGATAAAGCTGCTCCTGAGCCTTTCGGTCATTTTTCAAGCAGGCTTTGATGATCTCCTGTTCCGTGGTAAAAGTTTTTCTAAATAGCATTAGGTTTGGCTTTCATTGATGTAGATACAGCCTGATAAAAATAGGTTGCACTGGCTTCATAAAAAATTTTAATTTTTTTTATTTCCCTCACTTATCTTTATTAAACCTTCATTTCTGTCCCCCATTTCGATGTCCAATAAATCCTTTTACATCAACCAGCCCGATTTCATCCTTCCTGGTAATACTACAGTTTCCATCTTGAAGGAAAAAGATGCCCTTGGGTTCCACCGGTCATTAGAAGAATATCAGCCAACCCCATTGATTCCTTTGCCGGATTTAGCACAACAATTAGGAGTTGGAATGGTCTATGTAAAAGATGAATCCAAGAGGTTTGGTCTAAACGCCTTCAAAGGACTAGGGGCTTCCTTTGCCATCCATCAAATAATTCAGGAAAACCCTCAAGTGGAGGTCTTTTGTACAGCAACAGACGGCAATCATGGAAAGGCTGTGGCCTGGGCCGCCAAAAAATTTGGAAAAAAATCAGTGGTGTTTGTTCCCTCAGATACGACTTTAAACCGCATCAAAGCCATAGAGAAAGAAGGAGCCACCGTAATTCAGCTGAATAAAAATTACGATGACACCTGTGCCCATGCGGAAGAGGCCAGCAAATTGAACAATTGGGAATTGGTACAGGATACTGCTTGGGAGGGATATGAGACTATCCCGGCATTAATCATGGCTGGATACCTGACCCATTTTAGAGAAATGGAAAATGAGGTACACACTTTGGGATTGCCTGAAGTGGATGTTGTTTTTCTCCAGGTTGGAGTGGGCAGTTGGGCCGGAGCGGCAGCCTTTTATTACATGCAGAGATATGGTTCCCAAAGTCCTCTCTTGGTAACGGTAGAACCAGAGGGTTCTTCAGGTCTTCTTGATTCCTTTAAAAAACAGGAAAGAACAATCCCGGAAAACCCAGCACATACTATCATGGCAGGACTGAGTTGTGGAATCCCTTCAATTTCAGGCTGGAGTCTTCTGAAAAATGCAGTAAGCATAGCTGTTAGCATTCCAGATGAACGGGCTACAGAGGCCATGCGCTTATTGTATCATCCAAAAGGAAAGGACCAAAGGGTTATTTCCGGGGAATCCGGAGCCGCCGGGTTTGCCGGATTGTTGGCCATCCTGCAGGATTCCCGATTTGAACCCGTCAAAAAGCATCTCAGATTGGGGCCCCAGAGCCGGATATTGGTATTCAATACAGAAGGAGATACAGATCAGGAAAGATTCAAAAGGATCATTTCCTGACCAGTTCATAGGCTTGTTTGCCAATTTCCAATTCTTCATTGGTGGGAATGACAAATATTTTGACCTGTGAATCTTTGAAGTTAACTTCCCTTATGGATTGGCTTTTTTGGCTGTTGAGCACAGGATCTAAGTTAATGCCGAAAAATTCCATTCCTCTGCAGACAGCCTCCCGCATATCCGGATCATTTTCACCGATTCCTGCTGTGAATACTATGGCATCCAGGCCTTTGAGTACAGCAATATAGGCTCCCAGGTATTTTTGAATGCGATAAGCATATAGTTCATAGGCCAAGGCAGCGTCCTGATTCCCTTCTTTAATTGCATTTTTGACATCCCTCATGTCACTGAATCCGGAAAGCCCTAAGAGTCCGCTTTTCTTATTCAAAATGTCATTGACTTCCTGAGCTGTATATCCCCTTTCATTGATAAGGTGAAAAATAATGGAAGGGTCAATGTCACCTGCCCTTGTACCCATGATCAGTCCTGCCATGGGGCCCAGACCCATACTGGTATCGATAGATTTCCCTGAATCAATGGCAGTCATACTGCACCCATTTCCGAGGTGGATGGTGATGATTTTAGCCTTGGGATTGTTCAGGTAGGAAATGGCCTTTTTGGAGACGTATTGATGACTGGTACCGTGGAATCCATATGCCCTGATACCAAGTTCCGTGTACATGGACTTGGGTAAGGCAAATCGGTAAGCCAGTGGAGGCATTGTCTGGTGAAAGGCAGTATCAAAAACGGCTACTTGCTTGGCTTTTGGAAATACACGTTCAGCTACAGTAATCCCCAAATAATTTGGGGGATTGTGAAGAGGAGCCAGCGCAAAAAGTTCTTTGATTTTGGCCTTAACTTCTTCAGTTATCAAAGTGGTAGATGCAAATTGCTCGCCACCATGGACTACCCGGTGACCTATGGCTTCAATTTCGGAATTGTCGGAAATCGACCCTTTTTCAGGGTCTTTAAGGAGTTCGGTGACCTGAAGGAGTCCGGATTCATGATTGGGTATGGGAGCTTCGATCAGGAATTTTTCCTCTTTGCCTGATTTAAAGTTTTTATGGGTAATGGTCGATTGCTCAAGACCTATCCTGTCCACCAAACCCGAACAAATCGGTTGCTCATTTGGCATCTCAAAAAGCTGGTATTTCAAAGAGCTACTTCCTGAATTCAGTACAAGTATTTTCATCGCATTCTTTTGCTTTATCTGTGGTCATGGTGGCCGGAATTTGCGGATAAAGAGTTTATCAACTCAGCATTCATTGGTTTTGCATTGAAAACTCTTGACAATCTAAGCAGCCAAAGAGCTGATTTCTCAACGTTACGACCGTAAATCCTATTTTTGACTTTCCCATTCCGAAATTTCCTTTCTCTCGTCTTGGTACATAATACTTGGGACATTGTACATGGTACCTTGTACCATCTCCTTACCTCAGTCCTCTTGAGCCTGTATCGCCGTAATGACAACCGTATTGAAAATATCGTCCACTGTACAGCCTCTGCTGAGGTCATTGACCGGCTTGTTGAGCCCTTGAAGGATAGGCCCGATGGCGATGGCGCCCGTTTCCCTTTGCACAGCTTTATAGGTATTATTACCGGTATTGAGATCAGGGAAAATTAGGACGGAAGCATTGCCTGCTACTTCAGATCCGGGCATTTTTTGTTTTCCGGTATCTGGATCTACTGCTGCATCATATTGAATTGGTCCCTCCACCTTGATGTCAGGCCTTCTGGATTTAACGATTTCGGTCGCTTTTCTTACTTTTTCCACATCTTCCCCGGTCCCTGAATCTCCCGATGAATAGGACAACATGGCCACTCTGGGTTCAATGCCAAATTTAGTACTGGTATCTGCAGAGGAAATAGCAATCTCCGCGAGTTCCTCAGCAGTAGGGTTGATATTGATGGCGCAGTCTCCAAAAATGGTTACCCTGTCAGGTAGACACATGAAGAAAACAGAGGAAACGAGGGATATGCCAGGTTTTGTTTTGATAAACTGTAAAGCAGGACGTATGGTATGTGCTGTGGTATGGATGGCACCTGAAACCATTCCATCTGCATGGCCTTTGTACACCATCATGGTGCCGTAATAAGCCACATCGGTCATTAAATCCCTCGCCACCTCCAGGGGCATATTTTTCCCTTTCCTTAATTCATACAAGGTATTGACGTAATCATCATAATAGAAAGATTCCTGAGGGTTGATAATCTGACAGTTCTCCTGATTGATGCAAAGTCCCAGTCTGGCTATGCTTTCCGAAATTTCATTGACATCTCCCAACAAGGTAATATTTACAATTCCCTGCCTGACCAATCGGTCAGCTGCTTTTAAGATTCTTTCATCTTTACCTTCTGGAAGTACGATGTGCTTTTTCTTACTTTTTGCCCAACTGACCAATTGGTACTGGAACATCCTGGGGGTCATGCCAACAGGTCTGAAGGCGGCAATTTCTTTCTCCAAAGCTTCCATGTCCATGAATTTTCGAAAGGTATTGATGGCAACATGGATTTTGTCAGGATTGTCAGGCGTAATCTTGGAATGAATACCGGCGACTTTCGTGGCGGCATAAAAAGAAGGTTCCTCGACCCTTAGGATAGGGACTGAAATATTGGAGCCTTCCATTAGACGGAGCACGGAATCGGCAATTTCAAAGCCTCCTGTCAGGACGATGCCTGAAATCTTGGGGTAATTTTTGGAAAGATTGGCCTGGAGTGAAGCCATGATAATGTCTGCCCTGTCCCCTGGTGTCACTATCAGGACATTTTGCTTGATATGATTGAGGAAGTTGCCAATCTGCATGGCACCGAAAATGAAATGATCTGCCCTGTTGGAAAGATATTCTTTGCCAAACAGCACTTCGGCATTCAGTAATTCTTTCACTTCTTTCATGCTTGGGCTTTTCAGTTCAATGATATTCGGAATGACAGTGACCAAAATGTCTTTTTTAAGATGGGCTTTTAATTGTGATTTTACCACTTCCAGCTCGTCCGCTTCCACTTTATTGACCACCACGCCAAGAACCTTTACTTTTCTTTCCAGAAAATTATTGATGGTGACATTTACCGCATTGGTAATCTGTTGCACAGTTTTTCCAGCACCGGAGGTAACTATCATGACAGGAGTGCCCAAATTCTTTGCGATGGTGGCGTTGGCATCAAATTCAAAAGCCGTGCCCTCGCCTAAAAAATCACTTCCTTCAATGATAGTGAAGTCATATGCTTCTTCCAGTTTCTTGTATTTGCTGATGATGGTATCAATAATTTCCCCCTGCAAACCAGACTCTGCCAACAGATTGGCTTCTTCTCTGGTGTAGGCATAGGCTTTTTCATATTGAATGGGAAGCTTGAAATACTCGATCAAAGTATCAATCTGCGCATCTCTTTTTACTTCCGGTTTTTCATTGATGATGGGCTTGAAGTATCCAACTTTCTGGGTTTTGGCTAAAAGCATATCTACGATTCCCAATGCTACGGTAGATTTGCCAGAATAAGGCTGTGCGGTAGCTATAAAAATACTCTTCTTGGTTTCCATTGTACTGTCAGTTAATGATGGACAAAATTATAAAAGTTACCCAACCCCAATCTTGATGAAATTGGTCAGCAAACATGACATAAATCATGTTAAATTATTTGCAAGTTTAGCAGAAACTACCCGTCTTTCGGCTGCCTTATCCAAACTGACATTAATTTCAAAGCAGATCAAAATGATCAGGGAAGTGATAAAAAGCCATAGCATCACGGCGATCATGGCTCCAATTGACCCATAAAGTTTGTTGTAGGTTCCAAAATTATTCAAATAGAAGGTGAACAAATAAAAACTGAAGTTGATCAGAAAACCTGCTGTGATTGAGCCTGCTGAGAAGAACTTCCATTTGTCATGGACGGCTGGGGCAAAGCGGAAAATATATGCGGTCGCCAGGGTAAAAAGTCCCAATAACACAATAAACCTGAAAATGGTCAATAAGTAATAGTAAAGGTTGCTGGATACAATTTTCCACTCTGAGATATTGTATAGGATACTGCTCCCAAGGATCATCACCACTACCGCACCGCAGATCGCCAGGACCAAGACCATCACAATACTGACAGCAATTAGCCTTGTGGTCAAGAATGAACGGTTTTCTTTTGTTCTGTACACCGCATTAAAGGCATTCATCATGGAGACAACCCCGTTGGTTGAAAGGAATAGGGCCAGAAAAAAACCGATAGAAAGCAAACTTTGCCTCGGTTTACTAACTATATCCATGATGGTCGATTCAGCTTCCTGGTAGATACTTGCGGGAATCAGGTCTCCGATGAATAAAAGGATATTTTGAGTGGTTACATTGGGAAAGAAATAACCGATGTAAGGGATCATGTTGAGTAGAAAAAGCAGCAAGGGGAACATGGCAACCGTAAAGCTAAAAGCCATAGCACCGGCCCTTTCATTGAGGTCATCTTTTCTAAGCTGCTCAAGGAATATTCTACCAACATCATACAGGTTTTGGTCAGGATTTCCCAAATGGAATTTCCTAAGGAGCTTTGCTTTACGGGTAAACTTAATAGATAATAAACGTATCCTTTTTTTCACTTAAAAATGGATTATTCAAAATAAGGCTGCAATAAATCTAACAAATATTGTGGAGGTCTACAGGGTTTGTGGCTGTCTTTTTTCAAAAAGGTCAAAGTGGTCCATCCTTTTGTAATGAGTTCTTTTTCCTCATTAAAAACCTCATATTCAAATTTTATCCTGATCCCAGGCATTTCCGGAATCCTGGTTTTGATGGTCAAAAGCTCGTCATATTTTCCAGGTTTCAGGAATTGGGTGTGGAGTTCCAGAACAGGCATCATGATGCCCTCCTCCTCCATTTGCCTGTAGGAAAACCCTGCCGAGCGAAGGGCTTCTACCCTTGCCACCTCAAAATACATGGCATAATTCCCATAATAAACATAGGCCATCTGGTCTGTTTCCGCATATCTAACTCTTACTTGGGTCTCTGCCTGGAACATAATCAGTAAATATTTGCTTTGTTTAATGCCACTTGGTATTTCCTTGCGTTGATCAGGTGATCGTTGAAATTTTTCGCGAAAGCATGATAGCCTGAGAAATCATCCTTGGCGCAAAAATAGAGGTAATCGTGGTTTTCATAATTTAGCACGGCATCCAAAGCTGAAATTTCCGGAAGGTTGATAGGCCCAGGAGGAAGTCCGGTGTATTTGTAGGTATTGTACGGGCTATCAATTTCTTTATGGGTATTTAACACCCTCCTTATAGAAAAGTCTCCGGCAGCAAACACCAGCGTAGGGTCAGCCTGAAGGGGCATATTAATTCTTAATCTGTTCATGTAAACTCCAGCCACTCTGGGCCTTTCATCGGCTTTTTGGGTTTCTGCTTGAACAATAGAAGCCAAGGTGGATACTTCTATTGGACTAAGTCCAATCTTTCTGGCTTTTTGCTTCCTTTCTTCTGTCCAAAACTTGTCATATTCTCTGTACATCCTGTCAAAGAGATTTTCCGGGCTGGTATTCCACCAAAGTTCATAAGTATTTGGGATGAACATGGACATCACCGTTTCTTTAGTAAAACCAAACTTTGAGATGTACACGGAATCATTCAAAAGGTCCAGAAACTGTTCAGGTTCCATTTCAAGGTTTTTGGTCAACCTTTCTGCCAGGTCTTCTTTTGTCCTTATATTATTGAAAGTAACCTTGACAGGAGTTTGGCTTCCACGGAGAATCCGGATTAAATTGAGGTTATTTGTTCGGGGAGGGATAGTGAATAAACCTGGTTTGACCGATTCCTGATAATCCATCACTTTGGCCACAAAACTGAAAGTGATGATGTCATTGATGACTCCATTGTTGTACAAGCTGTCAGAAACCTGTTTAAATGTGGCGTTGCTTGGGATCTTTAATAAATAGGGTTCTTCTTTATCTACCAGGGCATTGGGGCTAAAAAAGGCCTGGTAAAAATAGAAAGACAGAGAAGTCAACATCACTGAGAAGGTGATGATGGCAATGAGGTATATTTTTGTTTTTTTATCTTCAAACATAATTTTTGCTTCAAACAGAAGAATAACGGCAAAAATAGAGATTTTTGTTCACCAGGCTAATCTAAAATTGAAACAATGCCCTCATCTATCCAGGTAACATGCGCCCTTATCCTTCAGGATCAAAAAGTTTTATGTGCTCAAAGAAGTGGAAATATGGCTCTTCCCTGGAAGTGGGAATTTCCCGGAGGCAAGATTGAAAAAGGAGAGACCCCAGAGCAATGTTTATTGAGAGAAATTAAGGAAGAACTCAACTTGGATATTGAAATTGTAATGGCTTTTCCAGTCAATAAGCATGATTATGGCAATGGAAAAGTTGTCGAACTTATTCCATTTTTAGCCAAACTTCGGGGAGGTGATCTGATTTTGAAAGAACATACACAAATACTTTGGAAAGGAGTAGAGGAGTTACGAAGCCTGGATTGGGCAGAGGCCGATATTCCAATTGTGGAAGGTTTTGTTACGTGGTTTTTGGATAGATTCCAAGCTTAAGAAGGGTAAATTGGTACAGGGTTACCCATTTAATTGCATCAACTCTATTTCTGTATATTATTCATTTTCAAATAATTGAATAGTGTTTAATTTTTTAACACAAACTAAAAACAGCTAAAATTTTGACTTGAGCTTAAGTCGACCTAACTTCGATAATAAGAAGTGGGGCATATTTAATGCCGAAGACTTTAAGAATATTGGTTTCTTGTAAACAACAGGTCGAATTCTTAGGACAAAATACTGAAAAAATGGCTGCTGAATTCATTAAACTACATGCTGAAAATCCGGAGATGAGAAAAATCCAAAAAATCGTGGATATTCTCAGGGATGGGGGTGTAATCATTTATCCCACGGATACAGTATATGGTATGGGTTGTGACATCCACAACCAAAGGGCAGTAGAAAGAATTGCTCAGATCAAAGGTATTAAGCCCAAAAAGCACAATTTTTCCTTTATTTGTTACGATCTGAGCAATATTTCGGAATATACTAGGGCCTTGAGTACCCCTGTCTTTAAGGTGATGAAAAAGGCGCTGCCTGGTCCATATACTTTTATTTTAGAGGCGAACAATTCAGTTCCCAAAATTCTTAACAGCAACAAAAAGACGGTGGGTATCCGAGTTCCTGACCATTCGATCCCAAGGCTCTTGGTTAAGGAGTTGGGATCTCCCATCCTGACCACTTCCATACATGATGAGGATGATGTCATCGAATACAGCACGGATCCTGAGTTGATTTATGAAAAGTACAAAGACCTGGTAGATGTGGTCATTGATGGAGGATATGGCAATAATGTGGCTTCCACAATTTTGGATTGTACTGGAGATGAAATCGAAGTAGTCAGAGAGGGATTGGGGCCTGTGGATGAAATTCTGTAGTATGCGTGTAGAGCTTATTGGATGGTTGCATTGACTGAATTATTTTACCTTCCTTCACTGGAATATTTCACGGCGGTATTGGGGAGTGAAGAGATTATTTTGGACGATACGGAGAAGTATCACAAGCAAACTTACAGGAACAGGACTTCAATTATGCTGGCGAATAAGGTGGAGGTTTTGTCTATTCCTGTATTAGGAGGCAACAAGAGGCTTCCTTACAAGGAAGTTAAAATTGATTATGGTCAAAAGTGGAAAAACGTTCATTTGAGAGGAATTCAGTCGGGGTATGGAAAAGCGCCATTTTTTGAGTATTTTTATCCGTATTTTGAAAATATTTATCAAAAGAACCTGACATATCTTTTTGACCTGAATTTAGAATTACTGACAGTTTGTCTTAAACTCCTGCAACTGGATGTCAAACTTTCCGTAATGGGAAATATAGGTGAAAAAGCCGTTGGGAATGATATTAGAGGCCTTTTAAATGCCAAAAAGGGATTTGAGACCAGATCATTCTACCAATCTGAGGCATATTCTCAATTATTTGGCGTAAACTTTGTCCCTAACCTAAGTGTTGTTGATCTGCTTTTTTGTGAAGGTCCGGCGTCAAAAAAAGTACTACAGGCTTCTCAAAAAAAATGATTGAACAATCGTTAAAAGGATTGTGTTTTTAAAACAAATTCGGTAACATTAGTACAGATTTAAAATAAGATCAGAAAGGATATACATGGAAGCAAAATTTTCAAACAGAGTCAAAGAGGTGATCTCCCTCAGCCGCGAAGAAGCACTGCGGTTGGGACATGATTACATTGGAACGGAACACCTCTTGTTGGGAATGATTCGTGAGGGGGAAGGAGTGGCTGTTTCCATACTGAAAAAGTTGGGAGTTCCTTTGGATGAACTCAGAAATTCTATTGAAAGAGCGGTAAAGGGTACAGCAAACCATAATGTCAAAAATCTGGCAAATATTCCATTGACCAGGCAGTCCGAAAAGGTATTGAAAATTACTTATCTGGAAGCAAAAATATTCAAAAGTCAACTAATAGGAACGGAGCATTTACTCCTTTCCATTTTAAGGGATGAAGACAATATTGCTACCCAGATCCTGCATAAGTTCGATGCCAATTATGATGCCGTTAAGGAAATGTTAGAATTCCAGACCAACAGCGGACCAAGATCTAAAGCTGAGGCGGATGATCCGGATGAGGATAGCTCAAAATTATTCGGTTCTTCTTCCGGTAGTGGTTCCTCAGGTGCTGCATCCAAAGGTTCTGCCGAGAAGTCCAGGACACCCGTGTTGGATAATTTCGGTAGGGATCTTACTAAAATGGCTGAAGAGGACAAATTGGATCCCATTATTGGTAGGGAAAAGGAAATTGAGCGAGTAGCCCAGATTCTTTCCCGTAGAAAGAAGAACAACCCTATATTGATCGGTGAGCCGGGAGTAGGTAAAACTGCCATTGCAGAAGGATTGGCCCTGAGAATCGTTCAGAAGAAAGTTTCCCGTGTGTTGTTCAATAAAAGGGTAGTTACCCTGGATTTGGCTTCTTTGGTAGCAGGTACCAAATACAGAGGACAATTCGAGGAGAGAATGAAGGCTGTGATGAACGAGCTGGAAAAATCACCTAATGTTATCCTGTTTATAGATGAGCTGCATACCATTGTAGGGGCAGGAGGAGCCAGTGGCTCTTTGGATGCTTCCAACATGTTTAAGCCTGCGCTTGCAAGAGGAGAAATCCAATGTATTGGTGCTACCACTTTGGATGAATACAGGCAATATATCGAAAAAGATGGTGCCTTGGCCAGAAGATTCCAGATGGTCATGGTAGATGCTACCTCTCCTGAAGAGACTATTCAGATTCTGAACAATATTAAGGATAAGTACGAAGATCACCACAATGTGATTTATACTCCTGAGGCTATTGAGGCCTGCGTGAAATTGTCAGACAGGTATATTTCTGATAGATTCCTTCCTGATAAGGCCATAGATATCTTGGATGAGGCCGGTGCCCGTGTGCATATCAACAATATCCATGTTCCGGAAGAAATTCTGAAGCTGGAGGAAGAGGTCGAAAAGATCAAGGTTGAGAAAAACAGGGTAGTGAAAAGCCAAAAGTATGAAGAGGCTGCCCAGTTGAGGGATAAGGAGAAAAAATTGCTTGAGCAATTGGAGAATGCTAAGTTAAAATGGGAAGAGGAAAGCAAGACGAAGCGTTACGTGGTCGATGAAGACAATGTAGCAGAAGTTATTGCTATGATGACCGGAATTCCTGCCAAACGTATTGCTCAGAACGAAGGAGCCAAGTTGCTCAATATGGCAGAGGAATTGAAAAGCAAAGTAATTGGTCAGGATGAAGCCATCAAGAAATTAGTCAAGGCTATCCAAAGAACCAGAGTGGGCTTGAAAGATCCTAAAAAACCCATTGGTTCATTTATCTTCCTTGGACCAACCGGAGTTGGTAAAACTGAGTTGGCCAAAACTTTGGCAACTTATCTCTTCGACAAGGAAGATGCCTTGGTAAGAATTGATATGTCCGAATACATGGAGAAATTCAGCGTGTCCAGATTGGTTGGAGCGCCTCCAGGTTATGTCGGATATGAAGAAGGCGGCCAACTGACTGAAAAGGTAAGAAGAAAGCCTTATTCTGTGGTGCTTTTGGATGAAATTGAAAAAGCACACCCAGATGTGTTCAATATCCTGCTTCAGGTCTTGGACGATGGAATCCTTACGGATGGTCTGGGCAGAAGAGTGGATTTCAGAAATACCATCATCATCATGACTTCAAATATCGGAGTCAGGGATCTTAAGGATTTTGGTGCAGGTATCGGGTTTGCTTCCAAAGCTAAACAACAGAGCATGGATGACGTCATGAAATCTACCATCCAAAGCGCACTGAAAAAAGCCTTTAGCCCTGAGTTCCTCAATAGATTGGATGATGTTGTTGTATTCAACTCTCTGGATAAGGAGCATATTCATAAGATCATTGATATCAGTCTGAAAAAACTCTTTACCCGAATCACTGATCTGGGTTATAAAATTCAATTGACAGACAAGGCGAAGGATTTCTTGGCTGAAAAAGGTTACGACCAGCAATATGGTGCAAGACCCCTGAACAGGGCCATCCAAAAATACCTCGAGGACGCTTTAGCCGAGGAGATATTGAAAGGAGATCTCAGTGAAGGTGATGTTATCCTTGCGGATTATTCCGGTGAAGGGGATGAACTTACCATCACAGTCAATAAAAAAGAAAAAGCTGAGTAAAAAAGTTGTGTATCACCTATGAATACCAAAGAGCTGTTACAGAAATGTAACAGCTTTTTTTGATTATGCCCGTTTTCCCTAAATATTAAAACCTTTAGCACTAAAAAACAAGTTATGGAAATCTTTCTCGCGACTGAAACATGGATAGCATTGGCTACCCTTACATTCCTGGAAATTGTCCTCGGAGTTGATAACATTATCTTTATCTCAATTATATCAAACAAACTCCCGGAAGATCAGCAGGAGAAAGCAAGAATATTAGGCTTGGCTTTTGCTATGCTTTTCAGAGTGGGCTTATTACTTGGAATTTCTTACATTATCAAATTCAATGATCCTCTGGTTACAGTTTTTGATTTCAGTTTAAGCGGGAAAGATATGATTTTGGCCTTTGGAGGATTGTTTTTATTGTTCAAATCGACCTTGGAGATCCATCACAAGATGGAAGGGATTCCGGAGGAAGTCAAATCCAACTCGGCCAGCAGTTTATCCCAAGTGATATTTCAGATTATTTTATTGGATGTGATATTTTCATTTGACAGTATTCTTACCGCAGTGGGTCTGGTAAAGGAGGTGGTCGTAATGATCATTGCTGTGATTATTTCCATGATAGTCATGATGTTGTTTGCCGGGAAAATCAGCAAATTCATCAACAAGCACCCTACACTTCAGATCTTAGCGCTATCTTTCCTGATCTTGATCGGATTTATGTTGTTGGTGGAGGGCTTCCATTTTGAAGTACCCAAAGGATATATCTACTTTGCAGTTTTCTTCTCTCTGGGAGTGGAACTTATCAATATGCGGATGAGACGGAATGTGGAGGGAAAGACAGTAAAACTCAATCCAAGAATCAAGCAGAAATAATACTTCTTTTTATTCCGATATTAGAAAAAAAAAGAGGCTGTCCACTTATGCGACAGCCTCTTTTAGCTTACATCCTGGTGATCCCTGACTCCAGTTCCTTCAAATAAGGTTGGTTGTACAGCCTTCTTCCGGTTGCTTTATAAAGCGCATTGGAAACAGCCGCAAATACAGGAGGGAAGAAGGGTTCCCCTAGTCCTGTAGGGTCATGTTCATTTTTTGCAAAATGGACTTCTACCTTTTTGGGTGCTTCTGGCATGCGGATCATTCGGTAATTGGTGAAGTTGTTCTTTTGAGGTACACCATCTTTGAAGGTGAGTTCTCCAAAGAAGGCATTTCCAATACCGTCGACGATGGCGCCTTCCCCCATATTGATAGCAGCATCAGGGTTGATGACAATACCGCAATCAGCTGCAGCAAATACATTTTCGACTATGGGTTTATTACCTTCCAATTTTAGGTCAATTACTTCTGCCACATAGGAATTGTGACAGAAATAAGCGGACACCCCTCGGTGAACTCCTGGTTTTGGATTGTCCCAGTCGGATTTTTCCCTGACCAATTTCAAGACACCGGCATATCTTTCGGGATCGTAATCATTATTCGAACCGACCGGATTATTTTTGGCCCTTTCTAAGAGTTCCAATCTGAAATCAATGGGGTCTTTGCCCATCACTTCCGCAAGTTCATCCAGAAATGCTTGTTCAGCCGCAGCCATAAAATTGGATCTTGGTGCCCTAAATGCCCCAATGGTAATATTGGATTCGATTTGCCAACTCTCCGCTAAGTAATTGTCAATGGCACCTGCGGGGAACCTGTTGGGATAAATGGGACTCTCAGGGATTCCTCCTGCTTTTACATGGAATGCAAGAAGGTTGTTGTTTTCATCCAAGGCAGCCCTATAAGTAGCGGTATAGGTAGGCCGGTAGATACCATAGCTCATGTCATCTTCCCGGGTGTACATCAATTTGATGGGTGCCCCCACTTTTTGTGATATGACAGCGGCCTCGACCAAATGGTGTCCGTAGGCTCTTTGACCAAATCCGCCTCCCATTCTTGCCAGATTGATCTGGATTTTATCCTTTGGTAGTCCCAATCTATGGGTCAATGCATTCATGATGGACTCAGGTGCCTGTATGGGGCCATATACTTCCGCATGGTCTGCCGTGACATGGGCATAGCAATTGACCGGTTCCATACAGTTATGAGCCAGGTAGGGAGCATTGTAGCTACGTTCCAGGATTTTGCTGGCTTTTTTAAAGGCGGATTCAGGATCGCCATCCCGACGAAGGATGTTTCCGGGCTTTTTGGAGTATTCCTCCATTTTCGCCAGGTGACCATCTGTACTTTCCAATCCGGCAGGAACTCTTACAGTTGATTTATTTCCCCCCCATCCGCTCATGATAAATTTTCTTTCAGGGGCTTTTTCCCATTCCGCCTGTAATTGCTTTTTGGCCTGCATCACTTCCCAAGTAGAATTTCCGACTATGGCAATAAGCTCAGGATGGGTGGTGGTATCAAACATATTCTGTTCGTAATCCTCTTTATGGACTTGAAAGCTGAATACATCTTTAATACCCGGCATGGATTTAACCGATTCGGCATTGAAGGATTTTACTTTCATGCCAAAAGCCGGAGGCAGCGCTACCATGGCAATCAGCATGCCCTCCTTTTTGAAATCCATGGTAAACAATGGTTTACCTGTTACAATTTTTCCGGCATCCACATTTTTCCTGGAGGTGCCGATGATGCTAAAGTCTTTGATAGCCTTCAGTTCCACTTCTTCCGGGATGGGCAGGGTTGCGGCCAAAGAGGCCATTTCTCCATATCCTGCTTTTTTACCGCTGCCTTTATGATGGATCATTCCCGCTTCGGTCGTAATTTCATTGGGGGAAACATCCCATGTCTGGGCTGCTGCCTGGACAAGCATCAATCTGGCAGTAGCACCTGCTGTGCGCAGTGGTTTCCAACCTTGCCGAATGCCCTGACTTCCTCCTGTAAACTGCCTGTCATACCGTTCCGGATAAAAATCAGCCTGCTCTACAAATACATTTTTCCAGTCCATATCCAGTTCATCTGCCAGGATCATCGGCATGGAGGTTTTGACGTTGGAACCGAATTCGGGATTTGGTGACATCAAAGAAATTGCCCCGTTTTCTCCAATTTTGATATAACTGTTCAGTTCAAACCATTCATCAGGCAAACCAAGGGCAACTTCCTTGGGGCTAGGCTTACATCCCGCCAGCCAGCTAAAGCTCAGCATCATGCCGCCACCTGCCAGGGCAGAGGCCTTGAGAAATGATCTTCTATTGAGTTTTGTCTTTACAATTGTCATGGTCTTTGGCTTTTGGGTTAGGATTTTGCAGCAGTTTTGATCGCTTTCTTTATCCGTACATAAGTGCCGCAACGGCAGATATTTCCGTTCATCGCATTGTCAATGTCCTCGTCACTTGGACTGGGATTGCTATCCAGTAAAGCCACTGCACTCATGATCTGTCCTGCCTGACAATAACCGCATTGTGGCACATCGTGCTCCAGCCAGGCTTTTTGTACCGGATGGTCACCGTTTTCGGACAAACCTTCTATCGTGGTGATTTTAGCACCTTCGGCAGCCGAAACAGGAGTCACACAAGATCTGATGGCATTTCTGTTCATCAGTATGGTGCAGGCTCCGCAAGCTGCCACTCCACAACCGTATTTGGTGCCTACAAGATCCAAATGGTCTCTCAAAACCCAAAGAATCGGAGTTGAAGGATCCACATCCACTGATTGGGATTTCCCGTTGATATTGAGATTGAATGTTGCCATAATTCTAGTTTTTTGATAAAGTTACTGTTTTTGAAAAGGAATGCCTTACGAAAATCAAACAGATCCTTACTTAAATCGATTATTCTCTTTAGGTAGTAAGTAATTGGGATACCTATCAATTCAAAACCCAAAAGTCAGACTCGTGTAGTAAAACCCTCCAATCTTGGGGCCACCCAAAAAGGAATAATAATACCTGTTGAGAGCATTTGTAGCACCCAACTTGACACTTCCAAGGTTTTTGAATATCCCCACAGTAAGCTGTGCATCCAGCGTAGAATAGCCCTCTACCCATCCCGTGGCCAAGGCGGATTCCCAGAGAAAGCCTGCCTGCTGCCGGAAGTTGAACTGAAATCCCAGGGACTTGTACAAATTGGGGTTTCCCAAAGACAGGTTGTAATTCCATTCCGGCGTGTTGAATCCATCTTCCAAACCATCACCCCTAGTTTGTCGGGAGAGTCTTGCGTAGGTGAAGTTGCCACCGAGCCGAAATCCCTTAAAAAAGTTGTAGCTGAGGCCAAGGCTACCTCCATAATTCAAACTTACCGTCTTGGAATTGGTCCAAAGGCGGTAAAGGTCTTGGGTGGAGTTTTGAAGGAAATAGTAACCGATGCTGTCACTTTTGGAGGTTTGGGGCACGTTGGCATCCAATTGGGCGATGAGATTACGGAACCTGTTCAGGTAGAGGTCGGCATCTAAGGCAAATTTCCCTCCAAGCAACTCGGCGCGATAGCCGCCCTCCAGGCTGGTTGCCTGCTCGGGTTCGAGATAGGTGTAGTCTGTTTTTGCCAACAGGCCTTCGTTTCGGCGGATTGCCTCAGCAAGATCAAGGCCATTGGTATTCACGTCTGATTGGACAGCACGCTGGTATTGGGTGATGGAGGCTTGGGTGAAGCTGTTTTCAAAAATACCCGCCGACATGATCGGCAAGCCGCCAATCCGCTTTCTGCCACCGCTGTTGATGTTGGAAAAGCCCTCGAAAATACTCGGGAACCGGTAGCCACTCTGTACCGAAAAGCGAAAACTTTGCTGTGGTGAAGGGGTATAGACCGCTGCCAACCTCGGATTGAGCCTTGGCTCGAAATAAAGGTACTTGTCCAAACGGAGCACTGCATTGACCTTGAACCGGTCCTGCCAAAAGGTCTTTGTTCCTTGTATAAACCCACCCGTTTTCCAATAATTCAGGTTTTCGCCTGGTTCCGCCGGATTGATAAAATAATTCCCATCCGGCACGATAATGTAGGTTCTATAGTCCAAGCCATACATGACCTGGAGGTCGGGATTCCTCGGCAAGAGCCAGGAACTGATATCCTGTTGATATTCGGCGTGGAAAAGCCTTGCCTGTACCCTTAGTGCAGCTCCAATATCCCAATTGTTGATGTTTCTGAGTTCCTCGATTTTTGCAGCCATTTCAGGCGTGTTGGGAAGAATCCTTCCTTGGTCGGCAAGAGATCTTGCCAGATTCATCGCGTCTGCAACTCCCATGCCAGCTCCTGAAGCTTCAAGGTAATGTCTGGAAAAATCGGAAAACCACTGGTTGTCTGATTTGAAACTCCGGTCTATGTTTTCGGCCATCGATCTGATGTTGTAAGAATCCCCTGTGTTTTCCTGGGTCAGATAGGTCCTGAATTGGATTTTTGGGGACTGAAAGGTCAATGAGTGCTGTTGGATTCGATAGTCCTCTAACCTAAAGCGATTGGTCCGCTGGTAGATATTGTTTTGATGGGCAGCACGGAAAGTGTAGGAGAGTTCTAGATGCTCTTTTGGCCTAAAAAACAAGGAAACATCGCCCTTGAGGTTTTTCAGCCCATAGTCGGCCACTTCCTTTTCGGCATAGCCCGTGCGGCTCACCACATAGCGGATACCGTCGAGGGTCAGCGTCCTTCTGTTGGATGCTTCATCGCCATATTGGTTGACTCGGTCTGCTCCTGGGTTTTGGTCGGCAGACAAGCCGGTCGTCCTATTCGCCAATGGGTTGAGGTCCTGCTGGTTGTTGGCGTGCCAATCGGTACCTTGCATCCAGGAGCCGTTGAATTTCAGTCCCCACTTGGCATTCCAGGTCTCGGCTATCCGAAGGTTGGTTTCATAAAAAGGCGTACTTTCCGAATCCGGGGAATTAATGTTGTTTATACCAATTTTCTGATTGATGGAAATCCCAGGAAAGTCAAAAGGATTTTTGGTAATGAAATGGGCGATCCCGTTGATGGCGTTCATACCATACAGGGCCGAGGCAGATCCAGGGATGATTTCTACCGAGAGTATATCCAAATCGTTGGGGCCAAGTGAATTGGCAATCGGGGCCCCAATATGTGGTGCCTGATTGTCCACACCGTCCACGAGCTGGACAAACCGTACATTGGTGGTATGGGCAAAACCGCGGGCGTTGATAACCCTGAATCCCAAACTCGGCGTGATGACCTGTACGCCCTTTAGGTTTTGAATCGCCTCAAAAAATCCAGGTTGGGCAGATTGTTGAATGGCTTGTAGATTCAACTTTTCTACACTGACGGGAGCTTTGAGGATACTTTCCTGCTGCCGGGTGGCAGTGACGACCAGTTCGCCTAGGTCCCTGGTTGGGAGCGTGTCCGATACTGTTTTTTCCTGACCCCAAACCTGAACATGGAGTAAAAAGAATATCACAAAAAGCCTGTTGGGTTTCGAAATCATAAAGGGAAAAGAGACCTCTAAAATGTAATAGAAGTTCGAATGAAAGATACAGGTTAAATTGCCATCAAAATAAGGAATCTCATAAATCAATTAAATGGGGATGAAAAAAAGCGAGGATTCAAAGAACCAACGCTTTTTGATAATTATTACCCAATTAATTGCTTCTGCATATCTCCCAAGATTTATATTGAGAACAAATATTACTTTTCGGTCCAATAATGAAATGCGACATGTCCAAATCATCGTTTGATAACTGCCTAGCCAAATTAAACCCTTCTGAATGAGCTTCTTTCTCCCATGGAGAAAATCGGTGAAAATTTGAATTATAAAAATACCTTCTTCCCATCCAAGAGATATTTGAAGATTGGTCAATCTCCAACTTTCTTTCGACATATTGCCTGACATGGACCAGTTCATGTGCCAAAACTTCAGAGAGCTTAAACTCAGACAAATTGGACTGGATAAATATTTTGAATTTTTGAAGATTTGAGGTGTATCCTGTATCTGACTGAATGACAAACCCTAAAAGGTATTCCGGGAGATCTGAGGTGAATTTAATTGCCAAATGCAAATCCTCCTCTATGCCTATTTTGTCCAGAAAATAGTTTGCCATCTTTTTGATTTTCCTAGGATCTTGGCTGCCATAGATGTCTATTTTTGACTGTGCGGAAACTGGTTTCAGGGAAGCAAGAGCAATGGCTCCGAATATCAGGATTTTTAGATGGATTATTTTAATAGTATTAGTTGGTTTAATTATTCTTTAAAATTGCTATAGAAAATCCCGGAATCCTTAAATTTTTCAAACAGTTACCTACGAAAATCAAGTATTTATTCAAAGTGGACCCGAGAGAAGTCCACCTAAATTGATTTTCCCAAAATCAATACTGCTTTACGTTTTCCTGAACCTAGTTATTGGTCTGTTTTTCTTAAAACTAGTTCGATTAAATGCAATCGAACCAGTTCAACTCAATGATAGCGGGGCAAATCCCTTTTTTAGTCTGAAAAAAATGTCGAACGTGAAAGCAAGTTCGACCCTTATTATCCTTGGATCAAATCCTTACATTGCACTCGCATGTCAGGCAATCAGTTTCCAGCCGCTTTCTTTTTTTTGGTAAACTTCGGTGAATACCATATTGTATTTAGGGAGTCGATGAATTGAATAGTTGGCGATTAATGTTGCATTTGGGTAGCTTAGGTAAATTTTGAGGGACTGTTTACTTTTTTTACAGAAAGCAAAAAATGTTCATCCGCTACGCTGCACGAGAAGAATCTTAACGCAGTTTATACTTAATAATGGGTTAATGTAAAATCAGGGTTTACTCTGTGGTTAGTATGACCTAATTGGTTTGGATTGACTGTCTCTTTGGCTTTATTTAGTTCCACCATAAAAGAGTATCTGCAACTTTGCTTTATTATACCCCTCTTGTTACTTCTATGGATTTGGAGTTTCCATGATCACTTTTATTGCATTGGAAATTCTTGGAAATCCAATGTAAGGATATAGCTGTACCATGGCTGATAGCATCGTTTCTTTACTGTTTCCGGCTTTTAAATTCCCTATGGCATGGGAAGCCAGCTGTCTTTCTGTGCCCCCCATTGTAGTCAATGCCGCCAAAATCAACAATTCCCGTGTTTGCAAGTCAAGTCCCTGTCTAGTGTAATAATCTCCAAACAAGGTTTTGGTAAGCATATCGGGAATAAATTCCGAGAATTCCTCTGGCAAGTCCTTCATATTTTGCTTCATTCCATCTCCATAAAGGGGAAATTGTATTTCACTTCCCTTCTCCAGTCTTTCTGATTCTTTTACAGTCCCTTGGGGTGAAAGGGGAAGCGTAATACTTCTAGACTCAAAAACATTATTGATCGCATTTACCGCATTTAATACTTTTGGATAACCGATAAATGATGCCAATTGATATACAGATTCCCGAATTTCTATTGGAGAAACTCCAATATTCAAAGCAGCGTGAGCATGGGATTCCAATTGTGGAAGCATTTGCATGGTAGTCAAAGCCGTGATGGTTATAAGTTCCCTGGTTTTATCATCGAGATTTCCAAAGTAAAACACTTCACCATAGATGAAATTTCGCAAATTTTGTAATAATTCAGGATCAGAAGGACTTTCGCTCATTTCTCCGGCAAATAGTTCCTTAAACTTCAATTCAGCCCTTTCCTTTCTGGAATTGATTTCAGGGATTTGTGCCTGGATATTTGTTAAAATCGGGATAAGCAAGAAGGTTAAGAAAAATCTGATTTGAATATTCATAAGAGTCTTTTAAATTTAATCAATTTCTTTTAGGATAAAGGGCTCTCCGGGAGCCAGAATTCGGATTCGCTCAGGATTATTAATTCTTCCATATAGCTCCTCAGGATCCCCATTGAATGGGGAAAAGTCAGGAGCATCTATTGAACCCCAATGATGCAATATAATTAAATCAATCCTACTTGGTTTTATAAAAACCTCAAAAGCATTACTCTTCCCTAAACCTCATCGGACTGGTATCGACATGCTTTTTGAAAAAGTTGTTGAAATGGGTCACTTCCGTAAAACCCAGGGCATAGGCAATTTCCCCCACGTTCCATTTGCTGTGTTTGAGCAGGACTTTTGATTCCTGTAAAAGCCTGTCCTGAATGATCTGTGAGGTGGTTTTTCCGGTGACTTCCTTAAGGGCACGGTTAAGATGGTTGACATGGACATTGAGGTGCTCCGCAAATTCGGATGGAGTACGGATATCCAACTTCGGGTGGTTATCCTCTATGGGAAATTGTCTTTCCAGCAATTCGGTAAACATGGCGGTGATTCTGTGGGAAGCATTAAATGGCTGCCGGTCATTCAAGGTATTGGGCTGCAACTTGAGCCCATAGTGGATCAGTTCGAAGATGTGGTTGCGTATGCTGTCGTATTTGTATTTGTAATCCGATTTGAAATCCTTTTCCATCTTTTGGAAGACTTCCTCAATTTCAATAACCTGCTCATCTGTCAATTCAAAAACATGGTTTCCCGTTGGCTGGAAAATTTCATACTGCATTATATTGCCAAAATGGCTCATAAAATGTTGGTTGAAAATGCAATATTGTCCCTGAAGTTCCTCATGATGTTCCCATTTGTAGGGTATCAGAGGATTGGAAAAAGATAAAGCCTGCTTCTTTACCTCAATGACCTGATCGGCATAATAGACTGTGCCATGGCCTTTGACCAACATGATTTTGTAAAAATCCCTGCGACGATAGGGAATAGAAGTTAGTTTGCCATGGGAATAAGGCTCCAAACGGAACATGTTAAAATACCCGATGTCATTCCTTATATTCTCTGGAAGCCAATTGAATTTTCTTTTGTAAAATTCCTCTAAACTCTCACTCCGTTCCATAACTTTTGTTTTAAATCCTTTCATTGTTTACTAGTGAATATTTCAGATCAATCAGATATAGGCTAAGCGATATAAAAGGATATTTGCCTTCGGAGATATTATATGCTGACATCAAGCCTGAATCGATAAAAATTCACCTTTAATCAAGAATTTTATTTCCACCTTATTTCCACCTTATTTCAACTTTATTTATATAGAATTTCAATCAATATCAACCCCAATATCCGATATCAATAATTATCATTTATAGCAATGGATTCGCCCTTCTGACAAATTGGTTGTTGAAAGAGTAAATCAAGCTGATGTTCCAAATCCAGTTGTCAACCTCAATTTCTGAGACGATTTTACGGCTGATGATGAAACCTAAGGCAAGCGGGAAATCTTTTTTTCCCAAGACTATAGAAGTACTGGCAAAATATCCCTCCTTTTCATTCATTTTCAGAAAGAAAGCCTGTTGACTTGCGTTGAAGAATAATTTTTCTGAAAGGGAAATTTTTGTGAAATGTGATCCCAATGCTACAAATTGATTGATGGCATTTGGGCCATTTCCAAGGTTTCTGCCATGGAGGTATAAAAAACTTACCCTGGCATGTTCACTGAAAAATTTAACTTGGGGAAATTTCTCCGGCAAAAAACCTTTTGACTTCCATGGTTTCTACCATAGTTCCGGTGCCATCATCCATAAGGACATCCTCAAATATAAAGGCTGGATGGGCACCGATATGTAGCCTGAATTTTTCAGATTTGATGATTTTGTATTGCCACCAAAAGATAAATGACCAAGGCTTTCCATCTAGGGCAAACCGTAATTCAGGATCGAAACTAAGTCTCTCCCCGCCTAGAGAAAGCTCGAAAATAGCAGCAGGTCGATTAAGCGAAAAGACTGGGATCAAGGAAAGGCCATTATTGGTAATGCTTATATTGCCCCTAAAATGGTTGGATTCAGTGGAATTTTGGTTTTGTGCAAATATTTGGTTGGATATAATCACAAAAAACAATGCCAAGGCCTCACTTACAAAATACAGACGAAGTTTACCTTTGCTGGTTCCCATACAAAAACGGGAAATTGATTTTTCGATTTTGAGGTTTTCTGTTATAACCTTATAATTCAACATGTTACTTGTTATTTAGTGCTGTAAAATTACAACAAATTTTAGGAGCAGTATTAACCGTTTTCAAATCAATATTTACAAAAATCAAACAATAAAATGCTTTCCAAAGCATCTAAGATTCACAAAGACATAGAATATTTCAAAGCATATTTCACCGTTCGATCACCGGCAAAATCAATACGGAAGGAAACTCATCCTCATGATACACCTTGTTGGTGGCTTTTTGGTATTCTTCGGCCGATTCGAAGTAAATGCTTCCGCCGGTGTTGCTGTTGCGGTTGAATTGAGGAAAATTGCTGCTGGAAACCTCTAGTCTGATCTGATGTCCAGGTAGGAAAACATTGGAGGTAGCCTGTAGGTCAATCTCCACTTCATAGACTTTTCCGGGCTCCATCAGTTCCTCTTTTTCAAGAGAGTTGCGGTACCGTACCCTTTTGATACCGGTAGTCAGCAACATGGCACGTCCATCGGGAAATACGTCCACAAGTTTGGCAGTGAAATCTGTATCCGGAGCCGAAGAGGAAATAAAGAGCTTCAAGGTGATGTCTCCTGTCACCTCAATCGCTTTTTCCAAAACAGGTGTGGAATAGACCAACACATCATCCCTCAATTCCACTTCCATCTGATCCCTTGGTCCTGTAGCATTTGGACCGGGGAGAATGACCTGCCCTCCCAAAGTTGGCACAGGATTCATCGGATCATAGACAAAAACATCAGGCTTTTCCCCGATAGGGGCTTGTTCTGATAAATACCCATCCCCTTTGACTGAATTGGCTTTTCCACCACTCCTCAGGTAGAAGTTTTTGTATTCAGTGCCAGGAATAGGCCAGTCTTTTTCGGTTCTCCACTTATTTATACCCATGGTGAATATCATCACCGGATCCTCTTGCTCTATTCCGTTTTTCTCTCCCTTAACCCAACGGTCATACCAACGAAGTTTGATTCCATCCATGTCAATTGCCGAACTGCTGGATTCCGGACCAAAAGAAATTTCGGGAAATTCGCCGCTGAAATTCATGTGTGTCCAAGGCCCCATGATCAAGCGTTGGTTTTTTCGGGCTATTTCCGATCCTGCTTTGTCTCGCATGGAGGTATAAATTTCAATGGTTCCCCGAACAAAAATGTCATACCAGCCGCTGATATGCATGGCTGGAATGGTCATGTTTTGGTAACCCGAATTGGGAGATCTTTCTTCCCAATAAGGACCGGCATTGGGGTTTTTGAGCCATTCGATATAAAATGGGGCATACTTGGCAATGTATGGATGGTTTGCGAGGGGGAGGCCATTGAGGACAGAAATTTCATCCGGGATACTTTCCCTGGGTTCTACATCCTCGCCTCTTGCCCGCCTTCTTTCCATCAGGTCAGGCAAAATAGAGACGATCCATCGCAAATCATGGAGTACTTTGGCCCCTCCTTGGTAAGAAGTCCCCTCATGGGTATTGGAAAAGGTGATTTCAGGAACCATGGTCTTTACGGCGGGATGATTTTCACGGGCAGGCAAGGTTTGTGTTCCTCCTAAATAAGACCCTCCGAAAGTCCCGATTTTTCCGTTGGACCAGGGTTGTTGGTTGATCCAATCGTACAGGTCAAGGGCATCATTGGTTTCATAAACATAAGATTCAAAATCCCCCTCTGATGCGTACCTGCCACGCACATCCTGAATGACGATTACATATCCGGCATTCAAATACCGTTCGAAATCAAGTCTTGTATTGTTTTTATTGTAAGGTGTCCGGGCCACCAAAACAGGGGATGGGGGAGCATCTTTCAGCCTGTAGATATCCGTAGCCAGCATTGCGCCATCCCGGGTAGGCATCATGATGTCCTTTTCTTGGATGATTTCAGATTGGCCATGGGTGTGGCTTGGGGAGCAGCCAAAAAGGATTGTGAAAAACAACAGGATTCCCGGAATCAGTTGCTTGAAATATGTTGAGCTACAGTACGAAGTTTCTTTCATTTCTTAACCTATTTTTTTAAAGAATG
Organism: Cecembia calidifontis; assembly: GCF_004216715.1. Taxonomy (NCBI): domain Bacteria; kingdom Pseudomonadati; phylum Bacteroidota; class Cytophagia; order Cytophagales; family Cyclobacteriaceae; genus Cecembia; species Cecembia calidifontis. The sequence continues at coordinate 2,662,648 of NZ_SGXG01000001.1, forward strand.
CTTATATAGATACTTAATCCTGTCAGGATTGAAACCAAATTTTTAAATACCCTACCATCCCTCTATTTCTCCAGTTCCATCAGCACCCTGACATTCCCTTTTCCCAATGCATTTTCCAAACCTTCGGGATTATCGATTTTTCCGATCCGGGTATAGCTGTAGGAAGAGTTGAACGTTTTATAGAAGATTACCAAAGTATTGGATCCCCATAGAAGAATGTCACCGTTCCGTATGGTGCCTGGGCTAAAGGTGTTTATCGGAAGATTTTGGGGAAGACGGTAATATTTTTCGTTGCTGTTCAGCTCAGTCATTTCCATCTCCAAAGGAAGCATGCTGACCAGTTTGGCAGTAGTTTCGGTTTCTAACAGAGATGCAGTAAACTCTTTATTGCCAACCTTGACAATTACTTTTATTCCTTGATTTTCCATATCGTTCCATTCTTGTGGTAATTGGTCCATTGCATCGACGCGTTCACAGGATATGCCCAGGCAAAATATGGATCCGAAAATCAGAAAAAGAACCAAAATACATGTTTTTGAGATGTTCTGCATTTTTTCAAGGATTAGTTTTTGCCATTTTTGAAGCCAAATTCTACTTATTCCAACGGTGAAATCCTTAACAAAGCATCAGGAGAATTCGTCAAGACGTATAGTGCCCCATCTGGTCCAAATTTCACGTCTCTTACTCTTCCCATTCCTTTAAGAATTACTTCCTGGCTTAACACTTTATCCCCATCTAACACAAGTCTTCGTATTTCCTGATCTTTCAGGGCGGTGACAAGAAGGTTATTCTGCCATTTAGGGAATTGACCTCCGGTAACAAATTCTGAAGCACATACAGCTATGGATGGATCCCAATAAGTCAGTGGCTGTTCCATCCCTTCATGGTGAGTGAGATTCGTAATAGTGGTCCCATCGTAATTTACTCCATATGTGATTATAGGCCATCCGTAATTTCCGGCTTTTTTCAGGCGATTGACTTCATCACCGCCTCTGGGTCCATGGTCTGTAAAATAAATTTCGCCTGTTTCAGGGTGTTGGGAAATTCCTTGCACGTTTCGTGTGCCTATGGCATATATCCCCTGTAATTTTCCTTCTTGACCAAAATAAGGATTGTCTTTGGGAATGCTCCCATCTGGATGGATCCTGAAAATCTTTCCTTCAGCACGGTATAGGAGTTGCGGGTTGTTTCCGGATTGGATGGATTGCTGCATATCCCCTATGGTAAAAAACAAAAAGCCATCTTTGTCAAATAGCAAGCGACTGCCCCACCTAAAACCCCCACTGACCAAAATGGAATCTGGAGCCTGAAAAAGGGTTTCTTCCTTTATCCAATGGTAATCCCTGACTTTTCCTCTGATCAGTTTGGTCATGGCAGGAGAGGTCTGGTCAGCCGTATTTTTAGGGTTATGGCTAAAAGCAATGTACACCCAACCGTTTTCTTCATAATTTGGATCCAATGCCAAATCCATCATTCCGCCAAACATGTCCGAACCATAGACAAAAGGGAGACCAGCTATCTTTCCCGGGTCAAGTTTACCGTTTTTCACCCAGTAAAGGTTCCCTTTATTTCCCGTGATCAATGCTGTATTGGTATCAACAAATTCTATCCCCCATGGAACTTCTAAACCTTCAGTTACGACTTTCTCGATTTTCAAAACATAATCCTGAGTCTTAAACGTCGCAGGTTTTTCCGCAGCAGAGTTGTAGCTGGGACTTTTTCTTTTATTCAGGATATATTCCGTCAGGGTGTTGATTTCTTTTGTCCCCAGAGCATTGCCCCATGCAATCATGGTGGTATTGGGGACTCCTTTTTCGATAGCTTGGGAGATGGAACGCATGTCATTACCCTGCTTTAGGTTTTCGGTCAATAAAGAGGAACCAGCAGGGGTACCTTTTAAGTCCGCTCCATGACAACCCATACAATAGGTTTGATATATCTTGGCACCATCTTGGGAATAGCCATGAAGTGAAAGGGAAATAGTAGTAATTAGCACCAGCCCTAAAATCTTTGGGCACTTGAGATTTATCATATCTAATTTGTTCAAGAATCTGCCTGACTATTTTAATTGGCTGCTTTTACATTTCCAGTAAAATATTCTTCTGAGGCAGGTTCACCTACCTTGAAGATGCTTTCTTGTTCTTGCTCCCTCATCGTCAAATCTGTTTTATTTTGGCAAGCAAACCCGACCAGGGCCATCAAAATGACCCGGGTCAGCCTGTAAGAGAAATTGATTCCTGTCATGGGGATCACTTGAGTTTGGCCTTGAAAAAGGACGCCATTTTTTCGAAAGGAATAACATCCAACCTGTCATACAGATCGACATGGCTGGCACCGGGTATGATCAGCAACTCTTTGGGTTGGTTTGCCATAGCATAAATATCTTCACTCATGTACCTGGAATGGGCATTTTCCCCGGCAATCAGTAATATAGGTGTTGGAGAAATGTCCTTCAAATGGCTCAAAATGGGCGAATTGATCAAGGAAATAGCTGAGGTCGTAGCCCAAGCCCCGTTGGAATTGATGGACCGGTTATGATAACCTCTGGGGGTTTTGTAATAATCAAAATAGTCTTTGATAAACTGTGGTTCATCACCGGTCAGCTTATCTTTGTTGGGTTGGGCACCATAGTCAGCATTGCCTTTTTCAGCATCTTCCCATCTTTTTTGGCTTAACATGGCCAACATTTTTGCACGGTCTTCTGCTGTAATTTGGTCATTGTAACCATGGGCAGAAACCCTGGTAATGTCATACATGCTTGTGGTAGCAACGGCTTTGATTCTCTTGTCTGCAATGGCAGCGTTCAAGGCAAATCCCCCAAACCCACAGATGCCTATAATTCCTATACGCTCCCTATCCACTTGGGCTAAAAGTCCCAAAAAGTCAATGGCTGCACTGAAATCCTCTGTATTGATATCCGGAGAGGCAATGTTTCTGACTTCACCGCCACTTTCTCCGGTGTAAGAAGGGTCAAAAGCCAGGGCAATAAAACCCTGCTCAGCCATTTGCTGGGCATAAAGCCCGGAGGACTGTTCCTTTACGGCTCCGAAAGGTCCGCTCAATGCAAGGGCAGGAAATGTTTGGCTTGATAGATTTTTAGGAATGTACAGGTCACCTACCAGGGTGATCCCAAATCTGTTTTTGAATTCTACCTTTTCCCGTATAACGAGGTCACTCAAAGGAAAGGTATAGTGATCTTCAATAATGGTTGTATTCATGGCATTTTTGGTTTTGATAGATTGAGAATCTTGATATTGTGGGTAGGTATTTCCTATAGAAAGGACCATTACTCCCAGGAAATAAAATGTCTTTTTCATCTTGTTGGACAGTTGGATCAATAAGACAAATTTACTTCCTTAAGCTCCTGACCAGGTAATGAAATCCAAACCAAAAAGTATGAAAATCAAGCAGTAAAGTCCCGAATGGATTTTGGGGTAGTGCCGGCAATCCGTTTGAAAAAGTTGTTGAAGTAGGTCGGGTACTCAAATCCCAGGGAATAGCCCACTTCACTGATGTTCCAGTCGGTATATTGCAACAGTGCCTTGGCTTCATTGGCGATGCGCTCCGAAATATGGGTCGAGGTGGATTTTCCGGTCACTTGCTTGACAGACCTGTTCAGGTGGTTGACATGCACAGAAAGGGCATCTGCAAAATCCTTAGGACTTCTAAGGCTAAGCGGCGCATCCGCACTCTCTATCGGAAACTGCCTTTCAAGCAATTCCAGAAATACCGCAGTCAACCTGTGGGCAGCATTTTTTGGTTCCTCCACATTCTCGGCAGGCTGCAGTTTCATGGCTTCATGAATGATGAGTTGGATATAATTCCGTATCAATTCATCTTTATAGGGATATTCCGACTCCTGCTCGTCAATCATTTTTCGGAATATTTCATTGAGGGTGTCCCTTTGTTGTTCATTTATATCAAAAATGGGTGTTCCACCCAATTTGAACAAAGGGGATTGCAGGATGCTTTCAGACCTTTCGGAAACCTTGAAGAATTCTTCTGAAAAAAGGCAGGTATAGCCCACATAAGTCCTTGAAATTGTCTCCCAGGAATAAGGTATATGTGGATTGCCAAAAAACAGAATGGTACCTTCATGCTCAAAACTACGGTCTGCGTAGTGGATTTTGCTCTTTCCTGTAGTCAGACATATTTTATAAAAATCCTTTCGGCTGTACATCTTAGTAGCCGCTCCATCTGCTTCGATCTGAAAGGCATTGAAACCTTTCAGCTTAAGTTCGGTATTGTACGGGGACAATTGCCTTTCTGTTGATTTTTTCATAGGTATAAGTTAAGAAATTCAAATCGTTAATTTTTAAATACCGTGGCGGTGGGTGTATAGTTTTTGCCAAATGAATAGATCAGGCTGAAACTGAACATCCAGTCTGATGTGTCCAGAAATTGTGTCCGGATGGCTTTGTTGGTCAACACCTGAAACGCCAGAGGAAAGTCCTCTTTGGCAAGCGCAAGAATGGAAGACACAAAAACACCTTCGTTTTGATCCATGTTCAGGTAATAGATCTGCGGGTTAAAACGAAGGTAAAATTGTTCGTTGAGTTGCAGTTTCCTGAAATTGGCATTGAGTGTTATAAAATGTGTTCTTTTGACGGAACTCTCGGAAAATCCATTGCCATTGAGGTAGTAGAGGCCTATACTGGTATTGGGCGTGATAAAATAATTGGGTACAACTTCACCTGCCAGGTATCGTTCCGTGGTGATGACATCGGCAGGCGGTGCCCCATTCATAGATAACACTTGTGGGACAAAGAGCAATCCAGGGTGTGCACCCACATTTAACTTGAATTTTTCCCCTTGGATTAATTTATATCTGCTCCATAAAAGTATGGTCCAGGGCTTCCCTTCCAAGGAAAAGTGAAATTCCGGTTCAAAAGTGAACCTGTTTCCCATGTTGAGCATGAGAAAACCTGCCGGTTTGTTCAGTGAAAAAGTAGGGAGTAAGGCAATTCCATTATTATTGACTCCGACCGAACCTCCAAAATAATTGGGATTGCCATTTTCTTCTTGCGCTTGAATGATTAAGGGAAACAAACAGAGTAGCATCCCCAAGGAAAACCGATAAATTGTTCTTAATGCTTTGATAATCATAATTATCTGAATAGTACAGGTGCAAATCTACGAAATACCAAACCAGATAAATTAAGAAAATCAAACAATTATTGAATATTATCAAATGATAGCAGTTTTTTATGCAAATTTAATCCCTATACAAAACTTTCAAAAGCCTGGGCAGAGAATCCGGTAGGGGCTAAGATAAAACCAATTATCTGGAATTGACCTTAATATCCTTGAAGTAACCTTCCGTTCCGATGTCCACCCAAAGTCCAATCGAACCGGTAGAGGTGGATCCCAGCATTTCCTTGACCAAAAAGGAAGGCTGCTCTTGGTCATTAAGGTAGAGTTTGGCCGATTTGCCCCTGAACGCGATCCGCATCGTGATCCACTCATCCAATCCCATATCGGCGTAGGTTTCGTACAGCTCCGGGAATTCCTTCCGCAATCGATCAAATTTGTCATCCGGATAGGCATAGTATTGGACCGAATGGTTTCTTCGCACCTGATCATCTGCCCTTCCGTTGGTGGGTCGGATATAAATGGATTCGTATGCTGAATTGTCTGGACTAATCCGAAAAGCCAAGTCAATAAACCCACGGACAAAGGCAGGGACCTCAGGCAATAATCGGCTGAGGACTTTGACCTCAACGGTTCCATTTTCCAGATCCAGCCCTGCCAGTTTAACAAAGGTGGGTTCGTCAACAGTCTGCCCCAACCTATCCGGATCAAAAGGCAAGGATTCCAAATCCCGCACGACTCTCAGAACTTCCTCGCCGTTCAACTGAACCACTGAAGCATTTACATGGGAAATTTCAAATTCTTTCCCTTCAAGTAGGATAGTTTGGGCCTGGGCTCCATAAATCATTGAGAAAAGGCCATGTAGTGTCAGTTTCAAGTTGTTCATGTCTAGATTGGTTTAATGTGCTTCTACCTTATTGGGCTATGTTGAATGGTTCAAACTTTTCCAAAGTTTTGAACTTTAGAAAAGCTGTTGGAAAGAAATTTAGGTTTGTCGGGAAACTTACCCATTCCTTGATTTGATTTTTACACTAAATATCACTCACCCTTTCGCTTGCTTTCCTTACTTGCAAAGCCCTTTTAGTCACTTTCAGATCCCTGAAATATCCGATAGTACCGATATCCACATAAAGTCCAACAAAACCTTTTTTGTTCTCTCCCAGCATTTTATCCACTATAAAAGTAGAATACTTCATGTCGTTGATAAATAGCTCGGCAGTTTCACCGTTGACCTCAATCCTCATTGTAATCCACTCATTCAATCCCACCGGTGCCGAACCTTCGTATCTGAAAGGAGCGATTTTCCGAAAGGTGTCAAATTTGAAGTGTGGATAAGAAAAATACTGTTCCGTATGGTTCCTATGCAGCTGATTGTCTGATCTTCCCACTTTTGGCCGCAAGTAAATGCTCTCAAAAGCAGAATCATCTTCTTTTACCCTGAAGAATACCCCAATAAATCCTGCAATTTCCGCGTATGTAGCAGGGTTTTGCAATTGACTGTACATTTTGACTTCAATGGTCCCGTTTTCGAAGTCATCCAAACCCAACAACCGGGCATAATGTGGCTCATCCACAGTGGCCTCTATATTGGTGGAATCAAAAGGAATAGCATTCAGGTCTCTTTCAATTTTCAAGACCTTTTTACCATCAAATCTGATGATCTCGCCTGTGACATTGTGTAACTCAAACTCCTGGTTTTTAAGTTTAAGTGTTTGGGCGTGGGCATTAAATGTGAAAATTGCCAATAGAAGGATTATATAATATTTTTCATTTTCATGTTTTTAAATGTTCATGGATACAAATTTCTCCAGATCTGCAGGTATTAACCTTTAACCTAGGTTAAGAAATTTGGATAGATCAGGTAAGGCTTAGAATCCTTCCCTTTCACCTGTTTGAGGCATGCTGGAATAGTGTACATGTACTAGCTTCCAGTCTTTTCCAAATTTTTTTAGCACTTGAGTTTCCCTTCCTTTGGTCTGCATAGCGTCCGGGCGCTCACCTGAAAATACTGCATCGAAAACCCAATAAAATTCAACAACTGCCATATCTCCGTAAAGGGTTATATGTTCATCATAACTTTTAAGATCACGGCTACTGAACCGGGAGCCGAACATTGCATAGATTCCAGTCTTGATTCCTTCCCAGCTTTTTTCATGGCCTCTTGGATGGATAAAACTCACCTTCTCGGAAGTGTGCCAATTGTTTTTTGCCAATAGCGTATCAAATCGGTTGATGGATGTCTTGTAGTCTTCAATCACTTGTTGAATAGATAGTAGGTCCTCCTGGTTTGTCTGGTTTGATTCCTTTCCATCAGGTTTACATCCTGTCAAAAGGATTAGAAAGAGAAATAGAGAAGTCGGAAATTTCATGAGCTTTTTATTGAAGTGAATTTATGCTACAAAATTCCCTTCAATATTGCGGTTCTACCCTTAACCTAGGTTAAGAAATCAACCTTTGGATTGGAGCCCCTTACGGACCTAGCTTAAAAATTCCGGTGTGATGCCCAAATAAGAGGCAATCTGGGTGTTGGGCAAGCGGTTGGTAAGATGGGGGTACTGCTCCAAAAAACTGACATAACGTTCTTCTGCGGTGGAACTGAAATTCTGCAATACCCGATTTTGGAGTTCGATGTATTTGTGGTCGATCATGACCTTAAAAATCCTGTTCAGTTTTGGGATCTCTGTAAAAAGAAAAAACAAATCCTGCTGTTTGACCTGCAGGAGTTTGGCTGCTTCGAGGGATTCAATATTTAACAGGCTTGGTTTTGCGGTGCAAAAACTTGCAATATCCGCTATCCAGTCATTTTCTGCAGCAAACTGTATATTATGTTCGAATCCCTTGTCATCCATCCCAAACATCCTGAAACAGCCCTCAACAATAAAAGCGTAAGTTTTACAGATCTCTCCTGCCACAAGTATTTTTTGCATTCGTTTTGCACTCACCGTGAAGAACCTGTCTTTGATCAGGTCTTTTTCCTGGGTACTAAGTGGGATAAAACTTTCTAGGTGAAGGAAGAGGGTTTCGATCATTTGATTATTCAAAGTCTGGTAGTGGTCAAGCTACTGTTTTAATTCCTCAAAATAAAGCAAATTGGCTTAAAAAGCTTGGTTTGGAAGTGAATTGTGAATGCAGTTTTGAAAAGTTCAACCCCCTTGGGGTTGAGGGTAACGTATTAGAGTTGCTCAAGGCCCCAGGTTTCACCTGGGGTTATTGACAGGTTAGACCACTTCGTGGTCATTTTAGATATTTAATATTGGCCCAGTGGTCTTTTGAAGGGTTAAAACTTCTGTGAAGTTGCCTTTGGAAAATTACGATTATCATTAGTTGCCCCTAAAGAGACAAATCTTTCAGTAACCAAGAGTGCTTATGATGATATTTACAGCTCGAAACCTGCTCCGACCCCGAATGGGGTCAACCCTTTCAATAACCGCGGGTGAAACCCATGGAAAAAAAGGACCATAAACAATCCCCACCCGACCCTGAAAGGGTCGAACTCACTTACCTTTTTCAAATGGATCAGAAACAGTTGGTCTCAAAATCAAGAATTCCAAAAAAATTGACTTTGAATCCATTTTTACCGAAATTACATTATCGTTTTTAAACTTTTTAACCAAAACTTTTATGAGCACCTACACGCAGATTCTTTACCATTTTGTTTTTTCAACAAAACACCGAGAACCAACAATGGATCAAAACCAAAAAATAAGGCTTTTGCCTACATCCATCATTTGCTGACAAACAAAAACTGCTATTTATACCGTATCAATGGAGTGGAAGATCATTTACATATTTTGAATGCTGTACATCCAATAATCGCCCCTTCATCATTAATCAAGGACATCAAGTTGGCAAGTAGTGATTTTATAAAAAGAGAAAACATTTTCCCAAATTTCAAAGGATGACAAGATGGTTATGGAGCATTTATTGAAACTATCAAGGCTAAAAATAGACTTATCAAATATATCAAAAATCAGGAAGAGTATCATTATAAGACCACTTTTTTGGAAGAATACCAAGTACTTTTGAAAGAATATGAAATTGAATTTGATCTGAAGTTTTTGTTGTAGGTTTCCTTTTAATCAGTGGTGAAAAATTCAACCCCTATGGGGTTGAGGGGAAAATGTAAGTTTGTCTTGATTCAGAAAGGCTGGACCAAGACAATAAAAAGTGAATGGAAAAATTTTATTTTTTCACCTAAAGTTGTTGTTATTTGAATAAGATATTCTTAGATTTATCTAGTTGATTTCCGAAAAAATTCCTATACTAGAATGAATACAATTCCCGCCCCCGCTTCCTTGATCCACGGTGTGGTATTTCTGGTCAACTTCTGCACACGACCAAAATTCGTACTTATTTTCATCCTTGTCGTCTCAAGCTTTTTTTCTCATAGAGCGCAGGCAGTAAATGTAGTTATCGAGGGAACTTCCACTTTTGTTTGTCCAAGTAAATCAGTGACTTATTCAGCGAGAACATTCGAAGAGACGTTTGGAGTTGAAATTTTTTCCTGTAGCATACATTGGCAAGTTTTTGAGGGAAATGAAGTCGTTGGTCAGGGAACTGGTGTGAATTTCACATATACTTTTCCCGATGTTGGGCTTTATCAAATCAAGGTTGTAGCCAATGGATGCGGAATTTTTTTTGATTCAGGAGAAAAAATTGTTTCGACAACTTCACGTGTCCCTATTCCAAGCCCAATCTCAGGCCCGGCAATGTGTAACTCTGGACAGTCCTATTCCTATACCTCAAGTCCCACCTTAAATGTTATTTTTCCTGTCGGGGGAAATTGTTATTATCATTACCCCTACCGATGGGAAGCGCCGGAAGGCTGGTCTATCAATGGAGGTGGCAATATAGTTGAGCATAATGAAACAGTTAATATAGTTGCTCCCGCTGGAACTCCCTCGGGAAGTTACATAATTTCTGTTCAAGGTATGATACCAAAACCTAGCTCAAGTGATTTTTGGTATAGTCAAAAAAGAAATTTTTCAGTTCAGATAGGTCCATTCAATCAAACACAGGTATCTGTATCAGGCTCAGGTATGGTTTGTAATGGGAATTCGTATACCTACACAGCCAATGTTCCTACCGGGCACCAAAGTGGGTACACCTACAATTGGACTTACCCATCTGGATGGTCCGTTCAGAATACATCGAATAATACCATAACATTTTTCCTTCCTTCATCAAATAATACTTATGGTCCAGTTCGAGTATCTGTCAACAATGGATGTGGAGCCACTCATTTGACAGGAATTACAGTTATGCCTTGTAGTTACATGTATTCCTCGGGGGATTTTATCATATATCCCAATCCTTCCGATGGAGAATTATTTGTGGAGTATGATGTTAACGACAACAGAGCATTGGAACGGCTAGATGTGGAACCTCTGCATAAGGTAAACAAGCCAAGGACCTTAGTATTTAAAGTAAATGTTTTTGATCGAACTGAAAAACTGGTAAGGACTGGCGTGTCCAAAGAAAATAAGGTATTTGTAGATACGAGAGGTTTACAAACTGGTACTTATTTCCTGCATATAAATGCAGGGGATCAGGTAGTTAGAAAACAAATCATTGTTAAAAATTGATTTGGTGTTTAATTCAAAAAAATGAAAAAATTTATTCATGAAATCATGAAAAACTTCTCAAAATTACCATATGTGCTAGTCTTAGTCTTCGCTACTTTGTTACCCTTCGATGCAATGGCCCAATCTAAAGCAGTGCCTTTCACAGCCAAAAAAGCCGTTTATCTGGAGGTAGGCGGTAGTTCTGGAGTTTATGCATTTAACTACAGCAAAATTTTCCATCAAAAAGGAAAGCTCAAGCTGAATGCCAGTGCGGGATTTTCAATATTGATAAGAGAAACAACAAATTCAAAGACATATTGGCTTCCCGCAATTCCTTTAGAACTGACAGCCCTTTATGGCAAATCAAACCATCATTTGGAAATGGGATTTGGGGTTATTCCCTATTTAGACGCTGTCTCTCTTTTGGATTCAGAGACATTGGATTTTAAAGATAAAGTAGTGTTTGATACCGGTATCCCTCTAAGAATCGGATATAGATACCAAAAACCCGAAGGTGGGTTCTTTTTTAGGGTTGGCTATACCCCTTTTTTTAGTACACCTATTGGAGTTAGGGAGAATTGGGTTTTTACACCTTTTTTTGCAGGAGTAAGCTTTGGCAAGAGTTTTTGATGATCTTCTATTTTCCTTTATCTATTTCTCTAACTACCTCTGTACATCCACTAGCTTTTCTTCCTCAATCACAAAATATACCCCATCCCGTTTTATTCCTCCTGATTGGGAAAATCCTTAAAGGAATTGACTATTGGGGCAGCGTTCCTCGACTTGACGAAAACCATTTCCTACCCCATACCCTGCGTAGCTTTTGAAAGGAGCCACCGTATTACAACTCAGAACATTTTTATAAAGATCGCGTTTCATGCTTCTCGAAATTTCCTATTACGAGGAAAGATTAAAAGAATTTGCAATCCCCGATTGATTAGGATTAATAATCCTTTTCATTTAAGGTTCAAGATTACATATCTAGAACAGCGTTTACAAAAGCTAATTCGAAAGCTGGTGAACGAAAGGCTGCCTATACAACCGCTTTCCGGTTGCCCGATACAGGGCATTGGCCAAAGCCGCAAACACAGGCGGGTAACCCGGTTCTCCCAATCCGGTAGGATCTTCTCCATTCTCCACAAAATAGGTTTCAATTTCCTTTGGTGCCTCAGCCATCCTGATCATGCGGTAGCGGTCAAAATTGCTTCGGTCAGGTTGTCCCTTTTCAAACTTCAGTTCCCCGAACATGGCTGTCCCGATACCGTCCACCACGCATCCTTCGCTGAGATTTTTAGCAGCATCAGGGTTGATGACCAAGCCACAATCCAGTGCCTGAACCACTTTTTCAACCTTAACCCGTCCATTTTCGATTTTTAAATCAACTACCTGTGCAGCGTAGCTATTGTGGCAGAAGTAGGCTGAAACTCCTCGTGAAATACCGGCAGGAACTTGTCCCCAATTGGATTTATCTTTCACCAATTTCAATACGCCAGCATACCGATCCGGATCATAATCATTGTTTTCGCCCACGGGATTCTGTTTGGCTTTTTGCAATAGCTCCAAGCGAAAATCTATGGGATCTTTTCTCATGGTTTCAGCCACCTCATCCAAAAAGGACTGTTCAGCAGCAGCGATAAAATTGGATCTTGGTGCCCGAAAAGAACCCACGGTAATGTTGGAGGAGACAATCCATTCTTCTGCCAGGTAGTTGTCAATCGCTCCGGCAGGGAACCGGTTTGGGTGGGATGGGGGTTCGACCAAGCCGCCCGAATTGACATGAAACCCTATCAGGTTGTTGTCCTTGTCCAAAGCGGCCCGATAGGTAGCCTGATACATGGGACGATAGATTCCTCCTGTCATATCATCTTCACGGGTGTACATCAATTTGATCGGCGCATTGACTTTCTGGGAAATTACGGCTGCTTCAATCAACCAATGGGCATAAGAGCGACGGCCATAGCCACCGCCCAATCGGGTCATGTCGATATGGATATTTTCAATGGGTATTCCCAGTCGGGACGAAAGTGCTTGTTCGGTCAATTCCGGTTTTTGAAGCGGCCCGGCACATGCAACTTTGTCTCCCTGCACATGGGCAAAGAAATTCATGGGTTCCATACAGTTGTGCGCCATAAAAGGGCCGTAGAAAGTACGTTCAATGACTTTGGCTGCATTGGCAAAAGCAGCTTCCGGATTTCCATCTTTTCTGAGCGTTCTAGCTTTTTTGGCGGCATCAGTCATTTTTCTTTGCTGATCGGATTCGCTTTCCAGTCCTGCCGGGATCGTTCTCTTTTCTTTTCTGCCATTCCAGTCCCTGCTTTCCTCATAAGTGGAAAATTCTTCCCATTCCACTTTGACCGTTTTTTTGGCATTCATCACTTCCCAGGTCGAATTCCCGACAATGGCAACGGTATCCGTAAAACTTGTGGTGTCAAAAAAGGTGCGTTCGTAATCATCCTGATGGGATTTGATCTGGAAAATATCTTTGATTCCCGGCATGCCTGTGGCCTCTGAAGCATCGAATGATTTCAACTTCAGCCCATGGGCAGGAGGGTGAATGATCATGGCATAAAGCATACCCTCTTTTTTGTAATCCACTCCAAAAAGCGGTTTACCTGTCACGATTTTTTTGGCATCTACATTCTTGCGTGCAGTTCCTATGATCTTATAGTCCTTTTTATCTTTCAATTGCACATTCTCAGGCAAAGGAAGTGTTGCTGCCAAAGAAGCCATTTCTCCAAAGTGGGCTTTCTTCTTGGAGGCTGTGTGGAAGACATAACCTGATTCGGTGGTAATTTCATTGGCAGGTACATCCCAGGTTTGGGCAGCAGCATTGACCAATAGTTGTCGAGCGGTTGCTCCGGCTTGTCTCAGTACATTCCAACCTATTCTGATGGCCTGTGAGCCTCCGATAAATTGACGGGTAAAATTATCAGTATCCAAAGGCGCCTGTTCCACCAGGACTTTTGACCAGTCTGCATCCAGTTCTTCTGCCACGATCATAGGCATGCCTGTTTTTATATTTTGGCCTCCCTCCGGATTCGGCGACATAATGGTTACCAATCCGTTATCACCGATTTGGATAAACCCATTGATTCTGAACCATTCCTCCGGCATTCCAAGTGCAGCTTCTTTGGATCCGGGTTTACAGCCTGTCAACCAACCCACGCTTAAAAACAATCCTCCTCCGGCGAGGGCGGATACTTTGAGAAAAGAACGGCGGTTGAGGGAGGTTTTGGATATTGACATGTAGTGAGTGTATAAAATGTCTTTTCAATTTACTAAGGAATGGCCCCAATGTCAAGTTAGCTTTGATTGAGGGTTCTTAGGATTTTATTTTTGATTTTGATAAGAGAAAAATCTGCCGGGTTTTTAAGGTCACGTTCAAAACTTTCACTTTCGATAACTTAAACCTGTCAGGTTTAAATCCTTACCTTTGAATTTCATACGTATCTCATACACTGCTAAAGGTTACCTGTTTTGTGCAATGGGACACCCATGCTAAATTTTCATGATAACAGAAATAAGTTTCTGTTGTTCCTCGGTTGGTTTTAGCGGTATAGTTGAGTAAGTTTTTGATTCTGGCAGGAATACAATTATCTGATAAATGTTCATTTTTTAGCACTATTGCTCTTGTTACAGAAAACTCTGCTTCGACGATTTTCAACAGCCGTTCCAGCTCTTTGAACACCGCATAAATCACAAAGCAGATGGAGATATGGTTTCTATCCTTTCCGATATGCGAAGATGAATAGGACTTATTCAGATATCGGTTTTCCTTATTCGGGAAGCTTTCTCGAAAGGCAGCAGGTTTGCGTATGCTACAATGACTTCAGCCGGTTTCATGGTCGTGTTTGTCAGATAGCCTTTCAAAAATAATTAGCTCTGATTAGTCAAAAGAACTACCTAATGACTTGACAACTTTAGTGATTCTTGCGACTTTTTGGATAATCAGTACGAAAGAGCCACCGCTAGAATTCTTTTTGTGTCTCTCAAACATGAACTAAAAATTGTCAGGGACACCCAGAAACACAAAATAAATTAATGAAATTCAAATACTGTAACTACTCAGGTACTTTTTTATTAAACGATGTTCAAGATTTTAGGGTGCTATATGCCTTTGTTTGATTGTTGCGCATCTTTTTGGGTGAATGTACAAAAATCAGTTTTATTGCCTGTTTATCTACATGTTTTTGTGGGGAAAAACTGTGCAAAACATTGGTTATTATTTGATTAAGTTCCCATATTCAACAAACATTCCAGACAGACCTTGGACCATAGGGACAAACAGATTGAGCAGCTCATAAACATTAACCTCCAGCTCATGGAGCGGGTCAGGTTTTTGGAGAGAAGGGTGGCTGAACTCGAAAAGGAACTTGCCCGGTACCGTAATCCCAAAAACAGCCGCAACAGTTCTGTCCCCCCTTCCAAAGATGAAAACCGCCCCAAAAAGAACCAGAGCCTCCGTGAGGAGACCGATCGCAAACCCGGCGGTCAGCCGGGACACAAGGGCCATACACTGGAAATGACATCCCGCCCCGATAAAACAGAAAACCACATCCCTTCCTTCTGTACCTGCTGCGGCCGTGACCTGTCGGAAGTCCCTGCGGAACTTTCCTGCAGAAGACAGGTCTTTGACCTTCCCGTCATCAGACCGGTATGTACAGAGCACCGGAGCTATGTCAAAAGCTGTCCCTGCGGAGAAAAAAACAGGGCTGCATTCCCTGCGGGCATCAATGCCCCAGTGCAGTACGGAAGCGGGGTCGAGACCATGGTGGGCTATCTGTACGCAAGGCAGTATGTTCCCTACATAAGGATGAAGGAACTTCTCGGGGACTGCTTCGGCATTGGTCTGAGTGAGGGCAGCATCGACAACATCATCGGCAGATTTGCCCGTAAAGCAGCCCCGATCTATGCGATGATAAAGTCTGCCGTCTCCAAAAGTCCGGTGATAGGAGCTGACGAGACCGGAGCAAAAGTGGACGGGGTCAAACAATGGGTCTGGACTTACCAGACAGAGGAACACACCCTGTTGGCCATATCCGAATCCCGTGGACTCAAGGCGATGAAGGCACACTTTCCCGATGGATTCGGAAACGCAGTGTTATGCCATGACGCATGGAGGGCCTACTTCAGTTATTCCGAAAACCTGCACCAGCTCTGCTGTGCGCACCTGCTAAGGGATCTCAACTATATTGTGGAAAGGTATAGGTCAAAATGGGCCGAGAGCCTCAGGGCACTGTTCGGGGAAGCCATCCTGTTGAAGAAAAACCTGCCGGATGCAGACTTGGGAAAAAACATTGCCGCAATGGAGGAAAGGATGGATAAACTCCTAGGCTTACCTGTACACCCCGAACATGAAGAGGCGGTGACTTTTCAAAAAAGGCTGCTCAAATACAGGCAGTCCCTGCTCACTTTTCTTTACCACCCAAAAGTGCCGCCTGACAACAATGCCTCGGAAAGGGCCGTACGGAACGTCAAAGTGAAACAAAAGATATCGGGACAGTTCAAATCCGATATCGGCGCCGAAAACTTCTGTGTTATAAGATCCGTCGTGGACACCCTGATCAAACGTTCGGAAAAAGTACTGGAAAATCTAAATCATATAGCTAGATTACAACCTGAGTAGTTACCAAATACTTAATTTTCAACTAAAATAAATCCGTATAAAACAGGTGGATTGAAAAATTCCCTGTACAGGGTATTTTTTTTATAGACACCAACTATTATCTTTGACAATGTTGGATGTTTAGAGTTTTCAGAGACCTACTACCCAAGCATAACAGTTTCCATCTTTTCCAAATGCCATGAAGAAATTTCTACTGTTAATCGTCACTGTAATATCTATTCATACTATAGGTTTGGGTCAGATCGAAAACAAGGAGTTGCTTATCCGGACGCATAAGCGTCTTGACAGTGTCAGTGTCGAATCACTAGGAACCGACTATTTTTTAAACAAAGGATTTTTCTTCGGGCAATTCATGGACAAAATGAAAGGTCTAGATGGTAATGACCAAGATTCCAAAATTCTTTTCATGAATTCACCGCAGTGGAGATCACTCTATATGGGAGTGGTGAAATCATGTATAGGGCAAGAGAGATCACAGATAAATCCTGAAATGGTATTGGAGAAATATGAGGATAAGGCTTCCAATAAGGTTACTCTTGGGATTGTCTTCACTAAGGGTGAATGGCTCGAACCCGAAGAAATCGAAGAGAACATCAATGCGGTAAAAACCGGTAGTAGCAATTCGAAGGAATACAAACAGGTGACATTGGTTGGTGCCGCTCCCTTACAGCATGAGGGTCTTGGAACCAGAATTGAATTTGAGATACCTGAGGAACTGTTTATAGTCGAGAACAAAGATGTTTCAGTGGAAAT
Organism: Cecembia calidifontis; assembly: GCF_004216715.1. NCBI lineage: Bacteria > Pseudomonadati > Bacteroidota > Cytophagia > Cytophagales > Cyclobacteriaceae > Cecembia > Cecembia calidifontis. The sequence continues at coordinate 2,679,682 of NZ_SGXG01000001.1, forward strand.
CGATCTGTCGGACGGCTCAGGGTTCAGAAAAATCACCAAAGGAGACAGGCTCTCCGCAATCTACGCCGGCGGGGGCGAGAGGGCGCTCACCTTTAAATTCACGCACGGCAAAAATGTGGTTTCGGTGTTTTCCAAATTCATGGTGACCGTATTTGATGATACCGAACCCGATTATATCTTTGAGTTGGGAGGTGGGGAAGATGACGGTGCAGACCCGTCCAAAACCCGTATCCTCTCCCTTTCGGGAGGTCACGCCGTACTCTACAACGGGTGTGACAGGATCTTCGACAAGCCGGTTATTATTGTTGAAGGGTTTGATCCTTTAAACGAATTCAATGCGAACAATCTTCGGGCAAAATATGTAACCCCCGTTGAAAACAGGTTCAGGGCAAATGGCTATGACATGATATATCTGAATTTTTCAAATGGCGGCGCATCCATCCAGACCAATGCAGCAGTACTGGAGCAGCTTTTAATCGATGTCAAATCCAAGAAAGTGGGGAGCCACCCGATAACAGTAATTGGAGAAAGTATGGGTGGTCTGGTGGCAAGATATTGCCTAGGAAATATGGAAACCAAGGGCATTGTCCACGGAGTAGACAAATTCATAAGTTATGACTCCCCCCACTTAGGTGCCAATGTGCCGGTAGGCATTCAAAAACTTGTCGAGGATGTATATGATGTGGACATCAGAAACCTTTTCAACATTGCCCAGGCGGACTTGGATAAAGCCCTTACCTATCTTAACAGTCCAGCCGCTAGGCAAATGATGCTTCGATATAAGGGCCCAAACCCACATGCAGATTTCACGGCACTTCAAAATACGCTTGGCCAAATGGGGTTTCCTTCCCAAAACAATCTAAAAAAAATTGCCATTATCAATGGAAGTACAGTCGGGACCCAGCAGTCGCCGGTAAACAATTTTGCCCCAGGGGACATGATGTTCAAGGTCGATTTATTCACCGGATTGGCAAATGCGGTTATCAAACTCAGGACAAACAATATCAATGCGTCCACGACCGTTTCGTCCATTTGGATCACTGTCGGTGCCATACCTACAACCATAAAAGACCGTACCTTCAGTTTCAACGCATTCAATTATGATATTTCTGCGGGAGGGCACATAGAAACCACGGACTATTTTAGTGCTGACCTACTGGCTACGGCTTGGAAAAATTTTCTCACTATTTTCACACCCTTAATCTCATATGGGAGTTTTCAGGACTTTGGGAGGACCCAATTTTCCTTTGTTCCCCTTTTCAGTGCTGTGGCTTCAACTGCGCCACGAACTTCCCAGGCGCATCTAAACCGGACTGTTTCACAACTTCAGTCCAATGGATGGACACCGTTCCAGACAATTTATGGAACGAATAACAATACCATGCATGTAAGAAATATATCGATCTCAACCCAATGGGTGAGCTTATTAAGCAATGAATTCGGCATAACCTCTACCCTTTGCACCTTAGATCCAGGGACGATGTCCCCTCCTCCAGTTCCCCAATTCAATACAACACAATGGTACATGTGTCCCAACCAAAGCCTGAATTTTTGGATCACCAACGGTTCGTCCGTTTCCAATCTATATTCACATAGATGGGAGGTCACGGGGCCAAACAACTACTTCTACAATCTAAACTCTGATAACCTTACCTTGAGCTATCTCAATCCCGGATCTTATACCATTACCTTGATCCGGAGCTACTCCGGAGGAGCATATTCCAATATCTCCACAATAAGCAGCAGGGTAATCACGGTATTTCCTGCTTCGGATCCAGTTTATTGCAGTGGCGGTGGAGGAGGCCCAATCCAAAGGATTTTGGATGATGGAAATCGGGAAATCAGTCTTCTGGAAATCAATGAAAGCTTGCAGGGAACCGCACTTATAGATGAGGGCAGTATCCGTTTCTGGCCAAACCCGGCATTCGAAACAATTAGGATCGCCATGGCTGCCCGGGAAGGGACTAGATATACGATTTCTATAGTTCCTGCTGCCCATAGCCACAGTAACCGGACGGTCTTGAAGGATGGGAGTATGTCGAGCGTATTTGAAGATGGTACCTATGATGTAAGTCACCTAAGGCCTGGATTATATATCATCGAAATTCAAACGGATTCGCAGGTGGTTAGAAAACGAGTAATTATTCGATAAAAAAACAGATATAATTCCTGAATTTGTAAATGCTTTATTATTAACCTACAGGCATTGACTTAACTGCTCGATTCCATTTGCTTTCGGCCTAAAATAATCCTTGAAATCAATCGTGTACATAGTAATTTAAAGTACTTTAATCAGGTAAAGATATGGAAAATCAATCAAGAACTTTTTTTGCAACATTATTGATAGCGTCTTGCCTCTCTGCCCTTTCCTGTGAACAGGAACCGAGACAGACAGTTTTCGAGGGGAAGGTCCTCAGACGCGATAACGCGGTACCGTTAACAGATGTATATGTTTACATTACAGGTCATGGAATTGCCAGCATCTATACTTACCCAATCATAAATTTCACGGTTCCCTTAGATCAGGACGGTGGCTTTCGGTTGGTTGTGCCATTCCAGGAGGGATTGAGGAATTTCTCTGTCCAGGTATTACCAGACAACGGGCCTGAAACCGTTCCTTTTGATATCTCACTAACGGATTGTTCTCCTTTTAACTGCGAACATTTCCTAGTAGGAAAAACCTATAAATTCGATATCAGGGTTTCTGAACCCGATTAGGTAATATTCCCATACAATTCCTTTTGTAAAAAAGGCCTACAAAAGTCCTTCATCCCAAACCTAGAAATAGCTGGCCGCCGTCACCATGATGTGGTCCAGCAACTTGATTTCAAGCAGGTCGCATACCTACTCCAATTGCGAAGTCAGTTTTATGTTAGTTCGTAAGGAACCGTGTTCCCTGTCAGATGGTTGTGGATGACGATGATTGCCGGTGCGTTGCACTTCAGGTCGGTGATCAGTACCAACTTTCCTGTTTTGTGCGATAGGACACCCATGCTATATTTTCATGATAATAGGGATAAGTTTCTGTTGTTCCTCGGTTGGTTTTAGCGGTATAGTTGAGCAAGTTTTTGATTCTGGCAGGAATACTATTATCTGATAAATGTTCATTTTTTAGCACTATTGCTCTTGTTACAGAAAACTCTGCTTCGACGATTTTCAACAGCCGTTCCAGATCTTTGAAGACCGCAAAAACCACAAAGCAGATGCAGATATGGTTTCTATCCTTTCCGGTATGCGAAGATGAATAGGACTTATACAGATATCGTTTTCCTTATTCGGGAAGCTTTCTCGAAATGCAGCAGGTTTGCGTATGCTACAATGACTTCAGCCGGTTTTATGGTCGTGTTTGTCAGATAGCCTTTCAAAAATAATTAGCTCTGATTCGTCAAAAGAACTACCTAATGACTTGACAACTTTAGTGATTCTTGCGACTTTTTGGATAATCAGTACACAAGAGCCACGGCTAGAATTCTTTTTGTGTATCTCAAACATGAACTAAAAATTGTCAGGGAGACCCAGAAACACAAAATAAATTAATATAAATTAATGAAATTCAAATACTTAATTTTCAACTAAAATGAATCCACACAAAACAGGAAAAATCTGCCTGGTTTTTAAGCTCCCGTTAAAACTTTCACTTTCTTTAACTCAAACTTAGCAGGATTACACCGGATTTTTTCTCAATCTGATGCGTATCTCTTACACTGGTAAAGGTCATGGCCAGCATTTGCCAATTTTTTCCCTTTTTTTGGTACACCTCAGTTACCGTGAATTCCACTTTGGCATCATTGCCACGGACTACTGATTCGAGGGTTATCCGATTCCAGACGATTGCTGTTTTACCCACAATTTCTACTGCAGAATCATGAACAGTGGCTTTCTTGTACCAGATGCTACCTGTTTCAATGATTTCGAGTTCCCTTGGGGTAGTCCAGGTACCGCTCATGTGGACAAACTTGGCCTGTGGATGGAATAGGGGAGTGAGTTTGGCAATGTCTTTGTCTGCCATCCATTGCCATTTGTCCATGGAGAGTTGCAAAACCTCTTTTTCTAAAGAAGATTGGGCAAAGGTAAAGGAGGCACTAAAGACCAATAGGGCAATTATAATTAGGTTTTTTTTCATGATAGTATTGATTTTTGAGTTATTGATTCCATGTAATTGATTATTGATCCAATCCTTTTTCCTTTAGCAAATTAGCCCTGGGCCTTTAACACAATAGACCCCAAGTCTTCGGTGATGTGTTGGCCCTTGGCAACGTTTAAGGCCATGAACAGGCTATACATAAGGATGGTAAGCCTTAAGGAGTCCATGTTAATGGGAAGCATTTAATTTCTTTATTTTTTTAGTTTTATTCAGTTTTGAGGCTGTTTTTTTATTTGATGATCTGTAAGTTGCAAATTTTAAAATCTCAGGGGGCAGTCCGATTTCGAAAGCCATTTATCCTCCATAATTTTTTCATATCATAAGAAAAACCCATATCAATCCAGTCTTTAAATAAATCCTTCTTTTAAACCTTTCAATGGTGGTACTCCTCATCCGTTACCTCTTCCAGCCAGACCGTTGGGCCAAATTGGTTGTTGGTGATGGCCACCTGTATGAAAGCCGAATCAGCACTTGCTCCATGCCAATGGGGTATATTGGGTGGGCATTTGATGTAATCTCCTTTTCGGAGTATCTGTTTGGGTTTCCCTTTTTCCTGATAATAACCCACACCTCCAGTGGCCAAGAGGATCTGACCGCCGGGATGAAGGTGCCATTTGGTTCTCGCCCCCGGTTCAAAGATGACATTTCCCACAGATGTCTGATTCGCTGATTCAGATTGGATCATCATGTGAAGGTATGCGGTACCTGTGAAATTGTCGTTGGTGATTTTTTCCCCTTTTGGAAATATGATGGGTTCGGTTGAACCATCAGCTTGATTGTGGTTTTGCTCCTGACAACCTGTTGATAAGACCATTAAAAGGAAGCAAAAAGAAAGGAGATGTTTTTTCATTGTCAGATCAGATTATTTTTGGTTTTTTAGCACTTCATTAAAAATCGCATTTGCTGCTGTTGCTTCATTTTGACCAATCGTTGTTGCAATAACCTCTGTAAATTCCTGTAATTGGACCGGAGTGAGCCCCACATTCAGGCAGATATTCAAATGGCTGCGGAGCATGGGTTCCGCACGTCCTATGGTGCTCAGCACCGAAATGGTCACCAACTGCCTTTGGTCAAAAGTCAGCACATCCCTGTCGAAAATATCCGCAAACAGGTGTTCTTTCAGAAAGGTATCTATCACAGGCGCAAAAGCTCCATAACCTGTCAATTGATCACTTTGAGGAATTTTAGTCAGGGCTTCAAGGTTCTTTTTCCCTCTTTGGTACTTATCATCCGATGGGATTGGAGAAGCATCCCGGCCTATTTTATCTTCTATGCCCTTTGCCTTCCTTTCCTCCAAGACTTCCATAAAAGTCTGAATGCCTCTAATGCTTCGAGGAAATCCGCAGTAAGCGTATAGATGGACCAGCACTTCCTTGATTTCATTGACGGTCAGGCCTGATTCAAGCCCCGCATTCAGTGCAGGCTTTAAAGTTTCCAGATCTCCTTTTGCCGTAAGAGAAGCAATCCTAATGATACTTTTTTGCTGCTCATTCAGATGGGTGGTTTCGGCACTTAAAGACAGGGATTGTATAACAAGCATAAAAAGGGAGCAAAAAAGAGTTGTTGAGATTTTCATGATCAAATTGGATTTAAACAAATGTACGATGAATATAAACAGATAGATGTATATGGATTACAGGTTTAACTACCAAGATTACTTATTGGGATATTAAGTCATTTAGCCGTAGCAATTAATCGTTAAATTTGATTGAAACAATTCATCAAGCCATGGAAAACTTACGTCGGTTTGAAACAATTCAAGATTACAATGAATTCAACAACAATGAGACGCTCCACCCTTTGGTCAGTGTGGTGGATGTTTCCAAGGCCGATCCAAGGTCAGCCTCCAATATGTATTTTGGTTTTTATACCGTTTTTTTGAAGGAAGTCAAATGTGGGGACTTGCGATATGGGAGGAATACCTACGACTACCAAGAAGGGACTTTGGCTTTTATAGGTCCTGGTCAGGTTATCCGTGTGGATAATCCAGGGGAGGTATATCAACCCAAAGGGACCGCGCTGATATTCCATCCGGATTTATTGCAGGGAACATCCTTAGCAGGTCAGATGCAGCAATACACTTTCTTCGGCTATGAATCGCATGAGGCTTTGCACCTGTCTGAAAGAGAAAGAAAAATTGTGCTGGATTGCTTCGCCAAAATCCAATATGAACTTGAGCAGGCTATCGACAAACACAGCAAAAAACTGATTGCTTCCAATATTGAACTGTTTTTGAACTACTGTACCCGTTTCTATGACCGTCAGTTTATCACCAGAGAAAATGTCCATCAGGGCATCATGCACCGTATGGAAAACCTGATCAATGATTATTTCAGATCAGAAAAGCCCCGGAAATTGGGTTTACCTTCTGTTGCTTACTGTGCTGATGTCTTGAATCTATCTGCCAATTATTTAGGAGATTTGGTCAAAAAGGAAACGGGAAAATCAGCTCAAGAATATATTCAGGCCAAGATAATCACTGAAGCCAAAGAAAGAATTTTTGATGTGCAAAAGTCTGTCTCTGAGGTGGCATACGAATTGGGATTCAAATATCCCCAACATTTTACCCGCTTTTTTAAGCAGCAGGTCGGACAGACACCGGGAGAATATAGAACAGGGGTAAATAATTAAGGTATAGTAAAATGAAGAACATTCAAAGAAAAAATAAACTTGGCTTAAGTCAGATAGCAATTATAGTCCTCTTGATTTTCTTTATATCCTGTGGTCAAAAGGAAACAATAGATAATGGTTGGGGTGCTTATAAAGCTGATCCAAAAAGTACCAGCTATTCCCCATTGGACCAGATCAACCTATCCAATGTCAGTCAGTTGGAAAATGTCTGGATCTTTCAGATGAGTGATCTGGAACCTGGTGCTGATCCGGTTTCAAGCCAAAGTAACCCGATCATTGTGGATGGGGTCATGTATGTCAATTCCGGCAAACAGACGGTTTATGCCATCGATGCGGCTACGGGCAAAGAAATCTGGTCATTCAAATCCCTGAAAGAAGGTATGCCGAGTGCAGCCAGTAGAGGAGTTACTTATTGGGAAAGCGGCGATGACAAAAGAATCCTTTACTCCTCCGGCAATGACCTGATGGCCATAAATGCCAAAACAGGGAAGCTGATTCCATCTTTTGGAAAAGAGGGAAGGGTGAACCTTAATGAAGGCGTAAGGGATGACCCTGATAAAATTTCTGTTACCCTGACCACCCCTGGAAGGATCTACAAAGACCTGATCATCATTGGGTCAAGGCTACCGGATTTTTATGGTGCGCCTCCTGGTTACATTAGGGCGTACAATTGTAAGACAGGAGAATTGGTCTGGACTTTTCACACCATTCCACTTCCGGGCGAACCAGGCTACGAAACCTGGCCTCCGGATGCCTACAAATATGCAGGTGGAGCAAACAGCTGGGCAGGAATGAGTGTGGATACCGAAAGAGGGATGGTGTTCATTGCGCTGGGCTCTCCTTCTTATGATTTTTATGGAGCGGATAGAGCCGGCGAAAACCTGTACGGGAATTCTGTTTTGGCATTGGATGCGGCCACAGGACAGTACAAATGGCATTTCCAGACGGTTCACCATGATCTTTGGGATTATGACCTGCCATCTCCACCCAATTTGGTGACGATCAAAAAAGATGGAAAGGATGTCGATGCAGTGGCGCAAGTGACCAAGCACGGTTTTATTTTTGTATTGGATCGTGATACCGGTCAGCCGCTTTTTCCAGTTGAGGAAAGACCTGTTCCCCAATCCAATATTCCGGGGGAAGTGACCTGGCCTACCCAACCCTTTCCGCTGAAACCTGCACCCTTTGTGAAGCAGTTTATGACGGAAGAAGACCTGAACTATTATTCCGAAGAAGACTATCAGGCAATTCTGCAACAGTTCAGATCTGTCCGATATGAGGGTTTGTTTACGCCGCCTGATCTGAAAGGCACTTTATCCCTTCCTGCTACAAGAGGAGGAGCCAATTGGGGTGGGGCTGCTTTTGATCCCAATTCCACTTACCTCTATATACGGGGAAACAACCTTCCCGAAATCATGACCATTGTGGATATTGACAAGCATTTTGCAGCCAGGGACAACTCAGTTTTTGAATCCGGAAGGGTGGTTTATATGCAGCATTGCGCCACTTGTCATGGGGAGGATAAAAAAGGAATCCCTCCAACATTTCCTGATGTGTCAAACCTGAAAGACAAAATGAGCGAAAACCTTGCCCTTGAAAAAATCAGAATAGGAGGAGGTGCCATGCCCGGCTATGCGGGGGTATTGACTGAAGCTGAACAAAGTGCCATTATCGCCTATTTATATGACAAAGTGGACCAAGCTTCTGACGGTGCTGTTGACAACTCAAACGAGGAGAAACCGGTGCGATATGGCAATATCACCGCCTACAGAACCTGGTCAGGCCCAAGTGGAAATCCGGCCATGAAAGGTCCTTGGGGCACATTGAATGCCTTGAATCTTTCAACAGGAGAATATGAATGGCAGATCCCTTTAGGTAATGATGAAAAATTACAGGAACCCGGCGGACCTCTTACAGGATTGTTGGGCCGGTCAGGTCCGATGGTGACCGCTGGAGGCTTGGTGTTTATCAGTGGTGCAGAGGATAAAAAGATCTGGGCCTTTGATGCCAAAACAGGCAAAATGGTATGGGAGTACACGTTGCCTGCCGCCAATAATGCGAATGTCTGTTCCTATCAGGTCAATGGCAAACAATATGTAGCCCTAACTGTGGGCGGCACCAAAGAAAATCCTTCAGGGTCTGTAATGGCTTTTGCTTTGCCTAGATGATTTAGAGTACAGAAAAAATCCAATTTAGGAGAATTCACTCTTTGATTTGACCATTTAGAAGACCTGTCAGGTATTCAAAACCCGACAGGTCTCTTTCTAACAGAGTTTTTTAAAGCAGAAGACAATCTATTTTAAAATCAATTTTATGTAATTCCATTAAAGCCCATTTTAATGTCCAAAAGGACTTGTTTTGAATGATTTCATTCGATATGTTTACTTGTATATAACGGAAACCTATGAAGCCTTACATGTTATCGCTTGTTTTTGTTTTTTCCCAGCTCAAACTAATTGCCCAAGGAGGGGTAAACAATCTTTTGGATAGGAACTATGCCCTGATGGAAGGTTTTCCAGAGGCCGGTAGAAATTATTTTCTGAACCTGGCCTTTACACATTATTGATTTGATACCAATGCCAAGAAAGAAAAAAAAATACAGGATATTGGTTTGGGGAATCTTAGGTTTCCTGTTTCCTCTGTTTCTTTTTTCATTTGATTCCCATTCGCCCCATCAGCCAGAACCCTATTTATTGGTCTATCCGGCTTATTTTGGGGGTAGGATTGCTGTTCCTGATGATAATCCCACTACTATTGAGGGTGTGGAGCTTGGCAGAATGCTGTTTTACGAAACCAAACTCTCCAAAAACAATCAGATTTCATGCTCCTCTTGCCATCAACAAAAGCTTGCTTTTACGGACGGGAAGTCCTTCAGTGATGGGGTGGACGGAGGAGTAACCAAACGCAATTCCATGTCTTTGGCCAATTTGCTCTGGGTCAGGAATTTGTTTTGGGACGGAAGATCCAAAAGTCTTGAAGAACAAGCCGTTTTTCCTTTGACTGATCCGCATGAGATGGGACAAAGCCTGGAAGAGTCCGTCAAAAAACTTGAGGAATCAATGGAGTACAAAGATTATTTTTACCGGGCTTTTGGAAGTCCTGAGATCAATGAAAAGCGAATTGTCCAAGCATTGGCACAGTTTCAGAGGACACTGATATCTGCGGATGCGCCCTATGATCGTTACTTAAATGGAACCCATGAGCTTACAGCGATGGAGTTACTGGGTCTTAATCTTTTTATGAATAATCCTGATCCTAGGAACGGAGTCCGTGGTGCCAACTGCGGCCATTGTCATGGCACGCCGAAACTTTACAAGGAGCTTTTTCATAACAATGGTTTGGACATTATCCCGAATGATCCGGGAAGAATGGAAGTCACCGGACAGGGAAGCGACCTGGGAAGATTCCGTGTACCCACCTTACGCAATATTGCCGTCACCGCGCCTTATATGCATGATGGGAGATTTCAAACGTTGGAAGAGGTGTTGGACCACTATAATGAGCATATTCAGCCCAGTGAAACCCTCAGTCCATTTTTGAGGAATGTTTCCAATGAAATGGGCGGTACTTCACTACAATTAAGCAAAATGGAGAAAAATGCCATCATTGCTTTTCTGCATACCTTGACAGATTCTACCTTCCTTACCAATCCTAAATTCTCTGATCCCCACATCAAAAATTGAAAAAAACTATGTATTCAAAGCCAATTTCACATTTCCTCCTCATTTTCTGTTTGGTGTTTCTTTCCTTTCTGACCTTTGGCCAATCTTCAGAAACAGCTTTTGTCAGGGTAGAAGGGGAAGTCTTGCGACCACTGAAATTGACAATAGAAGACCTTAAGCAACTGCCGGCCCATGAGGTGCGCGTAGCCGGAATGCAGGGGGTTGAACAGACTTTCAAAGGTGCGAGATTGGTTGATGTCCTTGAACAGGCGGGGGTAACTTTAGGAAGAGATCTGCGAGGAGAAAACCTGACCAAATCCTTATTAATGGCTGCGGCAGACGGATACGAAGTGCTGTATTCCCTGGCAGAAATTGACCCGGAGTTCACTGATGAAGTGGTGATACTAGCTTATGAAAAAGAGGGGAAACCGTTGCCAACGGGAGAAGGTCCCTTCCGTATCATTGCCCCAAGTGACAAAAGACCTGCCCGTTGGATTCGGGAACTGCAATCTATCAAAGTGCTTTTTCCTAAGGATTGACGGGTTTTGTGAGAAATTTAGATGCTTTGACTACAGGCAGTTGTAAGTTAGTTGTCCCTGTGATGCAATGGTTTGATTTTATTCATACCTCACAGGACAAAGTTTTGAAAATCGTGGTAACTGAAGGTGAGGCTATGGTAGGAAGGGTTTCGGTTAGGGCGAATACTACTTTTTTTGAAACCGACAGGATTCTGAGAAGCATACAATTGCCTGTCAATCCAAAGGCGATTGATTATTGGAAATTGGAATACCAAGGATATACCCAAGATGAACTTCAATTCAATGGGGTGGATTCCAAAATTGCCCAAGCCAAAAAGGATTTTGAGGAAAGTATTAGATTAGCGGCTTTGAATCTAAACCAATTCAGAATTTCCAAGGAAGAGTTGAAAGAAATAATTTTAATTAGGTTACGGGAAAGGGAGAAAATAGATTTTCAGTTTTAAAAGTTCGACCCTGCCTTTGCCGTCAGGCAGGCCTGTCGGGATCGGGATGATCAAATGCCCAATTTACCTTAATCCCCCGGTTTTACCGGGGCTCCGCCACAGCGGACAAGTTATTGATAGGTTTGATCCTATCAGGATCGAGAAGACCAAAAGTATGATTTATTATAATATCTCAATTTCTCATGGTATCCTTAACGATGGATAAGCTATCGAGTAGTTTGAGTTTTTTTTCCATATAGGAATTTCATGGTCATTTTTTCAAATAAATGACAAAAATCAATGAAAGACCCCGAATGGGGTAAAACCTTTCAATAGCCACGGGTACAACTCGTGGGAAAAGGTGATAAATTAACCCAATTATCTCCCGACCCTAAAAGGGCCGAACTGATATTAATCGGATAAGTTTTTTGAACTTCTAGAACTTTGTGAAAATTACCGATATTTTTATTTTTTGGCATTTAATTCTTTCATTATGAGCACCTACACGCAGATTATTTACCATTTTGTATTCGCTACCAAACACCGCCAACCGACCTTAGTCCAATCCGAAAAGAAAAGGCTTTTCGCCTATATCCACCAGCTATTGACCAATAAGAATTGCCATTTATATCGGATCAATGGTATGGAAGATCATCTGCATATTTTGACACATGTACATCCGGTTGTAGCACCTTCATCATTGATTAAAGACATCAAATTGGCAAGCAGTGATTTCATCAAAACTGAACGTATCTTTCCAAATTTTAATGGTTGGCAAGATGGTTATGCCGCATTCACAGAGACGATTAAAGCCAAAGATAGGCTGATCCAGTATGTTAAAAATCAAGAGGAGCATCATAAAAAGGTTACATTTTTGGAAGAGTACAAGTCTTTGTTGGAGGAATATGAAATTGAATTTGATCCGAGGTATTTGTTGTAGAATAAAGGTTCGAACAGTTCGACCCCTTTAGGGTCGGGATGACTTTTTCGAATAAAAATCCTGATCCCCCAGTTTCACTGGGGGCTATTGAAAAGTTTGATCCTTTCAGGATCATTTTTTTTTCATAAGTGAATACACAGGTCACCCCGAATGGGGTCAAACCTTTCAATAGCTATGGGTGCAACCCGGGGATGGGGAGGTTTATATATTCATTAATTCCTTCTGGCCCTATATGGGTCGAACTTTTTTTAATTTCTGATTACCCTTCAATCATATTGATCACCTTTGTTGGAATACCAACTACAATCGCATTGTCCGGCACATCTTTTATTGACAACGGCTCCTGCTGCCACGATGGCATTTTCTCATACAGTGACACCGGGGAGGATGGTGGCTCCGGCTCCAATCCAGGCATTGCGCTTGATATGAACCTGCCCTAAAATCAATTGCCTTCTGTTCTTGGGATCTAAAGGATGGTTTTCGCTGGTAATTTTCACCTGAGGACCAATCATTACTTCATCTTCAATGATAATCCCACCCAAATCCAAAAAAGAACAACCTTGGTTGATAAAGGCGTTTTTTCCAATTGTGGTAAACTTTCCGGTTTGGTATGAAAAGAAGGAAAAACAGTTTACCCCTCCCGAAACTTTAGCGGACTGGTCTCCATATGCTTTTTGAAGAAATTATTGAAATGGGTTACTTCCGCGAAACCCAAGGCATAGGCAATTTCCCCTACATTCCATTTGCTGTGTTTGAGTAGTACTTTGGATTCCTGCACCAAGCGGTCTGCTATCACCTGTGAGGTAGTTTTTCCTGTAACTTCTTTTACGGCACGGTTGAGGTGGTTGACGTGGACATTGAGGTGCTCGGCAAATTCGGAGGGGGAACGGAGCTCAATCTTGGGATGGTTATCTTCTATGGGGAATTGTCTTTCGAGCAATTCGGTAAACATGGCCGTAATCCTGTGGGAAGCATTGAATGGCTGCCGGTCATTCAGGGTGTTCGGCTGCAATTTGAGCCCGTAATGGATGAGTTCAAAGATGTGGTTTCGGATGCTATCGTATTTGTATTTGTAATCCGATTTGAAATCCTTTTCCATCTTTTGGAAAATTGCTTCAATTTCCAACACCTGTGCATCAGAAAGTTCAAAAACATGGTTTCCGGTAGGCTGGAAAATTTCATACTGCATGATATTTCCGAAATGGCTCATAAAGTGCTGATTGAAAATACAATATTGGCCCTGAAGCTCCTCATGATGTTCCCATTTATAGGGAATCAGAGGATTTGAAAAGGATAGCGCTTGTTTTTTTACTTCAATGACCTGATCAGCATAATAGACCGTACCATGACCTTTGACCAACATGATTTTGTAAAAGTCCCTGCGACGGTAAGGAATCGTTGTCTGTTTCCCATGGGAGTATTGGTCTAAACCAAACATATTGAAATGACCGAAATCATTCCGGATATTTTCAGGAAGCCAGTTGAATTTCCTTTTGTAGAATTCTTCTAGTGTTTCGGGTTTAGTCATGTTTAAAATGATATATGCTACGCGATATTGATAGATATATGCCTGTGGCGATATAAGTTCCTGGCATCACTCAACTTAAATATTTTGAGTGCTGATTTTGGAGCTTATTTCAACCTTATTTCTATCATATTTCTACTTTATTTCTCCTCTATTTCAAAATCCACTTAAATCACTGGAATTTATTTAAAGCATAGGGTTTGACCTTTTTACAAACTCATTATTGAAAGAGTAAATCAAGCTGACATTCCAGATCCAATTGTCCACTTCAATTTCTGAAACAATCTTTTTGCTGATAATCGATCCCAATGAAATAGGAAAGTCTTTTTTTCCGATTACGATTGAAGAACTGGCAAAATATCCATCTTTCTCATTCATTTTTAGGTAAAAAAGCTGTGGGCTGGCATTGAAGAATAGTTTTTCAGAAAGGGATACCCTGTTGAATTGGACACCCGTTGCCACGAATTGATTTAGCGCAAAGGGAACTTTGCCCAAACTCCTTCCAGCCAGGTATAAAAAACTTACGGTAACCTTTTCATTCAAAGCATATCTGGGAGAAATCTCTCCTGCAAAAAAACGCTTGGCTTCCATGCTTTGTACCATGGTGCCATTGCCATTGGCCACCAATTTGTTTTCAAAAATGAAGGCAGGGTGTGCTCCCACATGTAACCTGAATTTTTCAGATTTGATGATTTTATATCTCCACCAAAAGATGAAAGACCAAGGTTGTCCGTCAAGGGCGAAGCGCATCTCCGGATCAAAGCTTAGACGCTCCCCTCCCAAAGACAGTTCAAATATCGCGGCAGGCCTGTTGAGAGAAAAGGCCGGAATCAGAGAAAGGCCATTATTGGTCACGCTGATATTTCCCCTGAAATGCCCTGTGCCAGAGGATTGATTGTCTTGGGAATAGGCCTCCGGAATGGTGTAATGCCATAGGGTAGCCATCAGGACTACGATAAATGTCAAACGATTTTTTTTTGATCTGCAGGGCTTCACTTTTTGTTCTTAGGTTCAATGGATAATGAATCGAAATACAAAATATTAATAATCAGTTATTTTGTCTTCAATTGATGGGACAAAGTTAATATAAAACTCACCTTTAAGTGAATGAGATTCAAAGCGTTCATTACAAAAATCAAACAATTTGTTTTTGGAGTTCAATTTGTTTTTAATTCAGACAGACAATCTACAGTATCTATTAGGATAGAACGGTGGGGATTTGTAAATCTTAAAAACTTTAACAATTCTTAATAAACCCTGTAATTTTATGCTCGTTCAGTTAAAATATGAGTACCATGAAATATTATATCATCAAGAGCTTTTTGCTTTTTCTGGCGCTTCCTTTTTTGATAGCTGAAAGGATACCTCAAGCCAAGAAACTACCCATGATACCTTCTTATCAGGACTCCCTGTATACTGGACCCAAATCCATGGGTAAAATACACAACAGAGCCATAGATGAGGCCAGCGGATTGGTTTTTTCCAGGAAACATTCAGGTATTTTATACACCCATAATGATAGTGGAGGAGAGCCTGTGATTTACCTTTTGGACACCATAGGCAGACATATTGGAGAAATCAATTTAGTTGGAGTTAAAAACAGGGACTGGGAGGATATTGCCATAGGACCAGGACCTGATCCTGAAAGAAAATATATCTATGTAGGTGAGATTGGAGATAATGACGGGCGATACAAGCAAATTAAAATATTTCGAATACCGGAGCCTGACGTTTTGGAAAAAGAAATGCAGGCTAAACCTGAAGTGTTGGTTCTCCAGTATCCTGATGGGCCCAGAGATGCTGAAACCCTGATGGTCGATCCGATTACTCAAGATATTTTTATTTTGTCTAAAAGAGATTCAGTCAACATTCTCTACCGAGTTCCCCAATCGGCCTTTTCACAAGGTGAATATACGCTTCAAAAGGTGATGGAATTGCCATTTACCATGTCAGTTGCAGGAGATATTGCCGATGACGGTTCTAAGATTATCATCAAAAATTATTTCACAGTTTTCTATTGGGAAAGAAAACCCGGGGAAACCGTCCCAGATGCCTTAAAAAGGCAGGCTAAAATCTTGCCCTATAAGCCTGAGCCTCAGGGTGAGGCAATAGCTTTTGACCCGGTGGGGCTAAGCTATTTCACTTTGAGTGAAACACGCTTCAATATTCATCCTGTCTTATACCGTTATGATAAAAAATAAGTAATTTGCCTATCATTTCTAGTTTTATGCCTCAGCAGACCACATCGACAATTTTAATGGTAAGGCCGGCCAATTTTGGATTTAATCCGGAAACAGCGGCCAATAATTTTTATCAGAAACAGGACCAGCGGTCTGTTGTGGAAATCAATGCTTTGGCCCAGGAAGAATTTGATGGATTTGTTTCCATGCTGCGGCAAAATGGAGTACGGGTTCTGGTAGTCGAGGATACAATAGAACCCAAAAAAACAGATGCTGTTTTTCCAAACAACTGGTTCAGTACGCATGAAGATGGAAAAGTGATCCTTTATCCCATGTTTTCCCCAAACAGAAGGTTGGAAAGGAGAAAAGATATTTTGGAATTTTTGATCCAATCCGGGTTTAGTATTTCAGAAATCGTAGACCTCTCTTTTTTTGAAAAAGATGAGCAATACCTTGAAGGTACAGGCAGCCTTGTTTTGGACAGAGCAAACCGCATCGCTTATGCCTGTAAATCTGTAAGGACACATCCGGTCCCATTGGCATACTTTGGTCGTCTTTTTGGTTTCGAAGTGCTTGATTTTGATGCTGTTCAAACCGTAGAGGGAGTAGAATTGCCTATTTATCATACCAATGTCATGATGCATGTGGGCACAGATCTGGCGGTAGTCTGCCTGGACAGTTTGCCGGTAAAATCCGATAAATTGAAACTTCAAAACAAGCTAACTCAATCCGGTAAAAAGATCATCCCCATCACCGTAAAGCAGAAGTTTCAATTTGCAGGGAATATGCTTGAAATAAAGAATGAGAGAGGGGAGAAGATTACTGTAATGTCTGATACGGCCTACCATTCCTTGAACGAAGCCCAGATAAAATCCATTGAGAAATACACAAAAATTTTAGTGCCTAAAATCCCAACCATTGAGAAATTGGGTGGAGGGAGTGTACGCTGTATGATGGCTGAAATATTTCTGCCCTTATTGTAATCCGCTGACTTTGATGCCGCGGATTTTGATGGTATCCACATCAATGTTCCGGCTTGGGGCATTGGTTCTGAAATTTTCTATTACCTCCAGTACATCATGGTCTATTATTTTGGATTTGGAACCATCTATAATGACATGCTTTCCATCAGGGATTTCTTCAAGTGCTTTGATCAGTGCACCTTTGTTCAAGAAACTGACTTCCTCTGAGAGGGTAATCTTAATGGTGTCACCTTTTTCTGCCTTCCGGCTTTCCAAAAGATGGGAGTTCTGGAAATTCCTCAACAGGATATAGACAATAGACACCCCCATACCGAGTCCAATGCCAATCAAAAGATCAAAAATTACAATTCCTAAAATGGTGATGATGAAAGGCAGGAATTGGTCCCATCCCAATTTAGCCTGGGCTTTGAAAAGGGAAAACTTTGCCAATTTATAGCCAACCGACAGAAGAATAGCAGCTAAGGAGGCAAGCGGTATAAGGTTCAGAACTTTGGGGATAGTAAGGACACTGCCAAAAAGTAAAACACCATGGAAGATAGCAGAAAGTTTTGACTTAGCTCCTGCACTTATATTTGCCGAACTTCTGACAATCACGGCAGTTACCGGTAAGCCACCGATTAATCCATTTACCATATTGCCGATTCCCTGGGCAAATAGCTCTCTATTGGGTGGTGAAATGCGCTTAAATGGGTCAATTTTGTCTGCTGCCTCGAGGCTCAATAAGGTTTCCAAGCTGGCAATTATCCCAATTGTAAAGGCAGCTAACCACACATCACTGTTGAATACCTGTGTAAAATCAGGGAACACAAAGAGATCCAAAAATCCAGCGAAAGAATTCAATACTGGCAAAATCACCCTGTCTTCATCTTGGAGATACATACTTGGAATGGCAGACTTGAAAAGGAGATTGAGCCCAATTCCCAAAAGCACCACCACGAGCGGGCCGGGGATCAGGCGGGAAAATGACATTTTTTTTATAAATGGTTTCTCCCAAATGATCAGTACTGCCAGGGACAAGAGCGTGATGAGAATGGCTCCCGGTTCAAATTCCTCAGTTAGATTTCTCAACTCCAGCACAGTTTCCCAATCGTTGACAAATGGGATATAATTGGCGAGGCTTTTGGATTCATTTACCCCAAAAGCATATGGGATCTGCTTAATGATCAAAATTATTCCTATACCTGCCAACATTCCTTTGATGACTGCTGAGGGGAAATAATATCCGATCACCCCTGCTTTTAAAATTCCCATCAACACCTGAAAAACCCCGGCAAGGAATACAGCAGTTAGAAATATGTCAAAAGCTCCTAATTCAGTAATGGCATTCAATACGATAACGGTCAGGCCTGCTGCCGGTCCGGAAACGGATGTATGGGATCCGGATAACGAACCAACAATTATCCCTCCGACTATTCCGGCGATAATTCCAGAGAAAAGAGGTGCCCCAGAAGCCAGGGCAATTCCCAAACACAAAGGAAGGGCAACAAGAAAAACCACCAATCCGGCTGGCAGATCGCTATTGAGTCTGGTGAAATTGGATCGCTGACCAATCATGATTAAAAATCAATGGAAATATGATTCATTTGTCTAAAATATGCTTTTTGCTATTGAAAAAAATAGCACCTGGAAAAATAAACCAGGAACATCCCTGTTTTACGGCAAAAAGGCATAAAACAGGGTTGATTCTTATAATTAATTTTATTCGTATAAGCCCGTATAATTGAAGGGGCTTATTTGCCAGAGTTCTTCTTTGATAGCTTCGCTCACTTCTAAAGAGCCTATGAATTTATGAATGGACTCTTTGGTGATTTTCTCATTAGTCCGTGTCAGATCCTTTAATGCTTCATAGGGTTTTGGATAACCTTCTCTTCTTAGAATAGTCTGAATTGCTTCAGCTACCACCGCCCAGTTTTCTTCCAGATCGGCATCAATGGCTGCCCTGTTGAGTTCCAATTTATTCAATCCCTTGAGAAGAGATTCCAATGAAATCAGCATATGGGCCAAAGGAACTCCGATGGTTCTTAATACCGTGCTGTCTGTAAGGTCTCTTTGCAACCGGCTGATGGGTAATTTTGCAGCAAGGTGCTCCAGCAAGGCATTGGCGATTCCTAAGTTACCTTCCGCATTTTCAAAGTCAATAGGGTTGACTTTGTGGGGCATTGCAGAAGAACCTATTTCCCCGGCTTTGATCTTCTGTTTGAAATAATTCATGGCAACATACTGCCATACATCTTTAGAAAGATCCAGAAGGATGGTATTGATCCTTTTAAGTCCATCAAAGCAGGCCGCAAGATTATCATAGTGTTCAATTTGGGTAGTTGGATAACTCCTTTCCAAATGTAGGTAGTGAGAGACAAAGCGTTCTGCAAAACCGTTCCAGTCAAATTGCGGATAAGCGACATGGTGAGCATTCATATTCCCGGTAGCTCCACCAAATTTGGCGGAGTAGGGGACCTGTTTTAATAGGTCCAACTGCTTTTCAAGCCTGGTTACGAATACCTGTATTTCTTTGCCCAATCGGGTAGGAGATGCGGGTTGCCCATGCGTCTTGGCCAGCATGGCGATATCTTTCCAATGCTCAGCCTGTTCTTGGAGTTTGGAGATCACCTGATGAAGCGCAGGAAGGATTACTTTTTCAAGGCCATCTTTCAGCATCATGGGAGTGGCGGTATTGTTGATGTCCTGTGAAGTCAATCCAAAGTGAATAAATTCCTTGAAAGGTTCCAGTTTGAGTAGATCGAATTTTTCTTTGATAAAATATTCTACTGCTTTGACATCGTGATTGGTGACTTTTTCAGTTTCTTTGATTTTATCAGCATCTTCCAAAGAGAATTGGTTTACAATGTCCCTGAGTTGTGGGAAAAGTTTACTGTCAAAACTCTTGAGCTGTGGCAGTGGCAATTCACACAAAGCAATAAAATATTCGATTTCTACGTGAACACGGTACTTAATAAGTGCAAATTCAGAAAAATATTCACGTAAGGGGGCTGTTTTGGAGCCATACCTTCCATCCACCGAACTTACTGCTGTCAGGGTTGTGAGCTTCATAGAGTGAGATTGTTGATTAAGCCTGCTAATTTATGGGATACAGGGGAAAAATCCGTGTTTTGGAAGTATTTTAATGTGTCTGTAAACTTTAGGCATCCTCAGCCATCTGACTATGTCTTAGTTTTGAGATCAGGGACTTGATTTTTCTAAAGAAGTAAACCTGTTTGTCGTAATTTTTGTTAAATCAAATAATTATCTGTGCAAGGGACTTTAAATTGAGATTCGTGCATTAATTTTGGCCCTTGCAATTGATCAGATTTGGAAAACAGAAAACATGTTCAATTTATTCAAGCGTAAAAAAGAAGATCATAAAGGAAGTCAATATACTTCTCTGAAAATAAGGGAGATCGTAAGAGAAACTCCTGATACAGTCACCATTTATTTTGAGCAGCCTGAGCCTTACTTGGAATATAAGGCAGGTCAATACCTGACCGTAATCCTGGATATCAATGGAAAAGAAGAAAGGAGGTCTTACAGTCTTTGTACTTCTCCTTATGTAGATCCCCATCCCGGCATTACGGTGAAAAGGGTAAGGGGCGGATTGGTTTCGAATTATCTCAATGACCAATTAAGACCTGGTAAAACCATAGAAATCATGAAACCTATGGGGCATTTTACCACAGACTATCATTCCCAAAATCAGAGACATTTTGTGATGATTGCCGGAGGAAGTGGGATTACACCCATTATGGGCATCACCAAGTCTGTTTTGATTAATGAGCCTCAATCTAAAGTCACCTTGATTTATTGCAGCAGGTCTGAAAATGAAATCATTTTCAAAAAAGCCCTGGAAGATCTCGAGTCCAAATATGAAGGCAGGCTGATGGTCATTCATAACCTTAGCCAGCCATCGGATTCCTGGACAGGACTTAAAGGAAGGCTCGATTCCCAAAAAATCAAAGATATCCTGTCAAGCATTTCCTATCCGGAGTTGAAACAGGTTGAATATTTCCTCTGTGGTCCCGAAGGCATCATGGAAACAGCAGAAAGCACACTGCTCGGAATGGGTGTCGATAGCAAGTTTATCCATAAAGAAAGTTTCTATTCCAATTTGGAAGCCAAGGAGGAAGAGCTGAAAGCAGCGGGTAAACTTGCACCTGAACTCACAAGAGAAGTGGAAGTTATTTTGGAAGGGGAAACCTACCATTTCGAAGTTCCTGCTGGTAAAACCATCCTTGAAGCCGGATTGGATCATGATGTCGATATGCCGTACAGTTGTCAAAGTGGTCTGTGCACTGCCTGCCGTGGTAAGTTGCTTTCCGGTAAAGTTGACATGATTGAAGATGCAGGGCTGAGCAAATCGGAAATTGAGGAGGGATATATTTTATGTTGTTCTTCCAAACCTGCCAGTTCTGATGTAAAAATAATTATTGAATAAGCTGCTTTGGAAAATTTAGAGATCAAAAGAATATATGATAAATTGGAAAGGAATGTGCTGATTTTGATTGCCATTCCTATTCCCTTTTTTGCCATTGCCTATCTGAATTCCCAGAATGGAACGCTTTCCTTGGATTTGCCAGAGGTTCCTGAATTTTGGAATTCTTTCGGTATTGGCTTTGTGTATGTAGGGCTAGGCATGCATTATTTCACTTTTCATTCTGCACTTAAGAAAATCTTGGATTTCAACCCTAATTTGGAGGATAAGATCAAAGATTACGCCAAGGCGACCATGCAAAGGTTTTGGGTGCTTTTCATTTCAGGTATGATCTGTTCTGTTGGGCTGTTATTGTTTCATAATCCCGGATACACCATCGCGTTTGCCATTACTTTGGTGTTTTGTTCTTTAGGGAAGCCTAGTCCGGATAGAATTATCCGCTTGCTGAAGCTGAAAGGTGAAGAAAGACAGGCAATCGAGCTGTTAAAGCGGAGGGGTTAGGTATCGTGCCTTTTGGGAATATCCGGGTTGACAAAAGTAAATCCCCTGGCATCATTGCCTTCGTAAAAATCCACCTGCATGCCCATCAAAAACATGTAGTGTTTTTTTTCGATCAATACTGGAATTCCTTCAATTTCAAATTGTTGGTCCCCGTCTTTTGGCTTATCAAAACCTAATAAATAGGACATGCCGCCACATCCCCCTCCTTTGACACCCACTCTCAGGTAATAATCCTTGGGGATGTTTTTATTCTGGATGATGTTTTTGATTTCTTTTTGGGCTTTTTCTGTAATTTTTATTGGAATCAGCATGTCCTTGTAATGCGGTTTTACGTTAGGAAGTTCAAATTTAGGTTGAAAAAATATCAAAACTCAAAGTTTTATCCCAAGTATTATTTTTGGATATTCGGATCATAAATTGAAAATCATGGAGTATATCGCTGATTTATTGAAAATCGTTTTGCCGGCAGGTTTGGTAATTTATGGGATGTACCTTACCATCATGTCTTTTTTACGCAAAGAAAGAGAGAAAATGCTGGTTGACATCAAAACCCAAAATACACAGACCATACTGCCGATCAGGTTGCAGGCGGGGGAGAGGCTTTGCCTTTTGCTGGAAAGGATCACCCCCAACAATCTCGTCAGAAGAGTAAATGACCCGGATTATTCATCCAGAGATCTTTATAGCCAACTGCTTCACGAGGTCAGGGAAGAGTTCAATCACAACCTTTCCCAGCAGGTGTATTTCACAGATGAAACTTGGGAAAGTGTCAGAAGAGCTGTGGAAAGTGTAATCACCCTAATCAATACTGCCATGCAGGATATGAATAATGAATCTCGTGGAATAGATCTTGCCAAGCGTATTTTCCAGCTTTCCTTGGAACAAAAAAATGATGCGATTCAGCAGGCACTCAAAAATGTTAAAGATGAAATCAGGGTATTTTTCTAA
Organism: Cecembia calidifontis; assembly: GCF_004216715.1. Taxonomy (NCBI): domain Bacteria; kingdom Pseudomonadati; phylum Bacteroidota; class Cytophagia; order Cytophagales; family Cyclobacteriaceae; genus Cecembia; species Cecembia calidifontis. The sequence goes on from NZ_SGXG01000001.1 coordinate 2,702,580, forward strand.
GTGAAGGTATGGCATCATTCAGAGACAAAACGGTGGATTTTTTCACCAAAGCCAAAATAGTCTATCAGGAAAAGGCAAAGGAAATTGCCGGTGAGGATGGGAAGTTGAGTAAGCTTATCCTTCAAGTCAAAGAAAGATTAGAAAAGGTTTCAGGCAATCCCAAAATAAAGGCCGCTTTGGAGCCAATCTTAGTGTTCAAAAGAATGATACAGGCCCATCTTTCCGGAGAATTTAAGGTATCCAACAAAACATTAGGCCTTATCGTCTTAGGCTTGGTATATTTCATTACACCTCTTGACTTTATTCCTGATTTTATGCCTTTGATCGGGTTTGCAGATGATCTTTCTGTTTTGCTTGCCGTTTACAATTCGGTCAAACACGAAGTTGATGCATTCAAGATGTGGGAAAAAACAAAACTTTGAAAAATAACGCCAAAAGACCATGAAAAAAGTAGCATTTTTGGCAGGTACCTCAGGTTTGATCGGGATGCAGCTCCTGCACCAACTGATCAAAGATACGGGGTATGATGTCATCATTTCGGTTGGAAGGAGAAAATTGGCCTTGAAACATGAAAAGTTGGTTCAGGTTGAAGGGGATATGGGGCGGATTTTAGATTGGGACCTGGAAGAAAAACTCAGGGCAGAAGACATTGGGGGGCTAATGTTTCCCTTATGGGAAGCCCTGGAAAATCACAAGCTTGAAATTCATGCCTTTTGCACTTTGGGAACTACCATCAAGAAAGCTGGCAGTCAGGCAAAATTCAAAGAGGTAGATCATGATTTTGTGGTAGGATTTGCTGCCTGGGCAAAAAAACTCGGAGCCAGTAGATTTTTAGTGGTTTCAGCTATGGGGGCAGACCCCCAGTCCAAAATTTTCTATAACAAAGTCAAAGGGGAAACAGAAGAAGATCTCAAGGTAATTCCTTTTGAGTATTTGGGAATTTTTCGTCCTTCCCTGTTATTGGGACATAGAAGCGAGTTTAGATTTGGGGAAGAGATGGCCAAGATTTTTATGAAACCTTTGGTATGGTTCAAGCTGACCCGAAATGTCCGTCCCATCTATGACTATCAGGTAGCCAAAGCCATGATCCATCATGCCAATCAGGTAAAATCAGTAAAGGTGGAAGTAATTTCTTCCGGAGATATGCAAAGTTTTTAGGAAATGATCGCAGTGATTCAAAGGGTGTCCTCCTCTTCAGTGACCATCAATGGGTCAGTAAAAGGGCAAATCGGAAATGGACTAATGGTCTTGCTGGGTATTGAAGATGTTGACAATCAAGAGGATATTGATTGGCTCAGTAAAAAGATCGTGAACTTAAGGATTTTTCCGGATGAAAATGGGGTGATGAACAGAAGTGTCCTCGACGTGGTCGGGGATATCCTCTTGATTTCTCAGTTTACTTTACATGCCAGCACCAAGAAAGGGAACAGGCCATCCTATATCAAAGCCGCCAAACCTGATTTTGCCATACCCATGTATGAAAAATTTATCCATGCATTGGAAAATGAACTGGGGAGACCCATTCAGACCGGTGAATTTGGTGCAGATATGAAAGTCGCCTTGGTGAATGACGGGCCAGTGACTATTATTATTGATAGTAAGAATAGGGTGTAGTTTTTTGGGCGGGGAGGTGGTAAAAGAGATAGGCGAGATGGGAGAGGAAAGAAGCAAGATACAAGACACAAGAAAGTAATTAAAGGAAGGGATTTTGGTAAAAAGTAAGCTCAGGTATCAGGATCCGAAGTTGGACACCCTGGACATAAAGGGAGCCCAAGGTGTCAGAGCGAAGAAGCGAGAGACCATAAGCAAGAGACCAGAATCATGTTCTTCCCTGAATAGCGTTGACCGTTTGGTTCAACATTCATTAAATATTTCCATCGGGCAATCATGAGCCAGAGGTTCTTCTCTTGGGCAAACTTCGAAGGGGCTCGATGCCCCTAAGAAGTTTTTTCTTCCTTCGGTATAAACAATCACCGTCGGTCTTTCTTGGGCTTTTAAATTTAGTATATTTTTATAAAATCCCATGGGGGTGTATTTCATTTTAAATCCCCTGTGTAGTCTTATGCTGTTGTAGTTGGCTACAGCTTTCGCCACTTTTCTTTTCAGGTCGCTGAAATCTTTGATTATCCACCTTTTGAGGTATTCATTTTTTATGATTCCATTGATTCGTTCTGCGTAGGGGTTTTCCCATGCGATATTTCCCATACTGATATGGATATTGTTTTTGTTGAGCAAGGAGGTGTATTCTTTACTACTGTACTGGGAACCTTTATCTGAGTGGTGGATCAGGCCCCAAGGCTGGTATCTCAAAGTACTGAGGGCCATTTTCATAGCTTTGATATTACCTTCTGTGCGCAAGTTGTCGTTGACCGAATATCCCACGATGATCCTGGTATAAACATCAATAATGAAGACCAAATAATAGAATTCACCATTGAGGTAAAAGTAAGTGATATCGGTTTGGATGACCTGAAAAGGTCTGTTTATGGCCATACCTTCGATAAGGTTTGGATAAGAATAAAGGCCTGCGTAAGTGGTTTTCTGGTAGTTTTTTATTTTTTTGATACCATATCCCATTTCCATGAAAATTTCACAGAATTGATCCCTTCCCATGAATTCGGGTTTCAATGTATACCTTAAATCCGCAGGGCGGATTTAAAAAAAGCCGAAAAAGTGGCTGAATTTATTCAATTCAGGCTTTTCCGGCTCGTTTTTTTTCACTTATTTAGATGATACCACTCAAACTAGATAAGCGGTATGAAAATTACGAATTCGACAGAAAAAATCACACCTTTCGGAGGTTTTAATTTTGTTTTTAACTCTTTCAAAAATTCTGGTCTCCCAGAACTCATTGATAATCAATTGGGGGTTAGAGCCTTAAGGGGAGGGTTTTCATACAGTGACATTTTCGCCAATCATATGGCTATTTTCTTTAATGGTGGCGACTGTACTGAAGATATCAATGTTCACTTGAGAGACGCACTTGAACAGGTCCCTTCATTTTCAGTATGCAGTGCCGATACAATTCTGAGAGGTATCAAAGAGCTTGCTGTTGATACAGAACTCTTTATAAATCCGTCCAGTGGAGTAAGCCATGAATTTAATATCAATGGAAAACTCAACAGCTTGTTGTTAAAATCAGCTTGTAAGACCGGATTACTCAAGTCAGGTGTTGCTTACGACCTCGATTATGACAACACCGTCATTCCAACTGAAAAGTACGATTCAAAAAAGACATATAAACACGTCTATGGATATCAGCCAGGTGTAGCTTCCATAGCACATCCTGAATTTTCACAGGCCATTCCTGTGTACGTAGAGGGCAGAAATGGCAACAGTCAGGCCAAATATTTGCAGGCTGATACACTTACACGCATGTTTGGGCAGCTTACCAATGAAAATATCCGTATCGGAAGGTTCAGAGCCGATTCAGCATCCTATCAGGAAGAAGTTCTCCGCACACTGGAAGCACATACCGAAAGCTTTTATATACGGGCAAACAGATGTGCCAAACTGGATAATATCCTTGGAAGTATAGCCCCTGAGAAGTGGCAGAAAATACGTTTGGGTGTACAGGAAATGGAAGTTACTGACCTATCCGACTACAAACCTTTCGGTAAAGACAGGTCTTACAGGCTGGTCATTACCAGAATCAGGCGTAAAGACGGGCAGGCAGATGTGTTTAGTGGAGATGCATTTACTTACAGGGCTATTCTGACCAATGAACATACATCGTCCAATGAAGCTGTTGTAAGGTTTTATAACGCCCGGGGTGCAAGCGAACGCTTGTTTGATGTACTCAACAATGACTTTGGCTGGTCTAAGTTGCCCTGTTCGTTCCTTGCAGAGAATACCTCCTTTATGCTTATGACGGCTATGTATGCCAATTTTTACACCTATATCATTGGAGAGTATTCCAGAAAAGTTGATTGGCTTAAGCCTACCGACAGGCTCAAGAAGTTTATCTTCAGATTTATCACTGTTTCAGCCAAGTGGATAAGAACGGGAAGAAGAGAAGTGCTCAAACTGTTCACGAGTAAGGATTACAAGCCGATTTTGAACTAAATTCAGATAAAAACCCCTCAGGAGCTCAAAAAATAAAGATTTACAGGGAAGAGGTATGCCTTTTCCATTAAAATTGAGGAAAAAAACCGTCCATTTTATCCTCAAACCTAAAATCCATTGTCTCAAAACTATGAACACTCTTCAATCAAAGGGAAGAAATTCCCGAACTAGACCAAAAATGAACACAAACAAGCAGATTCAAATCTCCAAACTAAAATCCTGCGGATTTTAGGGTATAATACATTTTTTCGACCCCACATCCTGGATGGTCTTCCCTGAGCTCATCGGCCAGGATTACCAGTTGGGCAATTTCAAGATCGAATGCTTGCTGCCTTTTTTTGGCTTGTTGAACGGCCTGCTTGGTTACTCCAACAGTCCGATAAAGTTCATTGAGCGAATGGTTTATCATACTTTTGTTGGATTGGAACCACCAGAGTGTGGGGTTTTGGAGTTTTTTTTAATATCGATTGAGTAAGTTTCTTTGGCCAAATCAATCATTTTTTCCAAATAATCAATCATGATCTGTTTTTGGCCAACGGTACGCTCGAGATCTTTGACCTTTTCTTCGAGTTCTTTGAGCCTATTGGTTTGACTGTCTTTCATCTCAATTATCCTGATATTTTTTTCATTATAGGTCGAATACTTATAAATCCAATGATAAATAACTGAGTTCACAATTCCATAATGTCGCTCCATTTGCTGAACTGTCATGATTCCTTTCTCAAAATCATCAACCAACTTACGTTTAAATTCCTCTGAAAATCTACGCTGAGAATTAATCCTTTTTCCTGTTTTTAACATCTTTTTTCTCGGTTAAAAACGGTCAACCTATTTCAGGGAAGGACATCAAGAGGAAAAAAGTGGAGGACTTGACAGGCAAAACTCTTGGAATAACCTAATTGTAAGCAAATGGAAACACTTATCAGGATTTCAGAAGCAACTGTCCGTTTTATGGACCAATTGGTCTTTGAAAATCTTGATTTTGAATGGAAAGCAGGACAGCACTGGGCTGTTGTTGGAAACTCCGGTGCTGAATTGACATTTTTTTTAGATACTTTGCTTGGCAGGACGATGTTAACCCAGGGAAATATTTACCGCCCTTTTGCACAATCTTACCAGGAAGAAAAAACCAAAGCAGGGGAGGTGCATTCTTTTAGGGACCTGATGGCTGAGGTTTCACAAAAGTACTCCTTCAGAAATAAATCCAACCTCCAGAACTTCTACTACCAGCAACGATTCAATTCTTTGGATTCAGAGGAGGCCGCCACTGTATTTGAATTTCTTGCTGACATTGAGCAAAAACATTCCGGCGCATGGAACCTGCATTCAGTGATGCAGTTTTTACGTTTACAGGAGTTGGGGGATGAATCTTTAATCAAGCTTTCCAATGGGGAGACAAGGAGGTTGGCGATTGCCGCAGCCCTATTGAAAAATCCCAAAATCCTTTTGATGGACCAGCCCTTGACAGGTCTTGATGTACAAAACAGGGATAATTTTGATGATATCCTAAAAGGAATTAAAGCTTCAGGAATACATGTCATACTTTCAACCCATAGTTATGAAGTCCCTCAAAGCATAACCCATGTTGCTATGCTTGGGGAGAAGACAATCAAAAATATCATTAAGAGAGAGGCATTACAGGCAGGAGATTTCGAAGGCGTGACTTTAGACACTTTTGATCAGCAGCATTTGCAAAGACTGCTTTTGTCCTTAGAAAAGAAAACTTCTTGGGAAGAAATTGTCGATCTGAAACAGGTATATATCCAATATGGAGACAAAACCATTTTGGATAAACTGAATTGGACCATCCGATCGGGTGAAAAATGGCTATTAAAAGGGCCCAACGGTTCAGGAAAATCCACCTTGCTGAGTCTGATTTTGGGTGAAAATCCTCAGGCCTATGCCAACAATATCTGGCTCTTTGGGAAAAAACGGGGTACTGGGGAAAGTATTTGGGATATCAAAAAGGAAATTGGATTTGTCGCTCCTGAATTGAGCAGGTTTTTCCCTGGTAACCAGACCTGTATCAAAGTAGTGCTTTCAGGTCTTTTTGATACCATGGGGCTTTTTAAAAAAGTTAGCCCTGAACAAGAAAAGTTAGCCAAGGATTGGTTGGAATTATTTCGACTTTCAGCTATTGCCCACAAATTATTGAGACAGGTGAGTTTAGAAGAGCAAAGGTTTGTACTTCTGGCAAGGGCCCTCATCAAGGTTCCTTCTTTATTGGTTTTGGATGAGGCCTCACAGGGTATGGATGAGTTTCAGTGTTTGTTGTTTAAGAAAACAATTGATCAGGTTTGTCAAATATATCCGCTTACTATGATCTATGTGAGCCATTACCAAGAAGATATTCCTGTGTGCGTGGATAAAGTATTTGAATTAGAGCCCCATTAGTTTCACCTTTTTTGTATGTCCCGGCTATCGGTGGGGATAGAAATGGTTTCTTTGAACTTTCCATTATTTTTTAACTTTAGTCCAGTTAGGCAGATTCCTCCGTATGCACCTGTGTCAATCCTCCAGGCCTTGGCCTGGGCATCATATTCCGGTTTGCCATCAAGCCTTGGCGTATGCCCTATTACCTGGAGCTTTTGGATATTTTTCAATGGCTTTCTGTTCCAAAGAAGGCCATTTGGGTCTAAAGAGGAAAAGGGATAAAGGGTATAAGTTGAGATTCCAGCGTGGGAAATAAAGACATACCGGTTTTCCCAAAACAAAGGAAGATCCTTCAACCAGCTGAGGTATTTGTCAGGGTCTACACCAGCAAGTTCAAATTTATTGAGTGTATCGGCTCCTCCATTGAATTCCCATTGCCCTTTATTATCTTTTCCCAAGAGATAATCCACCATCATTTGTTCGTGGTTGCCTTTCAAAAAAACAGTTTGTTTTTTAAAAGTCAGTTGAATTTCATAAGAAAGACGCACAGTGAGGTGGGGGAAATTACCTCTATCTACCAGGTCTCCCACTTGAATAAGCTTTTCGGTTTTAGGGTTCCAATGTTCCAATAATTTCAGATAAGTGTAGAAGCACCCGTGGACATCACCTATGACAAATAGATCCATTTTTTGCTCGATATTTTTTCTTGGTTTTTCTCATAAAACCTTTCTTAACGGTCAAACAGTCTTGATTCTCAAATAGAAAATTCGTATAATAGTCTGACTATCAAGAAACTTGATAAACATTTTTTTTTGCTCTTGTTAGTTATACGCAAACAGTAAAATTATGTAATAAATCCAAACGTTGTCAGCTATGAAACCAACCCTTTACTTCTTTGCCTTGGTCCTAATCCTTATGTCCTGTATGAGCCAAAAGGACTTTATAGCGGAATATGATTTCAATTATTCAGGAAATTTTAAAAGGTATAAAACTTTCGGTTTTGTAGGGAATCCATTTCCGAATGATTCTTTGCAATATTTCCAAGCCATAGAAAGGACGATAGCTAACAGGCTTGGATCGCAGGGTTTCAAGATGCAGGCAGATAGGCCTGATCTCCTGATTAATTATAAGATTTTTAATGAACAGGTAAAATACAGGGGATATGAGCAGCCTAATTTTGATTTTTGGTTACAAAGAAGAAATGAAAATGTAGATATGGAGAAAGTAATGGAGACAGAGGAGCAACGAGAAAAAGACGAAAACTATAACAGAGTGAAGTATCTTGACAATAATGGTTTGCTGGTTATTTATGTCATAGATAACAGAAGGGGAAATACCATTTGGCAGGGATATTCTCCAGCCTCATTTGATTTTTTGTCGCCTGATTTTGAGACAGATTTGACCAAAGCCACCTATAGGGTAATGGATCAATTCAGGATATTGACAAGGAATTAAAATTAAGGTTGAAAATTCGTACCCTGATCCAATTCATCAAGGAAATGTAAGGCGGCTATTCTTTGTGCCGGCTCAAAGTTTTGATAAGCACCGACAACTTTGCATGCATCCCCTTTGTTGGGGATTTTGTCCAAGGCCAAGGGATTGCCAAAGACATAGATTTGGCAATTTTTGGATTTGGTTATCTGTGCCATTTTATGGACTACATCCATATCCATACCAAAATTATTAACAGGTTTGGCTGATGGAACAAACAGTGCGATCAATAAATTTTCAAATTGTTCGAGATCCTTCCAGACCAAATCTTTGGAAGAATTGATTTCAAATGAAGGCGTAGATTGGTAGTTGTCAATCTCATTGAAAAATGGGTTGAACAAAGGAGAAAATAAAGAAACTTTGGCAAAAGACCTGCAGTCTATGATATCATCTTTCTTGTTGTCTTCAAGTACCTTGATATAATGTTTTGCCAATTTTTCATTGAATGAATTATGGCTTTCCCAATCAAAAATAATAGGAGTCTGTGGTACGATATTTTTTATATCCAGGCTTTGTTTCAAATCCATTATTCTTTGGAAGCTTTTGTCGACCTGGGTTTCTTCGGCATTGGAAGCAATGCGCTTAATTCCTTCTGTGACATTTTCTGAAAAGCAAAGGATGTCATTTCCTGCATTGAATGCTTCCCATTCCAATTGTCCAGGTTCTGGGAACATACTGCTGACACTTTTCATGTTCAGCGCATCGGTGAACACAATTCCATTGAATCCAAGCTCCTCTCTGAGAAAATCAGTAATAACTTCTTTTGAAAGGGAAGCAGGTATTTTTTTGCCTGCAGATAAGGCAGGAACCGCCAAATGGCCAACCATGATCATATCTACACCCGCTTTAATCCCTTCCATAAAAGGATATAATTCTTCGTCGAGCAGTTCTCTTTTGCTTTTATAAATAATGGGAAGCCCTAAATGGGAATCTACATCGGTGTCCCCATGTCCGGGAAAATGTTTATAGCAGGCTTTTATCCCCGCTTTCTCTATCCCTTCATACATGGCCAAAGCGTATTTGCTTACTATTTCTTTGTCATTTCCGAAAGACCTGTAACCGATTACCGGATTGTTGGAGTTAGTATTGATGTCTGCCACAGGGGCAAAGTTGAGGTGTATTCCACATTGTTTGAGGTCTTTGCCGATTCTGTAGCCCACTTCCCGGATCAGTTTGATCTGGCTCTCAGGGATAGCCCCAAGACTGATGGCATAAGGATATTGCGGGGTGTCTTCAACCCTCATTGCCAGGCCAAATTCCGCATCAATACTGATTAAAAGCGGTGTTTTTGCCAGTTTTTGAAAGCGTTGAATCCTTTCGGTCAGCTTTTCGAGAGTGAAATCGTAGTTTAGAATTTCCTGTCTTTGTTCAAAATTCGCAGCAGCAGAGTGACGGCTGTGAAAAAAAGTAATGCCTCCGATATTTTGCTCGGTGATCAATCGCTCAAGTGCAAGGATATTTTCTTCAGTATCATGGATAAAAGCTGCCGGAGAAAACAATTGTCCAATCTTTTCTTTCAAGGTCATAAAAATAAAGGTCTATGTGTTCAAGTAAGGGTTTTCAAAAATAAGCAAAAACTTTGAAAACCTGATGGTTGCCAATAAAATCCTTGAATTTCTATCCTTTCTTTTTGCCATAGTCATAAGGGAATTTTACTAATTTGACCAATAAAATTCCCGGTATAGCAGCCGCGACCACCCAAAGAAAAAATCCTTCATATCCCAACCATTGCTGAACATATCCCGAAATCATCCCGGGGAGCATCATGCCCAAGGCCATAAAACCGGTAGCTATGGCATAATGAGAGGTTTTGGAAGGTCCATCGGCTACATAGATCAGGTACATCATAAAAGCCGCAAAGCCAAAGCCATATCCTAATTGTTCTACAACGACTACAAATCCCGCATAAAAAACAGACTCGGGCTGGAAATAGGCAAGAAGGTAGTAGAAAAAATTTGGGATATTCAGGGAAAGGATCATGGGAAGCATCCATTTGCCAAGTCCATCTTTTGAAATCACAATTCCTCCCATAATTCCGCCCAGTGATAAGGCTATAATCCCAAAGGTGCCATAGATGAGACCCACATCACTTGTACTCAGGCCAAGCCCACCCACTTCCCTGCCGTCTAAAAGAAACGGGGAAGCCATTTTTACCAGTTGGGATTCCCCTAGCCGGTACATTAGGATAAATGCCAAAGCAACCCATATTCCCTTTTTTTGGAAGAAAGAGGAGAAGACTTTGGCAAAAGTCAGGGACTCCTGTTTGATATAAGTACTTTCTTTTTCAATGTTAGGTGTAGCCCAAAGATTGATCAAGGTAAGTACAAACATTAAGCCTGCCACAAGGATCATGGTAAGGGACCAAGCTTTGCTGTTGTCGCCATAATAAGTTTCCAGATAACCGGCGAGAATAACAAAAAGCCCTTGGCCCGTTACCATGGCCACCCGGTAAAATGTGCTTCTTAATCCTATGAAAAAGGATTGCTGATCTTCTTTTAAGGCCAATAAATAAAACCCATCTGAGGCGATGTCATTCGTAGCGGAAGCAAATGAGGCTATCCAGAAGCAAGCTAAACTCAAAACAAAAAACTGGTTGGTTGGAATGGAGAGTCCCACTCCCAAAAAGGCCAAAGCCAGCAAAAGCTGCATCTTAAGGAACCATTTCCTTTTTGTACTATAAATGTCCACCAAAGGGCTCCAAAGAGGCTTAATGACCCAGGGGAGGTATAGAAAACTGGTGTAAAGGCCAATGTCAGCATTGTCAATCCCCATCTTTTTGTACATGATAACAGAAACGGTAATGATCAGCACATAGGGAATGCCCTCTGTAAGATAAAGCGGAGGAACCCAATACCAGGGGTTGTTTTTGACATTTGGGTTCATTGCTCTTTTCTGATAAGGTTTTGATAAATACTATTTTCGGATTTTTCTATCAGAACTGCATCCACAGTATGTTTATAAAATTCAGCAGGCCCTACACCTCCGATTATGGCATAGGCATAACCCATTTCTTTTAAGGCCTGAAGGGATTTTATCAAAAGGATTTTTCCGATTCCTTTTCCTCTTAAATTTTCTGCTGTTCCGGTAGGTCCAAAGAAGTTTTTGGCAGTAGCTTCATAACAGGCAAACCCAAGGATTTCGTTGCCCTTTTGGCCAATAAAACAATGTACAGGCAAGTGAGAGAATGCAGCATCCACCTCATTGGCCCAATAGGTCCCAAAATTCACATGGACCCAATCTTTCACAAAGGATTTTTCTGGAGGTATGGGTCTCCTAAAAATGACACCTTCATTCAAGAGTTTAGATTCCAATTCGGAAACATCTGGAAGGTCCATGAGCCGGACCAGCATGTCTTTCATTCTGTTCTGGTCAAAAGTTTACCTTCTATCTTAAATACCATTGGTTTTGTTTCCACACCATAGCGGTCAATAAAACTTAGCGCTATATAAGGCTTTCCTTCATAACTCAGGATGGGCACAACAAACCGGTCATTGTCATCCATGTAGATTTTCTGAAAATTGGTTTCAGTATTTCTTTTCTGTAAATCTGAAAGCGTAGGAGCGGTATAGATCAGGGCAAAGCGGTAATCAGGACTGATCACCTTGTCAAATTGAAAGGCATAACCCCCTCCATGCAAAATCAAGGTGGGGTTGGGAAGTGCAGGGGGAGGAAGAACTGTTTTATGGGGTACAGGAGGTAACACCGGAAACTCATAATGGTATTGTTTGAGCAAATCCGCCACATCCCTGTTTTTCTGATAAAGTGACCGCGCACTGAAAAAGGAATTGCCGTACATGTTAGGCGTAATGTTGGAAAGGCTCAATTGATCGATCAGTTGCATGGGATCATTCCAGGCATTGTCCTCGTTGTCCCTGATTTTATAAGGTCCATTACCTATATAAATTGGGGTATTGTTATGGTTGGAAGACCACCAATTTACCAATTCCCTGTAGGAGGCAGGTTCGTAATCCATACTCCAATAAAGCTGCGGTATCAGGTAGTCTATCCAGCCGTTTTGGGTCCAGGTCAACACATCTGCGTATAGGTCATCATAATTGGTTTGGGAAGCCCGGGTGTTGGAGCCCCTTGGGTCTTGGTCAATGTTGCGCCAAACCCCAAAAGGAGAAATTCCGAATTGAACCCATGGTTTTTCCCTTTTTACCAATTGGTTGATTTCGTAAATTAGAGTGTTTACATTTTCCCTCCTCCAATCTTCCAAGGTTTGACCATTCTTAGCAAATCGTCTGTAAGTATCCTGATCATTGAAGACCTGTCCATTGATTTTATAAGGGTAGAAATAATCATCAAAATGGATGGCATCAATGTTGTAATTTTTGATGACTTCTTCTATGATTTTAAGTAGATGAGCCCTCACTTCCGGCAAACCCGGATTGTAATAATACCTGTTGCCATATTGAATCATCCAATTACGGTAGAGTAGGGCGTCATGTTCCGGGCTTAGGCTCTGCAGGTCCAAATCCATGGTAGCTCTGTATGGGTTGAGCCAGGCATGAAATTCAAATCCCCGGCGTTTGGATTCCAGGATCATCCAGGAAAGGGGGTCTTCCATGGTATCAGGTCTCTTCCCTTGGGTTCCGGTAAGGTATTTGGACCAAGGGGCAAACCTTGAGGGATAGAATGCATCCCCTGCTGTTCTTATTTGAACTATTACGGTATTGAAATTGAGGGATTTGTAGTAGTCCAGCAGCTTTATGAAATCTTCTTTTTGTTTGGAATAAGGATCATTGGGAGAACTAGGCCAATCGATATTGGCCACTGTAGCAATCCATACCCCCCTGAATTCCCTGAGACTTTGGGGCATGTCCATTTCAATGGTGCGATAGTACAGTGTCTTTGGGAGATTGGAATAAATCTTACTGGGATATCCGTCCTCCAATCCGTCGGTGTATGTCCCTGTTGGAGTTGAAGTTGAAGCAGGAACACTCGATTTACAGGACTGGAAAAAAGGAACCAATAATAATCCCATCATGCAAACCAACAAAAAGCCTCTTCTTGAAAAATTCTTAATCATGCTCGGTCAAGGTTTATATTTGAAGTTGAGGTCAGTCAATTTTTTTCTTAATTGTCTCATGAACCGGTCTCCTGGATCTTCCTTCTGCGTAAGATAGTTAGGATCAGTTTCTTTCCAAAGTGTTGAGCCCTGAAATGCATAATACTCATGATGGCCGATGACGTAGGTGATGTTGTGTTTTCTATGGAGGTACCTGATAAGTTCTGCATTGGCTTTCAACTGGGCCTTGGTCAAAGGGGCGTCCGGACCACCAATATTTTCAATTCCAATAGCCATATAATTCAAACCAATGGTATGCCTGGCAAAGGTGGTGTCGGGAAGTAGCCTGAAGATGGTCCCATCTCTATCCACCAGAAAATGGGCGGAGACATTCAGATTGCTTGCAGCTGTTAATTCTGGTCTTCCTCCCAGATGTACAGGGTTAAAAACATCAAACGTAGCTTCCAGGGTGGGTACAGCCGTCCAATGGACCACCACCATGTCGGGGTCAATTATTGCATATTCTTTATCGATACCGTGTCTGCTTTTAAGGTACTCTAAGGACAGTTTTTCCCTTTCCTCGTTAAAAATGATGGGTTTTTCAAAAATCCTGAAAGTCTGAGCCGAACTTGTATGGAATACAAAGGCTAAAGACAAAAATATCAATGAGGCAAAATGTTTGATTTTATTCATTTAGTGTTTATTGAAGCTGCTTTGGTGATCGAAATTAAAGCAAAATACTCAAAGGTTATGTTCTTTTAACAAAAGTTTGGGAAGATTTTGTGTTCCAAAAAAAAAGCCCTGACCATAAATGGCCAGGGCTTTACCTATGCAAAAAATGAATTTAATTTACTGTGATGGCTTTTTTGGACTTGTTTTCCACTTTTTCATTCTTTGGAATGATCACATTTAAAATACCATTGTCATATTTTGCATCGATTTTGTCATCGAGCACATTGTCAGGCAGGCTAAAAGAACGTCTAATGCTGCTGTAGGAAAATTCTTTTTTGCGGTAATTTTCCTTTTTCTCTTCAGTTTTATGTTCTTTTTCTGCACTGATGTTCAAAATGCCATCACTGACTTCGACTTTGAAATCTTTCTTGTCGAAACCGGGAGCGGAAAGCTCCAGCTTAAATTCCTTGTCATTTTCAATGACATTGGCTGAGGGGACTTCAATGGCCTTTTCAGGTGACCAGAATTTTTCATCCCAGGCAAAGGGATCAGCTCCAAAAAAATCCTGAATCATTTTGGGCCAAAAACCTCCGTTTTTTTTAGCAAGTGTGCTCATGGTTTTTTGGTTTTTAAAGTGACTGACTGAATTATTTAACAGTATAAATTTACAAAAAAGCCTGTCAGAAATGTATGACAAACGTCATGTTTTTAGTTGATTTTGAGCAAAAATATCAATGGGAAAAAATATTTCTCAGGGTGTATTCTGCACACCGGGAGGCCAACCTTGCGGTAGCATTGTCTATATCAACGTGAGGGTTGAGTTCCACAATATCCAAAGTCATCAACTTACCTGTTCCGGCAATCCATTGGATAACTTTTGCGGCCAGTTCAGGAGAGAAGCCCCATGGTGAAGGGGCACTGACCCCAGGTGCATAGGCAGAAGAAAAACCGTCCAAATCGATGCTCAGGTATATCTTATTGACTTGCTGGCAGAAGTTGTCGATAACCTGCACAATCTGATGCCAATTGGACATATTGAAGTCCTCGATTTCCACCCATGCTGTCTTGCAGGAAATGGCCTGATCAAAAAGTTCTTGGGGAGTGGCCGCACGCTGCAATCCAAGGCAGAGGTAATGAAAATCTTTTGGATAGCTTTCAGCTAATTGAAAAAAAGGGGATCCGGAGTGACCTTTCCCGTCCACTTTTGATCTGAGGTCAAAATGGGCATCTAGATTGATGATTCCAAGTTTTTCGCCTTTGTCCAGGCAGTGTTCTATTGCTGCCTTTCCATGGGGAAAGGCCAGGTCATGACCTCCTCCCAGAATTAAGGGGAATACTTTTTCGGAAAGCAGATTTTTGATTGTGGCATAGAGTTGTCTATGGGTTTCTTCCATTTGATCCCCCACGGTTATGAAATTTCCCAAATCATATACCCGGAGGGATTCAGGTAAGTGATATGCCATAGGTCCCATCATTTTCCGGATCTGATCTGGTCCCAGAGCTGTCCCTGGTCTCCCTTGATTCCGTCTTACCCCTTCATCTCCTGCATAGCCTACTATGGCTATTTTTTTTTCTGGTATTCCTGATGGGATTTCAGGGTAATCAAGGCAGGTAACAGCCTGATGCCAATATGCTGTAGTCCCAGCATCTCTGCCTGACCATAGGGAAGGAGGTGTAGGTTGGTAGATAGACATAGTCAATTCCAAAGGTATGCAAATGTAAAAAAGTAAGCATTGAAGGTTAAGTTTTTCCCCAAGGAATTTAAGTGTTGGATCTTGATTGCATCTATTGATGGTAAAAACCAAAAACGCGGGAATTGCCCGCGCTAATGTTTTTACACTTCAAATCCTGGCCGGTATTCCCGCCCCACAAATTGATTGGCTTCTTCCAGGTTGGTGATGCGCATATTGTCGCCATCCCAAAGTAGTTTTCTTCTTCCGAAAAACTCCATCTGACCCCTGCTATTTGGTCTGCGCAGCATGTAGCTTCTGATAGCAAGATTGCCCATCAAAACCGTTTCGGTCATTGGACCGGCATAGTCAAAAGAAGAAGTGAGTTCCTTGTGCTCTTTAGAGCCGAAACCTGCTTTGCAGGCATCCACCCATTTTCTTTGATGGCCATATTCCGGTTCGTCACCTTCCTCTTTTTCAGGTCCAAATTCAGTATAACCGTCATTCATATACAATTTGGGCATCAATGGGGAGCTGTCGTTGATATTGGTAGAAATGACCCCATTTTCTCCTATTATCAGCACACCATTGGCTGAATTGGTACCTCCCATGTCATGGTCCGCCGGTATGGCTTCCGGACGGGATGGTCTTATTCCGCCATCGCTCCAGGTCATCTCAATAGGAGACCTGCTTTTGTCAGTGGCTGCAAAATTGATGGTGATAAAAGAGGAGGCAGGGCATCCTTCCGGATGATAATCAGGCGTCCACATTTTGGTGAAAACGGTTCCCACACTGCATTCTGCGGCTGTAGGATAATGTAAGCCCAATGTCCTGAAAGGGATGTCAATTAAGTGGCAGCCCACATCTCCAAGGGCTCCGGTACCATAATCCCACCAACCTCTCCAGTTGAATGGGTGAAGGTTTGGGGTGTAGGGGATCTCGGGGGCCGGTCCTAACCATAAATCCCAATTCAAGGCATCCGGCCGTTGACTGGGATCAGGCTGCGGGAACGCAAAACCCTGAGGCCATACGGGTCTGTTGGTCCAGATTTGAACTTTGGATATTTTGCCCAGTTTTCCGCTGTCTACCCATTTTTGAACCATGCCCAATAATGGATTGGAAGCTCCTTGATTGCCCATTTGGGTAACTACTTTTTGTTCCCGGGCCATTTCTGTCAGCAGACGGGCCTCCCTGATGTTATGGGTTAAAGGCTTCTGAACATAAACATGTTTCCCTCTTTCCATGGCATATTTTGCCGCCGGGCCATGTACATGGTCCGGGGTAGAAATGGTCACTGCATCTATATTCTTTTCCTTGTCGAGCATCTCTCTGTAATCGGCATACAGTTTGGCTTTTGGGAAATTTTCAATGGACTGTTTAGCAGATCCCGAAAAGTCCACATCACAAAGGGCCACTACCCTTTCCCTGCCATTGACGGATGCGTTCTTGATATCTGAGATTCCTTTTCCACCGGCACCAATTGCGGCCAAGTTTAATTGGTCAGATGGCGCGGTGAATCCAACACCGCCCAAAACGTGACGGGGAACGATGAATATGGAGGATGCTAGTGCCGCATTTTTGATGAAATCCCTTCGGCTTTGGCATGATTTCTCCTCTTTTCCGTTTTTCATAATAGGTTTGGGTTATTGAAAATTTTAGAAAAACTAAGATATGGTTTTTGTTTATTTTCTTAGAGTTATTTTAGTCGAATTTTGCATGAGGCAGGATAATTCACCTTGCCAGAACTCTCCAATTCTTTAAACATTTTTTTAATTCATTGCGAACTAAAGTGGTAAATGGCTTTTTTGATCTGGAACTGATCTAATCAAACCTACAAGTGTCCTTCCCTGAAATAGGTTGACCGTTTTTAACCGAGAAAAAAGATGTTAAAAACAGGAAAAAGGATTAATTCTCAGCGTAGATTTTCAGAGGAATTTAAACGTAAGTTGGTTGATGATTTTGAGAAAGGAATCATGACAGTTCAGCAAATGGAGCGACATTATGGAATTGTGAACTCAGTTATTTATCATTGGATTTATAAGTATTCGACCTATAATGAAAAAAATATCAGGATAATTGAGATGAAAGACAGTCAAACCAATAGGCTCAAAGAACTCGAAGAAAAGGTCAAAGATCTCGAGCGTACCGTTGGCCAAAAACAGATCATGATTGATTATTTGGAAAAAATGATTGATTTGGCCAAAGAAACTTACTCAATCGATATTAAAAAAAACTCCAAAACCCCACACTCTGGTGGTTCCAATCCAACAAAAGTATGATAAACCATTCGCTCAATGAACTTTATCGGACTGTTGGAGTAACCAAGCAGGCCGTTCAACAAGCCAAAAAAAGGCAGCAAGCATTCGATCTTGAAATTGCCCAACTGGTAATCCTGGCCGATGAGCTCAGGGAAGACCATCCAGGATGTGGGGTCGAAAAAATGTATTATACATTGAAACCCGAATTCATGGGAAGGGATCAATTCTGTGAAATTTTCATGGAAATGGGATATGGTATCAAAAAAATAAAAAACTACCAGAAAACCACTTACGCAGGCCTTTATTCTTATCCAAACCTTATCGAAGGTATGGCCATAAACAGACCTTTTCAGGTCATCCAAACCGATATCACTTACTTTTACCTCAATGGTGAATTCTATTATTTGGTCTTCATTATTGATGTTTATACCAGGATCATCGTGGGATATTCGGTCAACGACAACTTGCGCACAGAAGGTAATATCAAAGCTATGAAAATGGCCCTCAGTACTTTGAGATACCAGCCTTGGGGCCTGATCCACCACTCAGATAAAGGTTCCCAGTACAGTAGTAAAGAATACACCTCCTTGCTCAACAAAAACAATATCCATATCAGTATGGGAAATATCGCATGGGAAAACCCCTACGCAGAACGAATCAATGGAATCATAAAAAATGAATACCTCAAAAGGTGGATAATCAAAGATTTCAGCGACCTGAAAAGAAAAGTGGCGAAAGCTGTAGCCAACTACAACAGCATAAGACTACACAGGGGATTTAAAATGAAATACACCCCCATGGGATTTTATAAAAATATACTAAATTTAAAAGCCCAAGAAAGACCGACGGTGATTGTTTATACCGAAGGAAGAAAAAACTTCTTAGGGGCATCGAGCCCCTTCGAAGTTTGCCCAAGAGAAGAACCTCTGGCTCATGATTGCCCGATGGAAATATTTAATGAATGTTGAACCAAACGGTCAACGCTATTCAGGGAAGAACAAAGTACATCCCACTTGGCTCTTTTTACTTTTGCCCTGGCTCTTTGTTCTTCATTCCTCATTCCTCACTCATTCTTCCTCATTTTCACCTTTCTAAGACTTCTTGGTGAAGATAGCCACAATAGCACTTGTGATAACTCCAGCCACCGGGGCAAAAAGGGTGCTTTGCATCAGGTAACTGTTGAAATTAAAGAAAGCTTCGGCTTCCTCCTGACTCATACTTCCTTGGCCAACAGTATAGGCGATCATATTGTCAAAATATTCCGGACTGATCCAATAGGAAGTAAGGTATTGGGTGATGGGTGTTAGCAGGGTGACAAATAGCGAAATCCAAATTCCCGCGACAAATCCCTGCAGATAGCTCATCTTTCCATGGTAGAAATTTTTCCTTTTGTCCAAGAGCGCCAGTGCATAGATCAGAAAGGCCAGAATAGCTACCCCATTGGTAACGATGGCATGTTTGTCAATATGCACATCATGTAATCCTGTGAGCTTCTCCATGACCATCCAGGAAAGCTGCATGAGCACAAAGATCAGCGCCCATTTGATTTCGATTTTAAGGTTTTTCATAGTGGGGTGGTATTTTTGTTTTAGTTGTTTCTCTTATGGAACCATAAAGTCAAAAGCACCTTTCCTTAGGTTGATGCCATATTCCAAATAGGCCTTTAGGCAGGCCAGAAAATTGGCCCAACCGGCAGTATTGTTTTTCAACCAATTCAACCCTTCCTCATTCGCCTCCATTTCTTTTTCTTCCACCTTGACCAAGGTGCTGTTTCCTTCATTTCTTTCTTCAAGGTTAATATCCACGGTCAGTGGCTGACTGTCTCCATCCCATTCAAAAGTGATGGATTCAAAAGGCTTTACAGACAAGATTCTGACCGGGAAACTGCCCGGGAATTCGGGAAACTCCCAATCCAGTATTTTGCCTGCTTCCATTTTCCCTGAACTTTTGGAGATAAAGTATTGGGTCATATGGGCAGGGTCAATGATCCCCTCAAATACTTCAATGGGTGTTTTGTTGATCTGGAGGGAAGTTGAAATCTGAATTTTGGTCATGGGATAAAAAAGGGTGAATTTAAATTTAGGGAAAAAAATAAAGGTGATGGTCAACCATCACCTTTATTCCTGTCATTAAACAAATAATTTATTAAAATGCTGCTTTGAAAGCTTCCATTTTTTGGTCCACTTGCGTGTCTACCATGAAGGAAACACTAACATTTTCCCAAGTCATGGTTACTTTGGCTACTTTGTTGTTCTCAGCGGAGATGCTGTACTGTAATCTTTCCTGAACTGTTGGAAGTTTTTCTGCCTTAACTTTAATGGCTACTGCATCATCTTTTGCCAAAGCTTCTTCGTCGATTTTGCCATCTTTCATGTAGCTGAAAACGGAATTGCCTTTGGCATTCAATCTTACAGTCCATTCTCCAGAAGCTTCAGGGGTCATAAAGATGGAATATTTTCCGGCTCTCAGGTTTTTTCCACCCACGCTCACCGGCGTACTGAACTCGATCATTGTGGCAGCGTTGGCTCCTGCCCTCCAGGTCACCCCATATTTTTCGATCTCACCGAAAATTTTTCTGCCCTTGACAGCGGGGGAAGAATAGTCAATGCTGATTTTGGTGAATCCTACATTCTGTGAAACAAAGGCTGCAGGGCTTGCCGCAGGGGCCTGTAATTGGGCCATAGATTCAACCTGGATTCCGAAAAGGAATACAAATAAAATACCGGCAAATAATAAAACTTGTTTTTTCATTGTGTTTTGAGTTTATGGGTTTATAACAATGCAATTTATAACTTAAATCAAGAATCCTTGTTTCGGATTACTGTCGTCCGACTAAATTACGAAAATTAGAATAAAGTCCTCTAGAATGATGTTAGAGGACTTTTTTTTTGATTTCAAAAAGTACCCCCTATCCTGAGAGGAATAATTGGGTTTGCATATTTTGAAGGTCTTTTTGAAATATACTTTTAAAGTAAGCTTCAGGAAAAAGTAAGAACTTTTCAAGACTGACGTAGGAGCAAAGATTTTTTGCTGCTACCATGACCATGGTCGAGAAGTCTTCAGCCTCTTTTATCCGCTTATGTAGAACTGTAAACAGCAGGTTGAGTATTAATGCCATCCAAATCTGGATTTTGATCCCGTTCTCGCTGTCCGACAAAAAATTTCTGAGCTCAAAATTCTGCTTTATCTGCTTGAAAAGCACTTCGATAACCCACCTGTTCTTATACAGAAGAGCTATGGTCAATGCATCCAATCCCTTAAGATTGGTGATAAATTCCAGCGTTTCACCGCTTTCAGGGTCAGCATAAACCACCAGTCTGGCCTCAACTGTCCGAGAAACTCCCTTCTCCCTGTAGCTCAGTGAGATAATCTGGTCCTTGATGATATCAATAGCATGCGTACAGTCAAACTCACTGACCACTTCATATCTTGCATTGTCTTTTTTTCTGGTCACAAAATATCTGTTTGAACTGTCCCATTTTTCAAAGCAGGAATAGCGGTTATATCCCTTGTCGAAAACAGCTATCCCATGCTCAGGCAGATCCATCACTTTTAAAAACATATTTTCATTTGTGGCCGCAGAACGGATACATATAAAATTGGGAACGCCTTCTGCCAGATTCATTTTAGCAAAAATCTTGGCACCTCCTTTTTTCTTTCCGTTCAGGGGATTGCGTCCGGCCCCTTTGAGGATTTCCTTGAACAGCGTGACCGTTGAGGAATCAAAAACCTCAACACGGCTGGGGTCGACCTCTCCACCGATATCAAGCCAATTTCCTACCAAAGATGCCCTATAGTATGAATACAGCCCTTTGTACAGTTGCTCAAAAACACGATAACTGCGCTTACGGTTTGCATCAGAAAGAGTACTCCTTGCAGGCAGCTGCTTCATTCCAAAAGGAATAAGCTTGGTAATGATCAGGCCGATGTTTTTGCATACCTCTCTTAGACTGCTGTTTCTGGTCAACACGGCATAAAAAATACAGATAAAGTGATCACTTGTTTTAAGTTTCTTGTAGTACCTATCCGAGTTTTCTTCCTCAACGACCTGATTGAATAGCTCTTTGGGAATAAGAGAAAGAAGTTGGGCGATGATAGGATGCCCAGACAAAAATTTATGCTTAACTTGAGACATATTGTTGGTTCTTGGTCGAAACAACAATATAAAAAAGATGGGTAAGTTCCAAAAGAGCTGCCCATCTTTGATTTTTGTACTATTCTAGGATTTTATTTTTTATCTTGTATCAGTTCTCGGACGACAGTAGTTTCGGATATTTTTGGAGCGGTTAAAATTTTATTGAAAGGGAAAGTTCAAGCAATAGATTAAGATTTTTGCTAACTTAAAGTTTCGAGAAAAAAGAGAAATGCGCCACATGAAGTCACTGGAATATTTGTCCCATACGGCAGATGTCAGGATGAAAATCCAAGAGAGTTCTGAAGAAGAACTCTTCAGGATAGGTGTGGAGGAAATTGGGAGGATTTTGAAGGCCGAGGTCTTTGAAAATCCTCCACAGGCAAATGAAATGGTAGAGATTTCTTTGGTTTCTTTGGACATGACCACGCTATTGGTGGAATTTCTGAATGAGGTACTCCTGCATTCCCATACCCGTAAATCTGTGTTTTTTGATGTGCAATTTCAGCATATTGGAGAAAAGGAGGTGAGGGCAAAAATCCTGGGGAAGAGGGTAGAAGCATTTGATGAAGACATCAAAGCGGTGACTTACCATGAAGCCCAGGTGGAGAAAAATAAATCAGGTATGCTTGAAACACTTATTGTTCTGGATATTTAGAATATGGAACTAAAAAACCAATTGATAAAAAAGAGTGACTATCTATGGGAACTTCCTCCCCATGTCAAGAAGGGGATGAAGGTGCCGGCACAGGTGTACGCTTCCAGGAAGATTTTGGAAGAGATAGGAGGGGATAAATCATTGGAGCAACTGACCAATGTGGCCATGTTGCCCGGGATTACCAAGGCTTCTATCGTCATGCCGGATGTGCATGAAGGATATGGTTTTCCAATTGGGGGAATTGCTGCCACTTCTTGGCCGAATGGTGGAATATCCCCCGGGGGTATCGGTTATGATATCAATTGTGGGGTGAGACTTTTGACTTCAAAGTTGACAAAAAATGACCTGAAAGGTAGGGGAGAAGAATTGGCCAAAGCACTCTTTTCCCGGATTCCTTCAGGTGTCGGAAAGGGAGGGAATATCCCATTGAGCGAAAAGGAGCTGGACAAGGTACTTACCCATGGTGTGCAATGGGCTTTGAAAAATGGCTATGCGCTTGAGGAAGATATTGACAAGATTGAGTCTTGGGGAAGGTTGGATAATGCAGATCCCGGATGTGTTTCAGAATATGCCAAAAATCGGGGAATTGACCAATTGGGGACGATTGGTTCCGGAAACCATTTCGTGGAGGTTTCCTATGTGGATAAAGTTTTCGATCATGAAGTAGCCCGGATATTTGGTTTAAAGGAGGGGCAGTTGACGGTATTGATCCATACGGGATCCAGAGGTCTGGGCCATCAGGTCGCTTCCGATTATATGAAAGTGATGATTGCTTCCATGGGGAAGTATGGTATTTCGGTTCAGGATAGGGAGTTGGCTTGTGTGCCATTTAATTCGCCGGAAGGACAGGACTATTTTAGGGCCATGGCAGCTGCTGCCAATTATGCCTGGTGCAACAGACAGGTGATCACCTGGGAGATCCGGAATGCTTGGAAAGATTTTTTCAAAGGCAAAGATACCCGCTTGGATGTCCTGTATGATGTTGCCCATAATATTGCGAAGGTGGAAGACCACATAGTGGATGGAAAAAAGAAAAAGCTGATCGTCCACCGCAAAGGTTCTACCCGTTCTTTTGGGCCTGGACATCCCGAGGTGACAGATTGCTACAAAGATACCGGTCAGCCCGTCATTATCCCGGGGAGTATGGGCACGGCTTCCTATGTGATGGCAGGGACAGAACATGCCATGGAGGAATCCTTTGGTTCAACCTGTCATGGGGCAGGCAGGCGGATGTCCTGCAGGGCAGCTCAAAAGGCAGTCAATATCCATGAACTCGAAAAAGAACTGGCTGAAAGGAATATTTTTGTGCGGGCAGGGTCCCGTTCTGGCGTGAGTGAAGAGGCTCCGATAGCTTACAAGGATATCGATGAAGTGATCGAAGTGGTCCATCAGGCAGGAATTGCCAAAAAGGTGGCGAGGCTGAGGCCATTGTCTGTGATCAAGGGTTAGAAAATCATTAATTGATTTATCCTTGGATAGTATTTTTTTGGAATTGCCGCCAAGATTAACTTGCGTTTTTTATAAAAGTGGCTTTAAAATTTGAATCTGTCAGAAAAGCTAAAGCGGAATCATTATGGTTTTTTAATGAGAATAATGTTATTTTTCAGATGAAATAACACAAAATGAAACAGCTTCTTTTAATTTTTCAACCGTCCTTATTTTTATTTATCATAGGGGCCTGTCAGAATACAGGGAATTCTGATTTTCAAATAGTGGAAACGGGAGAGAGGTTTGAGGAGGTCTTGGATGTTCCTCCAAGTGAACAACCTGCAAAGTTTCCGGTAGAAGAACTTCAACCTGCTACAGAAATCCAAAGGCTGCTGGTTAAAAGAGGGAATTTGGAATTTGAATCTGTTCATTTGGAAGACGACAACCAAAAAGTGCGTAAAATTCTTCCCCATTTCAAGGCCTATGTGGATTCGGAGAATTTTAGCAATAATGATTTTTCAAGTACCTATCAACTGAGTATCAAGGTTCCTGTTGCCCATTTTGAAGACTTGATGGATACACTTTCATCCATAGGAAAGAAAACCACCAATAGGTCCTCCAATACTGACGATGTGACAAGGAATTTCAGGGATTTGAAAGCCACAATTGAAAGCAAAAAAGCCCTGGAAAACCGATACAGGGAGTTGTTGAGCAAGGCCACCCAAATCAAAGATATGCTGGAGATAGAGAGAAATTTAAATGATCTCCGAAATGAAATAGAAGGGTATGAGGCCAGGTTAAGAACCCTGCAAAACGATATCAGTTATAGTACCATCAATTTACATTTTTATCAGGTTAAGGATCAAAGCAAAGCTGAAAAACCATCTTTTTTCAGCAGGTTGGTCAAATCTTTCCAAGGAGGCTGGGACATGTTTATCTGGTTATTGCTCGCATTGGTCAGGCTTTGGCCACTTGGAGTACTAGCCATTTTAACGATGGTGGTAATCAAGTTGGTAAGGAAAAAACAAGCCAAAAGTTGAAAATGGTATAGCAAAGCTTGATAAAAACAAAAAGCTGGTTCATTGACCAGCCTTTTTTCTTATGCAATTACTCATCCACAAATTCCAGAATATCTCCCGGCTGACAATCCAAAGCCTTGCAGATGGCTTCCAAGGTGCTGAACCGGACAGCTTTGGCTTTCCCTGTCTTTAATATCGAAAGATTGGATAGGGTGATGTCCACTTTTTCGGAAAGCTCGTTGAGGGACATTTTCCGCTTGGCCATCATCACATCCAAATTGACTATGATAGGCATGGCTTAGATTGTTAATTCATTTTCGGATTGGATTTCTACCCCTCTCTTAAAGACCCGGGCAATGGCATAAATCAGGGCGCCCATGAGCAGGTACTCAAAGGCACCACCCGTAAAACCTCCCAAAGAGGGGATTTCAAAACCACGTTTGATCAGCCATTTCAAAGATGCTGATGTGAAAATAATCAAAATGCCCGTTTGGATGGCGAAAGAAGCAATTTCTGAAATCAGGTTGGATACTTTTTTACTGAATGGATGATTGAGGTTGATGGTGAGAAATATTCTGATCATCAAATAAAAAATATAGGCTTTTAGGCAAGCTATGACTACCAATAAAGATACCAAGCCGATGTAATACCCAATTTCCTGGTTTCTCAAGCCATACAAGTTCAGGCCTTCATAAAGGTCCTGGGCTACGATAGGTTTAAAGAAACTGTAAATGGTAGTAAACATCAAAGCCCCTGCTTTGATGCAAAGCCCGATAAATATGGACCAAATCACTATGGTAATCAGCATTAATCCAGGCTGGGTTACCCATTTTTCATTCCATTCATTTTTGAGATTCATGGTATTTATGATTAGAATTTGCTCAAACATCGGTAAATATTTATTGAAAAACAATAAATATTTACTGAAAAAAAAATTTTTTTTAGAACAAAAAATCTGAAGCGGTTAGGCTTCGGATTTTTGATGTTATTAAGACTGTCAATTACCCAAATTTGGCCAAAGCCTCTTCCAAGGTTTTGATCTTGGCCTCTGCATCTGCCTGCTTTTTCTTCTCGTTTTCTACCACGGCTGCCGGTGCCCCTGTCACGAAACGCTCATTGCTGAGTTTCTTCACCACAGAATTCAGGAAGCCTTTGGTATATTCCAGTTCCCTAAGCAGGTTTTCTTTTTCTTTTTCCACGTCAATCTGTTCGCCAAGCGGGATAAAGCATTCATCAGCCTTCACAACAAAGCTCACTGCATTGTCCACCTTTTTCCCAAAAGCCAGTTCCGAAAGGTTGGCCAGTTTCCTCAATACTGACTCGAAACTGCTGTAAAGTTCAGGCTGCTTGGTGTTTACTGTCAAAGCGAAGGCTTCTTTTGGGGAAATTCCTTTGGAAGAACGGATATTTCGGATCTGGGATACCACTTCGAAAATCTGAGCTGCTTCTGCAATTGGTTTGGCATCGAAAGCTTTTGCTTTTGGCCAGGCTGCAACGATCAATGCTTCAGAAACTGTTCTTTCTTTGATCTGATGCCAAAGTTCCTCCGTAAGGAATGGCATAAAGGGATGTAGGATTTTCAGGATATCCTCAAAGAATAGAATGGTCTTGTCATACGTAGCCCTATCGATTGGCTGCTGGTAGGCTGGTTTGATCATTTCCAGGTACCAGGAGCAGAAATCATCCCAAACCAGTTTGTACGTCGTCATCAGGGCATCTGAAATCCTGAATTTGCTGAAATGGTCTTCAATTTCTGTCAATGCCTCGTTGAACCGGTTTTCAAACCAATGAATGGCGGCTACATTTTCAGCTCCAGAAGCTGTTTCGTCGATTTCCCAGCCTTTCACCAATCGGAAAGCATTCCAGATTTTATTGGCAAAGTTCCTGCCCTGTTCCACCAACTTTTCGTCAAATGGCAGGTCATTACCGGCAGGAGAGGAAAAGAGCATGCCTGTTCGCACTCCGTCCGCGCCATAATTGGCGATCAGATCCAACGGATCCGGAGAGTTGCCCAAAGACTTGGACATTTTTCTGCCCAGTTTGTCCCTTACGATACCGGTCAGGTACACATTTTTGAAAGGTTTGTCACCCAGGTATTCGTAACCTGCAATGATCATTCTGGCCACCCAGAAGAAAAGGATTTCAGGGGCGGTGACCAGGTCATTGGTAGGGTAGTAGTATTTCAGGTCTTCATTGGGTTTGCCTGTGGTGAAGACATCTGTGTCAAAAACTGAGATTGGCCACAACCAGGAGGAGAACCATGTGTCCAGCACGTCTTCGTCTTGTCTGAGGTCTTCAAGCTTGTAAGAAGTGTGGAATTTTTCATTGGCTAAGGAAAGGGCCTCTTCCTTGGTTTTGGCCACGACAAATTCCCCATTGGGCAGGTAGAAAGCCGGAATCTGATGCCCCCACCAAAGCTGACGGGAAATACACCAATCCCTGACATTCTCCATCCATACCCTGTACATGTTTTTGAATTTTGGAGGATGGAGCTGAATTACGTCATCCATAACCGCTTTCAGGGCTGGTTTGGTGATTTCTTCCATTTTCAGGAACCATTGAAGCGAAAGTTTGGGCTCAATGACCGCATCAGTTCTTTCAGAATGGCCTACATTCGATTTATAATCCTCGATTTTATCAAGCTGACTGGCTTCTTCCAGTAATTTGCCGATTTTCTTTCTGGCAATAAACCTGTCTTCTCCGACCAGAATCTGCGCCTTTTCATTCAAAGTACCATCATCATTCAAAATATCGATGACTTCCAATTTGTGTTTGATGCCCAGTTCATAGTCATTGATGTCGTGGGCAGGGGTTACTTTCAGGCAACCTGTACCAAACTCCATGTCCACGTACTCATCCTCAATGATAGGGATGGCCCTGTTGATCAGGGGAATAATAGCTTTTTTGCCCTTTAGGTGGGAAAATCTTGGGTCGTTTGGATTGATACAGATAGCGACATCTGCCATGATCGTTTCGGGGCGTGTGGTAGCGATGGTCAAGAAATCCTCAGAGCCTTCGATTCTGTATTTGATGTAATACAGCTTGGACTGGATTTCCTTCATAATCACCTCATCGTCCGATAGGGCGGTTTTACCCTGAGGGTCCCAATTGACCATCCTGACACCTCGATAGATTTTCCCTTTATTATAAAGATCAACGAAAACAGAAATTACTGCATCACTGAGGTCTGGATCCATGGTGAATTTGGTG
This sequence comes from Cecembia calidifontis, assembly GCF_004216715.1. Classification (NCBI taxonomy): domain Bacteria; kingdom Pseudomonadati; phylum Bacteroidota; class Cytophagia; order Cytophagales; family Cyclobacteriaceae; genus Cecembia; species Cecembia calidifontis. The sequence continues at coordinate 2,730,567 of NZ_SGXG01000001.1, forward strand.
CGGTCCCAGTCACAGGAAGCCCCCAGTTTCTTCAATTGCTCAAGGATAATACCCCCGTATTTCTCCTTCCATTCCCAGGCATATTTAAGGAACTCTTCTCTGCTAAGGGATTTTTTGTCAATGCCTCTTTCTTTCAGCATGGCGACAACTTTGGCTTCTGTAGCAATGGAAGCGTGGTCCGTACCGGGTACCCAGCAGGCATTTTTGCCCTCCATTCTTGCTTTTCTGACCAAAACATCCTGAATGGTATTGTTGAGCATATGCCCCATATGGAGCACTCCTGTCACATTGGGTGGCGGAATGACGATAGTATAAGGTTCTTTGCTATGATCAACATGGGAGGAGAAAAATTTGTGCTCCATCCAGTACTGGTACCACTTGGCCTCAGCGGCTTCAGGATTGTATTTGGTAGCTAATGACATTGTAAGAAGAGGTTTTTTAAAACTCAAGCCGCAAAATTAAGATAAAAATGGTTTGGAACCACTATAGAAACAAAAGCAAACCACATATCTTATTCAATAATCCATTTTTCAAAAACAGAGAAAAATTTTATATATTTAGTTTTTAAACAAATCCCCTATGTTGCATTTACTTTGGTTTCTGTTGAATCTAGCATTGGGCATAGGCCTAGTCATACTCTTTTTTGATTGGCTTGGCTTTGTAAAAAGTAGATTTGGTTGGTTTGCGGCAATCTTTGTGGGTATAATTTCTATTCATGCCATTTCCCCACAAAAAGAAAAATTAAATCAACAAATAGAAATTGTCATGAGGGGGGCAAGTCAAGGGCAGTTGATTGAATGCCCCAAAGCTAATTTTGAGAAGGCCCTTCTGGATAGTAATCTCATACAAAGTATCATTTTAACCTATTTCACCTGCTTACCCGAAGAAGGTCAGAGAACATATCATGTTGATCCTCAGTATATCGACCTTCAGGGTTTTCAATTGGGGTTCCATTGGCAGACTTTGGATTTTTTGAAATTGGAAGATAATCCAGGCTTTGAAGAATCCTATAAAGTAAGGGGAAACCTGGAATGGAGGCTTTTGGGAATGACATTGTATGTCCAAAAAAAGGAATTCCTAGTGAACTTGTCTTAAAAAAAACCGGTATCCTTTAAGTATTGGAATAAAAGGATACCGGTTTTCACTCATTCTTCGATTTCAAAAGTGATTTTCACATTGACCCTGTATTGACTGATTTCTCCATTGGTAACAGTTGCACTTTGTTCCTGGACATAGACAGATCTGATATGTTTAACTGTTTTGGAGGCATGAGCAACCGCATTTCTTGCTGCATCTTCCCAACCTTTGTTGGAATTTGCTAATACTTCGATAACTTTTAATACTCCCATAGTGCATGAGTTAAAATTGTGAAAATTAAAGTTTTATAGTTATGTAAGTTACTGAATATAAGTTGTTTTTGCAATTTTTAGCAAGGCTGATTCGATGACTGAACAAAATAAGTTTGCCTTAATTTTATTTTGTTTTTTATAAATTATTAAAATTAAATTTCTCTTCCATCGGGATTGGGTAAATGATTCCCATAAGGGAAGTATAGATTACAAGGGTTGATTGAATTCTCAATGAAGCCTTTGCCACTTCTTTCAGGTTTTTATCTTCTACCTGAAAACTCTACCTTTGCAGGGTCAAAAAAACTTTTGCAGATGAGTAGCCCAAATATAACACCCCTGACCTCCTGGGTACAGGTAGCCAAAGATTCAGATTTCACCATTTACAATTTGCCTTTTGGTATTTTTCAAAATAAGAGGCTTTCTCCCAGAATTGGGATCGCCATTGGAGATAAGATCGTAGATCTTTCAGTATTGCATGAGGAGGGCTTTTTTTCTGAACTTTCTCAATTGCCCAATGACATCTTTGTAAGAGATGCTCTGAATGATTTTATCGCACTGGGTAAACCAGTTACCAGAAAAGTCAGAGAAATTGTCCAAAACTTGTTGAAAGAGGACAATGAACATCTCCGTGAGCATACTTGCCGTGGGAAGGCCATGGTGAACCGCAACGAGGCACAGATGTTGATGCCGGTTAAGGTGGGGGATTATACTGACTTTTACAGCAGTATGGAACATGCCACCAATGTGGGTATGATGTTCCGTGATCCGGAAAATGCGCTGCTTCCGAACTGGAAACATCTTCCAGTAGGCTATCATGGAAGATCGTCTTCGATTATTCCTTCCGGAGTTCCTTTTTATAGGCCTAAAGGACAGTTTAAAGACGCCAATATGGAAAAACCCGAGTTTGGACCTACTAGAAGGTTGGATTTTGAATTGGAGATGGCATTTATTACCGGTGGCCCTACTAAGATGGGAGACAGTATCAGTACGGAAGACGCAGAAGATTACATTTTTGGTATGGTACTTTTCAATGACTGGTCAGCGAGAGACATTCAGGCTTGGGAATATGTGCCATTAGGTCCTTTTTTAGGGAAAAATTTTGCTTCCAGCATCTCTCCATGGGTAGTGACATTAGAGGCTTTAGAACCTTTTAGAGTGGCAGGTCCAAAGCAGGACCCGGAGGTTTTGCCCTATTTGCAATGTAAAAAGGACCACGCTTTTGATATACAGTTGGAAGTATATATTCAACCCGAAGGCATGAAAGCCACCAAGGTATGTAAATCGAATTTTAAATACATGTATTGGAACATTGCGCAGCAACTGGCACACCATACGGTCAACGGCTGCAATATCAATGTTGGGGACATGATGGCATCGGGTACCATTTCAGGTCCTACTGAGGACAGTTACGGTTCCATGCTGGAACTTGCTTGGAAAGGTACCAAACCGGTACAATTGGAAGAAGGGGGAGAAAGGAAATTTATTGAAGATGGGGATACCGTCATTATGAAAGGATTTGCAGAAAAAGATGGAATAAGAGTAGGATTCGGAGAAGTATCCAGTAAAGTCCTTCCTGCTAAATAATCCACAATTATCCAAGATCAGTAACCTCTGAAAGCAATAGCTGTCAGAGGGCCTGCTGACCATTCCTTTACAAGTCAACAAGTTATTTGGTAAACTGAAACATTTCTTGGAACTGGGTGGAGGTACGACATTCATTTATTATAGGGAACGTCTCAATGACTGGAACAATGGAGAGCCCAGGGTACATTAAGATTTCGATTTTATTCTGAATTCTGGAGATACCCCGGCCTTTATCGGAACTTTGAATTTTGGATAAAGAAGGATTCCCGTGGATGGTGGATTTACATTTAAAGCCAACCTCAATCCAATCTTTAACCATAATGGTTTCTGGCCGCTTTGGGTAGGGATTGGTTTTGGATACGTATTTTAGAAATCCATATTCCAAATACCGGCTTTTTCAGCAGCATGTAAATGAATTAGTTCTCCATTTCGGATAAAGAAGGGTTGTCCATCAGTACCTAAATCCCACAAATGCCCTCTCAGGAATACATTGGCGCCATTTTTAGCTCCTGATTTTCCAATTCTTCCAGGGAGGGCATATTTTTTCCAGGCTTCCTTTTCGGATATTTTCCCGATATCACTCAAATCCACATCATTTGGAGCGGGGGCACCATTATAGCCCGCCCAGGGAACATCCATCGCACCATCAATGGCACAATAGGAATTGACCAAAACCAAATCCACCCCTTCGATAGCTTCATAAGCCTCCGGATACCATGAGTCTGCACAGACCAAAATGGCCACTTTGGCCATTGGAAGATCAAAACTTGGAATGCCAGACGGAGTAGATGCAGTGATAAATGGCTTTTCCGACTCGATGGGAAATGCCTTTTTGATGACTTGGGGAAAAATACTGCCATCAGGACCAAAAAGAAAGGAGCTGTTATAAAGTGCGGCTTCTTTTTTTACAACAATTTGATTGTCAACTATCTGTGGATCCGGTAAATTAATAGAACCCGCATTTATAAACACCTGGTATTTTTTAGACAGTGTTAAAAAGCATTTTTCGTAGGCTTTTGCCATTTGATTTGACTTCATTCTGAAGAGGGTGGAGGCTATTCTGTCCCCTTCATTTTTTGACAAAGGATAGTGTTTGATAAATTCAAATGGATTGGTCAAAACCAGTTGAGCCATTGCCCAAGTCAGGGTAGTACTCTTTGCCACTGAAGGTTTTTCTTCCAAAATAACCAACCAGGTTCCGAGGTACTCAGGGAGCAATACAATGGTGTTTTTTTTGAAAAATCCTGCCTCTTTGGCTTTTTCAAAATAGTATTCCATTTTTTGAAAAAACCTTTCTTCAGATAAATAATCAGTCTCTTCCATATAAGGTTGTATGCCGACCACATTTCCCCGAATGCTGTCTGTCAAGGGTGGGCTGAGGTTCTCCACATGGCTGATATGGGCCTCTACCTCTGGTAAGCCCTTTAAGTTTCCCGTATTGGCCCAAATGGTCCATAATAGGAGTATGATCAATAAAGCGAAAGCTAGTTTTTTCATTTTTTATGAGCTCCTTCGCTCAGGTTTAGAATTATGTTTTCAGCGGCCTGTTCTCCTGACCTGACAGCACCTTCTATGTACCCGAACCATATTTTTGAAGCTTCTGTACCTGCCCAATAAATATTCCCTTCAGTTTTGGAATAGGCATCCTGAAAACCGGTCCATGCTCCCGTAGGGTAAAGCCCCGCATAGCAACCCCGACTCCAGGCCTCATCCGTCATGGTGAAATCTTCATAGCTTATTGGATGGGCTGCATCCCTGCCATAATAGCAAACAAGTTTATCCAACATCAGTTTTTTCCTTTCCTCCTTACTTTTTTGGAAGTATTCCCGGGCCCTTTTTCCAATTGTAAAACCCAGAATGATCCCGTATTTACCATCTTTGGGAGAGGTGTCAAACATGGATTGAAAAGGAGAGTGACCGTCTGCGAATGCCTGTCCGCTAAATCCAGAATCTCTCCAAAAAGGTCTTTGATAAATCATAAAACATTTGCCCACTTGTCCCATGGCAATCCGGTCCATGACCTGTCTTTTTTCGACTGATAACATGGGCTGGAATTCAATTTTTGCTGCAAGGGGTGGAGGAATGGCTATAATGATCCTTTTAGCAGTAAAAGAAAAATCCCTGCCGGTCACCAGGTAATCGTCCTTTTCTTTTGTGATTTTTTCAACAGGGTGGTTGAAGTAAATCCTTTCCTTAAATGGAATTGCCATTTTCTCAATGATGGTCTGCATACCGCCTACTATCCTGTGAAGCTGTGCGCCGTTTTTGATATTGATCAGGGTGTTAAGGTCTCTCCCGGATTTGATGTAGAAAAGACCGTGAAGTAAGGAAATTTCATTCAGTTCGGAAGCAAAAACAGTTTCAAGTGCCAAGGTGATTACTTTCCGGCAGGCAAAGGTTTTACAATTTGATGTGACAAAAGCCCCAAGTGTGATGCTGTCAAATTCCATTGCTTTAGGATGGTTCCAAGGGCTATCCAATGGAATGCTTTTGGCCATTCTTTCCAGTTTTTTGAGTACATAATCCAGATTGAGCAAGGAGAGTATGTCCATTTTGGGGATCAATCCTTTGAACTTTTTGACTTTTTGGTCCAAATCAAGGAGGTTGAAACCCTCATCGTAAGTTTCAAAATACTCGATTCCAAATTCTTCACAGAGTGCATACATGCGGTCATGGCTCGGGCCGATCCATTGCCCTCCAAAATCAAGATAAAGGTCCTGATTAAGTTGCTTGGTAAAAACCCTTCCCCCAAGCCTTTCCCTGGCTTCCAGAACAATAAATGGGATATTGGCTTCAAATAGCTTTTTGGCTGCGGCAATTCCCGAAAAGCCAGCGCCTATAACAATCACCTGATTCATTGTTTTTTATTGTAGTGAAAAGTCAAATGTTTCCCCTTTATTCAATTCAACCTCTAAAAGGTTCCCTTTATATTTTACAAACGCTTTTCCCCCGATAGGCGCTGAAATACGTGCGGTAATTAATTGGCCTTCCTTCCATTCCATATCGATAATGAAATTTCCTCTCGCTTTAAGCCCGGTTATTTTACCCTTCTGCCATTCCTTGGGAAGTGCAGGCAAAAGGTGAATAGAACCATCATGACTTTGTAAGAGCATCTCAGCAATTCCTGCGGTATAACCGAAATTCCCATCAATTTGAAAGGGAGGATGGGCATCAAATAAATTGGGGTACAGGGATTGTTGAATGAGTTTTTGGATATGTTCATGGGCCATTTCCCCATCCTGTAGCCTGGCAGAAAAATTGATAAGCCAAGCCCTGGACCAACCGGTTCCTGCGCCTCCATGTGCCAGTCGGTAGTCTAATGTTTTTCTGACGGCATCAAATAAATCAGGCGTTTTATTTTTTGTAATGGCATTTCCAGGATGAAAAGCATATAAATGGGACATATGTCTGTGGTCTTTTTCAGGTTCTTCATATTCTTGATCCCACTCTAATAACCTTCCATCGCTTCCAATTCTTAAACCTGACCTTAAGTTTTGTCTTTTAGTCTTCACTTCTTCAAGTATAGGGGATTGGTAGCCCAAAATTTTACTTGCCTGCATAAAATTGTCAAAAACCTCAGCGATAATCTGTTGGTCCATCGCTGCCCCCATGGTGGAAGCAGCGGATTCCCCTTTTGCATTGATAAAACTGTTTTCTGGTGAGGTGGATGGGGAAGAAACCCACTTGCCATCTCCTGGATAAGGGATTAACCAATCCAGATAAAAAGCTGCAATTTCTTCCATGGCAGGCAAGAATCTTTGTTGTAAGAACTTTTTATCCTGAGTAAACTGGTATCGCTCCCAAAAGTGTTGCATCATCCAACCTCCAGCACCCAACCATGAACCCCAATAGGCCTGGGCTGCCTGAAGAAAAGTCATGTGCCAAAGATCAGAGCCGTGGGCCAAGGCAGCTCCCCGCATACCATAAGTTTCCCGGGCGGTTTTTCTGCCACTGATGATCAGTTGGTCCATATAATCAAAGAATGGCTCATGAAGCTCTGATAAATTGGTGACCTCAGCTGGCCAGTAATTCATCTGAAGGTTGATGTTCAGGTGGTAATCCGCATTCCAGGGCGCTTCGATATGCCTGTTCCAGATTCCCTGCAAGTTGGAGGGTAAGGTTCCAGGTCTGGAAGATGAAATCAATAAATACCTTCCAAAGTCAAAAAGCAAGGATTCCAGATAAAGATCAGTTTTTCCTCCTTTGACCCCTGCAATTCTTTGATCAGTTGGGATGTCATAAGGGCTGGGATCTTCCAAAGAAAATTTCACCCTATGGAAAAGGGATTGATAATCTGTGATATGCCTTTGTTGGAGTTCTTCAATGGTTTTGGCTTTGATGTTTTGAAGTTGTTCTTCATTTTTCTTTTGGAAATTTGGATGGTAGTAGGAAGTATTGGTGACCAATTTGATAAGAAGAGCTTCAGCACCTTCTATTTCGATGTGATCAGCTTTGGCCTTGGTTTTACCCCCTGAATTTTCAATCCATACCATAGTCTGGAACTTGACACCATGGAGGATGGGGCTGGGTTTGGAGTCAATTTGCCCTTTTCTCTGGGTAACTTCCCCATCCATTAGTAAAGTTTGATTGGAGGTGGCCTTTACTGTTACGGTAGGATGGCCATCATCTTCCGGTCTGTTCAACCTGATTTTTCCATTGATTCCATTTGGGTGATTGGATTGAAGATGGATCACAATGGCCTGATCCGGTGTGGTGGTGAATACTTTTTGGGAAAAATCATGGCCTTCCACTTTATAGCTTACGGTTACCAAAGCCCGATCCAGATCCAGTTCCCGTCTGTAATCACTGACCGCTTCATGTCCCAGATCTAACCAAAGGTCACCCAAAGTCTGATGGGAGCGGGTGATACTTTTTCTTGAAAATTTGGCTACCAATAAAGAATCTGCTTTTTTATTTTCTCCTTGCAAGAGTAGCTGCCGGATGAACTCCAGGTCCTCCGGTTTTCCTTCTGCCGGTCCCCAGTCATCAGGTCCACCCGGCCAGAGGGAATCTTCGTTGAGCTGGATCCGCTCTTTTGATGTTTGCCCAAAGACCATGGCTCCTGATCTGCCATTGCCTATAGGAAGGGCTTCTTCCCAAATGCTTGCAGGCTTTTCGTACCAAAGTAAGCTTTGAGCTAGCGTTTTATGCACACAAAAAGCGCAGAATAGATAAAGTGATAAAAAAATAGTTGACTTCATAGGTCGGTAATTAGGTAGTGAGTATTTTGCCAATTTACCGATTAAAAAGCAACACTTTTTTTATTGTATGTAAAATAATGGGATTAAAATCTGCTCTTTTTGACTTAAAAATGAAAAGCAAACCGGATGGCACGAAGAGGCAACATGTCAACGAACAAACTACTTCTTCTGATGTTTTCAGAAAAATTTGGATTTTCAGTTTTATTTGAGGATTTGCTGTTGTTAAATCCTGCATTTAATCCTGATTCTGCCGAAATTGAAAAATGTCTGGATAGATGATATTTCATACCTACAAATCCAATGGCACTGATACTGTAAGTGGTGTTGGTAGTGCTGAAACTGGTTTCAGGAAGGTTAATGAAATTTCCCCCTGTTGAACTTCTTCCATATCCAAGGTTGAGGTCCATTCCGTAATAAGCCAATATTCTGTTTTTTATGGTTTTTTGCCATTCTTTTCCTATTAAAAAGTTGACTTGATGACTATTTAGGTCAACTGTACTTTGTGGATTTTCCTCATTTTTTTGAGAGGTGAAGGTCCCAGAAAAGTTTGCCCCGAGCCTAAATGCTGCATTTTTTCCTTTTTTGCTCACATAATTGTTTCGGTATAACAAGCTGCTGGGGAAATTCCCTAACAGTACTGGTGAGATGTCTATTGAAAACTCATGTTTATCTTCGGAATAATCAAAAATGGTGGTTTTTTGCATTTCCTGGGAAAAGGAAGTGGAGCTAATTACCAAAATCAAAAAGGAAATAATAAAGGTTTTTCTCATAAAATATTAGTTTATAAAGGAACATAATCATCATAACGGCAAAAAAAGTGAATAGTCCTATATTCAAGTCATAAATGCAACACTAAGGGTTTAAGGGAAGGAACCTAGGTTCCTTCCCTTAGGCTGAAAATATTAATTTAGTGTTGTCATGAATAAATTTAAACATCTCAGCCAGGAACAAAGGTACCAAATAGAGGCTTTATTTAGAAACGGAACTTCCCAGACCAAAATCGCTGCGATTATCGGTGTCAACAAAAGTACTGTATCCAGAGAACTTCAAAGAAATACCGGCAAGAGGGGCCGTTATAGCGGTGAATATAAGGCTGCAGTTGCCCAGAACCGTACAGACGAAAGACATAGACTCAAGAGAAAGCGAATCAAATTTACCGAGTCCCTTAAAGAAGAGGCCCGCAAATTCCTTGTTGTTGACAAATTGAGCCCAGAGCTAATATCGGTCACCTGGAAGAAACAAGGTAAAGAAGGGGTTTGTCATGAGACACTCTACAACTGGATATTTACTGCCAAAAAAAGTAGCCATTGGAGATACCGAAGGGACAGGGAGCTTTACAAGAATCTCCGGCATGGTAAAAGAAAGCGTAAGAGAGGTAATTACAGGCATACCAGAGGAATTATCAGGGAGAGAGTTCCAATTGACCAAAGGCCTCCTGTAGTTGAAAAAAGACAAAGGATAGGAGATATTGAAGTAGACCTTATGATGGGGAAAAACCACAAATCAGCTCTTTTGGTACTGGTGGACAGGGCAACCTTGGTTACTACCATAGAGAAACTTGATGGTAAAAATGCAGATATCATTGAACAGAAAATAGCAAAGAGAATACAGAGAATTGGTGCTTCGTTCTTCAAATCAATCACTTTCGATAATGATATGGCATTCGCAAACCATTATAAAATCAGAGATAAATTCAATATCCCAACATTCTTTACAAGACCATACACTTCACAGGATAAAGGAACAGTGGAAAACAGAATCGGACTTATCAGGGCTTTCCTGCCAAAGGGTACTGACCTCAATCAAATCTCTCGGGAACAGATCCAAAATATAGAAACCAAAATCAATAACAGGCCAATAAGAAAGTTTAATTATCTTAGTCCTATCGAATGTCTAATGAAAAAATTAGGCGTTGCATTTATGACTTGAACATGGCAGTTAAAAAAAGGGAAAATTATTTTTAAATTCTTAGGAGAAATGTTGGTTATTTTTGATTGATGAGAAAATCACGGAATTCTTGTGTGTCAAAATTACTCATTCCCTCCTGATAAAATACGATTTCACCATTAGGGTCAATGACCAGAGTGGTAGGAATGGATTGGCTTTGTAAGGCATCATTCAGTCCGTAACTGGCATGCACCACAGGGAAAGTAAATCCTTTTTTATCGATAAAATCTTTACTCTTTTCAAATTCTTTGTCCAGGGCGATCATAAGGAACTCCAGGTTTTCCTGCCCACTGACTTTTTTATACAAGGATTCGATATGTGGCATTTCAGCCCTACAGGGAGGGCACCAGGTTGCCCAAAGGTTGATGAATACTGTTTTTCCTCGGTATTCTTCCAATATCACCCGGTTGCCCTCCATGTCAAGGAATGCACCTTGATAGTCAAATTGGGTATTGGATTTATCAACAAGTGTGATTTTTGGTTTTTTAATACCTGTGGCAAGCAACAAGGATTGTACGCCACCCATAATGGGAGTTATCAATCCTGTAAAATATAGAAAAGCAAAAACTGCCAGCATAATGCCCCAGCTTTTCAGTTCTTTTTTCCAATCGATCATGTGCTACATTCAATTTTTGTGCAATTTAAAAAATGACTGTTTCATTTCTTGTGACAAAAGATACTAGAATTAAAGAAAGAGGCAAGGGAAAGGCTGAAAAAGGGTAGAATGTCAGAGGTAAAATAGCAGCAGTTGATATTTAGAAATTTGCAATCATTCTTTGAATTTGAGCAAATTCCAAGTGTAGCCCCATTTTGATTGACCTGATCTGATAAATTTGGAGGGAAAAATGAATTGATTGTTTAAATTTGTTGTAAAACAATTGTTTAATATAAAAATTTTAATGACTACCTTTCATAAAAAATATAATTCTATGAAAAAATTAATAGCCTTGGCCTTAATGTATTTGTGTTTGATTTTTGAAATCAACGCCCAAACCATAGAAATAACACCCTTTACTGGATATACTTTTAATCACGGGTTTCCCATTCTTGGAGGAAGGGCGACTTTGGGTGGAGGCCAGACTTTTGGGGGAATGATTGGTTTTCAGCTAAATGATTTTTTTGAAATAGAAACACTTTACAGTTTCCAAAGCGGTACAAGTACTGCCCGGTCAACCGCTATTCAGGGTGATGTTAGGGCCAGAACTAACGCTCATTATGCTATGATAGGGGGCAATAGGCTTTTTCCAGTATCTTCACAAATGGCATTTTTCTCTGGTCTAAAGATTGGTGCTGGAATTCTTTCGTTTCCAAATAATGAATACAGGGACATCAGTCGCTTTGCTGTTGGTATCAATGGCGGTATGAAATATTTTCTCTCAGATAATGTAGGAATTAGACTTCAAGCGAATTTGATGATGCCTATTTCAAATGTGGGGGCCAACTTATGGTGGAGTCCTGGAGGAGGTACACAGGTCGGGCTTAACGGTTGGTCTTCTGTCATCCAGTTTGGTTTCACTGGAGGTATGATTTTCAGGTTGGGTAATTAATTTTTAGTTTAGTTAATTAGAGAAAAAATCTTCAAAAAATTTTGATATATAGTTTTTTTAAAGGACAATTCAGATTTCAGTAGGGATTCAGGCAGTAATGTTGAATTTCATTACTGTTCGCGTTGGATTAAGGTCCCTGACGCATCTTTTGTTGCCGGTAATCAGCGGGAAGGGTAGTTAATGATGGAATCCAAATACTGGGGTTGATGTTAGTGGTTGGTTACCTATTTTACCTTTTAGCATGAACTTTGGAATGATTGGGTATTTAGGGAAATGTTATAACTTTATTTTTGTTTAATTCCCTTTCATCAGGAATAAAATTTCTTTATTTAGGTTTTTTCGGTAAATTATATTTTTGTTTCATTGCTAACCTAAAACAATCACTATGTATGGAAAATTCAACTATTCCCGTAATGAGTATTAAAGATTGGATGATTACCATTTTAATTGCTGCCATTCCAATTGTCGGTTTTGTCATGTTATTTGTTTGGGGATTTGGAGGAGGTGCTGTCAATCCCAATAAGCAAAATTGGGCAAAAGCTACACTTTTGTGGTTTGCCATAATCATTGGGCTTTATATTGTAGTCTTTATGGTATTTGGTGCTGCATTTTTGTCCAATTACAAAGATTTTGATTTTTAATCATTTAGCCTCTGCCTGATGGTTATCAAGCAGAGGCTAAATCAAATACCCTAGTATTCAGGTTTTTACTTGTCTGTCGTAGAATTTGAAAAGCCATTTTTTTGAGAGACTCTTTGGTCTTCTTACTTTGCGCCATTATTTGAAAAAACAGAGGAATTTATGAATATCCAACATTTTGTTAAAGTTGCCCAGGAGTTAAATATTAAGGTCAAGCAGGTTACAGATACCATTGAATTATTGGATGAGGGGGCTACAGTGCCCTTCATTTCCCGCTACCGGAAAGAAGTTACCGGTAGTTTGGATGAGGTGCAGGTGGCCGCAATAAGAGACCGCATCCAGCAACTGCGGGAACTTGACAAAAGGAGAGAGGCAATCCTGAAATCCATTCAGGAACAGGGTAAACTTACCCCTGAATTGGAGGAAAAAATATATGCAGCCGAAACCATGTCGGTATTGGAGGATTTGTATCTGCCTTACAAGCCCAAAAGAAGAACAAAAGCGACCGTTGCTAAAGAAAAAGGTTTGGAGCCTTTGGCAGTCAAGATTTTTGAACAAGGCTCCTTCGATCTAAATGAAGAAGCTGAAAAATATATTGATGCGGAAAAAGAGGTGAATTCCATAGAGGAAGCCTTACAGGGCGCCCGCGACATCATTGCTGAGTGGATCAATGAGAATGTGGAATTGAGGAAAAAAATGAGGGATCTCTTTATAGAAGAAGGGGAGTTCGTGTCTAAAGTAATTCCGGGTAAAGATGAGGAGGCCATCAAATACAAAGATTACTTCGATTGGAAAGAACCTATAAAAACGGCTCCTTCCCATAGGGTGCTGGCGATGAGAAGGGGGGAAAAAGAGTTGTTCTTGATGTTGGATTCTTCACCGGATGAATTTTCTGCTTTGGCATTGATGGATAAAATGGTACTGGAAAACGCATCCAATGCAGCTGTGGAACAAGTCAGGCTAGCGATCAAAGACTGCTATAAGAGACTTTTGAAACCTTCCATGGAAACAGAAGTCAGGCTTTTTACCAAGAAGAAGGCTGATGAAGAGGCCATCAAGGTTTTTGCGGAAAATTTGAGACAGCTTTTATTGGCAGCACCTTTGGGTGAAAAATCTGTTTTGGCCATTGACCCGGGTTTCCGAACAGGTTGTAAAACCGTTTGTCTTGGCCCACAAGGTCAATTGTTGAGCTATGATACCATCTTCCCGAATGAACCTCAGCGGAAAACCTCAGAAGCTGGTGCGACTATCAAGCATTTGGTTGAAAAGCATCAGGTGGAAGCCATAGCCATAGGCAATGGAACCGCGAGCAGGGAGACAGAGGCTTTTGTGAAATCATTGGGATTGCCCAAGCATATAATCGTGACCATGGTCAATGAAAGTGGGGCATCTATCTATTCTGCTTCTGAAGTAGCAAGAGAGGAATTTCCGGATTATGATCTTACAGTGAGAGGAGCAGTTTCGATCGGAAGAAGGTTGATGGATCCATTGGCCGAACTGGTGAAAATTGATCCTAAATCCATTGGAGTGGGACAGTACCAGCATGATGTGGATCAGTCTGCTTTAAAGAACTCCTTGGACGACACCGTTATGAGTTGTGTGAATGGAGTAGGAGTAGAGGTGAATACAGCTTCCAAACAACTCTTGACCTATGTTTCCGGTTTGGGACCTGTTCTTGCCCAGAATATCGTTAGCTTCAGGAATGAGAACGGTCCTTTCAAGAGCAGAAATGATATTAAAAAAGTGCCAAGATTAGGAGATAAGGCTTTTGAACAGGCAGCGGGATTTTTACGCATCCGCAATGCCAAAAATCCATTGGATGCTTCTGCTGTTCATCCGGAGCGTTACGAACTGGTTGAAAAAATGGCGAAAGACATTGGAGCCAAAGTTACAGATCTGGTGAGTTCTGAAGAATTGAGGTCAAAAATTATCCTCAAGAATTATGTTTCAGAAACAGTGGGTTTACCTACTTTGCAGGACATCATGGAGGAGCTTTCCAAGCCTGGAAGAGATCCGAGGGAAACTTTTGAAGTGTTCAATTTCCAGGAAGGGGTCAACGAAATTTCAGACCTGAAAGTAGGGATGAAGTTACCGGGAATCATTACCAACATTACCAAGTTTGGGGCTTTTGTGGATATTGGTGTACATCAGGATGGATTGGTTCACCTGAGCCATTTGGCAGACCGATTTGTCAATGACCCTGCTGAAGTTGTGACTGTCAACCAAAAAGTGGAAGTAACCGTAATGGAGGTTGATATACCAAGAAAGCGGATCGGATTGAGTATGAAATCAGATCCTTTTGCCGAAAGAGGAAAACCCAAGCCCGGAGGAGAAAAGAAAAGAAGGGAGGAGCCTCAGGCAGAAGGAGACCTTGCCGCTAAATTGGCGATGCTCAAGAATAGGTTTAGATAATTCCAATATCCCGTGGACATAAGTTTCACGGGAATTTATTTTTTTATACTATATTGCATCAATAGTATGATTAATTGGTGCAAAATAGATTAATATGTCAACAATCAGGAAAACACTGACATTTACAGAACAACAGGATAAATGGATTAAGGCCCAAATCAAGGATGGTGGGTTTACAAATGAATCTGAATATATCAGACATTTGATACGGGAAGACCAAGCGAGAAATAAAAAATTTATTAGGCTAAAAGAGTCCATAAAAGAAGGTATTGATTCTGGAATATCTGAGAAAACAGTAAAGGATATTATGAATGAAGTTCAGAGTCGATTGAAATCAGATGGCCAAATATAAACTGTCTATTCAGGCTGAGAGAGACCTGGCTTCAATTTTTGAATATGGTATTTTTCAGTTTGGATTAAATCAAGCGCAGTATTTTCTAATGGAAATTGAACAAACTTTTGAGGGACTTTCCAGATTCAATATGAGCGGTATTGATGTATCAGAGCTTTATCTTGGATTAAGAAAATATGCTTTTAAATCTCACTTAATCTTTTATTTACCTACGACATATGGAGTTTTTATAGTAAGAGTATTGCATCAGAGTAGAGATTATATGCGTTCTTCTTTTGAAGATTTTGTTTGATTTATTTTAATATTTGTAGAAGGTAATTATTGTAAAATCATTATTCTTTGTCGCTAAATTGTTCATATAATTCATGCAAACCATTTCATATGTTCAAAAGATTCCATTTAATTCTCATTGTAATTTGTAACAGTATTCTAATGTCTTGTTCGAAAAAAGAATCCCAAGTGATATTGCCTGATGTACAAGCTCCTGTAGCCAAAGTAGAGCCCTATGAAATCCTTTCCAAGCATGGGCATGTCCGTGTGGATAATTATTATTGGTTAAATGACAGAGAAAATCCGGAAGTGATTGCTTACCTGGAAGCTGAAAATGCCTATTTGGACACCATGATGGGGCATACCAAAGTCTTTCAGGAAAAGCTATTCCAGGAAATGAAAAGCAGGATTAAGGAAGATGATTCCTCGGTTCCCTATCAGTTGGATGATTATTTCTATTATGTGAGATATGTGGAAGGGGGAGAGTACCCCATTTATTGTAGGAAAAAAGGTAATCTAAATGCTCCAGAGGAAATCATAGTGGATGGTAATGAATTGGGCAAAGATAAAGCATACCTTAATTTTTACACTTCTGTCAGTCCTGATCATAACCTGGCCGCCATCATCATGGATACCCAGGGAAGGAATTTTTATACCATCATGGTGAAGGACCTGAGGACAGGTCAGATGCTGCCGGATAGGATTGAGGATACTAGAGGAGGAATCGCCTGGACCAATGATAACAGGTCATTTTATTACTCTATTCCCGACAAACAAACCTTAAGGGTTTTCCAAATAAAAAGGCACATTTTAGGTGTACCCACCTTTCAGGATGAACTGGTTTTCGAGGAAAAAGATCCTACCCTGGACTGTTATGTCAGCAAAACAAAATCCAAAAAGTATATCATCATTGGTTCAGGAAGGACAGATGCTTCTTATGCCCTGTTCATGGATGCGGATCAACCCGGAAAACCTCAGTTGGTTGAAAAAGTACAGGATAATGTCCAATATCACGTGGACCACGCAGGAGGCGATAATTTTTATATCCATACCAACTTGGATGCGGTCAATTACCGCTTGGTACAGGCTCCGGTGTCCCAACCCCATGCAGCCAATTGGAAAGATGTCATCCCTCATAGAGAAAATATATTCCTGGAAGGTGTTGACTATTTCAAAGAGTATATGGCCATTCAGGAAACTTTTGAAGGATTGGCCAAAATCAGGATCGTCAAATGGAGTGATGGATCCGAACATGAATTGAAATTTGATGAACCGGCCTATTCTGCAGGGATAGGTTACAACCCCAATTTTGATACCAAAACGCTTCGCTATTCCTATACTTCCATGACTACTCCTAATTCCACCTATGATTACAACATGGAGAGCAGGGAGAAAACCTTGATGAAAGAGCAGCCTGTTTTGGGGGGTTTTGATAAGAATAATTACAAGACAGAAAGGGTGATGGTGCCGGCTAGGGATGGAAAGCGCATTCCGATGTCCATTGTTTACAGAAAGGATAAGTTCAAAAAGGACGGCACCATGCCCGGATGGATTTATGCTTATGGTTCTTACGGCTATTCCATGGAGCCCACGTTCAGCTCTACCCGCCTGAGTTTGCTGGATAGGGGATTTGTCTATGCGATTGCACATATCCGGGGAGGACAGGAAATGGGTGGAGAGTGGTATGAGGATGGGAAAATGATGAACAAAAAGAATACATTCACAGACTTTATCGATTGTTCAAAATGGCTTCAGGATAATGGCTATGTAGCAAAGGATAAATTATTTGCATCAGGAGGAAGTGCCGGGGGATTATTGATGGGTGCTGTGGTCAATATGGCTCCGGAATTGTACAGAGGGGTGATTGCCGCTGTTCCATTTGTGGATGTAGTCACCACCATGATGGATGAATCGATTCCTCTGACCACTTTTGAATGGTTGGAATGGGGCAACCCTAACATCAAAGAGCAGTATGAATACATGCTCTCTTATTCCCCTTATGATAATGTGGAGGCAAAAGACTATCCCAATCTTTTGGTGACAACAGGTCTACATGATTCCCAGGTACAATATTGGGAGCCAGCCAAGTGGGTGGCTTTGCTTAGGACCAAGAAAACAGACAACAATAGGCTGTTTTTGTATACCAATTTGGATGCTGGACATGGTGGGGCAAGTGGCCGTTTCGAAAGGTTGAAAGAAATAGCCCTGGAATATGCCTTTGTTTTTGATATTTTGGGGATTTATGAATAAAGGTCACCAAATATACCTTTGACTTTTAGCTTTGGTGTCTCTCTTCTCGGTTTTTAGCTGAGAAGAGAGACATTAAAAAAATCTTCCATTTGGACTGAATTTCCTGAGGTGGATGCCTGCCCCGCAGCATTGCGGGAAATATACCTTTTCCAGTAATGGATAATTGTTTAATTTGTATCATGTTCAAAGACAAAGTGGTTTGGATAACCGGTGCTTCCTCAGGTTTGGGGAAGTATATGGCCTATGAATTTGCCAGAAACGGAGCCATCTTGGCAATTTCTGCAAGACGAAAGGAACAATTGGAAGAAGTAAGTGTCCAGGTTCAGACCCTTGGCAGTACCTGTTTGATTGTTTCCTGTGATGTTTTAGAGGAGAGTCAATTGGAAGCAGCTGTCCAAACTATTGTAAAAGAATTTGGCAGATTAGATGTAGCCGTGGCCAATGCAGGATATGGGGTTGTGGGTAAAATAAAAAACCTCAGTGCTAAGGAATGGCGAAGGCAAATGGATGTTAATGTCACAGGCTTGGCTTTGACTTATAAATATGCATTTCCTTATTTGAAGGAAACCAAAGGAAGGGTGGCATTGATTGGAAGCGTGGCTGCCTATGTACCCAATCCCGGGGTAGGGGCATATGGTGCTTCAAAAGCAGCTGTAAGGTCCATTGGTCAGACCTTGCAAGTGGAACTAAAAGGGACAGGGGTTTCTTGCACGGTAATTCACCCGGGATTTGTGGAATCAGATATTGCCAAAGTGGATAATGAAGGAGTGTTTCATCCAGAAAATCCGGATCCAAGACCTGCCCAATTGATGTGGCCGACCCATAAAGCCGCAAAAGTAATGGTCAGGGCCATTGCCAAAAGAAAACGTTCTTTTGTTTTTACGGGACATGGGAAAGTTCTGGCATTTATAGGACAACACTTCCCTGGTTTTGCAAGATGGATAGTATCTAAAATGGGTTGAACCCTAATTTCCTTATCCAATCAGAGTCCTTTGATTTTTCCTTTATATTTTCGGATCAGGGCTTCATTATGTTCCTCTCCTTCATCAGAATTGGAACTGCTGAAAACTTCTGGACGGATACCTTTTTTTACCAAGTTTTCGGTGGCCTGAACCATAATGGCCTGAAGGATTGTAGTTCCTATTACCGTAGATGTAGCGCCCACTTTAAACTCAAGTCCTTCTATTTCAACCGAAGCATCTCCGATTTCCCCCCCGTTGTCAAAATAAAGGTCGGCTATCTGGAAAAGTTTTTTGCCGGAAGGATGTCTGGATTCCACCGATAGCGTATGTTTGAGGTTGGTAATTGCTATCACTTTGGCCCCATTTTCCTTGGCAATCATTGCCATCTCTATACTGACTGTATTTCTGCCCGAATTGGAGGAAATGATAAATATGTCCTTTTCAGTGATGGAATAGGCTCCCAAAAGTTTCGCTGCATAGCCTTCCATCCTTTCCATTTCGGTACTGTAGGAAGCATCTTTGTGAAGCATCAAAGCGTCATCCAAAATCGGGACCACTCTTGCAAAGCCACCGGCACGGTAGAAAATTTCCTCTGCAAACATATGGGAATGCCCGGTGCCACTTGTAAGGATATATCCACCTTTTGACATACTTTCAGCAACCCAAGCAGCGGCTTCTTCAATTTTATCAGATTGTTCCTGCACCAGTTGAAGTTTTTGCTGGATTTGCCTAAAGAATTTTTTGTATGCTTTCATGTCAATTGATCAATACCTCATCGATAAATACCCAGGCTTTTTGGCCGGCGCTGGGATGCCATTTTGGAATTTGAGGGACAGGCTTTAATACGGCTTTTATTTGTATTGGATGTTGTCCCGTGATCGGATATTCCAAAAGCAAAAGTTCCCTATTCCTCAATTTATTGGGTTGATTGGGTCTGTCCGCCTGGATCAGTGTCCATTCTCCTGTTTCTCCTTTTGTCCAAATTTCAACCTGCTTGGGTGGAAAAATATGAGAACCTTCTGCAGCCAACAAACTAAAAGCGATGCTTTCCACCTGCTTGCCTTTATCCAAATCGATGATGATTTCAAAAGGTTGATCCTGGAATCCAAGCCATTTACCTGAACCAAAATCTTCATCACCTTTTTCTTGGTCAAATAATGTGCCTGCACCATTTCCGGGGTAACTCTTATGGGGAGGAAAAGTGAGTTGATAAGAGACGGGTTTAATACCCGATTTGAAAAAGGAACTGCTTTTTTCATCACTCCCCAACCATCCATTGGCAAAAGCCCTAGCCCTTAAGGTAGTGTTTTTATTAAGCTTAAAAGGACCTTGGTAGAGGATATGGTTGGAGCTGTCCGGTTTGGTATTGTCTAATGTGTAAAAAATACTGACCGTTCCAATTGGATGTTTTAGGCTTACTTCAAGTTCATCGCTGAAGATGTTGTTCTGTGCTTGGATAATTGGGGGATTGAGTTGGTAGCGTTCACCGCTGTCTTCGAACCCTGTTTCTATTTTTGTGTCGGGCATTGATTTCTTTAGCCGTTCAATATCTTGACCGCTTAAGCCGGTGTTCCAAATGAAAAGATTCTTTAATTGACTCAATTGGCCGAGTTCAGCAAGACTGGATTCTTTAATAGGATTCCCGGAGAGTGATAGGCTTTGAAGCTTTTTCTGGTTTTTTAAGTGACCCAAAGTATTGCCGGTCAAGCTGGTAGCATTCAAGAATAGTTTTTCCAGGTTATTGAAACGGGATATTTTTTTGATATCCTCATCAGTAAGCGGCATGTTGTTGAGGTTGAGTTCCACAACCTGTTCGCTTATTTTGTCCAGTTCATCCAGTGCTTTGGAATTGAATTGTTTTTTTCCAAAAAAACTGACCCTCAGGGCCGGTGCATCCGGATAGATGGCCTGGATGACCCTGTATTCATTATTCAGTTTTTCCACGGTACTGGATGAAGCGAAAGGGAAATCATAATTTTTCCCATCAGATGCGGTGAATATATTTTTGGCCAACCGGAACAAATTGCTTTCCTCAGGATAATCCACCAGTTTTTTATCAAAAAAAGCTGATTCTCTGACCCAGCTGATAAGAATTTCGGTTTCTATGTCTGTTAGCTGTAATTTCCCTTTAGGAGGCATATGTTTTTCATCTTCAATGGGTAGCAAGATCCTATGTAAGAGATGGGAATCTTCCGCCCGATTAATGTCGATTACCGGCCCGTTTTTACCTCCTGCCAGAATATATGCTGCACCGTCCAGCCTTAAATCCCCTTTTTGCTTGGAGGCTTTGTGGCAAGACACGCATTTTTGTTCCAAAATAGGTTGGATTACATGTTCATAACTCAAGGCTTCCTCCAGACTTACCTGAGTTTTATTTTTTTCTTTCATTAAAGGACCTAATAGAAAATCTTCTCCATGGGTAAGGGAAGCACCAAGGTGACCTGTGATGATAATGAGGATAATGGAGAGCAGGGAAAATATTTTTGCACCCTGATAAATTTCTTTTTCCCAAAGAAGGTACCAAATAGTACTTAGCCAAAATAGAACCACTCCTGTCCATTGATGCAAGTAAAATGCGTCTCTCTCATAGCCCTCTTCTGTGGCCAATACAAGCCCCGCCATGACGGTCAATCCAGTAAGAAGTAATGTGATGAGAAATAGAATATTGGAAAAAGGTTTGTTTTCCAAAAACCTAATTTTTGGATTCCAAAAAAGAAGGGCTAAGAATAAAAGCAAGACAATGGGGAAATGGAGGATCAGCGGGTGCATTCTACCAAAAAATTCCAAAATCGCAGGAATTTGCAAATGCTCATGTCCAAAAGCCAAAACCAATGTCAGGCCATGAAATACTACCAATAGATTTTGTAGGATTGCAGATAATCTCTTTTGAGAAGGCATAAAAAAGGACCTTTAAACCAAAATATCTTTTACTACATGGCCATGTACATCGGTAAGTCTGTAGCGTCTTCCCAAATGTTTATAAGTCAGTCTTTCATGGTCGATTCCCATCAAATGAAGTATTGTGGCCTGAAAATCATGGACATGCACCGGATTTTCAGTAATGTTGTATCCGAATTCATCCGTTTCCCCATACACCATTCCGGACTTGACTCCACCTCCGGCCATCCAAATGGAAAATGCCCTTGGGTGATGGTCTCTTCCATAATTGTCAACCTGTATTTTTCCCTGGCAATAGTTTGTCCTCCCAAATTCTCCTCCCCAGATGACCAAAGTTTCCTCCAAAAGTCCACGTTGTTTGAGATCCTGGATTAAAGCTGCCGAAGCCTGATCAACATCTTTGGCCTGAGTCGCCATTTCATTGGGCAGGTTCCCATGCTGGTCCCATCCTTGGTGATAAAGTTGCACAAAGCGCACCCCGTTTTCAGAGAGTTTTCTTGCCAAAAGGCAGTTGGCTGCATAGGTTCCAGGAATCAGACAGTCTGGCCCGTACATTTTGATGATACTGTCAGGTTCTTTTGAAATGTCTGTAACTTCGGGAACAGCAGTCTGCATACGGAAAGCCATTTCATATTGCTGGATTTTGGAGGTGATTTCCGGGTCGCCAAAAGCCTGATAATTGAGTTGATTGAGTTCTGAAATTTTATCAAGCATTCTCCTTCTGTCTTCGCGATCCATGCCTTTGGGATCCCTAAGATAAAGTACAGGGTCTTCGCTTGCGGAAAACTGTACCCCTTGATGGACGGAATCCAGGAATCCATTTGTCCAAAGCTTGGAATATACGCCCTGACCATTTCCTTTCCCTCTACTTAAGAGTACACAAAAAGCAGGAAGGTTGTTGTTTTCACTTCCCAATCCATAACTCAACCAAGCACCCATGCTGGGACGGTTGCCCACTTGAGCGCCTGTCTGGAAAAATGTCAGTGCAGGGTCATGGTTGATGGCTTCCGTATGCATGGATTTGATGATGCAGATATCATCCACAATTTTAGCTGTATGAGGAAAAATGTCTGAAATCCAGGCTCTCGCTTCTCCATATTGCTTGAATCCAAAGTACGAACCTACCAAAGGAAAGGAACTTTGCCCGGAAGTCATTCCAGTAAGCCTTTGCCCCATACGGATAGAATCGGGCAATTCCTTTCCCATCTGTTGGTTGAGCAGAGGTTTGTAATCAAATGTTTCTAACTGGGAAGGTGCTCCGTTCTGAAAAAGGTAAATGATTCTTTTGGCTTTTGGGGCAAAATGTGGAAGGGCAGCAAAAAGCGCATCTTCTTCAGATTTTCTATTCAATAAGTCCGGGATCAACAAACTTCCCAGGGCCAAACTGCCAATACCTAGGCTTAGTTTTCCGAGAAATTTTCTTCGGTTAAGACTTAGTCCATGTTCCAGTTGTTCTTTTTCCATTTTAAATTTTCGTAATGGCTTCCTCTAGGTTATATATAGCAGTGATTACCTGACTCAATGCAGCTAAATTCGGGCCTATGAGCTCTTCTGAAATAGGAGATTCGCCCTGTTTGACCAAACTTATCGCCCCTTCTATATTTTTTTGGAACCTGGACAATTCCGCTTCGTAATAGCTTTCCAGGATTTCAATTTCTTTAGTTTTTGGCTTTCTCCCAATCACTCTAGTAAAGGCATTTTCAATGCCAGCCTTGGAATCCATACCATCAGCGATGAGTTGGGCGGCCAGATATCTTGATGCCTCAAGGACCAAGGGGTCATTCAACATGACCAAAGCCTGTAGAGGGGTATTGGTCCTGCCTCGGTTGACCACACATTGATCCCTGTTGCTTCCATCAAATATGATGGGCATAGGTGGCGGTACAGTCAGTTTTATAAAAGTGTAAAGTCCTCTTCTGTACAATTTTTCACCTTTGTCCTGTTTATAGGTTTTCAAATCTCCCCTGCCTGAAGTAGCTGCTTCCCATAGTCCTTCCGGTTGATAAGGTTTCACACTGGGACCTCCTACTTCCTGTACCAATAGTCCCGAGCTTGAAAGTACCAGATCCCTGATATTTTCTGCGGGGAGTCTCAGTCTTGGTGCTCTTGACAGATAGATATTTTCGGGATCCACTTTCAATTTTTTGTTTTCAACTTTGGATGATTGTCTGTAAGTGGCCGAACTCAAGATTTGTTTGATCAGGCGTTTGACATCCCAGCCGTTTTCCATAAAGTCCACGGCAAGCCAATCCAAGAGTTCAGGATGGGAGGGAAGGTCACCTTGCATGCCAAAATCACCGGTAGATTTTACAATTCCCCGACCAAAGATTTCCTGCCAGATAAGGTTGACGAATACCCTTGATGTCAGCGGGTTCTTTTTGTCCACTGTCCATTGGGCCAGTCCTAGACGGTTTTTAGGGTATTTGGAATCAAAAGCAAAAACACTTTCAGGAGTATTGGGATTGACGGGGAGTGTTGGGGCATCATATAATCCCCTGTCCAGAATATAGGTTTTTCTTGGCTCTTTCAGCTCTTCCATTACAGAAACCATGATTTTGCTGCTGTCTTTGTGGTTGATAAAGCCTAACAGTTCATCAATATCATTTCGCTCAATCCATAAAATAGGTGTTTTGGCAGGTTTAGATTGGGTGACATCCCCTTCATACCCTTTTTCTGGAGTGTTGTTGAAAAAGGCAAAAAGTTCAAAATAGTTTTTTTGTGAAACCGGGTCGTACTTGTGGTCATGGCATTGGGCGCATTCCATGGTCAGGCCCAAAATACCTTTGCTGAAGGTATTGGTTTTGTCCAAAATATATTCTACCCTGTACTCTTCATCTATTACCCCACCTTCTTCCGTGTATTTGTGGTTTCTGTTGAATGCTGTAGCCAGGATTTGTTCCTTATTGGCATTGGGCAGCATGTCTCCGGCCAATTGCCAGGTTATGAACTGATCATAGGGTAGGTTTTTGTTGAAGGCATGGATTACCCAATCGCGATAAGGCCATTGGGTTCTGATATTATCATCTTGGTATCCATAAGAATCAGCATATCTTGAAATGTCCATCCATAATGTGGCCATTTTTTCACCATAAGCCTTTTGTTCTAATAAGAAATCTATCATTTTCTCATAGGCATCCGGGCTTTTGTCATTTTCAAACCTTTTTTGGAGTTCCGGGCTTGGGGGCAATCCCGTGATGTCGAGTGAAATTCTTTTCAAAAGCGCAGACTTTTCCGCTTCGGGATTGGGAACAAGCCCTCTTTGGTTCATTTTTGCCCAAATGAAATGATCGATTTCATTTTTAGGCCAGTTCTTGTCTTTTACCGAAGGAAGTTCAACTTTTCTAGGGGGAATAAAAGCCCAATGTAGTTCATAAACGGCCCCCTGCTCAATCCATTTTTTTATCAGGGCTTTTTCGTATTCACTTAATTTTAAATTGGAATCCGGAGGGGGCATCATTTCGTTGGGATCAGATGAAATGATACGGTGATAAACTTCTGATGTGGAGGGCGAATTTGGTACAATTCCAAATTTATCCGGATACTCCTTCAATGCCGCGTAGGCATTTTCAGCAATATCCAATCTTAATCCAGCTTCCCGCTTATTGGCATCCGGGCCATGACAGGCAAAGCAATTATCAGAAAGAATAGGTCTGATATGGTAATTGTAGCTGATCTGTTCTTTGCTGTCCAGCAATAATTCATTATGCCTGTCCGGACTACAGGATACAAACAATAAAATAAAAGCAGCAAAGATTAAGGCTAGAGGATTCATTGTTTGTAGACAAGGTTATTTGGGAAAAGGTAATTTCGTAAAAAACAAATTACACAACAATGTTTTGCGAAAAAATAGAAGAAAAATGGAAATATTTTATTGGATAAAGATTTTAAAAAATACTTGGACTAAGATGCTAAGAACTGAAACAAAAAATCCGGCCAAATGACCGGATTTTGTTTATTTATTTTTTATCACACTAAAATCAAAGTAATCCAAGAATTTCGTGGTGAAATTTCCTGCTCGGAAATCTTCATTTTCCAATAAAGCAATATGGAAGGGAATGGTTGTTTTAATACCATCAATTACAAACTCCTCCAATGCCCTTTTCATCCTCACGATCACTTCTTCCCTAGATTGGCCACTTACAATAAGTTTAGCAATCATGGAGTCATAGTTTGGAGGTATAACATAGCCGGCATACACATGGCTGTCCACCCTCACGCCTCTTCCACCTGGCATGTGCAGGTTCAGGATTTTTCCTGGACTAGGTCTGAATCCATTGGAAGGATCTTCAGCATTGATCCTACATTCCATGGCATAAAGTTTTGGGTAATAGTTTCTGCCGGAAATTTTTTCTCCGGCTGCCACTTTGATCTGCTCTTTGATAAGATCGAAGTCAGTTACTTCTTCTGTAATGGGATGCTCCACCTGAATTCGGGTGTTCATTTCCATGAAATAGAAGTTTCTGTGCTTATCGACCAGGAACTCAATGGTACCGGCACCTTCATATCCAATAGCCTCAGCCCCTTTGATGGCGGCCTGGCCCATAGCTTCTCTCAGTTCATCAGTCATGAATGGGGAAGGGGTTTCTTCGACCAGTTTTTGGTGTCTTCTCTGTATAGAGCAATCCCTTTCCGAAAGGTGGCAGGCCCTACCGGTACTGTCACCTACAACCTGAATTTCAATATGCCTTGGTTCTTCAACGAATTTTTCAAGGTAAAGTCCGTCATTTCCGAAAGCGGCACCGGCTTCTTGCCTGGCGTCGTTCCAGGCTTTTTTGAATTCAGCTTCTTCCCGTACGATTCTCATGCCCCTACCTCCACCACCGGCGGTTGCTTTTAAAATGACAGGGTAACCCATTTCATTGGCTAATTTGATCCCTTCTTCCATACTTCCCAACAAGCCTTCAGATCCTGGAATGGTAGGTACCCCCGCTTCCTTCATGGTAGCTTTTGCAGTGGCTTTATCACCCATTTTATTGATCATTTCCGGGCTGGCACCGATGAATTTGATGCCGTATTCTTCACAGATTCTGGAAAACTCTGCATTTTCTGACAAGAATCCATAACCAGGGTGGATGGCATCAGCATTGGTGATTTCTGCCGCAGCGATGATTCTGGGAATGTTCAGGTATGATTCACGGCTTGGTGCCGCGCCGATGCATACAGCTTCGTCGGCAAAGCGCACATGAAGGCTGTCCTTATCCGCTGTAGAGTAAACTGCCACGGTTTTGATCCCCATTTCCTTACAGGTTCGGATCACGCGGAGGGCAATTTCCCCTCTGTTTGCTATTAAAATTTTTTTAAACACGGTCACTTAGGTTGGTTAGACAAAAATTATCCAGCTGGATCAACCAGGAACAAAGGCTGGTCATATTCTACGGGAGACGCGTTGTCAACCAGTACTTTAACTATTTTACCGGATACCTCGGATTCTATTTCATTGAAAAGCTTCATTGCTTCAATGATGCAAACAGTCTGACCGGCAGTAACTTTATCCCCTACACTTACAAATGGATCAGCATCTGGATTTGGAGTTCTGTAGAAAGTCCCGATCATTGGGGATTTGATTTCCACATACCTGGATGTATCTTCTTTTGCAGGCGCTGCAGGTGCAGGAGCCGCCACTACAGGAGCAGGGGCAGCTGGTTGAGCTGCTGCTGCAGGTACAGCTACTGTCTCCACTTTAACTGAAGGGGCTTCTGAATATTTTTTAATGGAAAGTTTGAATTCTTCGGTTTCGATTTTAACCTCCGCTAGACCGGAATTGGAAATAAAATCTATAAGTTCTTGAATTTCTTTTGCTTTCATGAGTTTTTAGTTTAGTAATATCCAAACTGGACATTTGGGTTTGTCTGGGAAATAAGCAATAAAGCTATGTAATTTAGGTAAATCACATAGCTTTATGAAATTATTTTACTCTTTCAGAATAAGAGCCATCTCGGGTATCCACCCTGATCATGGTATCCTGATCCACAAATAAAGGAACCATTACCGTAGCACCAGTTTCAACTGTGGCAGGTTTAAGTGCATTGGTTGCTGTGTCACCTTTGATGCCGGGTTCCGTGTAGGTGATCATCAATTCCACAAAAGGAGGAAGTTCTACCGATAGGGGAGTTTCTGTTTCTGCATGAACCAAAATATCCACCATCTGTCCTTCTTTCAGCAGATTTGATCTTTCAATAAGTTTCTCTTGGATGGGGATCTGTTCGAAAGTTTCGGTATCCATGAAATGGAAGCCCAAATCGTCCGCATAAAGGAATTGATGAGGTCTTTTCTCTACCCTTGCAGTAGTTACTTTTTCACCGGCACTGAATGTTTTGTCCAAAACTTTGCCTGAGGTCAAGCTTTTTAGTTTCGTTCTGACAAATGCAGCACCTTTTCCTGGTTTTACGTGCTGGAATTCTACTATGGAATAAATGTCATTGTTCATTTCAAGACATAATCCATTTTTGAAATCTGCAGTTGTTGCCATATGTATGAGTTGAATTATTGTTTTCTTTTATTTTGGATCATAGCCCCACTTGAGATAGACAGCTCCCCAAGTAAAGCCCCCTCCGAAAGCAGCCAATATCAGATTGTCTCCTTTTTTGAGTTGGGATTCATAATCCCATAGGCACAATGGTATGGTCCCCGCTGTGGTGTTTCCGTATTTTTCAATATTGAGCATCACCTTTTCTGGGCCGATTCCCATTCTGTTTGCCGTAGCATCGATAATTCGTTTGTTAGCTTGGTGCGGAACCAACCAGGCAATATCCTCAGCATGAAGATTGTTCCTTTCCATGATCTGTGCGCTAACCTCTGCCATGTTGGTTACTGCAAACTTGAATACAGTTGATCCCTCCTGATAAGCATAATGCTCCCTGGCAATCACTGTCTCAATACTTGCAGGTTTGCGGCTTCCTCCTGCCTTCATGTGTAGGTAAGGAGCCCCGGAACCATCTGCATGAAGCAAAGAGTCCATTATTCCTACTTCTTCTTCGGTCGGTTCCAATAACACCGCACCTCCCCCATCACCAAAGATGATGCATGTGGCCCTATCTTGGTAATCAATAATAGATGACATTTTATCTGCACCCACCACGATTACTTTTTTGTGCATGCCTGTTTCAATAAATTGGCTTCCCATGGTCAGAGCATAAAGGAATCCGGAACAGGCTGCCGAAATATCAAAACTATAACTGTTTTTGGCCCCAACACCATCTGCTATGATATTTGCAGTCGCTGGAAAAGGCATATCTGGAGTAACTGTGGCACAGATAATCAGATCAATGTCTTCGGGGTCTGTATTGGTCTTTTTCAAGAGGCCTTTTACTGCATTGATTCCAATTACAGATGTGCCCTGGTTTTCACCTTTTAGAATTCTTCTTTCTTTGATTCCGGTTCTGGTAACTATCCACTCGTCATTGGTGTCTACCATAGTTTCCAATTCCTGATTTGTTAAGACATAATCAGGAACCCAACCGTGAACGCCGGTAATTACTGCTCTAGTTTTTTTCATTCAGCATTTATTTTCAGCCTTGTTTCCCAGAGCCGAAGGCTTAAGGGTTTGGCTTACAGTTTTTTATGGTTGCTTGGCTTTTGGCCTTTCAATATGCTTCAAAGCAAGGCATCAAAATTATCTAAAATGTGCTTTTTCACCAAAGATTTTTGGTTTTTAGGTGAATGTAAAAGCAATTATTGATAAAGGGAAAAATAAAAAACCTCCCGGCTATTCCCGGAAGGTTTTTGTCAAAAGGCCTTTTGAATCAATTAAGCAACAACTTCTTTTTCCATGATAACCTGTCCTTTATAGTACAGTTTACCATCAAGCCAAAATGCTCTGTGTGGCAGGTGGAACTCACCTGTAGTAGGGCACTGGGCCAGACCTGGAGCTGTTAACTTATAATGTGTTCTTCTTTTGTCTCTTCTGGTTTTCGAAATTTTGCGTTTAGGATGTGCCATCTCTTAACTATTTTAGATTAATCTTTTTTCTTAAGTTTATTCAATATTTCCCATCTGGGATCCACTGGCTTTTCAGGATTTTCTTCCCCGTCTTCCAGTTCTTCAATTTCATCACTTTCTAATTCCTCTGACAAATAGACCAGGGATCCTTCATCTTCGAACCCCTCATCGTCCATTTCTTCAGCATAATCCGGATGGATTTTTTTTGCCGGAATGGCCAATAATATGAATTCATAGACCAATTGGGCAATGTTGATACTTGGAGTGTCCCTGGTAATCATGAATACATCTTCACTGATTTCCTGCTCTATCGGTCCATATTTGTAGATTACTTTTTCAGTAAAATCCAATGGATGGTCAAATTCCTCCAGGCTTCTGTCACAGGTCAGCCGGACTGTTCCGCTAAATTTAAATTCCGCCTCAATGACTGAAGCTGTCTTATTAAGTGTCACAATAACAGTCACTTTGGATCCGTTGATCCAGTCTTCAGCTTCGAAAAACTTGAAGAAATCATCGCCGACTTCAAACTGAAATGTATGTCTACCGTCCTTCAGTTTGATAATGTCTATGTTGTAGTTTCTCAAGAATTTCACGGCTCCTCCTGCTAATTCAAGACCGCAAATTTAGGGAAATGGGTTGGAAAAATAAAATTTGGTCTTAATTTATTTTCTTAGAACAAGTCTGGATTGATAATTGTCAGGTATTCAATAAGATGGAGAGGTGGGAAGTCTTTAAATCTTTTCAATTTTTTGATAAGAGGCCAATACTCCGCGGACCATTGCTGCTGAAAAACCCTGATGTTCCATTTCATTGAGTCCAACAATGGTGCAGCCTTTTGGTGTAGTGACCTTATCGATAGCCTCTTCCGGGTGCATATTTTTTTGTATCATCAATTCTGCCGCTCCCTTCACAGTTTGGTTGACGATCAAACTTGCTGTTTTCGCATCAAAACCAATTTGTATGCCCCCCTGAATCATGGCTCTCATAAACCTCAAAACATAGGCAATCCCGCAAGCTCCCAATACGGTAGCAGCTTCCATCAGGCTTTCATCTATCGTAATAGAAAATCCAATGCTATCAAAAAGCGCCTTAACTTTGGCTTCTGCCTCTTCTTTATTGTTGCGTGCTGTGATGCAGGTTACGGATTCCCGGATGTCAGCAGCAATATTGGGCATGGCACGGAAGGCAGTGGTTTTGGGATCCAAAACTTCAAACATCTCATCCAAAGTGACTCCAGTCGCAAGGGAAACGATCACTTGATTTTCCGGGTTCAGGACAGGTTTGATTTCCTTTAGGATGGCATTGACATTAAATGGTTTTACGCCCAAGATGACTAAATCTGCTTCTTTTGCTGCTATCAGGTTGTCTGAATGCACCCTTACTCCCTTATCTTGAAGATAAAGAAGGTTGGAAGGATTTCTTTTGGTAACATGAAGGTGTTGAGGCTGGAAGTCCTCAAGTTCCAGCAGTCCGTTGACTATGGATGTGCCCAGATTACCACATCCGATAATTGCAATTTTTGTGTCTTTAAGCATGATATTTTGCAATGAAAATTGCTATTTGCTACGTAAAGATAAGAATTTGATTGGTTTTATTGTCTTTTTTCAAATGACCAGCTAAGCCCGGTATGGAAATCGATCATTTTACCTTGGCTTAAGAGGCCTGTAATCACAGAATTGCTGCCTATAAAAAAACCTCCAAACCTAAATCCAAGTCCCCCTGATAAGCCTGAAACTTCAAAATGTGCCCAAGGGGAATACATCTCGAATTTCCCCAAAAGTATTCTAGGGGTAATTATGATAAGATTTTGTGAGGTGATCTGTGTGTTGCTGCGGTTATTACCCATTCTTTGATGGCTATTCACACTGATATAAAATTTTTGATTGAACATCCATTCCCCATAAACTACTAACTGGGTAGGAAGAATAGTTTCAAAGGATGAAGGAGGGGTTTCCCTTTGAAAAAAGTTACTTTCCTGTATTCTTCTTTCGATTTCTTCCAAAGAACCTCTGAGTTCATCCAATCTATAAAATTGTCCCTGAGGAATATTGAAGCTGTAACTGTTATTGTTAATGTTTCCTTGAGGATAACTCATGCTTCCTAAGCCTCTAAAAGCAAGCCCCGCATTCAGTTTTGTTCCTTCCTTGGCCAATAATTGATAATTTGCACCTATGTCAAGTCCCAATCCCGATGGATCTTTGAACTGAAAGCCCTCAAAGGAAAAATTGAAATTATTGTTGGAAATGCTTTCAGATGAATAAACCAAATTGACCCGTCCACCTGCATTGGTCAGTGAAAAATTCAAATTTTCTTGAATTAAAGTTCCCCTGATGTTGTCCACCCCGAGGTTAATATAGTTTTGTGGGAAAATTATCCTGAAGTTAGTACCAAGGGATAACCTTTGGTTTTCATTTGAGAAAATTTCCCTTCCGAGCATTAAACCTATTTCAGACCAATTGCCCAGGTATACCCTTTGGTTATAAGGACTGTTGATGCTAAAAATGTTGTTGTTGGACTGCACTTCGAAATCACTGAATGCTTCGCTTAAATCCGCATCAATATCTATCATATTTCCGTTGGCAATGGATTTGGTATTGATCCCAAAAGCCCACTTTTCCGATCTTATCCCAACTGAGGGGCCGAGGATTTCGGCTTCGGAACGGAAACTGATAGGTTTACCTGCCTTATTTGAATTTATTATTTTCAGCTTTTTTATCACAAAATAGCCAAAATTGCCTATGAAATTAAACCTCTTTTACTTCTGCGGTCAGCTTTTGGAGAGAATCTTTGGCATCCCCAAATAGCATCCTTGTTTTGGGATAGAAGAACAGCTCATTTTCTATGCCAGCGTAACCTGCACTCATGCCTCTTTTGAGTATGATGATGTTTTTGGCTTGGTCTACCTCCAAAATAGGCATGCCATAAATGGGGGAGGATGGATCGTTTTTCGCGGCAGGATTGACGACATCATTGGCTCCAATGACTACCACCACATCGGCATTGGCCAATTTGGGGTTGATTTCTTCCATCTCCTGTAGTTTTTCATAAGGGACATCGGCCTCAGCCAACAATACGTTCATATGGCCGGGCATCCTTCCTGCTACAGGATGGATCGCATAGTTCACCTCTACACCTTTTTCCTCTAGCAGTTTTTCCAACTCGTGGCAAGTATGTTGGGCCTGGGCAACTGCGAGACCATACCCGGGAACGATGACCACATTTTGAGAATAAGAAAGCAAAACTGCTGTGTCAGAAATGGAGATTTCCCTGACAGTCTGGTCTCCTGTTTGGCTTTTGGGCTGTCCACCGGTGGCTCCACCAAAAGCGCCTAATAGGACATTGGTAAGGGATCGGTTCATGGCGTTACACATCAGGATAGTGAGGATGGTTCCTGCCGAACCAACCAAAATACCCCCTGTCAGCATGGCCTTGTTGTCATAAAGGAACCCTCCAAATGCCGCAGCCATACCTGTAAATGAATTGAGCAAGGAGATCACCACCGGCATGTCTGCTCCACCAATAGGCATGACAAACAAAACCCCATACACCAAGGCAAGTCCAAGTAGAATGTAGAATTCAAGTGGTGTGCTTTCAGCAAACAATTGATAGATGATCAATACCACTATGGCTCCCAATAAAATCATATTGATGGCTTGATTCATTGGCAGTACTTTGTCTTTGATTTTTCCTTCAAGCTTGCCATAGGCAATCATGGACCCTGAGAAAGAAACGGAACCGATTAAAAGACCGAGGAGCATAACCAAAAGTTCTCCATCAAATCCGGTTACTGTGGTGTGCTGGTGATGCTGGTATTCAATGATGGCAATTAAAGCAGCACAAGCGCCCCCCATTCCATTGAAGAAAGACACCATTTGAGGCATAGCGGTCATTTGTACCTTTTTTGCCATGATGGTCCCGATAAATGTTCCAATGATAAGTCCGCCGAATATCAGGGCGTAATTGAGCATTTTGTCTTCATCAAAATCCTGGAACAGGGTCAGGGTTGCAATAATTGCAATCAACATTCCAGCAGCGGCAATCAGATTTCCTTTTCGTGCTGAGTCTGGGTGGCTCAGCATTTTCAATCCCACGATAAATGTGAGAGAGGCGATGAGGTAGCTTATCTCAAGTATATTTAAACTCATGATTTTTTCGGTTTTTTCTTAAACATCTCCAACATACGGTCTGTCACGACGAATCCCCCGATCACATTGAGGGTACCCACGATGACTGCCAAAAATCCCACACTCAAGGCAAGGTAATTGTCAGGAGAAGCCTGAAGCATGACAATAATTGCACCTACCACTACTACACCATGAATAGCATTGGCACCGGACATTAAAGGAGTATGGAGAATGGCAGGTACATTGGAAATTACCTCTACTCCTAATAAAATGGCAAGGACAAGGAAATAGATCATTTCCATGTTTTCTCCTATATAATTAAGCAAGTCTTCCATGATCAGTTGTTTTGGATTTGAATGATTCTTGGGCTTACAGGTTTTCCTTTGTGGCAGACACAGGTACCTGTGACGATGTCATCTTCGAAATTCAAATGGATTTCTCCATCCTTAATGATGAGTTTTAGGAAATTCAGGTAGTTTTTGCCATACATTTTGCTGGCATCCTGAGGCATTTTGGCCGCTAGGTTACCCACCCCAACGATTCTGACACCATTGATGTCTACTGTGGATTCAGGTTGGGATAAAGCACAGTTACCCCCTGACGAAGCGGCGAGGTCAATGATCACTGAGCCAGGTTTCATCGCTCTCACTGTCCTTTCTTCCACCAAAAGAGGCGCTTTTCTTCCCGGAATCTGTGCAGTGGTAATGATGACATCTGCCTTCATCGCATGTTCATGAATGGTGTCTTTTTGCTTTTGGAGATATTCCTCGGTCTGTTCAACAGCATACCCTCCGGCCCCTTTATCTTCTTTGGCGCCTTCCACATCGACAAATTTTGCACCCAATGAAAGCACTTCTTCTTTTGCGGCTTGTCTCACATCAAATGCAAATACAGTGGCGCCTAATCTTTTTGCGGTGGCTATGGCCTGAAGGCCGGCCACACCTGCTCCTAATATCAATACGCGTGCAGGAGTTATGCTTCCTGCCGCCGTCATGAACATTGGGAAAAACCTGGGTAATAAATCAGCCGCCATCAGAACCGCCTTGTATCCGGAAACTGTCGCCATGGAGGAAAGCACGTCCATTGCCTGAGCCCTTGTTGTCCTGGGAACAAGTTCCATACTGAAGGCTGTCCGGTTGTTATTGATTAAATATTGGGTTAGAGAAGGATTGTAAAGGGCATTTAACTGACCGAACAAGACAGCATCGGATTTCATTTTGGAAATCTCCTTTTCTTCCAAAGGCTGAATCCCCAAAATCATATCTGCTTGTTGGAGGATTTCTTCCCGATTGTGAATTTTGGCACCTGATTCAATATAGAGTTCATCATCTGCGAATGCCCGGGATCCGGCATCTTTTTCGACCCAGACCGTAACCTTCCAGGATATCAAAGTCTTTACCGCTTCGGGCAATAATGCAACTCTTGATTCATCCCCAGGTTCCTTAAGTATACCTATGATCATTTGATTAATTTGAGCGTTGGATTATGATTTTCAAAATATTCTTTTCGGCCCTTAAGCTATCAAAAAAGTTCAGAAAATAAAGTGATTTTTGTCAGTTCAGGTTAATTACATATAAAAATTTCAAAAAAAGACCGATCTGAAAAACTTAATATGGATTTTGATTTGGATGAAAAATGCTGAGTATTTGGTATTTGTCCTCAAAGGTCAGTTTTAATTCACCGCTTGAGCCAAGGATTTAAATTGAGTTGGCCAAATGCAAATTGAACTCTAAAGGGCTGCAAGGAGAAAATTCATCAAAGGCCAAATCATCAAAAATTTCCTCATCATATTCCATTTCTGTTTTCTCTACCTTACCGTCAGGATGGATAATCAGTTCTGTTCCCGTAAAATCATTTGGGTTGACTTTTACCAACACTTGATAGTCATCAAAAACCCTTTTAAAATATTGTGGCATGTTTTTCATAAATATCAGCTTTTATTTCAAAGGTACTTGGATTTTTCCGAATGGCAGGAAATCCTAAATGCTTTTCATCAAGAAGCGGTCTTAAAATGGATTCAGGTATTCAAATACCCGAAATGAACGAAAAAACACATGACAAGGAATTGCTGAAAAATTAAATCTTTGGATGTTTTTTTAATTTTTTGACAACAAATTTCGATTTTTTGTTTTGATGGTAAAATTCCCTTTTTATTTTTGTGTCCTATAGTATGAAAAGAATGGTTGCAAAATATTGGTGGTGGCATTTAACTTCTCAAAACGGGGAAGAACCGATGGCCATTGTCTAAATTGTAACGCTAACAATATGTTAAAAGGCTTGCTGGTTTACCCCGCAAGCCTTTTTTGTTTTACAAGCAATGATTATGAAAAAATTCCATATCAAAACCTCTTTTAAAAAGTTATTGGCTGATACCATTACTCCTGTAAGCATTTATCTACAGGTAAGGGACCGTTTTGCCAACCCCATATTATTGGAAAGTTCCGATTATCATGGACAGGAAAACAGTTATTCTTATATCTGTTTCAATCCTTTGGCATCTTTTTCTTTTAATGAAGGTCAGGTAAAAGAACAGCTGCCCAATGGGGAAACATTGCGTTATTCTGTAGGAAAAGATAAAAATTTAATCAATTCATTAAGGGACTTTGCCAATAAGTTTCAGGATGATAATGGCCATCATAAATTCATCAGCAATGGTCTTTTCGGTTACATTCAATATGATACTGTAGGGTTTTTTGAGGACATCGCATTGACCAAGTCCAAACCGGACAGTATTCCTATGCTTCATTATGCTGTCTATCAGCATGTGATCGTAGTGGACCATTTCAAAAATGAAATGTACCTGTTTGAGCATCAGGTAGAAGGAGTCGAAAAGCCTTTCGGGCTTGCCCAGATAGAGACACTATTGAACAGTAAGAACATTCCCAATTATTCATTTAAGTTGGTTGAGGAAGAGTATTCCAACTATACGGATGAGGAATTTCTTGATATTTTAAAGAAAGGACAGGAACATTGCTTTCGTGGTGATGTTTTCCAGATCGTGTTGTCCAGGAGATTCAGTACCAAATTCAAAGGAGATGAATTCAATGTGTATAGGGCCTTACGTTCAGTGAACCCCTCACCTTATTTATTCTATTTTGATTATGGCTCATACAAAGTTTTCGGGAGCTCTCCAGAGGCCCAGATTGTGGTTAAAAATAACAAAGCTACGATTTACCCTATAGCCGGCACATTCAAAAGGACAGGCAATGACCAATCAGATGCGGCCTTGGCTATGAAGCTTTATGATGATCCCAAGGAAAATTCAGAACACGTGATGTTGGTGGATTTGGCGAGGAATGATTTGAGCCGTTCTTCAGAAAAAGTGGAAGTGGAAGTTTTCAAAGAAATCCAATATTACTCCCACGTGATTCACTTGGTGTCAAAAGTGACCGGGACCCTGCCCCAAAATTCCAATCCATTGCAGTTGGTCGCAGACACATTTCCAGCAGGAACACTTTCGGGAGCACCCAAATACAGGGCCATGCAATTGATCGATGAGCTGGAAAATACGCCGAGGAAGTTTTATGGAGGTGCAATCGGTTTTTTGGGCTTCAACGGAGACTTCAACCATGCCATTTTGATCCGGTCTTTTGTTTCCGAAGGAAATGAGCTTCGCTTTCAGGCTGGGGCAGGAGTGGTAGCTAAGTCATCCATTCAGTCTGAGCTTCAAGAAGTTTCTAATAAACTCGAGGCCTTGAGGGTAGCTTTGACTACTGCAGAGAATATTTAATTAAATGTTGGCTTTGAAGAATAGGCATATGAAAATACTGGTTCTTGACAATTACGATTCCTTTACTTACAACCTGGTTTATATCATCAGACATCTAGGTTATGGAAACCAAATGGATATATTCAGGAATGACAAAATCAGTTTGGGAGAGGTCGACAAGTATGATAAAATATTGTTGTCTCCAGGTCCTGGAATCCCATCTGAGGCTGGCATAATGCCTGATTTGATTAAAAAATATGCTGCCTCAAAAGATATTTTGGGGATTTGTTTAGGGCATCAGGCCATCGGAGAGGCATTTGGCGGGACTTTAACCAATTTGACTGAGGTAGTCCATGGAGTTGCTTCAGAGGTCAAGGTTGAAAAGGATTTGCTGTTTGAAGGTTTGCCCGAAAAATTTAAGATTGGAAGATATCATTCTTGGGTCATAAATCCCGCAACTTTCCCGAGTGAGTTGGAAGTGATAGCGAAGACTTCGGACGGGCAGATAATGGGAGTAAAGCACAAAACATATTCCGTTAGAGGCCTGCAGTTTCACCCCGAATCCATTCTTACGGAATATGGTACAGAAATGGTCAAAAACTGGCTTGAATCCGGGGAAGAACATAAAAGAACGCAATCTTTTGCTCATTCACGGATTTCCGTAGGTTGAAGAACAGAGAAAATTGAAATTTTATGAAAGAGATATTGAACCATTTAATTGAGCACCGCACGCTTTCTAAGGAACAGGCCCGTGAGGTGTTGAAAAATATAGCCACAGGAGGGTATAATCCAAGTCAGATAGCGGCTTTTATGACGGTTTATCTGATGAGAAGTATCACGGTGGAAGAATTAGGGGGATTTAGAGAAGCCATGTTGGAATTGTGTGTTCCCATAGAAATAGAGGAATATAATGCCATGGACCTCTGTGGAACCGGAGGAGATGGCAAAGACACTTTCAATATTTCAACGCTGGCCTCTTTTATTGTGGCCGGAGCTGGCCAAAATGTTGCCAAGCATGGCAATACTGGGGTTTCATCCATATGTGGTTCTTCCAATTTGCTCGCCCATTTTGGTTATGAGTTTACCAATGATAAGGATAAAATCCGCAAAAGTTTGGACGATGCGGGGATATGCTTTCTGCATGCTCCTTTGTTTCATCCCGCGATGAAAAATGTGGCTCCTATCCGAAAAGAACTAGGGGTGAAAACCTTCTTCAATATGCTTGGGCCAATGGTCAATCCAAGTTTTCCCCAAATACAATTGGTCGGGGTTTTTAGCCTGGAGTTGGCCAGGCTATATGCCTACCTCTATCAAGAGCAGGAAGGGAGGTTCAGCATTCTACATGCTTTAGACGGTTATGATGAAATCTCCCTAACGGGTGATTTTAAGATGATTTCCAATAATGGGGAAAGACTTTTAAGTCCGGAAAGTTTTGGGTTGCCCACAATTTCTGCATCTTCTATCGCAGGAGGTGATACAGTGGAAGATTCAGCAAGGATATTTGAAAGTGTTCTTAAAGGAGAGGGTACCGAAGCTCAAAATGCGGTTGTGGTAGCCAATGCTGCTGCCGCTTTGGTTACGGCCCAGGAGGGACTTAGTTTTGAGGAAGCCGTAGCTAAAGCCCAAGAGTCCTTGTTTTCAGGGAAGGCCCTGAAAGTATTCAATGCCCTTGTCAACCTCAAAACCAGTATTTCATTTGTTCAATAAAAAAAGCCCATGAATATTTTAGAAAAGATTATAACACACAAAAAGAGTGAAGTTGAGGAAAAAAGCAGCTTGGTTCCCATCAAGTTGTTGGAAAAAAGTATCTATTTTGATTCCCAGGTGGTTTCTATGAAAAAATATATCAAGAGGACTGATAAAACAGGAATCATTGCAGAGTTTAAGAGGAGATCACCCTCAAAAGGGGATATCAACCCCAGTGCATCCGTGGAGACAGTAACCATAGGTTATATGCAGGCAGGTGCATCGGCTTTGTCGATTTTGACGGATAAGGAATTTTTTGGAGGGAAAAACGAAGACCTGACCTTGGCCAGGAAGTTCAATTTTTGCCCAATATTGAGGAAAGATTTTATCATAGATGAATATCAGATCATAGAAGCAAAATCCATAGGCGCAGATTGTATTTTATTGATTGCAGCAGCATTGGATCCAAAGCGGCTAAAGGAGTTGGCTGCTTTTGCCCATAGTCTTGGTTTGGAAGTCTTGATGGAAGTTCATGATGGGGAGGAACTGGAAAAAAGCCTGAATGAGCATTTGGATTTAGTAGGGGTAAATAACAGGAGTTTGAAGACATTTGAGGTTTCTTTGGATACCTCTTTTGGCTTAGTGGATAAAATCCCCTCGGAATTCATAAAAATTTCAGAAAGTGGAATTTCACATCCTGAAACCCTTTTTGAATTAAAGAAGGCTGGTTTTGATGGTTTCCTGATTGGAGAAAATTTTATGAAATCCAGCAGGCCACATCAGGCTGCGCTGAATTTTATGAATGCTTACAGAAAAATATTAAAAGAAACTGGATTGGTGCAGGAAAAATGAAGCTCAAGGTCTGTGGAATGAAATATCTCCGGAATATCCGGGATTTAGAGGCCCAGGTCCGGCCCGACTGGATGGGATTGATATTTTATCCTCCATCGCCACGCTTTGCAGGAGAAAATGCCGATCCGGAAATTTCTAAGGTTTCCATGAAAAAGGTGGGGGTATTTGTAAATGAGCCCTCAGCATCAATTCTTCAAAAAGTTGAAGCTTTTGGACTATCAGGTGTGCAGCTGCATGGTGATGAAACTGTCGGACAGGTTCAGGAGATCAAAGAGAAAAGTGGATTGGAGGTATTCAAGGTTTTTAAAGTGAAGGATGAGATGCTATGGTCAGAGCTGGAGTCCTACCTACCATGGGTTGATTATTTTCTTTTTGATACCTATACCAAGGATCATGGAGGAAGCGGAAAAACATTTGATTGGGGTGTTTTAAGAGATTACCCATTCGAAAAGCCCTTTCTTTTGAGTGGAGGGGTTGATATGGATCAGGTTCATGCGATTTCGGAACTGAAAAAAAATCTACACCAGTTTGCAGGATTGGATATCAATTCAAAATTTGAGATTGAACCAGGCCTTAAGGATATCGCTAAAGTGAAGGGATTTAAGGAGGAATTAAAAAATATAAGATAATCACAGGCTGTTTCAGAAGAAGGAGCGGTTTAGACATTGAAATTTATGATCAGAGTTGACGAAAAAGGCTTCTACGGAAAATTTGGAGGAGCTTACATACCCGAAATGCTGCACCCCAATATTGAGGAGTTGCGTGAGAATTACGAAAAAATCATCGCTACTGAAGAGTTCCAAAAGGAGTTTAGGGGATTGTTAAAAGATTATGTGGGACGGCCTACTCCTTTATATTATGCGTCAAGATTATCAGAAAAATATGGGGCAAAAATATACCTCAAGAGGGAAGACCTTTGTCACACTGGAGCCCATAAAGTCAACAACACCGTAGGGCAGATAATTTTGGCCAAGAAGCTAGGGAAGAAAAGGATCATTGCAGAAACGGGGGCAGGCCAGCATGGTGTGGCAACCGCTACGGTTTGTGCCCTGATGGGAATGGAATGTACTGTCTATATGGGATCTCTGGATATTCAAAGACAGAGGCCTAATGTGGAGCGGATGAAGATTTTGGGGGCGAAGGTAGTGGCGGCGACTTCAGGTTCGCAGACACTGAAGGATGCTACCAATGAGGCCATGCGCCAATGGATCAATAATCCCGTAGATACACATTATATCATTGGTTCAGTGGTAGGTCCGCATCCTTATCCTGAGATGGTTGCCCGCTTTCAATCTGTAATATCTGAAGAAATAAAATGGCAGTTGAAAGAAAAAGAAGGAAGGGAAAATCCGGACATTGCCATAGCATGTGTGGGAGGGGGAAGTAATGCAGCTGGTGCATTTTATCATTATTATAATACACCTGAAGTGAGGTTGGTGGCTGCAGAAGCAGCTGGATTGGGGGTGAATTCAGGAAAATCAGCAGCCACAACTGCTTTAGGGACTCCTGGAATATTGCATGGTAGCAAAACATTGCTCATGCAGACAGAAGATGGACAGGTAGTGGAGCCACATTCCATATCTGCAGGTTTGGATTACCCGGGAATAGGCCCTGTGCATGCCCATTTGTTTGACATTGGAAGGGCAGAGTTTGTGGCCGTAGAAGATGAAGATGCCATGAAAGCGGGCATTGAGCTGAGCAGGTTAGAGGGAATAATTCCAGCCATAGAGACTGCGCATGCCCTTCACGCTTTGAACATGATCGCGTATAAAAAGAATGATATCATTGTAATCAACCTTTCCGGAAGAGGGGATAAGGATCTGGATACTTATATA
The DNA here is from genome assembly GCF_004216715.1 of Cecembia calidifontis. Taxonomy (NCBI): domain Bacteria; kingdom Pseudomonadati; phylum Bacteroidota; class Cytophagia; order Cytophagales; family Cyclobacteriaceae; genus Cecembia; species Cecembia calidifontis. Next base: position 2,772,121 of record NZ_SGXG01000001.1, read on the forward strand.
AAGTGGGGAGGGTATTGATATTGAGGAGCGAGAAGGGAGAGATGAGAAACTAGAAAGGCGGAAGCGAGAGACGAAAAATTAGAGATAAGAGCCAAGAATTAAGAATCGGATGAACAGAATAGATCAACTATTTGATAGAAAAAAAGAGCGGGTGCTTTCAATTTATTTTACCGCGGGCTTCCCCAAACTGGAAGACACTGTTCCAATCATGCAAGCCATAGAGGAGGGAGGAGCAGATATCATTGAGGTGGGTGTGCCTTACAGTGATCCCATTGCAGATGGTCCAACTATTCAGGATAGCAATATGATTGCCCTGAACAATGGGATGAGTTTAAAGAAGCTATTTGTGCAGTTAAAGGATATGCGCCAATTTGTTAGCCTTCCGGTAGTATTGATGGGGTACCTTAATCCCATTATACAATATGGTATGGAGGAGTTTTGCCAAAAATGCCAGGAATTGGGGATTGATGGATTGATTGTGCCGGATTTGCCCATGCAGCAGTATCTGGATGAATACAAGGAGATGTTTGACCGGTATGGATTAAGGAATACCTTTTTGATTTCACCTCAGACCAGTGAAAAAAGGATCAGAGAAATTGATGCCAATTCCAATGGATTCATTTACATGGTTTCAGCCCATTCCATTACCGGAGCAAGAACAGGAATTTCAGAGGAGCAGATTGCATATTTTGAAAGAGTCAAGTCTATGGGACTGAAAAACCCCAGGCTAATTGGTTTTGGGATTTCTGATGCAGAGACTTTTGCCACTGCTTCAGACTACAGCAACGGTGCTATTATTGGAAGTGCTTTTATCAAAAAAATCAAAGACAGCAAAGACTTGAAAAATGATATCAAGTCCTACATTCAATCAGTCATACAGTAATTTATGATCATACAGTTAAAAGAAGATATCAGTGAAAAGCAAAAAGCATCACTGATACAGGAAGTCAACGAAATCGGATACAAGATTACAGAGGTAAAAACCCAATTAGGAGATTATCTGATCGGTATTGGGAAGAAAGATTTTGATATAAGGAAAATCGGGCAAAAGGAAGGGATAAAAGATATCCACATTGTTTCGGATGAATATAAGTTAGTTTCCAAAAAATGGAAAGTGAAACCCACCTCCATTGATCTGGGTGATGGTGTATATATCAAAGATGGAGATATGGCGATCATCGCCGGACCTTGCTCAATTGAGTCTGAGGAGCAGATCAGAAAAGTCGTTTCCCATTTAAAAGAAAACGGAATACGTATGATGCGAGGGGGGGTATTTAAACCAAGGACCAGCCCTTATGCATTCAGGGGAATGGGAATAGATGGCTTAAAACTTTGGTACAATATTGCCAGGGCTGAAGGAATTAAAATTGTTACTGAAGTCATGCAGGTTTCCCAGATTGAAGAAATGTATCCTTACACGGACATTTATCAGGTAGGGGCAAGAAATACCCAAAACTTCAATTTATTGGATGAATTGGGCAAGGTGGACAAAGCCGTAATGATCAAAAGAGGTATCTCAGGAACCATTGAAGAATTACTGCAATCTGCAGAATATGTGTTTTCAGGTGGAAATGAAAAGCTGATTCTTTGTGAAAGAGGGATAAGGACTTATGAACGTGCCAGCAGAAATACTTTGGATCTCAATGCTGTTCCTATTCTCAAATCCAAGTCCCATCTTCCGGTGATAGTGGATCCATCACATGGAATTGGAATCAGGGAATTTGTACCTCAGATGGCTTTGGCCGGTGTGATGGCCGGTGCAGATGGAATTATCTATGAAACACATGAAGTGCCTGAAAAAGCCTATTCAGATGGTCAACAGACTTTGGATTTTGCACAAAGTGCCCGTTTGGCAGATTGGATAAGGAAAACCTTTGCCATGCGTAAGACATTTGAACTGCTTTGATTTTCCGCCAACAAAATTTTATTTAAGAAACAGTCAGAATTGCTTATTTTTGACTGGTTTTCAAAAGGTGTTTTTTGGAATCAGAAAACATTTGTCAGTGAACCATAGTAAAAGTAGAAGGGATCCACAGTTTTAAGGTGTAAAACAAAGGCAATCCTAAAAACCCAAATATAATATGACGAATAAACCCAAAGACTGGGTCTTCTCAGACCCGAGATTAAAAGAGATGAGACAGGATTACGGGGCCTATACAGAAGAGGATTTTAAAGTTTGGAAGATTCTTTTTGACAGGCAAATAGTCAATTTGCCTAAAGCAGCCTCAAAAGCGTATTTGGAAGGTATTAAAGAAATAAACTTTACTTCTGACCGCATAGCAGACTTTGATGATGTCAATAGAAGACTCGCCAAGAGTACAGGTTGGTCAATTCAGGTAGTCCCGGGATTGATCGATGATGACCTTTTCTTTGGTCTGATGAACAATAAAAGGTTTTGTTCCTCTACCTGGCTAAGAAAGATGGAGCAGCTGGATTATCTCGAAGAGCCTGATATGTTCCATGATGCTTTTGCGCACATGCCGATGCTGACCAATCAGCCCTATGTGGACTTTTTGGAAAAACTGAGTGGAATTGCGCTTAAGCATATTGATGATAAGTGGGCAATTGAACTGCTTTCCAGAATTTATTGGTTTACAATAGAATTTGGGCTGATCAGGGAAGATGGGGAATTGAGGATTTATGGAGCCGGTATATTGAGTTCTGCCGGTGAAACCAAATACAGTTTATCCAATGAGCCGGCCCATTATGATTACAATGTGAAAAAAATCATGAATACGCCATACTGGAAAGACAAATTCCAGGACAAATATTTTGTAATTGACAGTTATGAGCAATTGTACCAATCTATTCCGGAAATCGAGGAAGTTTTGGAAGAAATGCTTTCAGAGGCAACACAAAAATAAGTATTTGGAATAATTCGGAATTAGTATTTGAAATCCAAAAAGCGTTTGTGGTTTGTCAGTCACGAACGTTTTTTTATTCCAAATGAATTTAAAGATCTGGTTGGGACATGTCCAGCCTTTTGGTTAAAAAGCTTTTTGAATGAATGTAGCAGTAATTAAATACAATGCAGGGAATGTACAGTCCGTTTTGTATGCTTTGGAAAGATTAGGTGCGGAAGCAATACTTACTGATGATTTGGAGCGTATTTCCAAAGCAGATAAGGTCATCTTTCCAGGCCAAGGAGAGGCAAGTACCGCCATGAAGTACCTCAAGGAAAGAAAACTGGATAAGTTGATCCCTCAACTTAAACAACCCTTTTTTGGGGTTTGTCTGGGTCAGCAACTTTTATGTGAGCATTCAGAAGAGAATGACACTACTTGTTTGGGTGTTTTTCCTGTAAAAGTTAAAAAGTTTGTTCCTCAAAATGCCGAAGAGTTTAAAGTTCCCCATGTAGGTTGGAACAATATTTATGACTTAAAAACACCTCTTTTGGAAGGGTTGGACGACCATTCATTTGTGTATTATGTGCATAGTTTTTATTGTGAACTGAGTGAATATACCATCGCCAAAACCCATTATATTCATGATTTTGCTGCTTTGATGAATAAGGATAATTTTTATGCCATGCAGGCCCATCCCGAGAAAAGCAGTTTGGTTGGAGAAAGAATATTAAAGAATTTTCTATCCCTTTAAAAAGAAGTGTTTCATTTGAAAATCAATCAGGGGTCTTGATTCCCATAAAAGCAAAAATGGAGATAATACCGGCAATTGATATTATAAACGGAAAATGCGTCAGACTTACCCAAGGGGATTATGGTCAAAAAAAAGAATACCATGATAGTCCTCTTGAAATGGCCAAAAGATTTGAACAGGCAGGTATTTCCAGGTTGCATTTGGTTGACCTGGATGGGGCAAAACAAAAACAAATTGTAAACAAGCAGGCCTTAAAGGCGATAGCAGAAGGAACATCTCTCAAAATTGATTTTGGGGGAGGAGTGCAATCCGATACAGCTATTGAAGAGGCGTTTTCCTTAGGTGCACATCAGGTCACAGGAGGAAGCATAGCCGTAAAAAATCAGGATTTGTTTGAATCTTGGATATCAAGGTTTGGAGGAGAAAAAATTATCCTGGGTGCAGATGCCAAAAACAGGAAGATTGCCATCTCAGGTTGGGAAGAAACAACAGAAATCGAACTCATTGACTTCATCAAAGGCTATTATAATAAGGGTATCAGTTATGTAATTTGTACAGATGTAGCCAAAGATGGTTTACTTCAAGGACCTTCTTTGGATTTGTATAGAGAAATCCTCTCCGAGATTCCTGGCATCAGACTAATTGCAAGTGGGGGAGTCTCAGAGATAAAGGATCTTGAAAAATTGGCTGAAATCGGTGTTTATGGAACGATAGTAGGGAAGGCTTATTATGAAGGAAAAATTACGCTTGAACAGTTGGCCGGTTTTGCCTTCTGATCATTCAGGATTCAATTCATGAGATGAGCTTAACAGACAGAATTTTAGGGGACGACGTCTTTACAGATCGTACTTGGAACTTTTAAAAAGATGCTAACAAAAAGAATAATACCTTGCCTGGACATCAAAGACGGCCGCACTGTAAAAGGTGTCAACTTTGTTCAGCTGCGTGATGCGGGTGACCCGGTTGAATTGGCCAAAATTTATTCGGATCAAGGAGCTGATGAGCTGGTGTTTTTGGATATTACAGCGACAGTGGACAAAAGAAAAACCCTGGCAGAACTTGTCACTAAGGTGGCCAAAGCCATCAATATTCCCTTTACAGTAGGAGGGGGAATTTCCACAGTGGAGGATGTTAAGGTTCTCCTCAATGCCGGGGCAGACAAGATTTCCATCAATTCTGCTGCAGTAAAACACCCCCATCTGATCAATGAGATGGCTTTGGAATTCGGCTCCCAATGTATCGTGGTGGCCATTGATACAAGAAATATTGATGGGTTAGATTTTGTCCACACCCACGGCGGCAGGAAGCCTACCTTGATCAAAACGCAGCAATGGGCCAAAGAGGTCTGTGATAGGGGGGCGGGTGAGATTTTGTTGACCTCCATGGACCATGATGGTACCAAATCTGGTTTTGCCAATGAGATAACAGCAGAAATTTCTTCCATGCTAAGTATTCCTGTAATTGCTTCTGGAGGAGCAGGAAGTATGTCCCATTTCAAAGATGTGTTTACCTTTGGGAAAGCGGATGCCGCTTTAGCCGCCAGTATATTTCACTTCAGGGAAATCCCTATTCCCGATCTTAAAAACTACCTGGACCAGGAAGGTATACCCGTAAGAATTTAAAATACTATTTAAACTAAGTTTAATGAATAATCTGAAAATAGATTTTGATAAAGTAGGGGGCTTGGTTCCTGCTATCATTCAGGATGCTGAAAGCAATGTCGTATTGATGTTGGGTTATATGAACCAGGAAGCCTTGGATCTTACTTTGGAATCCAAAAAGGTTACTTTTTTCAGTAGGACCAAGCAGAGGCTTTGGACCAAAGGTGAAACTTCTGGTAATTTTTTATTTGTCCATGATATCAGTATCGATTGTGACAGTGATACCCTTTTGGTCAAAGTCAATCCTGTGGGTCCTGTTTGCCATACGGGTTCGGATACCTGTTTTGATGAACCCAATCGCAGTAAGACGCTGTTTATAGACCAGTTGAGAAGCATAATCAAAGACAGGAAAAACAACCCATCAAATCAGTCCTACACCGCTTCTTTATTTGCAAAAGGAATCAACAAAGTAGCTCAAAAAGTAGGAGAAGAAGCGGTGGAAATAGTTATCGAAGCCAAAGATAACAACAAGGAACTTTTTTTAGGAGAAGCAGCAGATTTGCTCTTCCATTATTTGGTGCTGTTAGAAGCCAAAGAAATTGAACTGGATGAGGTTATTCAGGTGTTAATTGACCGTCACGCAAAAAAACAATAATCAGACATGAGTAAAAGGAATGTAACAGTCCGCATGAAGGCGGACTATGAATATGAGGCTTTCAATTTGCAGGGCAACAAGGTAGATATCGATATGTATGATGCCCCGAACAAAAAAGCCCAATCCCCGATGGACCTTCTTTTATCTGCTTTGGGAGGCTGTTCTGCAGTTGACGCCGTAATTATGATGAAAAAGAAAAGAAAGACCATCAATGATTTTTTTATTGAGTTAGAGGGGACAAGAAATGATGGAATTCCTGCTTATTATACCCATATACATTTGAAATTCATTTTAGTTTCACCCGATGCAACGGAAGAAGAATTCGCTAAGGTGGTAGCATTATCAGTGGACAAATACTGTTCTGTCGCCTCTTCCCTGAAATCTGAAATCACCTACAGTTCCGAAGTCAGAAGACCATAATGCGTGTAGTAAAGGAATTTACCAAAGAAGGGATAAGGGTTTCCATTTTCAATTGGAACAACAAATTTTTGATAAAATTTGAACTGGGTCCTTTGGAGCAGACATTTAAAGTGTCAGAATTGGATGTTTTAGTTGAAGATGACCTGGAGCAATTTTATAAAGGGGAATTCTTTGATAAGGTTATGCTCCGTTTCAAAGAAATGGGGCAAAGCCTTCAAAATCAATTGCAAAATCTTTAGCTTTAGGTTCATTCCTAAAATGAAGATGTATTACCCAAGAATTATCCTGTTTTTTCTTTGCTTGCATCTGATGCAATGTACATCTGCTCCTAAGGAAAGGTATGAGGATGTCTTGATGGATATCAATGCCTTTATTTCTTTGATGGAGTATGACCTAGAAGAACTTGAGGAAGAAATCGTGTTACTGGGAGAGGAGGTGAGGAGACTATATGCACAAAAAGAATTTATTTTATCCCAATCGAATGATGCTTACATCCCTATTACCGAAGCAGGAGTATACAATAATGCCGGGATAACGGACCCTGAATCCAGCACCATTTATATTCCGGGAAGAGCCGGTAACCTTAAAGAGGCAAGAGAGATGTTTATCTTGACGGAAGTTTTAGATGAAAAATTCAGGTCAATCATTCAACGTTATCCGGTCGTTTCGCAAGTTTATTTTAACAGTAAGTACCACTTAAATAAACTTTACCCACCTTATGATGCTCTTGCCATGTTGGATCCGGATTTAGATATAACCACCTTCAATTTTTACTATTTGGCGGATCAAGAACACAATCCTGATAGAGGGCCTGTTTGGGTGGATGAAATTTACATTGATCCTGTGGGTAGGGGATGGATGATTTCCTTGATTTATCCGGTATATGTGGAAAATGACCTCAAAATGGTTTTGGGATTTGACATAACATTAAATGACATTATTGAATCCTATTTGGAAAAATTTGACAGGAATTTTGTCATTGTGGATGTAACGGGAACATTAGTGGCAGGAAAAACTAAAGCGATAGAGTCTCTTTCCTTACCCCCGCTAAAAAATCATACTTACAAGCAGACAATTATTTCTGATAGCTTCAGGATGGAAGATTTCAATCTTTTTAGGAGCAAGAGTAAAGAGGTAAGGAAAATGGCTTCCAATATAATTTTGAACAATGAAAGGGAGACAGTTTTAAAAGATTTGGGTTTAAAAATCCAAGTTTCTGCTGCAAAAATGGAAATATTGGATTGGATCGTACTTGATTTGGTATTCTGATGGGGGAGAAAAGAATTGATTTTGTTTTAGAAAACAGAAGGGGGATTTATAGGTGGTTTGTTTTTTTAGGAATAGCAGTTGCTGTCATTATTTCCTTGCTTGCGTTTAATTTTTTTGGGGCGCTCCGGGACAGTCAGATTGAGTCTATTCAAGTCTCTTTAAACAAAAAAGCTGAGCTTGCTGGTAAGGACATCCAGAATACCTTTTCGGCTATGTATGAAGACATGTTGTTCTTTGTGAATAACTTAGAACCTTGGACCTATGAAAGATCCTCAAATGAAGAACTTGCTTTTGAAAAAAGGGCCAGAAGGATTTTTAATAACCATAGGTTTATTTTGGATACGTTAATTGTCACCTTTCCTAATCAAACTGTTTCATTCCACTTTGATGAAAGGAATAATTTCATCCGGACATTTCAAAGCGGATTGGTACAATTTGAAAATTCAGGCTCGAGAATAATCCATCTTAAGAATGCGAGTAAAGGAGTTGGGATAACAGTGGTAACTAACCCAGATCGGTTTTTCAATGATCAATTGAGTAATTTTTATCTGGGGATAGATACCAAAAAATATATCTGGAGGGATGGATTTCTCTTTCCTGTGAATGTAGAGAGAAATGATAAAGATTTTTATCCATCCCAAAAGGTTTTAAATAGACTCAATCAGGATTTGGAGCTGGGTCTTAAAGGGGAGGAAATTGGGAGCATTAGCTTAGAAGAGGGAGGTAAAGGAAGACAGGCAACGATACATTATTATCCTTTCCGACTGGTTCCCTTTGAGTATAAATATGGGGTTGTATTTATACAGGATATTTCTAAAGTCGGATCTGAAGTTTATGTCAACTATTTTTATATTCTATTTGGTCTGCTGGCACTTTTGGTCCTCATATTGATCATACTATTTAAGTTTATAAGGAACATTCAAGTATCAAATTCAGCTATTGAAGCGAGTGCCCGTGAAATCAAGGAACTTTTCCGAAGGCAGACCTTATTGCTTCAGGAGTCCAAAGGCTTTATTTATTTTCAGGACGAGAACGGGAAATTATATTCTGTTAGTGAAGAGGTGAAGCAAGTGTTGGGTTATGATCCTGAAGATTTCAAAGCCAATTTCAGGAAGTATATCCGGCCTGAGCATAATGAAAAATTGGGGGAATTTATTAAAGACAGTACTGATTCCAGAAAAGATAATTTACAATTTGAGTTTGATTTTCGTCACCGGGACGGATATTGGACGAGGGTCAAAATTTTCGAAAAACTGCTTTATGATGAATTGGGAAATTTTAAAGGGAATGTTGGAATATGCACCGATATTCAGGAAAAATTTGAATCAGAGTTTAAACTTAAAGAGAGTGAGAATAGGTTAAGGGCTGTACTAAAAAGTTTGCCAGACCTCATTTTTATTTATGATAATGATGGCGTTTTTAGGGATTATTATGTCAAAGACAAAACACTATTGATGGTCCCACCCGAATCAACAATGGGCAAAAATTTCAAAGATATCATGCCTGAACCGATGCGTTCAGATTTGATAAACGCATTTGAAAAGGCTAAAAATACTGGAAAACTCCAAAATATAGAGTTTGAGTTACCTCTACCCATTGGAAAGCGGATTTTTGAGGCCAGGGTTTTTAAGCTGGACGAACAGAGAATGGTTTCCATGGCCAGGGACATCACAGTACAGAAGCTTTGGGAAAAAGGGCTTCAAGAAGCCAAAGAGGCAGCAGAGCAAGCCAATAAAGCCAAATCTGAATTTTTGGCAAATATGAGCCATGAAATCAGGACTCCTATGAATGGTTTGTTAGGCATTGTTGAACTATTGGAGCAAACAAAGCTGGATAACAAGCAGCAGGAATATATTCAGGTCATCAAGGATTCCGGTAAATCACTGACCAATATCATCAATGACATTTTGGATTATTCCAAAATAGAATCCGGTATGATGGAGTTGAAGTTGAGTGTTTTCCACTTTAAAAATGAAATACTTAGGGTTTTTAGGATCTTCTCTGGAATGGTGGAGAAAAAACAAATCCAATTCACGTATTCCTTTGGACCATTAATGCCAGGTTATGTTCGGCTGGACAAAGAAAAATTGGTGCAAATTCTTCTAAATATTATCGGAAATGCGGTGAAGTTTACCCCTCAGGGAGGATCTGTGCATGTTTCTGTTGAAGTAGAGCCGGTTTTGGAAGAGAATATTATATTAAATTTCTCCGTGAAAGATAATGGAGAAGGAATACCTCCGGAAAAAATTGCCTTGCTGACCGAACCTTTTGTCCAATTGGATGGAAGCAATACCCGGGAGTTTCAGGGAACAGGTCTTGGGTTGGCCATTTCCAAAAAGCTCATTGAGTTAATGGGAGGAGAATTACAAATCCAAAGTGAAGTCGGTACAGGATCGGTTTTTAGTTTTAGTGTATTTGGATCAACTATCAGGCATAATGAAGAATTGAGAGAAAGCCAGATTTTTGGCCTGAATGAAGAGGAAGTTCAACTTTTGGATTTGGCTTACCGCTGTCCGATGGATATTCTCCTGGTAGAGGACAATAATACCAATCTCATTTTTATGAAGATGTTGATGGATCAACTCGGTTATGAGGTCAGTATTGCCAGAAATGGACTTGAAGCAGTTGATTTAGTTAAAAACGGGAGGTTTTTTGACCTTGTATTTATGGATATTCAAATGCCAAAAATGAATGGTTTGGATGCAACCCGGCATATCAGGGCAATCAAAGGCGCTGAATCTATGATGATTGTCGGTCTTTCTGCCAATGCTTTCAGTGAAGATATAGAAAAAGCTTATGCCGTAGGAATGAATTATTACCTGACCAAGCCAGTCAGTATCCATGAGATAGCCAAGGTGATTGCCGATCACTACAAAGAACTATCAATAAAAAAAGAGGCCTAAGCCTCTTTTTTTATAATTCAGTATTGAGATCAAATGCCTCCAGGTAATCAGCCACCCTTCTAACAAACATTCCTCCTAAAGATCCGTCTACTACCCTGTGGTCATAGGAATGGGAAAGGAACATCTTATGGCGGATAGCAATTACATCACCGGTTGGCGTTTCTACTACAGCAGGTTTCTTTTGAATGGCACCGACTGCTAAAATTGCTACCTGTGGCTGCATAATGATCGGAGTTCCCATGACATTGCCAAAGCTTCCTACGTTCGATAAGGTATATGTACCTCCTGTAAGTTCATCCGGAGAAAGCTTATTGTTTCTTGCTCTGTTGGCCAGGTCATTTACTTTTTTGGAAAGGCCTGTCAAATTGAACTGATCTGCATTTTTGATTACCGGTACAATCAAATTCCCTGTAGGAAGGGCGACAGCGACCCCAATGTTGATGTCCTTTTTCTTGATGATTTTGTCCCCATCTACAGAAATATTGATCATTGGGAAATCTTTGATTGCTTTCGCCACTGCTTCAATAAAGAAAGGGGTGAAAGTAAGGGCTTCACCTTCTTTTTTCTTGAAGCTGTCTTTCACTTTGTTTCTCCATAGTACAATATTGGTAACATCGGCTTCCACAAATGAAGTCACATGAGGAGAGATCCTTTTCGAATCCACCATTCTTTGCGATATCATTTTCCTCATTCTGTCCATTTCAATGATTTCATCATGGGCAGAAATGCTAACTTCAACTCTTGCGGGAGCTGGTGTTGGAACAGAAGTAGAAGGAGATGAAGAGGTAGTAGGAACAACCGCAGTAGCCTTGCTTCCCCGGTTTTTAACATAATTCAACATATCCTGCTTGGTCACTCTTCCATCCTTGCCGGTGCCTTGAACAGTAGCTAATTCTGATTTACTGATATTTTCTTCCTTGGCAATACTCAGTACAAGGGGAGAATAAAACCTTCCATCACTTTCTCCGCTGATTGGAGCTGGGATATGGGCAGTCAAAATGGTTTGGGTCTGAGCTGGCGCTGCAGCAATCAACTCTTCTTTTTGTTCAGCTTCAGGCTGTGAAGTGGCGGAAGAAACATTTTCAATTCCTTCGGTTTCTATTAAGGCAATTGGAGCGCCAACAGCAACTACCTCACCCTCTTTGGCCAAAATTTTCTTGAGCACTCCTCCATGCGTAGCCGGAACCTCTGTATCAACTTTATCGGTAGCCACTTCTAGCACGGATTCATCCTGTTCTATTTTATCCCCTTCTTTTTTAAGCCAGGTTAGAATTGTTCCTTCAATAATACTTTCCCCCATTTTGGGCATTAGCATTTCTACAGTCGCCATACTGATATTATTTAATTGGGTTTATTTCTGAGTTTTAAAATTAAATTTTATTTTAACCAATGCAAAATTGCATTGAAAAATTTTTATTCTGTTTTGTCTTCAATGCATAGTCTGAGTAGGTTCAGGACAGCTACTGCAGTCAGCTGAATATTGAGCATCCTGTCCTGAGTGAGTTGGAGTTTTTTGGTAAGGGTCCTGTTTTCCATGGCACAGGCAATCCAAACTGTTCCAACAGGTTTTTCTTCTGTCCCTCCACTTGGCCCGGCTACACCGCTACTGGCCAGGCCAAAGTCAGCATTAAAGATTTTCCTAACATTCTCAGACATCTGGATTACGGTTTCTTCACTTACTGCCCCATATTCCTTTAAAACAAAATTTTCTACGCCAAGGATTTTGTTTTTGAATTCGTTGTGATAGGGGATGATAGCACCTTGAAAATAATCGCTGCTTCCGGGAACAGTCGTCACCAAATGAGCAATATATCCTCCTGAGCAGCTCTCTGCAAAAGCCACTTTCTGATTTTTCAGTTTAAGAAGTCTCCCAATCGCCTCTTCCAAAGTTTCTTGGTTATAGCCATAGATGTATTTGTCTATCAGGGGAAGTAACTTTTCAATTTCTTTTTCTACATCATCCTCCAATTCTTCGATGGTATTGCCAAATGCGGTTAACCGCAGTCTGACCTGTCCCAAAGAAGGTAGATAGGCCAATTTGATGTGCGCAGGCAGATTTGCCTCCCAGTCTTTGATTAAATCTGCCAGCCAGCTTTCACCTATTCCTACGGTTTTTACCACTTTATGGTAAATATGCGGTAGTGGAAAAATTTCTTTTATTCTAGGGATAACATGATCAGTCATGAGTTTCTTCATCTCATGAGGTACTCCCGGCATAGACATCCATACTTTTCCATTTTCATAGAACCACATACCCGGTGCAGTTCCCAATTCATTGGGGATATAGGTGCATTTTGTGGGCAAATGGGCCTGAAGCCTATTGAGGGGTGTCAGTTCCCTTCCTCTTCTTTCAAAAAAGGTCCTTACCGCTTCTAAAGCCTCTGGGACCAACTCTATCCCGCAATTGAAATATTCTGCAAGCAGAGGTTTGGTCAGGTCATCATTGGTAGGGCCAAGTCCACCTGTCATCAAAATAATATCCGCTCTTTTTTCTGCACTTTCAAAAGCAGAAAGAATTGATTCCCTGTTATCTCCCACCGTAGTTCTACGGACCACTCTGACTCCGATTTTGTCCAATTCCTGGCTTATCCAGTGGCTATTGGTGTCGATGATTTGACCATAAAGCAATTCATCGCCAATGGCCAAAATTTCTGCTTTTACCTCTTTATAATTACTCATAATCTGATGGACCTGGGTTTGAACTTACCTTGACATGAATTGGTACTATCTGACTTTTGCTTTTCTAAGGATTTTGGAAAATATTCCAGGGAAAAACCTTTTGAGGTATACCGCATATTTTTCTTTTCCTCCAACCAACACCTCTTCTTTTTGTTTTTCAATAGCCTTGATGATTTCTTTTGCACATTGTTCCGGTGACATTCCCTTGTCCTGTGCCTCATCCATTTGATTTAAGGGGGTACCATCCCCGGTGAGGGCATTGATAGAGACATGGGTACGGATAAAGCCGGGGCAAACTATGGTGACATAAATATTATCCTTATAATGTTCGGCCCTTAGCGAGTCAAAAAATCCATGCAGGGCATGCTTAGATGCGGCATATGCTGACCTGTAAGGAGTACCAAATTTGCCTACCAAGCTGCTTATGGCTACAAAATGTCCGCTTTTATTCTTCATGAAGTGAGGCAAAAGTTCTTTTGTAAGGCCTATTGTTCCAAAAAAATTGACCTCCATAATCTTTCTGTCCACTGCCAAGGATGTTTCTGCTGCCAGTGAACGCTGGCTGATTCCGCCATTGTTGATCAGTACATCAATTTTTCCAAATGCTTCAATAGCTTCTTTGGTCTTTATAGCAAAGCTATCTGGGGCATTCAAGTCCAAGGGAAGGACATAAATGTTTTTTGGATTATTGGCCTTTTCTTTTATTTGTTCGAGGGCAGCTTGATTCCTTGCCGAAATGATGGTTTTATGACCTAAGCTGTCATATGCATTTACCAATGCTTCTCCGATTCCCGAAGAAGCTCCTGTGATCCAAATTGTTTTTTGGTTCATTTATCTGCTCTGTTTCTTTTATAAACCACAAAATCAAAACTATATTGATTGTTTTGATCTTTTTCATAATGTTCTGAAGATACCATTTGCCAGACTTTCGGATCAATCTTAGGGAAAAACGCATCCCCTTCCGGATAAGCCTCAACTTGGGTGACTAAAAGTTCATCAGCAAATTTCATGGCCTGCTTATAAATATCAGCGCCTCCAATGATAAATACCTGCGAAAGATGTCTTCCTATACAGATCTGAATGGCTTCTTCCAAAGAGTGGGCTACGACATGACCTTCTGGTAAAGAAAAATTTTTGTTTCTGGTGATTACTACGGAAGTCCGGTTAGGTAAAGGACGGCCTACTGATTCATAGGTTTTCCTTCCCATGATTATATGATGCCCCGTCGTTAATTTTTTGAATAATTTCAAATCGGTAGAAAGTTTCCAAACCAATTGGTTGTCTTTCCCTATGACATCATTTTTAGCCTTTGCTACTATAATTGAGATTTTCAAGGTGATTGAAGTTTACGGCCCAAGATACCAAGGTTTGACCGAGGATGAAAGGGTATTTTTTTAAAAAATGAGCCCTAAATAAAACATTAAACTTTAGGGTAGGGAGACAAGGATGATTTATTGACTGCTGGCAAATACATTTTGATACTCGGCCATTAAGAAACGCTGAGTATAGTTTTCATTCAATTCGGTGATTGTCATCTGCATTTCACTCTTGTCTATTTTGCTTTTATAATCCAGTTCAAGCATGCTGCCCTGGGGAAGTTGACTGAATTGTTTTGAATTATTGTTTTTCATTCTAGCAGCAATAACCGGGTTGCTTTCTCCCCAAAAACCTGATTTTCTTCCTATGGTCTTTTCCGTAATCCAGAAACTGCTTATTCCATCTTCATCCTCAGCATGATATTCATCACATTCATACCCTAGGATGGTTTTACTTCTAACTGTTTTTACAAGTTTAAAAGCATCTTCATTATTCAAATCAGCGTTACTTTTTTCTATGCCTTCAGTCATTTTTTCAAAATCATAAGCATAGGCTATTCTGCTTTTTTGACCATCATTGTCAAAAAGGATTATGGATGCATTTCTTTCGAAATCGTAAATGATTACCGAAGTACCCTCTTTTTTTTCCTTTTCCTTGAGTTCTACTTCCATACCCATGACCAATTCGGATTCAGAATAAAAAGATTTAAAGACCATGGGATCGATGGCTTTGCCCATTTCATCCTGACCGGTGATTAGCATATTGGAAAAACCGGTAAACTCATACTTATCTGCTACCGGTACATCAGCGTGAATTCCGCTAAGGATTTTCTCTATGTCTATTCCCGGAAGACCTTCTGGCCCATAAATTCCACTAAAGACTTTTTCGAGCTGTCTTTGTGCAATTTTTTCTGCTTCTGCTTCCACTCTTTTTTCAACCGCCTTATTTACACCTCTTTCGGCAGCTCTTTTTACCCTGTCTAATATTTGGGCTTGTGATGAGAAGGAAAATGATACAAAAAGTAAAATGAGAAAAAGGATTTGGTATTTCATGGTTAAAATGTTGTTTTGATACAATTTAACCAAAATTGAATTAATCCCTAAAATCCGCAGGATTTTAGTTTGGAGATTTGAATCTGCTTGTTTGTGTTCATTTTTGGTCTAGTTCGGGAATTTCTTCCCTTTGATTGAAGAGTGTTCATAGTTTTGAGACAATGGATTTTAGGTTTGAGGATAAAATGGACGGTTTTTTTCCTCAATTTTAATGGAAAAGGCATACCTCTTCCCTGTAAATCTTTATTTTTTGAGCTCCTGAGGGGTTTTTATCTGAATTTAGTTCAAAATCGGCTTGTAATCCTTACTCGTGAACAGTTTGAGCACTTCTCTTCTTCCCGTTCTTATCCACTTGGCTGAAACAGTGATAAATCTGAAGATAAACTTCTTGAGCCTGTCGGTAGGCTTAAGCCAATCAACTTTTCTGGAATACTCTCCAATGATATAGGTGTAAAAATTGGCATACATAGCCGTCATAAGCATAAAGGAGGTATTCTCTGCAAGGAACGAACAGGGCAACTTAGACCAGCCAAAGTCATTGTTGAGTACATCAAACAAGCGTTCGCTTGCACCCCGGGCGTTATAAAACCTTACAACAGCTTCATTGGACGATGTATGTTCATTGGTCAGAATAGCCCTGTAAGTAAATGCATCTCCACTAAACACATCTGCCTGCCCGTCTTTACGCCTGATTCTGGTAATGACCAGCCTGTAAGACCTGTCTTTACCGAAAGGTTTGTAGTCGGATAGGTCAGTAACTTCCATTTCCTGTACACCCAAACGTATTTTCTGCCACTTCTCAGGGGCTATACTTCCAAGGATATTATCCAGTTTGGCACATCTGTTTGCCCGTATATAAAAGCTTTCGGTATGTGCTTCCAGTGTGCGGAGAACTTCTTCCTGATAGGATGCTGAATCGGCTCTGAACCTTCCGATACGGATATTTTCATTGGTAAGCTGCCCAAACATGCGTGTAAGTGTATCAGCCTGCAAATATTTGGCCTGACTGTTGCCATTTCTGCCCTCTACGTACACAGGAATGGCCTGTGAAAATTCAGGATGTGCTATGGAAGCTACACCTGGCTGATATCCATAGACGTGTTTATATGTCTTTTTTGAATCGTACTTTTCAGTTGGAATGACGGTGTTGTCATAATCGAGGTCGTAAGCAACACCTGACTTGAGTAATCCGGTCTTACAAGCTGATTTTAACAACAAGCTGTTGAGTTTTCCATTGATATTAAATTCATGGCTTACTCCACTGGACGGATTTATAAAGAGTTCTGTATCAACAGCAAGCTCTTTGATACCTCTCAGAATTGTATCGGCACTGCATACTGAAAATGAAGGGACCTGTTCAAGTGCGTCTCTCAAGTGAACATTGATATCTTCAGTACAGTCGCCACCATTAAAGAAAATAGCCATATGATTGGCGAAAATGTCACTGTATGAAAACCCTCCCCTTAAGGCTCTAACCCCCAATTGATTATCAATGAGTTCTGGGAGACCAGAATTTTTGAAAGAGTTAAAAACAAAATTAAAACCTCCGAAAGGTGTGATTTTTTCTGTCGAATTCGTAATTTTCATACCGCTTATCAAGGATGTGTGGTAACACCTAAATAAGTGAAAAAAAAACGAGCCGGAAAAGCCTGAATTGAATAAATTCAGCCACTTTTTCGGCTTTTTTTAAATCCGCCCTGCGGATTTAAGGTAATCTCCTAATAAATAGGGGATTGTAGTACTGAAAAATCCAATTGATTGCTTTTCTTTTACAATTTATAACCTCTTAGAAATTCCTCAATATTTAACCTTTTTTTGCCTTCCAGCTGCAATTCTAAAATGGACAAACTCCCTTGCCCTGTTTGGAAAGTAAGATGGGTTTTGCCATCAGAGTGAAATTCTCCTGGAGCAAGTCCTATAATATTTTTTGGATTTGCTTGGGTTTTAAAAATTTTACAATTCTTATTGTCCAAGGTAGTCCAGGCTGCTGGGTAGGGTGAAAGCCCTCTTACCAGATTATGTATCTCCCATGCAGGTTTTGTCCAGTCGATTTCACAAGTTTCTTTGAAAATTTTAGGAGCATGATGTTTGGCCAGCTGCTCATCTTGCGGAATTGTCTGAATATTACCAGATGCGATTCCTTCAATGGTTTTAAGAACCAGCTTTGCACCTTTTATCATCAACCTCTCATAAAGGCTACCCACATTGTCTTCTTCATGGATGGGTTCTTTTTCCTGAAAAATTATACTTCCGGTGTCAATCTCATGTTTTAGGAAGAAAGTAGTGATTCCTGTTTCTTTTTCACCATTGATAATGGCCCAGTTGATGGGGGCAGCACCCCTGTAATTAGGAAGTAATGATGCATGGAGGTTGAAAGTCCCCAATGGAGGCATGTTCCAAACTATTTCCGGTAACATTCGGAAAGCTACAACCACTTGTACATCAGCTTTAAAATTTTTCAATTCCTCTAAAAACTCCGGTGATTTAAGATTGGTAGGTTGAAGAACTGGTATATTATGTTTCAGGGCACATTCTTTGACAGGTGATGGAATTAATTTTTGGCCTCTTCCTTTAGGTTTGTCGGGAGCAGTAATAACCGCCACCACATTCCAGCCGTTTTCCAACAATATTTCCAATGAAGGCACAGCAAATTCAGGTGTGCCCATGAAAATAATTCTCATTTCTTCTTTCTTCATGATTTCAAACTTTATGACATATCTCAGGCAAAAATGAGATAAAATTATCCAATTCAGACTGATTTTATCCGATTTTCAAAAATCTTCAATACGATTAAACTTTTTCTATTCTAATGGTTGTTTACTCCTCTTAGAAACAATACAAAATATCCGGATCTGTATTAAAAAAAAATCATTGATATAAAAAGTAATTGCGGATTTGATATTTTAACTAATTTTGCGCCATGATAAGAAATGTGCAGTATAGGCTCAACACGTTAATAAGGGTTTTCGCCTTTGTTATGGCGCTGTTTTTTGTTGTGCTTGCTGTATATGACAGACTGGAAGAGGAGGAAAAAATTGAATATTTTGGTGAGTTTGTAGATGAGACAGAATTTGATTACGTAGATTTTCCCACATCCATATCCCGACCTACTGGAAATAAAAGCACGAAAGTGCAGAGAATGGAATTGATCAAAGTTTTCGATCAAATCCAGACTTTTTTAAGATTAGATTCCATCATTCAGCCAAAGGTTAAGCTGGCTGAAAGCGTAATCATTTACATACCTATTTTAATTTTTGAGCACATTATCTCCACCAATGCGCCCTAGTTTTTTGTTTTCAACATCATTTTGCTTCTAATTAACAATACCCAGGTAATCTTTTAAGGGATTATTCATTTCTCATTATTACATAAACAATGACATCAAAAGTTTCAAAAGTAACTTTTGGGGATTTCCATTATTGGCTCCCAAAAGTACTCACAGCTATTGCTATCATAGCTGTATCGAGTTTTATTTCCTGTAGTTCGGGAAATGGTAAAAATCAGAATCAACTTTTAATTGAAGTGCCAATTGTGGAGCTTAAGCCCATGAGTATTACTGTTCCGAAAACATACGTATGTGATATTCAGGCAGTACAATTTGTAGAGGTTAGGGCAAAAGTTGAGGGTTTTGTGAATAGGATTTATGTGGATGAAGGCCAGTTTGTCAAAAAAGACCAAACACTTTTTCAATTAAGTTCCAATGAGTTTAATGAAATGGTCAATTCTGCCAATGCTAAATTAAGACAGGCCCAGGCTGAGGCCAAGGCAGCGTCACTTGAAGTAGAAAGACTTAAAATATTGGTAGATAAAAACATCATTTCCCCCTCAGAACTGGAATTGGCAAGGTCAAAACGGGCAGTTGCAGAATCTGCTATTGCTGAAGCTGAGGCCATGTTGAAAAATGCAAAAATTGGACTTTCATACACCACCGTCAAAGCTCCTTTTGATGGTTTTGTGGATAGGATACCTTTCAAAACTGGAAGTTTGGTAACCGCAGGTGATTTACTTACCAATATTACAGATATCTCTGAAATTTTTGCCTACTACAAAGTGACCGAAAATGAGTACCTTCAATATATGCGTACAAGATTGGAAAATGAAGGTGTTCTGGATCAGGAAGTATCCTTAATACTTTCTAATGGAGAGGTTTATGAGCATAAGGGAAAACTGGAGACCATGGAAGCTGACTTTGAAAGGGGTACTGGATCCATTGCTTTTAGAGTTAGATTTCCGAACCCGGATCAGCTTCTCAAGCATGGGGCAACGGGTAAAGTGCAAATGGAAGAGGAACTAAAAGACATATTTCTTATTCCCCAAAAGTCCACCTTTGAAATTCAAGATTATACCTATGTGTATATTTTAGATAAAGACAATAAGGTAAAAGTGCGTAGCTTCAAGCCTTTGCAGCGTTTTGGTCTTTTCTATGTTTCTGATAGCTTCGAACAAGGAGACAGGATAGTCTATGAAGGCATTCAACAGGTTAAAGATGGAATCCAGATTGCCCCTGAATTAAAGCCGGAAAAGGATGTCTATGATACTTTAGTGAAATCTTAATATTTGACAGAGATGCTTAAAATATTTATTAAGAGACCGGTTCTTTCCACGGTAATATCAATTTTGATCACCTTGGTTGGACTTCTTTCTTTGTTTAGACTTCCTATTACCCAGTTTCCGGAAATAGTTCCCCCTTCAGTTACTGTCACAGCGAAATATACTGGTGCAAATGCCGAGGTTTTGGCCAAAGCTGTTGCCACTCCATTGGAAAGGGCCATTAATGGAGTGCCGGGCATGCAGTATATGACATCCGTAAATACGAATGATGGAGTAACTTTGATCAATATTGTATTTAAGGTCGGTACTGATCCGGATGTTGCTGCAGTTAACGTTCAAAACAGGGTGGCAACGGTATTGGATGAATTGCCTGAAGAGGTAATCAGGGCAGGTGTACAAACCGAGAAAGAGGTTAATAGTATGTTGATGTACTTAAACCTAATGACATCGGATACTACTCAGGATGAAAAATTTGTCTACAATTTTGCAGACATAAATATTCTCCCGGAGTTGAAAAGAATTGATGGGGTTGGTTTTGCCCAGATTATGGGATTCAAAGATTACGCAATGAGGATTTGGTTGAAGCCAGACCGATTGGTTGCCTACAATTTATCCCCGCAGGATGTGACAAATGCCATCAGGGCTCAAAATGTGGAAGCTGCTCCCGGCAAATCAGGCATCAGCTCTGACAGGGATCCCCAAGCTTTGCAATATGTGTTAAAATACACAGGGAAGTTTACACAAGAGGAAGATTATGAAAACATTACCTTAAAAGCACTTCCTGATGGCTCTTTATTGAAATTAAAGGATGTTGCCGATATAGTTTTTGATGCTCAGGAATATAGCATGGTTTCAATGACGGACGGAAGACCTTCCGCCTCCATTATGATCAAGCAGAGGCCCGGATCCAATGCAAGGGAAGTAATCCAGAACATCAAAAACAAAATGGATGAATTACAAGGTGAGTCGTTCCCTCCGGGGATGGAATACAACGTTTCTTATGATGTTTCCAGGTTTTTAGATGCGTCAATATGGAATGTAGTAAAAACTCTAATTGAAGCATTTATTTTGGTTTCAGTTGTGATTTTTATTTTTCTACAAGACTTCAGGTCGACTTTGATACCGGCCATAGCAGTACCTGTTTCCTTAATAGGAACATTCTTCTTTATGCAGGTTTTTGGATTTTCAATTAATATGCTTACCCTTTTTGCTTTGGTTTTGGCAATAGGTATAGTGGTAGATGATGCGATAGTAGTGGTTGAGGCAGTGCATGTCAAAATGCACAAATATGGAATGAATGCCATGGATGCTACCATAGCTGCAATGAAGGAAATAGGTGGGGCGATTGTTGCGATTACCTTGGTGATGACAGCGGTATTTGTTCCCGTAAGCTTTCTTTCAGGTCCAGTGGGCATTTTTTATAGGCAATTTTCACTTACTCTTGCTATAGCCATTGTTATCTCAGGCATCAATGCACTTACCCTTTCACCTGCTTTATCGGCTTTATTGTTAAAGCCTACAGACGTCAAACATGATCCATCCAAAGGAATAATGCAAAAGTTTTTTTATCATTTTAATAAGAAATTTGATGCATTAACCTCTAGATATGGGGCTATTCTTAGAATTATTGCCAATAGAAAAGTCATAACATTTGGAGCATTAGGTCTTTTCTTTTTCCTCACTTATGGAGTATTGTCCGTTTTACCTACTGGTTTTATTCCAAATGAAGACCAGAGTATGATCTACGTGAATGTCACCACCCCTCCAGGTGCCACTGTAGAACGTACCTCAGAAATCATGGACCAAGTACAAGCCAATTTGTTGCCATTAGGTGAGGTGGAGACCATTTCTACATTAGCCGGTTACAGCCTTATGACTGAAACAGCAGGGGCTTCTTATGGGATGGGGATGATCAATTTGGTGGACTGGGGAAGCAGGAATAAAAATGTCAATGAATTAATCAAAGAATATGAGGAGAGGACTTCTCATATTAAAGGTGCAAAAATCCAATTTTTTTCACCTCCCGCTTTGCCTGGTTTTGGAAACGCGTCTGGTTTTGAGTTGCGTTTACAGGATAGATCAAGTTCGGGATTGGATAATATGGGTAGAATAACCCAGGAATTTGTTGAAGCTCTCAACCAGAGACCAGAACTCAAGGGGGTCGAGACAAATTTTGAGCCAAATTTCCCTCAATATATTTTGAATGTGGACCATGATAAAGCCGCAAAATTGGGAGTGTCTGTGGAATCAGCTATGGAAACACTTCAAAGTTATATTGGAAGTTTTTATGCTTCTAATTTTATAAGGTACGGTTTGATGTATAAAGTCATGATTCAAGCATCTCCTGAATACAGAACTTCTCCCGAGTCTATTTTATCCATGTATGCTAAAAATGATCGCGGACAAATGGTACCTTATTCCAATTTTGTGAATTTGGAGAGGGTTTATGGCCCGGAGCAACTCACCAGATACAACATGTACACTTCTGCATTGATTACGGGCGATGCAGCAGAGGGTTTTTCTTCTGGCGATGCCATTAGGGCAGTGGAGGAAGTTGCAGTTAAAATTCTTCCAAGAGGCTTTGATATTGACTGGTCAGGAATTACAAGGGAGCAAATAGCTGCTGGTAATCAGGCTCTTTATGTGTTTGCTATCTGTGTGGTATTTGTATACCTCCTTCTTTCAGCACAGTATGAAAGTTACATTTTGCCTTTGGCTGTATTGTTTTCTCTTCCCGCTGGTATTTTTGGATCTTTTCTTTTTTTGAAAATAACAGGCTTGGAAAATAATATTTATGCCCAGGTATCCCTGGTTATGTTAATCGGATTACTTGGTAAGAATGCTATATTAATTATTGAAATAGCCAGACAAAATAGGATGCGAGGCCTTAGTATTTTGCGGAGTGCCATCTATGGTGGTGTGGAAAGGTTAAGGCCTATTTTGATGACCTCATTTGCTTTTATCGCCGGATTGATTCCTTTGACCATAGCTTCTGGAGCAGGGGCCATTGGTAACAGGACTATTGGGACAGCCGCAGCCGGAGGTATGCTTATCGGTACATTAGTCGGTGTATTTCTGATACCTGGTCTTTATGTGGTATTTGAAACCATGGCCACTAAATTCAAGAAAAAAGAAACCTCAGAAATTTCTGTAAAGGCATGAGCATCATGAATTGGAATACAAGAACAGTTGCATTTGTGGGCCTAATGACATTAAGTATTTTGGTATTTGGATGTCAGGCCACCAAGATCCAAGAAGATATTAATTATGGTCAAACTCCAAAGGTTTATTTTGATGAAAATAAAAATGGGGATTCTACCATAGCCGTTCTGCAATGGGAAGAATTCTTCCAAGATCCTGCACTGAAGGATTTAATTGCAGTTGCCTTGACCAACAATCAAGAAAACCTGAAAACACTTGAGAGAATCAAACTTGCAGGGGCGGAATTCAAAATGGCAAGGGTAGGAATGCTCCCTGAAATCAATGGATTTGCAGGTGCATATAGGCAAAGATTTGGAGAGTATACCATGGATGGGGTAGGAAATGCGGATTCGAACCTTTCACCTTCTGTACCAGAAGACAAGAAAATTCCCGATCCATATAGGGACTTCATAATAGGTGCTCAATTCAATTGGGAGTTGGATATCTGGGGAAAGTATAAGAACCGCAAAAAAGCAGCGGCAGCCAGGTATTTGGCTTCCCAGGAGATGGCCAATCTTGTAAAAACTTTACTTATCTCTGAAGTAGCGCAGTCTTATTACATTTTGGTGGGCCTGGATGAAGAATTGAGGGTTTTGGAAGAAAATATCAGATTACAGGAGTTGGCGGTAAATCTTACCAAAGACCTAAAAACTGCAGGAAAAGAGAATCAATTGGCCGTGGATCAGTTTGAAGCTTTGATGCTAAACTCTAAAGCATTGTTAGTGGAAAAACAGAGGCAATTACGTTCTGAAGAGCTAAGGTTGACCGGTCTTTTGGGTGTTTATCAATTTGACCACCAAAGACTTGGACTGGACCGGGTTTTTGACAGGCCAGAATTGGTTCAAATCGGATTACCTTCAGATCTACTGCTATTGAGGCCAGATATTAGATCTGCCGAACAGGAATTGTTGGCGAGTAAAGCGGATATTTCTGTAGCAAGAGCAGCCTATTTCCCTTCATTTAACCTTTTTGGGATGGCTGGTTTTAATGCCTTTGATTTCAGCAGGCTATTCTTAAATCCGGCATCCAGCGTATACCAATTTGGAGCAGGCCTTGTCGCACCTGTATTTAACAGGAATCAGATTAGAGCAAACTTTGAAGCAGCCAATTCCCGTCAGAGGATTGCATGGTATGATTATGAGCAAACAGTCCTTAGGAGTTATTTGGAAGTTCTTGACTTGGTTAATGAATTCCAAACCTATGATGAGCAGCTTCAGGTCAAAACCTATGAGGTGGAGGTGCAGAAAAGATCTGTTGAAAATTCCAACACGATGTTTATGGTGGGATATGCCAATTACCTCGAGGTAATCAATGCCCAAAGCAGAGCACTTCAGTCCCAGATTGAGTTGATAGAATTAAAAGTGAAACAATTGCAGTCCAATGTAAAACTTTACCGTGCTTTGGGCGGCGGTTGGAATTAAGAAGAAAAAAAACAAAAAGCCCCCAAATATTGGGGGCTTTTTAGTCTCTAGGATAACCCTTATTTGAACTTAAACACTTATTTAGAGAAACTCTAAAAGTATTTCAAGTTTAGGCATATTTTGACATCGGAAAAATACCTAACGTTAGGTATTTTTTTTAGCGTTATAACGAAATAAATCAATTTAATGCCAAAATAAGTCAATTATAATCAATTAAGGTTTTAATAATTTTCTAAATCTTGACTAAAGTCAAGTTTAGTTTTAGTGTGTTTTTGCCATATTCTATTTTTCCCAAACCATGGTTTTTACTTACTGAATGCCTCTTGGATGGTTTACATATCTTTCAAAGAATTCAATTATTCTAGCCAAACGGTCTATCCTTCTATGGACTGCACCTGATCTTGACAGTTCATGTCCTTCTCCGGGATAGCGAACATATTCTACAGGTTTGCCCAGAATTTTTAAACTTTTGTATAGCAATTCTGACTGCCTTACACCTGTTCTTAAATCCACATCTCCATGTTTGATCAATAATGGAGTCTGAATATTTTGGACATAAGTTTGCGGACTGTTGTAATCCAAAATTTCTTTGACACCTTCTTCCCAAGGATAGCCAAAATGGTTAGGGACCAATCTCCAAGCATTGCCCTCTCCCATAAAGAATGTAAGTTCATATACCCCTCTTTGTGCAAAGGCCGCTTTGAATCTATGATCATGGCTTACTATCCAAGCAGTCAAGTATCCGGCGTAAGAGCCTCCTGTCAAAAACAATTGGTCTTTATCAATCCAGGCGAATTGATTACTTGCTGCATCCAAAGACCCGGGTACATCTGCAGCGGGACCATCGCCCCAGTTTCTGAAGTTGCCTTTTTGAAAGGCTTTGCCATATCCTCCACTTCCTCTCGGATTGGCATATACCACCCCGTAACCTTTGGCAGCCATGATTTGGAATTCATGCCACATACTGGGTTCCCCTGGTCCCCACATGGCGGAAGGTCCGCCGTGCATATTCAAAATTGTAGGGTATTTTACTCCTTCCTGTCTTTCTGTAGGAGGCATTACCCAATAATCTACAACCAATCCATCTGCTGTTTTTAATTGATGGGCACTTGGTTTGGAAAGTTTTTTTCCGGCAAGCCATCCCTCATTGAATCGGGTTAATTGGATGGGGTTTCTGTTGTTTAAATCGGCAGAGTATATTTCAGAAGGATTTTCGATTTTAGTTAAGGCATAGGCAATATGTTTTCCCCTTGTATCAAAACCATTGACCCCCACTGGTCCTGAAATGATCGCTTCAATTTTTCCGGTATTGATTTGGGCGCTCCAAAGACTAAATCCTCCCTGGTTTGCCCCGGTAAACAGTATATACTGACTGTCCTCTGTCCATTTTGGACTGGTAACTGCTCTGTCCAGACTTTCGGTAATCCACTTAAAACCAGTTCCGTCGGGTTTAATGATGCCGATCATTGACATATTATAGGAAGGTTCTTCCATATTTTGTCCACCTAAGGCAATCCATTTTCCATCGGGAGAAAATACAGGGTTACCCACCCGGTGATTTTCCAAAGCAAAGAATACCTCGGCTGATTTGTTTTTGAGGTTGATTTTCCAAATCTCTGTATGGTTTGTCAGGTCGGGGTGTTCTGTGTTTTTAAGCGATGATGCGAGTAAATAGGTGCCATCAGGTGACCATGTTGCACCAAAGTAACTTTGGAATCCATCTGTAATCCTTTCTGTTTTTCCAGTTTCTAGATCAAGAATATTCAAATGGGAAAAGAAAAGGTCGGGACTCAGGTCTGTCTCTCCCAAGAAATTTAACCTATCAATAACTCTCGGATCATTTTTACTGGCATTTTTGGCTAGGAATGCCCTTAACTCTTCAAGATTTCCATCTGGATTGGGTTTAATTTCTTCTTTAGCCATCCCTTCCTGTATGGCTTTGTAATTGGGTTCATCACCATAACTTCTACCTGGCCTTTGCATCTTCCAGTCAGGAGAGCCACTTAAAGACCACATAGGGATGGTGGTGCTGAAAAGGATTTTTTTTCCATCTGGCGACCAAACCGGATTGGAAACATTGAACTTTTCGGAAGTCATGACCTGGCTTTCCCCCCCGTCTAAAGGGAGGATCCATAATTGTGATTTTCCATCTTTGGGCCTTAAAAAGGCAATTTTTTTGCCATCCGGGGACAACTCAAAAGATGAAACATTATACTCCGATGAAGTCAAAGGCTTCCCCGGATGCTTACCATCGATTGGGGTCACCCAGAGTTGTGACTTGTACTGATATTCATTTTCATTTTTAACTTCAATGAAATTTTTGACGAAAAGTACATCT
The DNA here is from genome assembly GCF_004216715.1 of Cecembia calidifontis. Lineage (NCBI taxonomy): Bacteria > Pseudomonadati > Bacteroidota > Cytophagia > Cytophagales > Cyclobacteriaceae > Cecembia > Cecembia calidifontis. The sequence continues at coordinate 2,799,125 of NZ_SGXG01000001.1, forward strand.
TTTCCATTAGGGGAAATGGTATGAGAGGAGGTACTCACTATTTTTACGATGTCACTGATGTTAATCAGGTCATCCCTTTGTGCCTGTACAATTGGTGTGCAGAACACAAAAAGAATCAGCATAATTTTTAACTTTTGCTTCATGATTAATTTTTGTTTATTGTGGGTGGAATTGATTTGATGATGATTGGTTATTGCGCAATAAGGTTTAAATTAAATCATTAAAATTGAAATCTACATTTAATTTTACAGGACCGTATGGCTTATTTTGAAAAATTGGATATTTCCATTTTCAGTTTTTTTGATGAAGTTACTGATCCCATGATGGTTTTTAGTGAAGATCAGATAGTTTTTGTTAATAAATTCTGGAGGGAGCATTTTCAATATGATTTTCAGAAGTGGCAGGAGTTTGTTAATAATGGAATTAGCCAAAATGAATTGTATAGATTTTTTATGGCTGGCGAAAAGCCAAAAACAGAGTTTTTAAGGCCTTTAAAGGATAAAAGGGGTTTTTTGACCCGTTTTCAATGGACCTTTATAAGCCTTACCTCTAACAATGACCAAAGGTACTGTTTGGCAAAAGGAAAGCGTCACATCACGTTTGGCGAGTTGATGCAATATGAAAGTCAGGGTGTTGAAATAGCTGATCAGCAAGAGCTGGGTTTTATTAAAACCATGTTGCATTACAGCCATGATATGATGGCAATCGTTGATGGGGAAGGTGTTTTTAAGTTTGTAAGTTCCTCCATCATTGATAAGCTCGGAATCACTCCTGATGTCGTTTTGGGGAGATCTTTACATGAGCTTGAAGAAATAGGGGCTATTGAAGTAGTAGATGGCGACTTTGATGGACTAAATGAAAGGATGGGGGAAATCAGGATTGATTTTTGGGTGCACAAACCAGACGGGACGAAATTCTTTTTGGAATCTTATGGTAAAAATTTATTGGATGAACCTGCTGTTGAAGGAATACTCTTTAACGCTAGAGATGTCACTGAATTCTACTATGCAAAAAAGTCTCTCCAAAAGAGATACGATCTGGAAATTCTGATCAATAAGATTTCTGCAAAGTTTGTCAATGCAGACTATCATCAGCTGGATAAAGTTTTTCAGGACTCTTTAAAAATGCTCGGAGAGTTTGAAAAAGCAGACAGGGCCTATATTTTTCTAGTTCACGATGACCTGAAGTCCATGGAATATGCTTATGAGTGGACTAATGAGGGAATTTTGCCCCAGATTGAGGACATGAAATATATCCCGGTTCACGAGGACGCTGCTACCATTAAAGCACTCAGGAAGGGGGAAATTTTCATCATATCTGATGTCGAATCTTTGTCAGATACCTTTGCTTTGGAAAAGGAAGTCTATAAGCAACAGGGGATTCAGTCAGTGATTTTAATTCCCATTTTTTCTGAACACAGGCTTATTGGCTTTTTTGGTTTGGATGCTGTAAAGGAAAAGAGGGATTGGGTAGAAAAGGATGAATACGTCCTTAGGCAACTGGGGGATATTTATGCAGGAAGTTTTATCAATCGGGCAATCAAAAAGAGCCTGGATAGGAATGAGAAACTTTTAGAATCTACAGAAATTCTTGCAAAATCGGGTTCATGGAGATATAGCCCCTCCAAAAACCGCATTCATATTTCGAAAGGATTTAATAAGATTTTTGAAATTACAGATGGGGTGTCTTCTGTACAATTGGCAGATTTGTTTCCAAAAATATCTAAAGAGACCAGGAAAACCTTCATAAGGGATGTAAAAAGGGCGATTTTTGATCGAAGCAGCTCTTCAAGTGAGTTAATCTTAAAATTATCCGAAGGGAAAGAGAAAATCCTTTCCTACAATATAGTTGTAAAGCAAGGAGAAGGGACCGATAAATTAGAGATTTATGGCTATTGTTCCGATATCACACACAAAAGAGGTGCTGAGAATTACCTGAAACTTCAGTCACAGATTTTGGCACAAGTTGATGACCCCATTTTTGTGACTGATACCCAATGGAACGTGCTTTATCTAAACAAAGCTGCCAGGACGGAATGTAAACTCTTACAGTCCGCTGAATTTCAAGGGACCCTTTTTGATTTGTTTGATTTTCTTTCAGAAGATGTGCATGAAATCAAAATTGCTATAGGGGAATTAAAAAATGAGAAAGTATATAGACGGGAACTGAATCTGAAATCATTGTATGGAGCAGTACAGCCTTATGATCTTTCTGTTCAGGCTTTCTTAAATGATGAAGGAGAAAAGCTAGGGTATTCATTTCTCATAAGGAATCTATCCCTATTGCAAAAGCAGGAGGCACTGGCCAAAAGGGCTAAAATGGTAGTCGAAAATAGCCCTGCTGTTCTTTTTACAGTTGATCCCAATGAAAATTTCAAGATCTTATACATATCGGATAATATCAAGCAATTTGGTTACCAGGCAGATGAATTGATTACAAATGGCGCCAGTATTTTGGAGTTGATCCATCCGGATGATTTAGAAGAGTTGCTTGATTTTCATCTCAAGGAGCAACATGAAAAGGGAATACCTGCTTATTCAGGAGAATATAGAATCAAAAAATCCAGTGGTGAATACCGTTGGGTGGAGGATAAATCCAGAGAATTGTTGGATCAGGATGGAAAGGTGGTATTGCATGAAGGGATACTACAGGACATCACAGAAAGAAAAAAGGCCAGGGAAGAAATTATCCGCAGTCAGGAGAGGTATAGGGTATTGGCATCCAATATTCCATTTATCAGCGTATTCCTCATTGATAAGGATTTAAAATATATTGTTGCCCAAGGGTCTACCATGAGAAATTGGGGGATGAAACCTTCTGATTTTGAAGGCAAAACACTTTCGGAAGTACACAAGAAAAATCTCAGCGAAATTGAGCCTGCGGTAAAGACCGCATTATATCAAAAAAAGGATGTCAATAAAATCCTGATTTTTAGGCAAAGGGTTTATGAAATGACCATAAAACCGATCATGCATGAAGGTGAAGTGGAATATGCCCTAGGTATCCTAAGGGATATCAATGAAGAATATAATGCGAAGGAAAACCTTCTTAAAAGTGAGGAAAAGTACAGGAGATTGGTTGAAAATTCAACACAAATAATCTTCTCCATGGAGCCGGATTTCACCTTGACTTATGTTTCTCCCAATATCAAGCAGTTTTTAGGGTATGAACCTGAGGAGGTATTGAACCTCAAGCTTACAGAGTTTTTGCATGAGAATGATTTTTCAGAATTAAAAGAATTGATAGTCGACCCTATTAAATTCTTAATGGAAAATCAGTACCTCGAATTCAAACTGAGACGTAAAGGTGGGGATTACAGGATTTTTAGTTCAAATGGGAAATTGATAACCACTGAAGATGGCAGGGTATTTTACAATGGAATTGCACGTGACATCACCCAGTTGAAAGAGGCACAAAGAGAAATGTTATTGGCTAAGGAAAAAGCCGAACAGGCTTCTAAGGTGAAATCTCAGTTTTTGTCCATCATGAGTCATGAAATCAGGACACCAATGAATGCAGTTATTGGAATGGCCCATTTGCTTATTGAAGATAATCCAAGGCCTGACCAGCTTGAAAACCTTAAGACGCTTCAGTTTTCAGCAGAAAACTTACTTGGCCTGATCAATGATATTCTTGATTTCACAAAAATTGATTCCGGGAAAGTTGAGCTTGAAAAATTGGATTTTGAATTGAAAAATGTCATCAACCGTATCCTTCATTCTTACACTTACCAGGCCAGGGAAAAGTCCCTGGAAATCATTTTTGATTATGATGAAGAGATCCCGACGAAGTTGATAGGAGACCCGGTGAGATTGGGCCAAGTAGTCAATAACCTTATTTCCAATGCTGTCAAATTTACCCAACAGGGTTTTATAAAAATTGCATTGAAAAGAGTAGATGAAAACGCTGAGGAGATAGCAGTTCAATTCGAAATAGAAGACACCGGCATTGGTATCCCTGAGGATAAAATGGCTACGGTATTTGAAGCCTTTACCCAAGCCAGTGCTGATACGACCAGAAAGTATGGAGGAACTGGCCTCGGTTTGGCGATTGTCAAAAGGTTGGTAAATTTATTTGGAGGAGACATCACGATCAGGAAGCGAACAGGGGGAGGTACGGTTTTTTCTTTTACCATTAAGTTCCAGAAAATAAAGGCTTCGACAGAACTTCACTTCAGACGGGTAGCTTCCTATGATAAAAACCTTGGCTCTGCTAAGGTTTTGGTAGCGGAAGATAACCTCGTCAACCAAATTATGATCAATAAATTTTTGACCAAGTGGGGTGTAGGAGAAATTGTAATTGCAGAAAATGGTCAACAGGCCATAAAGGAGTTTGAATTGCATGACTTCAATCTGATTTTATTGGATCTCCAAATGCCAGAAATGGATGGGTTTGAGGTTGCTTCATTCATCAGGAATCATCCTGATTTTCAAAAAAGAAATGTTCCGATCATTGCGCTGACAGCCTCTTCTCTTATAGATGTCAAGGTTCAACTGGAAGAAGTTGGTATGGATGACTTTATCCCCAAACCCTTCAATCCTGATAGTCTTTATTCAAAAATTATCCGGTTTTTAAAGATTTAATTTTTGTTTGGACTGCTTTACTTATGGAGATTGGTTTTATTTTTGGGATGTAAATATTTTGTATGAGACTCTTATTGACCGGTCTTTTCTTGGTTACCTTTTTCCCCCTTGTATTGGGGCAAGAATCCCAATCCAGTAGGGCTACCATGTATTTTACGATGGGCAGGACAGGTACAAATCTGAGAGAGTTCAATCAAATGCTTGAAAATAAAGGTCTTAGCCCGATGAGAAAGGGGTATACTAATTTCAATTTTGGTTATCAGGCAAGGTATAATGATTTTATTCTTGGAGTGGAATTGTTTCATAACCCTGGACCAAAGTCACTTTTTAATGGCTATGAAATTGATTACCGTACCACAAGGTTTAATGTCAATGTTGGATTTTCATTTACAGAAGAAGGACCTTTTCAGTTGATCCATTATATGTCTGTTGGTTCAGGTTTTCTCAATTTTCAAATGTTAAGAGAAAATGAGTTCAGGGACCTGGATGATTTTTTACAAAGTCCTGCACAGGGATTTATTTTAAGAGATGGGAATATCCATAAAAATTCGCTCAATCTTTCCGGTTTCCTGACCGAGATTGGATTTCAATTGAGTTATGATTTACCTATTCCGGGTAGAGATGAAGCTTTAGCCCTAATGGCAAAGTTCGGCTATTCATTTAGCCCCTTTGAAAATTCCTGGAATGTAAATGGGATTAGTTTCAACAGTACGCAATCAGGGGCTTTCCTGAGATTAGGGGCAGGAATAACACTTCCTGATTACAAGTATTTTTATAAAGATGCTTCATTGGGGGTACATATATTTTATGGGCTCAATTTTACCAGTCCGGATTTCTTCAACGAACACTTGGTTGATAATGGTCTTCAGCCATTCACCGGAAGACCTAATAATTGGGGGCTCAAAGTATTGGGCTACAGCAAGCAGTTGATGTATGGGATGGACTTTTTTAACCTTGGTCTGGGAGGGAAAGCAAGTGAAACACAAAGCCATAGTTTGAATAGTGTCAGGGTCTATGCTAATGGAGGATTGAAATTATTGGATTTAAGAAACTTGGAAATTGGGGCCCTTGCAGGGATAGGGTTTGGAAATTTAAGATACACCTTGACTTCTGACATAAAACCTGATTTTCCAAGACTTTTTGAAGAACCTGATCATGATGGGTATTTGGCAGCATATGGTGCTATGCTTAAACCTGAGGCGTTCATCACCTACGGTATCCCATTGTCTCAAAAGAAATTTATGGATCTGATACTTGGGATACATGCAGGTTACGAACTGCCTGCCAGCCAATATAAACTGGCAGATTTGGCTATGTTCAAATATATGGCCAATCCTTATTTACAATTCAGTGTTGGGATAAGGCCATAACAGTTAATCTTCAATTTCTACGATAAGTTCTATTTCCACTGCTATATCCATAGGTAATGCATTCATTCCTACAGCAGACCTGGCATGCTTACCCTTCTCTCCGAAAACTTCCACCATCAGGTCCGAAAATCCATTGATGACCTGAGGCTGTTGGGTGAATTCGGGACCGCAATTTACCATACCCAATACTTTTACGATTCTTTTCACCTTGTTGAGGTCCCCTAATTCTGCTTTGAGGACAGCCAATTGGGCTATTCCTACAAGTCTTGCTGCTTCTTTCCCTTCTTCAATGCTGAGGTCTTTGCCTACTTTGCCGGTGATGTAAGTTCCATCTGGAAGACTTGGCCCCTTTCCTGCTAAGAAAAGCAAATTCCCGGTTTTAACCGCATTGACATAATTGGCAACAGGTTGGCTGGCAGCAGGCAGGTGAATTCCCAAAGAAAGGAGTTTCTCTTCCGCATCCCAATAGGTGTTTTGGGGATCTGTGGAAGAAGTTTTTTCGTTGGAACAAGAAAAAAGAAATGGAAGAATGAAGAGCAACAAGATTTTTTTCATAGAAGGAAGTGTTTGAGCTAGCCTCTAAAATAACTTTGGAGTTTTGAAATTCAAAAAAATGAACCTAATAATGAGAATTTGGAAACTACCGTCCCCTAAAAACAGGTTCCATTTAATTTTTTGCAAGAATTATTGAAATGTGTAATAAAATTCAAGAATAGCCCTTAACTTTGGATATGCTTATCGAGAAAGACCGAGGGATGGGCCCTGAGACGTCTTAGCAACCTGAACACAAGGTGCTAATTCCCCTTCCGGAAAAGCCGGAAAAAGATGAGCGGAAGAATTCCTTTTTCATCCGGTTAGACTCGTTTAAGCTTTTTAATGTTAGATTTATGAAAAGAAGCGAGTTATTACTTTCAATTGCCAAGAAGAGAATTTTGATTTTGGATGGTGCCATGGGTACCATGATTCAGCGTTATAAGCTTTCAGAAGAGGATTTCAGGACCCCGGAATTAAAAAATCACCCCAAACCCTTGAAAGGTAACAATGACCTGCTTTCTCTTTCAAGACCTGATATAATCAAAGCCATTCATGCTGCTTACCTGGAAGCTGGAGCAGATATCATTGAAACCAATACTTTTAGCGGAACTTCAATTGCGCAAGAAGATTATGGACTGGAGCATTTAGCTTATCAGATCAATTTTCAATCTGCAAAAATTGCCCGGGAGGTGGCCGATGAGTTTACTGCAAAAAATCCGGAAAAACCCCGCTTTGTGGCCGGTGCTTTAGGGCCAACCAATAAAACCGCTTCTATTTCCCCTGATGTGAATGACCCTGGTTATCGTGCTATTACTTTTGATCAATTGGCCGAGGCATATAAAGAGCAAGTTAGGGCCCTTTTGGATGGCGGGGCTGATATTTTGCTGGTAGAGACAATATTTGATACACTTAATGCAAAAGCAGCACTTTTTGCTATTCAGGAAGTATTTGAGGAAAGGGGATTGCCTTTGGATCCTGTAGAAGGAGGAGTACCTGTTATGGTTTCGGGGACAATCACAGATGCCTCCGGAAGAACGCTTTCTGGTCAGACTACAGAAGCCTTTTTGATCTCCGTTTCCCATATGCCCCTGTTCAGTGTTGGGCTGAATTGTGCTTTAGGAGCAAAAGAATTAAGACCTTATTTGAAAGTGATGGCTGAAAATGCACCATTTTATGTATCTGCCTATCCCAATGCCGGTTTACCCAATGAATTTGGTCAATATGATCAGGGGGCCAAAGAAATGGCTGATCAGGTCGAGGAATTTTTGAAAGAGGGGTATATCAATATTCTTGGAGGATGTTGCGGAACTACTCCTGAACATATTGCTGCTTTGGCCAAGTTAGCTGAAAAATACCAGCCCCGAACTGTGGAATTTGTCAATACTGGAGATGAGTAAGATTCAAAAACATAATGTCTTGAAATTATCAGGTTTAGAACCTTTGGTTTTTACACCTGAAATCAATTTCGTCAATATAGGAGAACGGACCAATGTAACCGGTTCCAAAAAATTCGCAAAGCTGATCTTGAATGGTCAATTTGATGAGGCTTTGGAAATTGCTCTGGACCAGGTAAGGGGAGGTGCACAGATTTTGGATGTGTGCATGGATGAAGGAATGTTGGATGGTGTGGCAGCGATGGAGAGGTTTCTGAATTTGATTGCCTCAGAACCTGAAATCAGTAAGATTCCCATTATGATTGATTCTTCCCGCTGGGAGATTATTCTTGCCGGGCTTAAATGTATTCAGGGTAAGGGAATTGTCAATTCCATCAGCTTGAAAAACGGAGAGGAGGAGTTTATCCAACAGGCCAAGACCATCAAAAAATTTGGGGCCGCAGTAGTGGTGATGGCTTTTGATGAGCAAGGTCAAGCGGATACCTATCAGAGAAGAATTGATATCTGTAAGCGGAGCTATGACATTTTAGTAAAAAAAGTCAAATTCAATCCTCAGGATATCATCTTCGATCCCAATATTTTTCCTGTAGCCACAGGCATGGAAGAGCACAGGCGCAATGCCTTGGATTTTTTTCTTGCGACCAAGTGGATCAAGGAAAATCTGCCAGGAGCCAAAGTAAGCGGCGGCGTAAGTAATGTGAGTTTTTCTTTTAGGGGAAATAATCCTGTGAGGGAAGCCATGCATGCTGCGTTTTTGTACCATGCCATCCGCCATGGAATGGATATGGGTATAGTAAATCCCACCATGTTGGAGGTTTATGATGATATACCGAAGGATTTATTGGAAAAGGTGGAAGATGTTCTTTTTGATCGGTCAGATAATGCAACGGAAGCTTTGTTGGCATTTGCAGAGACAGTCAAATCCCAGGACAAAAAAGAAATTGTTTCAGAAGCTTGGAGGCAGGACTCAGTAGAGAAAAGGATTGAGCATGCACTGGTCAAAGGAATCATTGATTATATCATTGAAGATACCGAGGAGGCCCGCCTGAAGTATCAAAATCCCCTGAAAGTCATAGAAGGTCCATTAATGGATGGGATGAATGTGGTGGGAGACCTTTTTGGAGAGGGGAAGATGTTTTTGCCCCAGGTGGTCAAATCAGCTCGGGTGATGAAAAAGGCAGTGGCCTATCTGGAACCATTTATGCCTAAGCTTGGGGATACCGGCTACAGCCAGGAACAGAGTAGCATCAAAAAAATCCTGTTGGCTACAGTCAAGGGCGATGTTCATGATATCGGTAAGAATATAGTTGGAGTAGTATTGGCCTGCAATAGTTACCAGATCATTGATCTGGGTGTGATGGTAGATGCCCAAAAAATCATTGATGAAGCCTTAAAAAACAAGGTGGATATTATCGGGCTTAGTGGCCTGATCACCCCTTCTCTGGATGAAATGGTCAATGTAGCTTCTGAAATGGATAGGCAGGGACTGAAGATTCCTTTGTTGATAGGAGGAGCCACCACCTCAAGGATACACACAGCGGTAAAAATTGACCCGGTGTACAGCGGGACAGTGGTCCACGTTACAGATGCTTCCAAATCGGTCCCGATTGCAGGAGAGGCCATTTCAGAAGAAACAAAGGAAGCATACCACAAAGAAATCAAAGCGACCTATAAAAAGCTTAGAGAGGAGCATGAAGCCAAACAGCAAGTAAAACAATTGGTGAGTTATGAGGAGGCCAAAGCCAATCCTGTTTTTATTGATTGGGAACATTTCCAGCCCATAGCACCTCGTAAGGAAGGAATTACGGTTTTGGATAATTTGGACCTCAATATTTTGAGGAAGTACATAGACTGGACCCCATTTTTCAGCACTTGGATGCTGAGTGGTAAGTATCCCAAAATCCTGGAAGATCCCGTGGTTGGAAAAGAAGCCTCCCGCTTGTATGAGGATGCCAATCAAATGCTGGACCAAATCATTCAGGAGAAATGGTTGGAGGCCAAGGCAGTGGTCGGTATTTTTCCTGTAAAAAGAGTCCATGATGATCTTAAAATCTTTGGAGGTTCCAAAGAATACACCCTCCATTTTTTAAGGCAACAAGGCAAAAAAGGAAAGGGAGTTCCAAATAGGTCATTGGTAGATTATATACATCCTTCCAAAACAGATTATTTGGGTGGGTTTGCAGTAACCGCCGGATGGGGTATCGAGGCCAAGCTGAAGGAGTTTCAGGAAAAGCATGATGATTACCATGACATCATGCTCAAGGCCCTGGCTGACCGATTGGCAGAGGCAGGCGCTGAATACCTCCATGAATTGATCCGCAAAGAAATATGGGGTTATGCACCATCAGAGTCCCTTGATAATGAAGCCTTGATCAAAGAAGAGTATATAGGCATACGACCTGCACCAGGCTATCCTGCCTGTCCCGAACATTCTGAAAAAAAGACTTTATTTGACCTTTTGGAGGTTGAAAAAAACACTGGAATCACGTTGACCGACAGCTTTGCCATGTATCCCACTTCGTCGGTCAGCGGATTCTATTTTGCCCATCCGGAAAGCAAGTATTTTGGGCTGGGAAAAATCGGGGAAGACCAGGTTGCCGATTATGCTTCAAGAAAGGGTATCAGTAAGGCTCAAGCTGAAAAGTGGTTATCTCCTAATTTGGCTTACTCTCCATCACTTCAGGTTCAAGAAAATTAATTATGAAAATTACAGAATATATCGAGCAGGCAGATAAACCCCTGTTTTCTTTTGAAATTTTACCTCCTCTAAAAGGACAAAGTCTAAAGGATTTGTGTGAGGGTATAGAACCCTTGATGGAGTTCAATCCACCTTTTGTGGATGTTACTTACCATAGGGAGGAATTCATTTATAAGAAGCATCCCAGTGGCCTTTTGGAAAAGGTCGCTACGAAAAAACGTCCCGGTACTGTGGGTATTTGTGCTGCGATCATGAACCGCTTTAAGGTAGAGGCGGTACCCCATTTATTGTGCGGTGGTTTTACCAAAGAGGAAACCGAAAACGCATTGATCGACCTGAACTTTATAGGAGTCCAAAATATTCTGGCTTTAAGGGGAGATGCCCCAAAAAGTGAAAATAAATTTGTTCCAGAACCCAACGGGCATGCTTATACCAAAGATTTGGTCAAGCAGATTGTGAATATGAACCATGGGAGGTATCTCCATGAGGAAACAGAGACGGGTTTTCATACGGATTTTTGTGTGGGCGTAGCAGGCTATCCTGAAAAACATTTTGAAGCACCCAGCTTGAAGTTTGACCTCAAACACTTAAAAGAAAAGATAGATGCTGGAGCAGAGTATATTGTAACCCAGATGTTTTTTGACAACCAAAAGTATTTTGATTTTGTCAAAAAAGTTAGAGAAATGGGGATTACAGTTCCCATTATCCCGGGGATAAAGCCAATTACCACCCTAGGACAAATCACCATGTTGCCAAGGACTTTTTATCTTGATCTTCCGGATGCTTTGATGGATGAGCTTGAAAAGTGTAAAACCAATGCTGATGTCCGGGAAGTTGGCGTGGAGTGGGCCATTCACCAAAGTAAAGAACTGATCGCGAATGGCGTGCCTGTGCTGCATTACTACACCATGAGTAAGGCGGAGGCTACCTATAGGATTGCTAAGGAGGTATTCTAAAGATAAATTCTTTCGTTGTCCAGAGTTTTTAACTCTGGACTGCTGAATTTTGAGCTTTCAGCTTATTTTTTTGAGGAGATGGGAGTGTTTGAGTTTGAAAAATTATTGCTCAGTGGTCCCGAGTTCGGAAACGCGGGACAACGATAATTGCAGTAATGTTTGTTTTGTGTTATATTGGATTCAAAGTAAAGTATTTATGAAGCCTTCCAAGACGTTTTTTTTGTTTTTAGCTGTTTTGTTAGGCTTAGTTCCTTTGTCCTGTGATCTATTTTGTCATGATTCCTGTGGATGTGGAAAGCTTACTCCAACAAGGAATTTTGTGATTGATACAATGAAGGCTGAGATTACGGCCAACAATCAGGCTGCTGAACCTGGCCAAAAATATTCAGTGAATGATTTGGTTATCAGAATTTGGGTATATGAAGTAACTCACGCGAGTGCAATCAATCAACTTTCCGGTTTTTCTTTCATTTCTTCCGCATTTGCCTGTGATCCAATACCTCCCGGCTCAGAACATTATTTGAAGCACATCAAGTTGATTACCAATCAATCTTTATCTTGGAAAGGGATGAAATTTCAAACCGGAGAAGAGGTGACTGAACTTTTCCGAGTGGCAGGATTCCAATCGGACCCATCCTTTGAATTTTTATATCAATACCGATTTAATTTTTTGGGCTATGAATCCTTATTGATTCGTGTAAAGGATTTTCCCTTAGAAGAAACGGACTTTGATGTTACTTTAAGCCTCACTTTAAGTGATGATAGAGACTTTGTGTTTGAGGATTTGAAGTTTCGGGTAAATTAAAGTTTGTCTTTTCCTTTTATGGCGCAATATTTTCAAGTATTTGGGCCAGTTGTGAGGAAAGGTTTTTTCTTGAGAATCTATTGATTAAGGATTTATCTGTAGCGTGGTCCGATGATTTATATCCCTTTAAAAATGAAACGATTTCATCTTGCTTGTTTGGTTCAATGATTTTGCCTGCCTGTGCTTGATGGATTAGGGAAGCGGCATCTCCGTTAGGGTCGCCGAGACCCAAAATTGTTTTTCCGCTTGCCAGGTATTCGAACAGCTTACCCGGTATATTTCCCTGGGCATTTTTGGTGGTGGTCAGGATCAGCAACAGGATATCTGCTGCTTGATAATATTCAAAAACCCGCTGATGACTGACATAACCTATGAATTCCACATGTCTTTCTAACCAGTTATCATTTTTCACAAATTGTTCCACTGCGGATGAAACCTTGCCTACAAATCGGAACCGAACTGAGAAAGCCGATGGTTCAAAGGCCTTTTTAAAAGCTTCTAAGAAAGGCAAAGGGTTGCGGATAGCATCAATTATCCCGGAATAGACGATTTCTAGATCTTTTTCTTTCAAACCTGTATTCTGGGAAAAAGTAGGGAAATCATCGGAATCAAATCCATTGGTCAAAAGGTGAACCTCCCTGTTTGCCAATTTTTTTAAATCTTTCTGAAAAGTCGGGCTGATAGTAGTTATGGCACTGGCTTTAGCAAGCACACGGCTCTCCAAAGTTTGATGTCGCTTTAGTACCCATGATAACATGGGTAAAGTGTCCAAAAACTCCCATTTAGACCAAGGATCTCTGAAATCTGCCAACCACGGTATTCCGGTTTTTTCATGCAGTTGCAGTCCAATTAGATGCATGCTATGCGGAGGTCCAGTTGTAATGATGGCTTGGTAATGGCCTTTTACCATCGAATCCTCTAAAAAGCTTACGGAGGGTTTGACCCAGAATACCCTTGGGTCAGGGATAAGCAAATTGGCCCTTAGCCAAATGGCCAGTCTATCAATGAGTGATTTTTCTTTCTTTTCTAAAATTGTGGCAGGGTCTCCTTTTAGATTTCCTTTGAGTTTTTTAAAAAGACCATAAGGTTCCCAGATAGGAAATTTGATCACTTCTAACTGTGGAGAAATGTCTTTTTCCAAAGAGGGATCCTGCAGTTCAAAATCCGGATTTTCAGGTGTAAAAATTGTTGGTTCCCAACCGTATTCGGGTAGGTATTTGGCAAACTTGAGCCAACGCTGAACGCCTGATCCTGCTGATGGAGGCCAATAGTAGGTGATGATTAGAACACGTCGGAGGCTCAAGTTTTTATCGGTTTGGTATATGTTTCAGGATTAAGTTATGGACATAGGCTTCCTTACAAAGGAAATTTACCAAAGGTGATGGATATCGGCCTTAAAGTATTTTTCATAGACTTCCCTTACTGCATCCATTTGCTCAGCACTAATCATAGGTAAATCCATGGCATGCAGATTTGCACTCACCTGTTCTACTTTTGAAGCACCGGGAATGACTGTGCTGACCTGAGGAAACATCAGAATCCATCGAATGGCCCAAGCGGACAAAGGTTCATTTCCTTTGAAGATTTCTTTAAGTTCTTCCACTGCTTTTAGGCCTTTTTGGTAATCTATTCCTGAAAAGGTTTCTCCTTTGTCAAAGGCTTCCCCATTTCTGTTGAATGTTCTATGGTCTTGAGGGCCAAAAACAGAAGTTGCGGTGAGTTTCTCTGTTAACAAGCCACTGGCAAGCGGCACCCTTGCGATGATGCCATAATCTTCTATGTTGGGTTGCGTGAAAAGGAACTCAGCCGGCTTGTGCCGGAACATATTGAAAATGATCTGTATACTGGAAACAATGTCATACTTCATAGCTGAGATGGCTTCTTCTACCAGTTCCACGCTTACCCCCATTGCCTGAATCTTACCTTCTGCTTTTAATTTTACAAATTCCTCAAATATTTCATCTCTTTGGTAAACCGGGGTAGGAGGGCAATGCAGCTGGATCAGATCAATGGTTTCTAACCCCATATTTTTTAGGGAGTTCTCTACAAAGTTCCTCAAAACTTCAGGGGTATACCCTTCGTTGGTATGAGGCTGGATTTGCCTGCCACATTTGGTGGCTACGTAAACTTTTTCTTTTCTTTCACGGACTACTTTGCCTACCGCTTTCTCACTAAGCCCGGCATCATAGACGTCAGCAGTGTCGATGAAATTGATTCCCAGATCTATCGCAGTATGTATGATATGATGGGCTGTTTTTTCATCAAAAGTTTTTCCCCAGCCTCCACCGACCTGCCATGTGCCTAAAGCTACCTCAGAAACACTCCAGCCGGTTTTTCCAAGTTTTCTATATTTCATTCCAATGCTTTTATTTTAGCGCTATTTCAGGAGGCAATTTAAATGTTTATATTTAATGCCATTAATAAAATTTACATGAAATCCCGAAGAAAATTTCTCCAAACCTTAACTGTAGCCGGGGCTGCAGCAAGCTTACCTATTCAACTTATGGCAGAACAAACAAAAAAACAAAAAATGATTCACCAGGTCTTTTTCTGGTTAAAAAACGGTGTTGATGTTTCAGATTTTATCAAAGAAGCATCTGTATTGGGTAAATGTAAAACAGTAGATAAATTTTACATTGGAACCCCTGCGCCCACAGAGGCAAGAGATGTGGTAGATCATAGTTATCAGGTTGCCTGTACCTTGTTTTTCAAAAGTATTGAAGATCAAAATGCTTATCAGGTGGATCCCTTGCATTTGAAATTTATTGAAAGAAATTCAAACAAATGGTCAGCTGTCAAGGTATATGATTTTGTGATTTAAACCTATTCCGGTAGGTCTTACGTTAAAGACTAGAAAATACCAATCAAAAAATAAATGCGTACAATTAAAGTTAATTTCTGGGGGGTTCTATTGGTTTTTGCCATGGTATTCGCCTCCTGTAATCCAGAATCGGATGAAGTAGAGCTGGAGAAAGTAGAAAATGCTGTCAAAAAGGCAATTTTTGACAGTATGAAGGATTGGTATTTCTGGACTACCGAACTACCGGCTAATGTGGATGTGTCAAAGTTTTCAAGCAATCAAGAGCTATTGGATGCTTTGATGTTCCAGCCATTGGACAGATGGTCTTATTTGACCACAAGGGCCCAATTCAATGCAGCTTTTACCGGCCAGGCATCAGGAGCCCATGGTTTTAGTTTTGCTTTTGATGAGAATGAAAGACTTTTTGTTGCATTTGTTTTTTCTCAAGGGCCAGCAGGTAGAGATGGTTGGAGAAGAGGGTGGGAATTTATCGAAATCAATGGCCGTCCGATTTCTTCCTACCGAAATTCAAATGGAAGTTACAGCTTTGATTTGGGTCCCAATAATGTCGGCGTGACGAATACTTTCAAGTTTAGACTTCCTGATGGAACAGAAACAACCAGGACAATTGAAAAAGGTGCATTTCAGACGAATTCTGTACTCCACAGGGATGTCTATCATGTGGCTGGCAAAAAAGTTGGACATTGGGTTTACCAGAGTTTCAGGGCTACTGCAGGTCTAACTCCTACCAGAAGTCAGGAGGTAGATGATTCTTTCGACTATTTTCAGCGTGAAGGTATCAATGAATTGATCATAGACCTGAGATACAATGGAGGTGGATCCGTGGCCGTTACTGAGCAGATTTTGAATTATTTGGTGCCTGCAGCTGCTTCAGGGAGGCCCATGTACACCAATAGCCATAATGGAAATAAAACTGAAAGAAATGTTACGGTTAACTTCACTAAAAGAGGAAACCTTGCCCTTGACAGGGTGATTTTCATTACTTCCAGAGGTTCGGCTTCTGCTTCAGAGTTGGTCATCAACTGTCTTACCCCATACATGAATGTTTTCCTGATTGGAGACAATACTTATGGAAAGCCAGTGGGCTCTTTCCCTTTGTCCAGTTTTAACAGGACACTCAGTGCAAATGATGTTGAAATAGTGCCGATTACTTTTGCTATTGCCAATGCAAATGGTCAGGCGAATTATTTTGATGGTTTCCCAGCCAATATGCGGGTTGGAGATAATCCTGCAAGAGATTGGGGAGATCCGTTGGAAAGAAGATTGGCAGCAGCTTTGGATTATATAGCAAATGGGTCCGTTTCTTCAAGATTGGCATCCACCTATTACAAACCTGTCTGGGAAATGATCGATGCTTTTGAGGGATTAGAGAAGGAATTTCCTATGTATTAGTTCTTAAAAAAAAGCGGCTTTTTGGCCGCTTTTTTATTTTTCCGGAGAACTCAGTCTTCATCTGACTCCCAATCCCCTCTGTTCTTGATAATGTCGTAGGCCTGTAAAATAGCAGCTCTCATAGATCCCTCATCCGCAATTTTTTTACCGGCAATGTTGTAAGCCGTGCCATGATCCGGGGAGGTTCTTATGACTGGCAAACCTGCGGTGAAATTCACTCCGGTTTCAAATGCCAGGGATTTGAAAGGGATTAAGCCTTGGTCATGATACATTGCCAAAACCCCATCAAACTTCTTTTGGTGCATCATGCCAAAGAAACCATCAGAGGAATAGGGCCCGAAAACGAGATGTCCATTATCTTTGTATTCCCTAATGACGGGTTTGATGATTTGTTCTTCCTCATCGCCTAATAATCCATCTTCTCCGGCATGGGGATTAAGTCCTAACACAGCCACTCTTGGTTTTCCTATTCCAAAATCAGCCTGAAGCGATTGAAGCATGATGTCTAATTTCTTTTTGATGTTTTCAGCAGTAACATTTGAAGCTACCTGCTTGATAGGCATGTGACCGGTCACTAATCCTACCCGAATATCTTCTGCCACCAAAAACATCAAACTCTCCTTTACCTCAAAAGCAGCTGTGAGGTATTCTGTATGACCGATAAATTTTCTTTCCGGGGTATTGATGTTGTTCTTGTTCAAAGGAGCGGTCACCAGCCCGTCTATTTTTCCTTCTTTGAGGTCTTTGATTGCTGCATCCAGGGAGGCGATTGCCATTTTTCCTGCTTCTTGCGTTTCAACGCCCGGAATTACCTCTGGACTTTCGTCCATGACATTGATGACATTTATTTTCTTGTGGTGTACTTCATCGATGCTTTTGATCTGCATAAAATTGAAATCCTCCAATTCCAACTGCTTTCTATAAAAAGTTACGATCTTACCGTGGGCATAGATGACTGGGGTAATGAGCTTTTGAAGACGATTGTCCAGTAGTGCTTTGAGTGTGACTTCCGGTCCTACACCATTGATATCTCCTATACTGATCCCTATGACGGGTTTGTTTTTTCTTGGGTTCATGTTTTAAGCCATTGCTTAGTTTATAAAATTCGATTCAGGCTCCCGACTGCATGAAGTTTAAGTTTGGACTTGGAGCATCGGGCAAAGCTCGAGAATGAGTTCACAAATGATAGTTAGCCTTTGTGAGAATTCTCTTATTTTTGACCTGCAATTTATATAAAATAATCTTAGTAAAGCGAATGGAAAAGGTCAAACCCAAAAAACACCTTGGACAGCATTTTCTTACCGATCTGGGGATAGCGGAAAAAATTGCCAAGGCAGTTACTGGCCATCTTGGAGTGAGGAAGGTGCTAGAAATTGGTCCTGGGATGGGGGTATTGACTGATTTCCTGTTGAAAGAGCATTGGGATCTGTATTTGGTAGATATTGATACCGAATCCATCCAGTACCTGCATCAAAAGTATCCAATGCTTGGTGATAAGATCATTGAAGCGGATTATTTGAAAAAGGACTTTGCTCCCATCATGGGTGGGCCTTATGCGGTAGCAGGAAATTTTCCTTATAATATTTCTTCACAGATTTTCTTTAAAATCCTGGAAGAAAGGAATAGTGTGACCGAAGTAGTATGTATGCTTCAAAAGGAGGTTGCCCAGCGGATTGCCTCTCCAAAAGGGAACAAAGATTATGGGATTTTGTCTGTTTTATTACAGGCTTATTATGATATTGAATATTTATTTACTGTGCCGCCGGGTGTTTTCAATCCTCCTCCTAAAGTGAATTCGGGCGTAATCAGGTTGAAGAGAAACCAGGTTGTAAATTTGGATTGTGATGAAAAGCTCTTCTTCAGGGTGGTCAAACAGGGATTTGGCATGAGAAGAAAAACACTGCGCAATTCATTGAAGCCTCTTGGCCTCTCTGATGCATTAAAAGGAGATACCATCCTGGATAAAAGGGCTGAGCAGTTGGACGTTCAGGAATTTGTTATATTGACAAAAAAACTACAGGAATCTTGGAACCGATAAAATCATTTGAATTATCCAAAGAGTACCTGGAAAGCCTAAGAGAAGGCATTGAGATTCAGGACAACCAATTCATTACAGAGTCCCTTGAAGGGGCCAATGTAGCTGACATTGCAGCTATTTTGGATGAGCTCAACTTGGATGAGGCGATCTATGTCCTCAGGTTATTGAGTCCCAGTACAGCTGCGGATATCCTTATTGAGTTGGATGAAGACTCGCTCATTAAAGTTATTCGGGAGATGGAGGCCTCTGAGCTTGCAGCCCTGATAGATCAAATGGAGTCTGATGATGCGGTAGATATTCTTATCCTCATGCCTTCCAAAGAGCGGGAAGATGTCATTTCTTATTTGCAGGAAAAAGAAAAATCGGCCAATATCCTGGATCTTTTACGGTATGATGAATATTCTGCCGGTGGCTTGATGGCCAAGGAATTTATCAAGGCCAACCAGAATTGGAATGTAGTCCAGACCATAGAAGAAATCAGAAGGCAGGCTGAGAAAGTTGAGAAGATTTATTCTATCTATGTGGTGGATAATAAACAACACCTCTTGGGAAGAGTGTCCCTCAAAAAAATTATCCTTTCATCGTCGGACACCAAAATTTCTGACATTTATGAACCGGAATTGATTTCAGTACCTACCCATATGGACGGAGAAGAAGTGGCAGAAATCATGAGAAAGTATGATCTTGAATCTGTTCCTGTGGTCAATGCAAAAAACAAGTTGGTTGGAAGGATTACAGTAGATGACATCCTTGACCTGATAAGGGAACAGTCTGAAGAGGACATGCAGGCCATGACGGGTATTTCGGCGGATATAGAGGAATCTGATTCGGTTTTCAAAATATCAAAGGCCAGATTGCCATGGTTACTGATTGGGGTAATAGGCGGATTGATGGGCGCCCAGATTATTGGTTTCTTTGAGGATGGTTTGAGCAAATACATCGCATTGGCCTCATTCATCCCCTTGGTGGCAGCTACTGGGGGAAATGTAGGTATCCAATCCTCTTCCTTGGTGGTGCAGACATTGGCCTCCAAATCGGTTTTTAATGATACAGCATGGCAGAGGTTTATAAAGGGCTTGATGATTGCTGTGGTTAATGGGATTGTTCTAGGGACATTTGTTTTTGCAGTTGTGGTGTTTATTTATGGTTTTGAGAGTATATTTGGTTTAACCATCGGACTCGCGATGTTTTGTGTGGTGTTGTTGGCTTCCTTTATGGGAACTGTAACGCCATTGGTGTTGGATAAATTTGGTATCAATCCGGCCATAGCATCAGGTCCATTTATTACCACTGCCAATGATCTATTGGGCTTGGCAGTTTATTTTGGTGTGGCTATGACACTCCTAAAATTATAAACCATAGATGAAGGAAAATCTGAACAAAAAAAAACATTGGTACCAAGTTTCTGATGAAGGGATTCAATTTAATTCCCCAAAATCAACATTTATAGCTTGGGAAAGTATTGAAAGGGTTCAGATTTTAAATGATGTAGCTGTGAAGCGTCCCAAATTGACCTTTGGCTTTGGGCTTCTTCTAATTACTTCGGTCCTTATTCTGCTTCCTGTTCAGAAATTTAAATTTCCGGTTTTTAGTCAGCAGGCAGATGTTAGAGGAGCAATCATTATTCTTTTTATTTACTTGGTGATGATGGGTTTTGGGATTTGGTCAATCCGGCAATCATTGATTAAAAAGCCTGTTTTGAAGGTTTATTTCAAGTCCGGAGGGCATCAAATTATTGTGCTTGAACAAGGGTTTGGAACCGAATCGGCACATGATATCATTTCTCTGTTAACCAAAAGTCTTGGGTCAAACAGGGTGGTTTTCTGTAAAGAAGCAGCCTGATTGGCAAAAAATAAATTCCTGATTATGTTTCAAAGTTTTGATCAATTCCGGAAGGTGCTCATTATTGATGAAATGCACCTTTCAATCATTCCTTTATTAGAAGCGGAGGGTTTTATGGTGGATTATAGGCCTGAAATCAAAAGACCTGAAATTTTGGCCATCATCCATGGATACATTGGACTTATAATCCGTTCAAAAACACCTATAGATAGGGAATTGCTTGAAAAGGCAGAGAACCTGAAATTTATTGGGAGGGCGGGGGCCGGATTGGATAAAATTGATCTGAAGTATTTGGAAGAAAGAAACATCAGACTCTTTCATGCGGCAGAAGGAAATAGGGATGCGGTAGGAGAACATGCCTTAGGTGGGCTATTGGCTTTATTCAACAATATCAGTAGATCGGATAGGGAAGTAAGAAAGGGGATTTGGAACAGGGAGGAAAACAGGGGAGAGGAATTGCAGGGAAAAACTGTCGGTATTTTGGGATATGGGAATATGGGCTCGGCCTTTGCTAAAAAATTGATAGGCTTTGATGTTCGCATCATTGCCTATGACAGGTATAAAACCAAGTTTGGGAATGAATTTGTGGAGGAAGTTGATTTTGAAACTTTGACAGAGCAAGCAGATATCTTGAGTCTTCATGTTCCGCTCACCCAAGAGACGAAAGGATTTTTAACTTATGAAGTACTCCGAAAATTTAGAAAACCTATTTATTTGATCAATACTGCGAGAGGGGAGATCATTTCTTTTTCCACTTTGAATAAGGCTTTTGATGAGGGGATTTTGAAAGGAGCAGTTTTGGATGTATTGGAAAATGAAAAATTCGATTCTTTCACTGAGGATCAGAAAAAAGAATTTGAGCGACTGGCCTCAAGGGAAAATATTTTGTTTAGCCCTCATATTGCAGGCTGGACCTTTCAGTCTTATGAAAAGATCAACAGAGTATTGATAGAGAAAATCAAATACAGTGATTTAAGCTGGGATTGAACTTGGGTTGAAATTTCTTTTTTGGGCAAATATTGCTTTCTGAAATTGATTTGATTACCTTTGTTTTAACAACATAGCAATTATGATAGAAGAAACGGTTCCTCGAAGCGGGACCGTTTCTTCTATTTTTCATAGGCACATATAATTTTAAAACCATGGGAAAAATACAGTATTACACTGAAGAAGGATTAAGGAAACTGAAAGAGGAGCTTCAGGAACTGAAGACCAAAGGACGTGCGGATATCGCCAAGCAGATTGCTGAAGCAAGGGATAAAGGTGATCTTAGCGAAAATGCAGAGTATGACGCAGCGAAGGATGCGCAAGGTTTGCTGGAACTTAAAATTGCCAAACTGGAAGAAGTTGTAGGAAACGCCAGGGTAATGGATAATTCTAAACTCGACAGTTCCAAGGTAGGGATATTAAGTACCGTGAAAATCAAAAATGTCAAGAATGGAATGACCGTAACCTATACCTTGGTTTCGGAAGAGGAGGCGGATCTGAAAGCCGGCAAAATCTCTTTGGCATCTCCATTCGGTAAAGGGCTTTTGGGCAAATCAGTGGGTGATGTAGCCCAAATCAATGCACCTGCAGGAACCTTGGAGTTTGAGGTATTGGATATTACCTATTAATTCTTTTGTCCCGATGGATTCTCCTTCGGGATTTTTTATTTTTACCCCATGGCAACAATTTTCACAAAAATCATCAATAGAGAAATTCCTGCCTATATTGTGGCAGAGGATGAAAACTATATCGCATTTCTGGATATCATGCCTTTAGCTAAAGGCCATGTCTTGGTGGTCCCGAAAGTGGAGGTGGACTATATTTTTGACCTTGAAGATGAAGTATTGGCTGGACTCCATGTTTTCGCTAAAAAGGTAGCCCGGGCAATGGACAAAACCATCAAGTGTACCAGAATCGGGGTTGCTGTCATTGGGCTGGAGGTGCCCCACGTGCACGTTCATTTGATTCCCTTGAGGAGTATGGATGATATCAACTTTTCAAGGCCCAAACTCAGGCTCTCCCCTGAGGAAATGTCGGAGATTGCGGAAAAAATCCAAAAGGGATTTGATTGATTCCAATATTTGCTTCGCAATTTTCCAAAAAGTTGAATTAGCTGGCTGATTTTTCAGACATCCAAGATTCAACCATTTGTCATTTTATTTCACAGGTCCAATGCAAACGTTTTCCATATTCGGTGAAATTGGATAATTTGCCGGTCTCTAATTTTATTAAACCTATTTAAAACCCAAAAATTATGTCTAAGACTTATTTCCCGGGAATTGATAAGATTCAATTTGAAGGAAAGGGATCAAAAAACCCATTTGCCTTTAAGTTCTACAATCCTGATCAGGTGGTTGCAGGTAAAACCATGAAGGAGCATTTTAAATTTGCGATTGCTTATTGGCATTCCTTCTGTGGTAATGGAAGTGATCCTTTTGGACCAGGAACAATCAAAAGAGCCTGGGATGAAAACCCCGACCCCATACAAAGGGCAAAAGATAAAATGGATGCAGCCTTTGAATTCATTACCAAAATCGGTGCCCCGTATTATTGTTTTCACGATGTGGATTTGATCGATGAAGGTCCAAGTCTAGCCGATTATGAAAAAAGGATGCAAATCATCACCGATTATGCCAAAGAAAAGCAGGCAGAAACAGGTGTGAAACTTTTGTGGGGTACAGCTAATGTTTTCAGTAATCCAAGGTATATGAACGGTGCCTCTACGAATCCTGACTTTAATGTAGTGGCATGGGCAGGCACACAGGTGAAAAACGCGATAGACGCTACCATAAAGTTGGGCGGTGAGAATTATGTGTTCTGGGGTGGAAGGGAAGGTTATATGTCCCTTCTCAATACAGATATGAAGAGAGAAACTGAGCATTTGGCAAGGTTCCTAACCATGGCACGTGACTATGCCAGAAAAAATGGTTTCAAAGGTACCTTCTTTATTGAACCTAAGCCAATGGAGCCAACCAAGCATCAATATGATTATGATTCGGCTACCGTTATTGGGTTCCTAAGGCATTTTGGATTGGATAAAGATTTCAAATTGAACATTGAAGTTAACCATGCCACCTTAGCCGGCCATACCTTCCAGCACGAACTTCAGGTAGCTGCAGATGCAGGAATGTTAGGTTCTATTGATGCCAATAGAGGGGATTACCAAAACGGTTGGGATACCGATCAATTTGCATTGAATCTCCAGGAATTGACAGAATCGATGTTGGTGATCCTTCAAAGTGGAGGACTTCAGGGTGGAGGTGTCAACTTTGACGCCAAAGTTAGAAGAAATTCAACGGATCTTGAAGATCTTTTCCTGGCCCACATAGGTTCTATGGATGCATTTGCCAGGGCTTTGTTGATTGCCGATAGAATTCTTACAGAATCCGCCTACCTTGACCTGAGAAAGCAACGCTATGCTTCATTTGATTCCGGCAAAGGAAAGGAATTCGAAGAGGGAAAATTGACCTTGGAAGATTTAAGAGCACATGCTGTCGCTGTAGGTGAGCCTAAGCAGATCAGCGGTAAACAAGAGCTTTATGAGAATATCCTGAATGAGTTTATTTAATTGCGGATATCGAAAGTCGGATTTCGAAAGGACCAGCAGGGGAAACTCTGCTGGTTTTTTTAACTTAACTTGTTAAATCATTCTTTCTGATAACCTGATTTTTATGGAGTTTATCCTTGTAGTTTTTTGAATTGTAAGATGAGGATTTGTAATTTTGGTATCGATGAGTCCTGATCCTAGCCATAACCTCAACCAACTCTCTGATCATCAAGCATGGGAAATGCTGAGGTCTGGTGATGTAAAGGGGCTTGAAGTGATATACAGAATTTTCTCAGCTGAGCTTTTTAGGTTTGGAATGTCCTTGGTCCAAGACGATGCATTAGTACTGGATAGCATTCATGAATTGTTCTTGGATTTATGGAGGTATCAAAAGAATCTTTCTGAGCCAGAAAACCTTAAATTGTATCTTTTTAGATCCCTGTCAAATAAAATTAAAAGGGCAAAAAAATCTCAAGCCAAACAGCCTAAAGTTGGATTTACTGGTAAAGAAGATTTATTTTCTATAGGTTCAGCTGAAGATGAGTGGATTTCAAGACAACAAGATGAGGATTTAAAGAGGAGATTGGCCAATGGTATCGAAAACCTTCCGCTTAGACAAAAAGAGATCATCCAATACTTATTTTTTGAAAAACTGAGCTACGAAGAATGCTCCAAAATTCTGGAAATAAATCTTAGATCAGTTTATACTTTAGCCTGGAAAGCAATTAAAAGCCTGAAAAAACACTTGGGCTTCTTGTGGCTTATATGTTTACTGGAAATTCTTTTTAACTTTTTTTAAGATCGAAGGATAACTTTCAGGTCTTCTTGACTCATGTATTCAGAATAGTGAATTATGAGCAGAAGCGATTATAGCATAGAAGACTTTGTCCTCGACCCGGAATTTAGATTATGGGTCTTAAATCCCAATAACGCTAATAGAACCCTTTGGGAAGAATTTCTTCTTGAGCATCCCCATAAACAAGCAGATATCCAAAAAGCAAGGGTTTTGGTCATCAATATGTCCAGAAAAGTAAATCCTTGGACAGCCGAAAAAGAAGAGGCATTGTGGCAACTAATTGAAGATTCAGTATCAACCGTAGAAATAGCAGGCAAAGAATCAAAAGTGATTTCAATAGTCCCAAATGTGCGGGTGGGCATGAAGGACAGGGAATTAGTAAGACCAAGTATTCGTAAAAAAAGAACTTTTGTCAATTTCACATTTTTGCTGATTTTTTTGATGGCGGCCGGTTTGACATACCTTTTGATGACTTCCGATGCTTTCAAGCCTGTGGAAGAAATAGCTCAGTTGGAATGGGTAGAACACAAAGTTCCGAAAGGTCAGAAATCTGTTTTTATGTTGACTGATGGTACCCGGATTACCGCCAATGCTGAAACTGTATTGAGACACTTGAAAAATTTCGAAGGAGATAGAAGAGAAATTTATCTTGAAGGTGAAGCCTATTTTGAAGTTGCAAAAGACGAGCTTAACCCAGATTGCAGCTATCCGCCTGTAAGTAGCTGTAATTTGGGTATTTCTGTTTTTTTGAGTTCAAGTTTGTGTACTACGGATTTTCTTTTTGTAAACGGTTGGTATTTGGTCTGAAGGATGTCGTAGATTTCTTTTAGGTTTTTGTTTGGAACTGTACACTTGCGTGTGGTAATGACTTTATCATAGGTGTTTTTCCCTGAAGTAGTGATGGCCTTTTGTGTGTTTCCTATTCTCACTATTTCACCCCAGCAGCTTTTTATTCCCTTCTGCTTGAGCTGGTACCTCACTGTATTGACTATCCAATATGCAAGGATTCCCAGATGTAGATGTGCCATGGTGGCATCATCGTTTTTATGGTAAATCGGTCTAAGATCCAGATCGGTTTTTAGTGTACGGAAGGCATTCTCTATTTCCCTGATAGTGTTATAGATATTCCAGATGATGTACTCCTCCTGCACGTTCAGGTTTGTCCGTAAAAAATAGATGCCCAGATTATCAGCTTTTGCCTGCTCCCGTTCCGGGTTTTTCTTCCATGACATTGCTGTCGCCTGTTCTGTTTTAGGGTCACTTTCAACAGTGATCTCATAATAATACTGGACTGATGGATACTTTTCTTTGGCCCTCCCGATGCGCTGGTGGACTTTATCGGTTTTTTTCACTCCTCCCTTGCTGTTGAGGGCATGCTGTATTTTTTGCAGTTCCTGTTCAAACCTTTGTTCGAACTGTAGCTTCATGCCTTCCTCTTTCTTCTCTTTGGAAGGGCTTTTGACTTCCAAATAATAGTCTGTGTTTTTTTCTGTGGACACGGCTCTGAGTCTGATGTTCTGCTTTGATTTTGTTTCCAGCAGAGTTGTAAGCCTGTCGGGCACATAGCTATAATCCTTGAGTTTTGTCCTGCTTACACAGAGGTAGCTGTATCCTTTGCTCTGGATAAGATGCAGGTTTTCTTCGGTGGCTATGCCTGCATCGAGTACCACTACCGCAGGTCCTGTACAGGTGTGGACGGAAAGCTTTTCAATCATTGCAGCAAGTGTGTTGCAGTCTGCTATGTTTCCTTCCAGGATAGAGGAGTACTTGATAAACCCTTCCACATTCACTACCAGTGCCAGCACAACAAGTTTTGCGTCTTTTCTTTTTTCCTTGCTCCTCCCGTATTGTGCCAGCTTACTGTTCGGTTTTTCTCCCTCAAAGTAGGTGTTGGTCAGATCATAAAGGATGATCTTATCCTGTAGATCAAAGAGTTCATTGGTACGTTTGGAAAGGTGCTTTTCGAGTGAATCTTTGACTTTGTATAGCTCAAGCGCACTTTTGTACAGCTTGTCCTTGGTTATTTTATCCATATCATAGCCCGTAAGCTCACAGACTGCCGAGTTTTCCTTTATCCAACGGACAGTTTTGAGTTCGGAAGCGGGGTATACCGCACGGGATACAACCTGTGTGGCTGCAAGACTTGCATCTTCGGCGCTGAATCCCGCCGAAAGTAATAAAGGTGTAAGCTGCAGCTTCTCCCATGTCTGGAAAGCAATATTCTCTGCTCCTATTTCTCTGGCATTACTGTGCTGGATGGTATCCATATCCACCATCCGTGACAGCTGCTGTTCCGACTTGATATCCAGCTTCTTGGAAGATACGATCCGACTCCAGAAGTCTTCAACATAGCGTCTGACGATTGGATCTTCCTCCAGGTCAAAAAAAGAAGCCTTGTGCTCATACTTCTCAGTAAGGTGTTTCTGTATTTTGTTGAGCTGCTCGGGCGCAGCATCCTCCATGAAACCTATATTCAGGATAGTGCGATGACACACCCTGTTGTCAGCATTACGGTAACTTTCCACCAGCCGGTAGTATCCGCTGAGTCTTCCCGAATCGGGATGTTTACGTAAAGAGAACTTGAAATACATGGTGTAAAGTACTGGTATTGAACCCCAAGATGCAATACCCCTTGTGTACTACAAACCAAAAAATGGCATTATACAGCCCGTAGAAAAAAAATCACGTAGGGGGGTACGGGTAATCGGAGCTAAAAAAAAGAAAATTTCCCGAAATTTTCTTTTTTAACCCCTAAAAGCTGCAATCTGGGTTAAGCCATTTTCAGTACATTCTGGAGATTTGGTGACAACAGCGTTAGGTACGGCCTTTAATATTAAAGCCATTGAGGGTAAGGAACTGAAAGTTTCTTTGCTTGAAGGTAAAGTAAAAGTAGCTACACCGGAAGAAGAAGAATTTTTATTGCCTGGTAAAGCAGCTTCCTATTCGGATGGTGACAATGGTATTAAAGTGTCTGATTTTGATGAAGAGGAGGTTTTGGCGTGGACCAAAAAGATTATCTACTTGAAAGACACCGACATTAAGGAGGTTTTTGATATTCTCGAAAAATGGTATGGTGTAGACATCACTTTTGCGAACAGACCCAAAAAGGATATAAAAGTTACTGGTAAATATCAGGATCAGACTTTGAAAAATTTGCTATCAGGTCTCAGCTATTCTGCTGGGTTTAATTATGAAATCAATGCCAAACAAGTCAAAATAACTTTCAAATAAACTAACGATAATGCCTATGGAATTAAGCATCATTTGATTATCAACTGTCTCTGACAGTTAATACACCACAACTATTGAAGGTGGAAACCAACGATTAACACAATCCAAAAACCTTAAAAAATTATGAAAAATATTTTACGGCGCTATGTTTTTAACATGCTAAAATTATTTTCTATTGCTTTAGCTTTTCTTTTAATGGGGATAGGTGCCAAAGTAAAGGCTGCTGATGACCAAGCTAAGAGTATAGAGAATGTGTATCTTTCAGTTTCATTGAAAGAGCAAAATTTATCCAAAGCTTTCGAAGTCATTGAAAAGAATGCTGGATTTAATTTTGTTTATGTCAACCGAGACGTGAAAGATGCAGGGAAAGTTTCGGTAGAGGCTAATTCCATGTCTCTTTATGATATCCTAAGTGAAATATCTGTTCAGACCGGTTTGGATTTCAAACAGGTCAACGAAAATATACATGTAAAGAAATCTGATTCGAGACAACCAGTTCAGGTAGTATTACAACCTGAAGTTACGGTTACTGGAACCGTAGTTGACCCATCCGGTCAGCCATTACCAGGAGTGACTGTTGTCGTAGAAGGAACCAGCAGAGGTACTGTTACTGACATTGATGGTAAATATTCCATTGATGCAAATCCAGAAGATGCCTTGGTTTTTTCATTTGTAGGCTTTGAAACACAGCGTTTCGTTATTGGAAATACCAATACCATTAATGTCACTATGCGTGAGGATATTTCTTCTTTAGGCGAGGTGGTAGTCGTAGGTTATGGTACGCTAAAAGAAAGGGATTTGACTTCCTCAATAGCCACACTTAAGACGGATGTGATCACACAAACGCCAACTCCTAATGCTATGCAGGCATTGCAGGGAAGGGTAGCGGGTGTTCAGATTGTCAGTAATGGTGCACCTGGCGCTTCTCCAACCGTAAGGGTTAGGGGCGTTGGTTCATTTGAAGGCAATGCAGCACCATTGTATGTGGTGGATGGAATGTTTTTTGACAATATTGACTTCTTGAACCCAAATGATATCGAGACCATTAACGTCTTAAAAGATGCTTCTGCTTCTGCTATTTATGGTGTGAGGGCATCCAATGGTGTGGTGCTGATTGAAACCAAGTCAGGAAAGTATAACCAAAAACCAGAAATCATTATCGATTCTTACTATGGTACCCAGGTTCCTCAGAATGTTTTGAAAATGGCCAATGCCCAGCAATTTGTCCGTTATATTAATGAAACAGGATCTACTGCTGATATAGCCTTCGTCAACAATGCCATGCAGAGATTTGGTAGGAGCAGGATTGACCCTAGTATCCCTAATGTCAATACGGATTGGTATGCAGAGATCATGAGTCCTGCAGCCATTCAGAACCATAATTTGAGTTTTAACGGAGGGAATGAAACTACCAGATACTCTTTGGGAGGTTCTTATTTCGACCAAAAAGGTCTTCTAAATGATACCAGAAATGAGTACAAAAGATTGAATTTTAGGGCAAAAATTGATACTGATGTCAGAGATTGGCTAACCGTTGGAGGTAATTTCAATGTCAGCGTTGCCCGTCAGTATAACGGTGATGACGGAGCTTGGTTCCAGGCTTATTTTGCTGTTCCAATTCTTCCAGTGTACGATGACCTGAATACACAAGCTGAGCCATTTAGACTTTCCAATGCACAACGTCTAGGTTACAGAAACAGACAGAATCCTTATTATAGTTTGTTATACAATGATAACCGAAACCATGTCGGTAAGGTATTGGGTAATTTCTATGCTGATTTTGAAATTCTGCCTAGCAAACTTTCATTCAGGACAGCCTATAATTATGCTCTTGAAATTATCAACTCAAGAAATGTAGGTTTTGATTTCAACGATGGTGTCACAGATTTCCAGTCTTCCATCGGGAGAACCAATTTTGCAAGATTTGACCAGGTTTGGGATAATTTCTTTACCTATACCGACTATATCGATAAGCATAGCTTCACTGCTGTTTTGGGCCAATCTTTCAGGAGTGAATATTCAGAAGTTTTGTTTGCAAGAGGAACAGGTATTTCCCCAATTCCGGATAGGGCTTTAGAGAACTTCTGGTATTTGTCCAATGCAACCAACTTTGATATCAATGGAATTGGAGATACTGGAGATGTTATCAATTCCAGGCTTTTCTTCATGTCTTATTTTGGCCGATTGTCATACAATTATGATGACAGATACTTGCTTTATGGTACCTTCAGAAGAGATGGGAACAATAAGTTTCAGCAGAAGTGGGGAAATTTTGCCACTATAGGTGCAGGTTGGGTGGTGTCCTCTGAAAGATTCTTTAATGTTTCGGCTATTGACTTCTTTAAGCTAAGGGCTTCTTGGGGGCAGTTGGGTAATGATGGCATCAGACCGTCTGTGGGAAGGCCAACGATACAAGAGACTTCCACAGCCATCAATGATGTTCTTATATTCGGTAGAAGGTTGAATCCAACTTTTGACTTGATCGATAGATGGGAAACCACAGTTGAAAAAAACTTCGGTTTCAATGCTAAATTCCTGAATAATAGGCTGTCATTAGATGCAGACTACTTCATCAGAGATACTAGAAATCTGGCTGTAAATATCATTCCTCCTGTATTTAGGGCAACAGAAAGAAGGAGTGTGGGAGAAATTAGAAATCAAGGGTTGGAATTTACGTTGAATTGGGAAGATAGGGTGAGCAAAGATTTCTCTTATTATATAGGGGGGAATTTTGCAACGCTTAAGAATCAGGTGCTCAGTCTAGGAGGACCACAATATTTGGATGGCGGTTCTGCTGAATTCCGTCAGAGATCTATTGTTGGTCAGCCGTTTCAGGCATTCTATGGTTATCAGGTAGCTGGTGTATTCCAGAATCAACAGCAAATTGACCAAAGCGGTTACACTTCCCAATTTATCGCTGAGAATAATTTACAACCGGGAGATTTTCAATTTGTGGATCAAAACGGTGATGGAATCATCAATGATCAGGATAGGGTAGTTTTGGGCTCATTCTTACCTAAACTTACCTATGGATTCAATATGGGATTCACTTACAAAAATTTCGATGTTTCAGCATTGGTACAGGGACAGGCTGGATATAGCATTCTGAATAGAAAAAGAGGGGAGTTGATCTTTACCAATGACACCAACATTGATGCGGAATTGGCAGAGAATCTTTGGAGAGGTGAAGGCACTTCAGACAAATATCCCTCTGCTGCTGGGTTGAGAAAAGGTTGGAACCAAAATATGAGCGACTATTTTGTGGAAAGCGGATCTTACTTCAGAATACAAAACGTTAGAATATCTTACAATCTATTGGACAAATCTCTTTTTGGTGTTCCAATGCCGGCGACAAGGGTGACATTTACCGCTGAAAGGCCGCTCACCTTGTTCAATTACAACGGCTTCAATCCTGAAGTTGCCAATGGTATCGATAGGCAGGTATATCCTATCCCAGCAATCTACACATTGGGTCTGAATATCAAACTTTAAAGCGCACTACCATGACTAGAAATATTAAAACTAAAATACTTATTCCATTAGTTGTTGTCTTATTTGGGACTTCCTCTTGTATGGACCTTCTTGACCAACCTTTGGAAAACCAAATAGTAGCTGATGGAACTGACTATACGCAATCAGAAAATATGGTTCTGATGCTATATGGTTCTTATGCAGAATTAAACTCATTGCAATGGGAAACCTTCCCGATCATTTCTGTGAGAGGCGATGATGTGAATGCTGCAGGAGATCAATTTCCTTTGACGGAAACAGATCTGTTCAGGTACGACCGTAATTTTTGGATGTATAATTCCACTTGGTTGAATTTATATACCGATCTGCTTTATTGGCATGGAGCCATGGAAGAAATCCAGAAATATCAGGATGCAGGAGCTAATGCTACCTTGGCGCAACAATACATTGCGGAAATTAAAGTGATGCGTGCCTTTGAGCTATTTCAATTGGCCAGGCTTTGGGGTAATATCCTAATTCCGAATTCATCACAACCCAGCGCATTGTACAATGTAGAAGTGTCTTCTTTTGAGGACGTACTGCAACATATTGTTTCCCAGATGGATGAAGCAATTCCTTCTTTGCCAACAGTACATCCCAATCAAAGATCAGATGTCAGAGGAGGAATTACCGCTTACACTGCACTGGCAGTGAAAGCAATGGCCAACTTGGAGCTTAAAAATTATCAGGCAGTGGCTGATGCTACTGGTCAGATTATCAGTAGTAATCTATTCGCTTTGGAGCAGGATTATTATAACCTGTTCAAAATTCCAGGAAAACTTAACAGAGAGAATATTCTAGAGCTTCAATACTCTGATTTTGGAACTCCTACAGGTACCAATACCAGATACCTATGGGATTTCTTTGGACCTGCCAGCTGGACACCGGCAGTAGCAGGTGCAGGTGGTGGTTGGGGCTTCTGGGAGCCAAGTATGAAATATGTGAAATTCCTGCTTTCTAGGGGAGAGCAGACAAGGGTTCAGACTTCAATCTTGTTTACTCCTGATGCCATCACCGAATTGAGAAATGATCCTGATTTCCAAAACTTACCTAGCTGGGTTTCACATATTACTCCTGATGGGGATGTTTTCAACAATCACCCTAGGTACAAAATGTTAAGTGGTAAGTTTTATTTGCCATCTACCCAACTTACTCCAGGTAGGTTTACTTATGGCGAGAATAAAAACTTTGCAGTCATCAGGTATGCGGAGATTTTATTGATGCATGCAGAGGCATTGGTGAGCGGTGCAAACAGTACTGTTTTATCAGCCGAACAGGCAGTCAATCAAGTCAGGTCAAGGGCAGGTTTGGCTCCAGCCTCATCGGTCAATTTGGATGTAGTCTTGGATGAAAAATATGCAGAATTTGGTACTGAATGGGGTATCAGATTTTATGATTTGGTGAGACATGGAAAAACCTCAGAGTTGAATTATGAAGGCAGGTCATTCCAGCAAGCCCAGCATAGATTCCTTCCTTATCCGTTGGAACAACTGGATATTATTCCACAATTAAGAAATGCCTCTAATGGAGGTTGAGTATTCATTAACCAAAATAACTGAGTTATGAAAAAAATGCAGATAATTTTACTAGCTGTAATCTTTGCTTTTGCAGGGTGTACAGATGGCTATATAGACGATATTGTAGCTGTTGATCCAGGACCGGACAATGCTGCTCCTGAAATCCTGATCAATTTCCCGATTGAGGGTGCCTTGATCAGGGTGGTAGAGGATGTGACTTCCATTGATATCAATTTCGAAGTCAGAGACGATATTGAAGTAGATGTTGTCACTATTTCTCTGAATGGCAATCAACTGGAATCTTTTAATGATTTTCTTGACTACAGAAGAGTGGTAAAGACCTATACTTATCCTTCATTGGGGAACGGAGAACATATACTTTCGATCACAGCGACAGATAAATCAGGTAAATCCACAGTGGAGACTGTTAGGTTTGAAAAAGTAGAGCCTTATCGACCTGTTTATGAAGGGGAAGTTTTCTATCTCCCATTTGATGGAGATTATACGGAGTTGGTGAATATCAGAAATGCAAATGTTTCTGGATCCCCTGGATTCGTAAATGGCATTTCAGGAAGAGCCTATTCTGGGGCTTCTAATGCATATTTGACTTTCCCAACAGCAGGCTTGTTAGGTCAGGAATTCTCTGCGGTGTTCTGGTATAAAGTGAATGCATCGCCTGATAGGGCAGGTTTGTTGGTGATAGGACCACCTGATCCAAATAATCCGAATAATCCAAATAATAGATCAAAGGGTTTCAGATTTTTCAGGGAAGCAGCAGGTCCAAATCAACGTTTCAAATTGAATGTAGGGAATGGTGGATCTGACAACTGGTTTGATGGTGGGGCTGCTGCAGACCTCAATCCAGCTGATGGAGAATGGGCCCATTTGGCATTTACCATTTCAGGAAGTCAGGTGACTGTATATATCAACGGAGAAATTGTGAGTCAGGGAGGTTTCCCTGGAATCGATTGGACAGGATGTGATGTATTGTCAATTGGATCAGGAGCACCACGATTTACAGAATGGGGTCATTTGTCTGATCAGAGTTATTTTGATGAACTGAGGTTATTTAATAAGGCATTGAGTCAAAATGAGATCAGGACAATTATTGATGCCGAAAAACCATAAACTTTAATTAAGCAAAGGGGTCATAGGACTCCTTTGCTTTCTCAAACCCATGTGACCATGAAGCAACTTGCGCTGTTATTTGTTTTGATTTTTTTTCTTGTAGGCTGTGGTGAACGAGGAGAAGATGTGCCGGCTTTTACATTATTGAAAGTGGAAATGGGTACTGAAGCCATCAATTTGGACCCCCCATATAGTGAAGGTCTTCCTTTGGATAGGCCGATAACCATGTATTTTAGCAGGCCTGTAGATGAAGGTGTTCTCAATCAAGGGATTATTTTAAGTAGATTGAACGGTAATCCAGTAAATGTCAATTTTGCCACATCTTCCGATAATACAAATGTCATTTTGAGGCCAATTGGCGCACTGGAAGCGGGAGAAACGTATTTGTTGTCTATTTCTGATTTGTTAAGAAGTGAATCCGGTCAGACTATTTTGTCCAGACAAATTCAATTCAAGACCCAAGAAGAAGGCTTAAGGATTGAAAGTATTCAATTTGAAGGAGGTCGGTTGGTCAATTCCAATAGGGTAATAGATGTGAATGTTGACCTCAATATTGAAATCAATTTTTCAGCGGCAATAGACAGATCTTCTGCTCAGAATGCTTTTCGGATAAATGGCCAGTCAATACCAGGCATTCAGGTAGAATTGTCCAATGAAGATAAAAGAGTAATCTTGAAGTCAACAAGTAAGCTTCCCAATTATTCAAAATTTGAATTGGAGATTGACAATAGCCTAAAGTCAGCATCAGGCGCTTCATTTTCGGAAGAAAAGCGTGTTTTTTTTACGGGACCTGATGGAGTTTTGAAATTCCCTCTGATCTCAGATGATGCATTATTGACCAAAATCCAGGAACAGACCTTTAAGTATTTTTGGGATTTTGCCCATCCTGCAAGTGGTATGGCAAGAGAGAGGAATACCTCGGGAAATCTGGTAACGGTAGGTGGATCTGGATTTGGCGTGATGGCAATCATTGTGGGTATTGAAAGAGGCTTTATTTCTCGGTCAGAAGGTGTTCAACGCTTAGCTCTGATTGTGGATTTTTTATCCAAGGCTGATAGATTTCATGGTGTCTGGCCACATTGGTTGGATGGTAATACAGGTAAAACCATTCCTTTTAGTCAAAAAGATAACGGAGGAGATTTGGTTGAAACTGCCTTTATGATACAAGGACTTCTTACTGTAAAGGAGTTTCTCCAACCATCAATTCCAACTGAAAAGGTTATAATAGATCACATACAGCAGTTATGGGAGGAAGTAGAATGGAGCTGGTACACCAGAGGTAGTCAAAATGTGCTTTACTGGCATTGGTCGCCAGATTTTGGCTGGGATATGAATTTGCCAATACAGGGATACAACGAATCATTGATAGTTTATGTTTTGGCTGCTTCTTCACCTACCTTCCCAATCTCCAAAGAGGTTTATGATCAAGGATGGGCTAGAAATGGTCAAATGAGAAATGGAAACAGTTTCTATCAATTCAATCTTCCATTGGGAGAGGATTTTGGAGGGCCCTTATTCTTTTCACATTACTCCTTTTTGGGATTGGACCCGAGAAACCTGAAAGATGCTTATGCAGATTATTGGGAGCAGGGAAAAATGCATACCAAAATCAACCGTGCGCATGCAATCAACAATCCAAAAGGATTTGCCGGTTATGGGGAGAACAGTTGGGGTTTTACAGCAAGTGATAACCATCAAGGTTACAGTGCCCATTCTCCCATTAATGACCTTGGCGTCATATCATTGACAGCAGCACTCTCTTCTTTTCCTTATACCCCAGAAGAATCAATGGAAGCATTAAGGTTTTTTTATTTCGAAATGGGAGATAGGCTATGGGGCCCATATGGTTTCTACGATGCTTTTAATGTTACGGAGTCCTGGTATGCGAACTCTTATCTGGCCATAGACCAAGGCCCTATTATCCTAATGATCGAAAACCATAGGTCTGGATTGTTATGGTCATTATTTATGAGAAATCCTGAAGTCCTTTCAGGATTACGGAATTTAAATTTCACCTATTAAACTTTAAAAAATGAGATATTTATTCTTTTTGATATTATTGATCAATTTGACTCAAATCTGCTCCTGTAAGGAAAAGAAGGGGGAAGTTGAGTTGGAAACCAATGTCATCAGCGATGATTCCCTGATGACATTGGTACAATATAGGACGTTTCAATATTTTTGGGAAGGAGCTGAGCCTACTTCAGGAATGGCCCGGGAAAGAATCCACATAGATGGAGATTATCCACAGAATGATCAAAATGTAGTCACTACAGGAGGGTCAGGCTTCGGTCTTATGGCGATATTGGTTGGGATTGAAAGAGGTTTTATAACCCGTGATGAAGGCTTGAAAAGATTAGATAAAATCGTGGACTATCTTGGCCAAGCAGACCGGTTTCATGGAATTTGGTCACATTGGATTGAGGGAGAAACAGGAAAGGTAAAACCATTTGGAAGAGATGATGATGGCGGAGACCTGGTGGAATCTGCTTTTTTAGCCCAAGGACTTCTTACGGTAAGACAATATTTTCAAAATGACCATCCTTCTGAAAAATTGCTTGTGGAAAAGATCGATCAATTATGGGAGGAAATGGAATGGTCCTGGTACATTAATAAGGAAGACAATGTCTTGTTGTGGCACTGGTCTCCTTCTATTGGATTTCAAAAGAATCACCCGATTAAGGGATATGATGAAACCCTGATCACTTATATTTTGGCAGCATCTTCACCAAATTATCCAATTCCTGCAGATGTATATCATGATGGTTGGGCAAGAAAAGGTGAAATTGCTTTTAATGCAGAGCCTTATGGTCATCTTTTGGAATTGAGACACAATGGCGCGGAAGAATTGGGAGGACCCTTGTTCTGGGCGCACTATTCCTATTTGGGTTTGGACCCTAGAGGATTGAAAGATCGATATGCGGATTACTGGAGACAAAATGTAAACCATACCCTGGCCAATAGGGCTTGGTGTATTGAAAACCCTTTAGGTTTTGCAGGATATGGAGAAAAATCCTGGGGATTGACAGCAAGTTATTCGGTAAATGGCTATGCAGCCCATGCGCCAGGAGAAAATAAAGATAAGGGGGTTATATCCCCAACAGCAGCACTATCTTCATTCCCATATACGCCAGAATACTCCATGGAAGCGATGAGATTCTGGTTTGAAAACTTTGGGGAAAAGCTTTTTGGACCTTATGGTTTTTATGATGCATTTTCTGAAGAAGAGGATTGGTTTCCTCAAAGGTATTTGGCCATTGACCAAGGGCCAATAGTAGTCATGATTGAAAATTACCGATCCGGATTACTTTGGGACTTATTTATGTCTGCGCCGGAGGTAAAAAGGGGATTAGTTAAACTAGGCTTTAGTAGTCCTCATTTAAACTGAACCGAAAAATGAATAAGAGTAATATTTTGATTTTATTGATTTTTGCTTTGGTGTCATTTCCTTTTTTGGCCCAATCGCAAAGACCAGTGATGGAAACATATTGTAATCCGATCAATCTGGATTACACTTACATGATTTATAATTCCCATAATGATCTGTCTTACCGCTCAGGAGCTGATCCTGCAGTGGTAGAGTTCAGGGGAGAATATTACATGTTTGTGACCCGTTCAATGGGATATTGGCATTCAACAGATTTGGCAAATTGGACATTTATCAAACCTGAAAAATGGTATTTCGAAGGTTCCAATGCACCGACTGCACATAATTATAAGGATTCCGTGCTTTATGTTTCAGGTAATCCCTCTGGGGCCATGAGTGTGTTGTATACCGATAATCCAAAGAAAGGCGATTGGAATGCAGTACCTGGAATTTTATATGATTTGCAGGATCCTCATATTTTCATAGATGATGACGATCAAGCCTATGTCTTTTGGGGTTCTTCTAATGTTTATCCAATTAGAGCAAGGAAACTGGATATGAAAAACAGATTCCGGCCAGAAAATGAAATCCATGAGCTTTTTCATTTGGACATGTCCAAACATGGATGGGAAAGGTTTGGGGAAAACCATGCGGACACAGTCTTGGGCGGTTATATGGAAGGCCCCTGGCTGACGAAGCATCAAGGGAAATATTACCTGCAATATGGTGCACCGGGAACAGAATTCAATGTGTATGGGGATGGAGTTTATATGAGTGATCATCCTTTAGGTCCATATACTTATGCTCCAAACAATCCGGTTTCCTATAAGCCAGGTGGTTTTATGAACGGGGCAGGTCACGGCAGTACTGTTGTCGGCCCTAAAAAAGCTTACTGGCATTTTGGGACCAATGCAGTATCTGTCAATGTTAACTGGGAAAGGAGAATCTCCATGTTCCCTACTTATTTTGATCAGGATGGTTTGATGCATGTGGATACCTATTTTGGGGATTATCCTAGGTTTGCACCGGCCACACCTGGTAAGAAAGGCGAGTTTGCCGGATGGATGCTGCTCTCTTACAACAAGCAAGTAAAGACTTCATCAGAAATTAATGGGCATAGTGGCCATCATTTGGTAGATGAAAATGTGAAGACATTTTGGTTGGCTCAACAAAATGGTAGCCAAGAATGGGTTGAAATTGATTTGGGAAACCCTTCATCTGTAAGATCTATACAGATCAATTACCATGACCATAACTCAAATCTTTATGGGAAAATTGAGGGTTTATTTCACCGGTATAAGGTGAAAACCTCCCTAGATGGCAAGGAGTGGGTGACTGTTGTGGATCGAAGTAATAGTTTTAAAGATGTGCCAAATGATTATGTGGAGTTGGATTTTCCAGTAGATGCCAGATATGTCCGCTATGAAAATATCCATGTTCCCACGCCTTATTTGGCAATTTCAGGGTTAAGGGTCTTTGGAATTGGCAAAGGTAAAGCCCCTGCTCATGTTAAGAATTTTAAAGTCGAAAGAAAGACTGATAAAAGGGATGCCATGATTACCTGGGATGAAGTGAAAGACGCACAGGGATACAATGTCATCTGGGGAATTGCGCCTGATAAAATGTACAGTTCTTGGTTGGTATATTGGGCCAATCAATTGGATTTAAAATCACTGACTACAGACCAAACCTATTATTTTTCAATCGAAGCATTCAATGAAAACGGGATTTCCCAAAGAAGTGCTTTGCAAAAAGTAGATTGATAATCATAAAGAAACAAAAAGAAGAAAGCGATGAGAAATTCAATATTATTTGCTTTGCTATTGATGGTAATGCTGGCATGCAGCAAACCAACTGTTGAAAAAGGTACCGATGCTTATTATATACAAAAAGCCGACTCTGTATTGGCATTGATGACCCTTGAAGAAAAAATTGGTCAGCTAAATCTACCTGCAGCTGGAGATATCACCACTGGTCAGGCATCCAGTTCCAACATTGCTGAAAAGATCAGGGAAGGTAAAGTAGGTGGACTTTTCAATCTCAAATCAGCTGAAAAGATCAGAGATGTTCAGCGTATTGCTGTAGAGGAAAGTAGATTGAAAATACCTTTGATTTTTGGAATGGATGTTATCCATGGTTATGAGACTATCTTTCCGATTCCTTTGGGAATTGCCAGTAGTTGGGATATGGAGTTAATCCAAAAATCTGCCAGGATAGCAGCTATTGAAGCCAGCGCAGATGGGATTTCCTGGACTTTTTCACCCATGACTGATGTCTCAAGAGACCCAAGATGGGGCAGGGTATCTGAGGGAAATGGAGAAGATCCATTTCTTGGCGCCGCTATAGCCAAAGCTATGATTACCGGTTATCAGGGAGATGACCTGAGTTTGGATAATACCATTATGGCCTGTGTCAAGCACTTTGCTTTGTATGGGGCACCTGAAGCGGGCAGGGATTATCATACTGTGGATATGAGCCGTCAGCGGATGTTCAATGAGTATTTTTTACCTTATAAAGCTGCCGTTGAAGCAGGGGTAGGTACAGTGATGACTTCATTCAATGATGTAGACGGTATTCCTGCCTCTGCAAACCAATGGTTGATGACAGAGGTTTTGAGAAACCAATGGGGATTTGATGGATTTGTAGTAACTGATTATACAGCCATCAATGAGATGATAGACCACGGTTTGGGAGATCTGCAACATGTATCTGCATTAGCTCTAAAAGCTGGTGTAGATATGGATATGGTTGGCGAGGGTTTTCTGACTACTTTGGAAAAATCATTGGAAGAAGGTAGGATCACCCAAAAGCAAATCGATGATGCTGCAAG
Source organism: Cecembia calidifontis (assembly GCF_004216715.1). Lineage (NCBI taxonomy): Bacteria > Pseudomonadati > Bacteroidota > Cytophagia > Cytophagales > Cyclobacteriaceae > Cecembia > Cecembia calidifontis. The sequence continues at coordinate 2,839,472 of NZ_SGXG01000001.1, forward strand.
GAGAATATTGGTAGCTAAATTTAAACTGGGTTTATTTGAGGATCCATACAAGTATGCAAATGTGGAAAAATCCAAACAAGTTGTTTTTTCACAGGAACATAGAAATATAGCCAGAGAAATTGCTGCCCAATCCTTTGTGTTATTGAAAAACGAGGGAAATGTACTTCCTCTGCAGAAAAAAGGCACAATTGCACTTGTTGGTCCTATGGCAGATAACAGAGAAAATATGACCGGTACCTGGAGTGTGGCTGCTAATTTTGAAAAATCTGTTTCCCTAAAAGATGGACTTGAAAAGGCTTTGGGAGAAAAGGCCAGAATTATACATGCCAGGGGGGCTAATGTGGTAGAAGATCCAGAGTTAGAGTCCAGAGTCAGTATTTTTGGTAAACCAACCTATAGGGATGAAAGGTCTGAAGCGGTGATGATTCAGGAAGCTGTAGCGGCCGCCAGAAATGCAGATGTGATTATTGCTGCTATGGGAGAAGCTGCTGAAATGAGCGGTGAAGCATCGAGTAGGACTGATATTGAATTACCGGCTAACCAAAGAAGGTTGTTACAGGCATTGAAAGCAACAGGGAAACCGATAGTACTGGTGCTCTTTACGGGTAGACCACTTGCCATCAAATGGGAGGCTGAAAACATCCCCAGTATTTTGAATGTTTGGTTTGCAGGTTCCGAGGCTGGTGATGCCATTTCAGATGTCCTTTTTGGAGATGTCAACCCATCGGGTAAGCTTCCGGCCACATTTCCTCAAAATGTCGGTCAGGTACCCATATACTACAATCAAAAAAATACAGGGAGACCTTTACCTGAAGGCGAATGGTTTCAGAAGTTCAGGTCCAATTACCTAGATGTATCCAATGATCCACTGTACCCTTTTGGTTTTGGTCTAAGCTATACAGAATTCAATTACAGTAACTTGCAGATAAGCTCTAATTCCTTAAAAGATGATCAATCATTAAAAATTTCAATTGAAATCAGTAATGATGGGAAATATGATGGAGCAGAAGTAGTGCAGTTATATATCAGGGATTTGGTAGCTTCGATCACAAGACCGGTAAAAGAATTAAAAGCTTTTGAAAAGTTATTCCTTAAATCCGGTGAAAAGAAAAAAGTGGAGTTTGAGCTAAAGCAAAAAGATCTTATGTTTTATGATCAGGATGCAAAATTTGTCTGGGAGCCAGGTGAATTTGAAATCATGGTTGGTGGTAATTCCAGAGACCTGATCAAAACCAAAATCGATTGGAATTAAACCAGACACATTATCTCTCATACCTAATATAAAACCCAATAGCCTTTAGCTAATCGTTCAGCTTCAAGCTATTGGGTTTATTTTTTTATTTCATTGGGTCCACGGTCTTGATCTTGCCGTCATTTTCATGGATCAGCTCAGTCATTTTGATGTTTCTTAATGGTGTTTTTCCTGATATTTCTGTGTCATGGTAAAATAAGTACCATTTGCCCTCAAACTGGACAATAGAATGATGATTAGTCCATCCCTCTACAGGATTTAGGAGGTTTCCCTGATAGGTGAATGGCCCATAAGGATTGTCTCCTGTAGCATAAGCAATAAAATGGGTGTCACCAGTAGAGTAGGAGAGGTAATATGTTCCATTATGCTGATGTACCCAAGCTGCTTCAAAAAACCTTCTGTTGTTATCACCGGCTTTAATGGGATTCCCATCTTGATCAAGGATGATGACTTCTTTAGGCCTTTCTGCCAGCTCTAGCATGTTATCCTGTAGTTTGGCTACATATGGCATCAATGCGGGATTTTCGGCAGCTGGCAAACCATCTGTCGGGCCTTTTCTACCTTCTACCAACTGTTGGTCTTCAAACCATTGGAGCTGTCCTCCCAATATGCCGCCAAAATATAGGTAATGGCTTCCATCCCCATCTTCAAATACAGCTGGATCCATACTGAAAGTTCCTTGGATATAATTCGGCTCGGCTTTGAAAGGTCCTGCAGGATTATCCGAAACTGCCACTCCTATGCGGAAAATATCATTTTTGTCTTTCGCAGGAAAGTATAAATAATAATTCTCATCTTTCTGTGCTGCGTCAGGAGCCCAAAGCTGTCGGCTGGCCCAAGGGATATCTTCTAATTTCAGTACAGGACCATGATCAATAACTTCAGAACCCGGTTTTTCCATAGAAAACACATGGTAATCCCTCATGTCAAAATGTGAACCCATGTCATCTTGAGTTACTGCTGTTTCAACATCATGGGATGGATAGATGTAAATTTTCCCTTCAAAAACATGTGCTGAGGGATCGGCAGTAAACATATGCGACACTAATGGAGGGTGTGCAAATTTGCTGACTTCTTCAGTTTGTTCAGTTTTCCCTGTCTCTTTAGGACTACAGTTGAATAGCCCCAGCATCACACAAAATGCTAGTGGTTTGGAGTAATGTTTCATTGTTTTGTTAATAGGTTTGTTTAAAAATAGGACACTTTATCAAATAAATCTATTCATTATTTTTCATTTCAGGTATATTTCAGAATAAATCCCAATCCTATGAGACCATCAATTGTCCAAGTTTCCATAATTCTGATTAGTGTATTTGTGTTTTTATCCTGTAATCAACCGGAGCAAGAGCAGTCATACCAAAGGCCTAACATCATCTTTATCATGTCTGATGACCATGCCTATCAAGCTATTTCTGCTTATGATGACAGATTGATTCAGACCCCGAATATTGACAGGATTGCGAATATGGGAATGTTGTTTACCAATGCCAGTGTGACGAACTCTATTTGTGCCCCCTCGAGAGCTACTATACTAACAGGGAAACACTCCCATATCAATGGAAAAACGGATAATCATTTTCCTTTTGATACCACAAATGTGACTTTTCCTCAGTTGCTTCAAGAGGCAGGTTATCAAACGGCCATGTTTGGGAAACTTCATTTTGGAAACAATCCCAAAGGATTTGATCAGTTCAAAATTTTACCTGGACAGGGGGGGTATTATAATCCTATATTTATCACCAAAAACGAGGGGACTTATGAGATAGAAGGCTATGTGACGGATATTATCACCGACATGACATTGGACTGGTTGGAAAATGAAAGGAAAGCTGATCAGCCGTTTTTTCTTGCCTATTTACACAAAGCCCCCCATAGAGAATGGCTGCCAGCAGAAAGGCATATAGCCGAATTTGCCCAAAAGACATTCCCCGAACCCGCAACCCTTTTTGATGATTATTCCGGAAGAGGTTCCGCTGCTAAAGAGGCTGAAATGAATCTGCTCCGTCATATGAATTGGGCAGGGGATTCCAAAATTTATCCAGAAGTGATGGATCAATTGGGAATTCCTGATGCCTCTGGCTGGGATAAGGGGGCATTTGAAAGAGAAGTGGGTAGAATGAATGCTACTCAGCGGGCCAATTGGGATAAAGTATATCAGCCCATGAACGAGGCATTTGTCCAGGCTTTTCCCAACATGAGGGATGAAGAGAAAATGCGATGGAGGTACCAAAGGTATATGCAGGATTATTTAGGTACGATTGCCTCGGTCGATGAGAATGTGGGCCGGGTTTTGGATTATCTTGAAGCCAATGGACTCATGGAGAATACCATCATAGTTTACACCTCTGATCAAGGCTTTTACCTAGGAGATCATGGCTGGTTTGACAAACGCTTCGTGTATGATGAATCCTTCAAGACACCGCTTTTGGTGGCCTGGCCGGGAAAAGTTAAAGCTGGATCAAGATCTGATGAATTGGTGCAAAACCTCGATTTTGCACAGACTTTTTTGGAGGCTGCAGGGATTCCTCAGCCGGAGGATATGCAAGGCGAAAGTCTGATGCCACTTTTGACTGGAAAAACAGACAAATGGACAAGAGATGCCGTGTACTATCATTATTATGAATACCCTTCCATCCATATGGTCAAGCGGCATTATGCGATTGTGACCAAGGAATATAAATTGATCCATTTTTATTATGATGTGGATGAGTGGGAGTTATATGATAGATTGAATGACCCTCAAGAATTGAACAATGTTTACAATGATCCGGCATACAAAGAAATCAGGCAAAAACTCCATCAGGATTTGGAGGCCTTGAGAGAAAAGTATGGGGATTCCTCAGAAATCAGTCAAAAGCTTTTGGAAGAATATCTGGATAAATTAAGGGGAACTGAGGAACGTCTGGCTCCGAGTTTTAGAAAGACAGGTAGTGATTGAGATACGGGAAGTGAAAAAAAACGCTACTTAATATGATGTACCAAGTACTAAGATAGCAGAATGAAATACGCTTTGCGAAATAGTGAAAACAAGCTTTTGGCGATATTTTTGATACAAGTCTAAATAATAATTTGGCTTTTTACGCCATTTATTTAATAAATATTTAATTCCAGATTGAAATTATCATGGCCAAAAAATTAGATTGTATTACACCCGAGTTGAAGACTTTTATTGAAGTGCAAAAGATTTTTTTTGTAGGTACGGCAGCAGAAGAGGGCAGGGTGAATGTTTCTCCAAAGGGCACTGACTCTTTCAGGGTGATTGGAGAAAATAAAGTCGTATGGTTGAACTTGACCGGAAGCGGAAATGAGACTGCTGCTCATCTGCTTAAAAATAACAGGATGACCATTATGTTTTGTTCATTTGAAGGAAAACCGCTGATTTTGAGACTTTATGGGCAGGCTAAGATTTACCATAAAAGAGATTTGGAGTACGGAATATATTCAGGTCTTTTTCCAGAAAATATGGGGGCCAGGCAAATCATAGAAATGGATGTAGACCTGGTTCAGACTTCATGCGGGTTTGCAGTACCCTATATGGATTTCAAGGAAGAAAGGACCTCGTTAAATGTCTGGTCAGAAAAACAAGGGGAGGAAAATATTAAAGAATATTGGAAAAATAAGAACACAGTAAGTATTGATGGATTTGAAACGAAAATTCTTGGGGATTGAAGCCAAACCTATTTACTGATATCGCTTCTAAAGGAATAATTTGAAAGATTTTCTTTACATCTTATTCTGCTAATTTTTCCAGCCTCCTTAAGGCTTTTTTACCGTAGCCCCTGAAGCCTTTTATCAATTCTACATTTTCATTGGCTACATAAAAAGAAGGCCACATGTTCCAGTTAACATAGCAGAGGTAAATCCATATTCATCCGAAAGGTTGTACCGAGTGATTTTCTCTTTTCTGCTTGTGTATGTATTGAGCTAAATATCCTCCGAATCGTCTCCCCAAATGGTGATGATATCCATTCTGCTGTCATTCATTTTACTGAATTCTCCAAACGAATTCGATTGTAGAGCGTTTTATTATAGTAACCAATTTTGAGATGATGAAAGACCTTATTCCTAAAATTTCGCTAGTATTTCTTTTGCTGTTTGTCACAGGCGCCTGTTTGCAAGATGATGTTCAGGAAGATGATTCTGATGAAAAGGACCCGGTTGAAAAAGGAACATTGGCTGTAATAGAAGCTTTCCCAAGCCTTTCATTTAACCGGCCTTTGGATTTTCAGCATGCAGGAGATGGTAGCAACCGGATTTTTGTGGTTGAACAGGGAGGTGTGATTTCGGTTTTCCCCAATGACCCGAAAGTAGAAGCGAAAAATGTTTTTTTGGATATCAGGTCAAAAGTGAGCAATCAGGGAAATGAAGAAGGTCTTTTAGGACTGGCTTTTCATCCTGATTTTGAAAGCAATGGATTCTTTTTTGTGAGTTATTCGGTGACATCTCCTAGAAGAACTTTCATTTCCAGGTTTCAGGTTTCCTCTTCCAATCCGAATCAGGCCGATATGAACAGTGAAAGGGTGATTTTGTCAATTGACCAACCCTTTAACAATCACAATGGAGGCCAACTTGCCTTTGGCCCCGATGGTTATCTGTATATATCGAGTGGGGATGGAGGTTCCGGAGGAGATCCACAGAACCATGGACAAAGACGGGAAACTTTATTGGGAGCTATTTTGAGAATTGATGTCAATAGGCAGGCTAATGGTAAAAATTATGCCATTCCTGGAAACAATCCCTTTATTGGCAACAGTGAAAATTATGCGGAAGAAATATATGCTTATGGACTGAGGAACCCCTGGAGAATGAGTTTTGATTCGCAAACAGGCTTGCTTTGGGCAGCAGATGTGGGACAGGATAGGTATGAAGAAATCAATATCATCAAGAATGGGGGCAATTATGGCTGGCGTTTCATGGAAGGCAAACACTGTTTTAACCCATCCCAAGGATGCAATCAAGAGGGACTTGAAATGCCAATATGGGAATACGGTCACTCCAATGGAGATAGGTCTGTGACTGGTGGCTTTGTGTATAGGGGGGAAGAGGTTGACGAATTGAAGGGGCTGTATGTGTATGGAGACTTTGTCTCGGGCAGGATTTGGACATTGGACTTTAGCAATTTGCAAAACCCTATCAATAAAGAAATTTTCAGGGTTCCATTTAGGGTTTCCTCCTTTGGTGTGGACCAAAACCAGGAATTGTATATCTGTGGGTTTGACGGTAAGATTTACAGGATTGGATATGAGTGATAATTATTCTATAGGACTTCCTCTCCTATATCTTCATTCCATTCATTGGGATTCTTTTGGATGAAGTCACGCATCAATTCAATACATTCCTGATTATTGAGAACAATGACTTCTACGCCATGTTGCTTTAGGAGAGCTTCTGAACCGAGAAAAGTTTTATTTTCTCCAATGACTACTTTGGGAATGCCGTACAAAAGAATAGCCCCTGTACACATAGGGCATGGAGACAAGGTGGTGTATATGACCGATTGTTTGTAGATAGCTGCCTCCTGCCTCCCGGCACTTTCTAGAGCATCCATTTCACCATGAAGGATAACACTGTCACGTTGGATTCTACGGTTGTGTCCTTTTCCGATGATTTGCCCATTGTGCACCAACACACTCCCAATGGGAATACCACCTTCCTGAAAACTTTTTTTGGCTTGGGTAAGTGCTTCTTCAAAGAATTGGTCCATATCTAATAGATTTTAAGGGTTTCTTTTAAAAAATCCATAATTTAAAATTTCATCACTTTAGCCTTTTCAAGCAATTTTTTAGCTTCTCGCCAAGAAGGAAGCACCTCAGCATCGATGGTGATGGTCCTTATTTCTCTGGCGATCTCCCTTGATTTTTTCATGGCTTCCAAATGTGCACCGCTGTTTGAAAATGCTTTTAATTCCTCTTCGGAATGCCAAAGGGTCATGGTATAATGTTTGGTCCAAACTCCTCTTTTTTTAAAATCTTTATAATTGGTAGTCTTAAGTTGTTTTATGATATCATAGGCCTTTGCGGACAAAGCGAAAAATTGGAAAGGACCTTTCAATTGAATTGATGTGATGGTTGCTTTCATATAGGTCAGTATTTAAGTGGGAGCCCTTATGAATTTACCGAAAAATGCCAAGGAATCCAATAGTTGCCCTATCAGTTTGAATTTCCCTCCATTCTTTTGTAGTTTTCAAAATGTCAAATCTCCCACCTTATGAAGAAACTGATTGCGCTATTTTCAATCCTGTTTGGCTTTGAATCCTATTCCCAACAGACGGCGAATTATGATGAAAATCTGATTTCTGAAGATTGGAAAAAGTTCCTGGATTTTACCGACCTTCAATTTGGAAAACCCCTAAGGCATGACAGCAAATGATTATGTTTTTTTGCGGGTTGAAAAAGTCAATTCACATATTGATGTGAGAGAGTAGCTGTCCGGACTTCCTAAATTCGCGGTTAAGGAAAGTGAAAAACTCAGTGTCTTACCGCCTTTGTGGCAATGAAAACTTAAAATGGCAAATATCTTGAAAAACCAAAAACATCTTTTCCAACTTCCGGAAGATATCCATTATCTCAACGGGGCATATATGTCTCCTTTGCTTCGCTCTGTGGAAGAAATCGGTATTCAGGCGCTTATACAGAAGAGAAACCCAACTTCTATTCAACCAAAGGATTTTTTTGAGACAGGGGAAAAAATAAAAGCCAATTTTGCAAGATTGGTGAATTGCCCAGCCCAACAGGTGGCTATCATTCCGGCAGCCTCTTATGGACTTACCACCGCCGTCACTAATTTACCGCTGGATAATGGCAACACCGCAATTGTTGTATCTGATGAGTTCCCGAGTGGTTATTATGCCATAGAAAAATGGTGCAGAGATCATGGGAAGCAATTAAAAACCATTCCCGCACAGGAGTTCAAGCAAGGAAGAGGGGAGATTTGGAACCAAAGGATATTGGAAGCCATCAATCAGGATACGGCAGTCGTGCTCATGTCCACCATTCACTGGGCAGATGGAACGCAATTTGATCTGAAGGCCATTGGTCAAAAATGTAAGGAGAACAACGCCTTTTTTATCCTGGATGGAACCCAGTCGGTAGGGGCACTTCCTATAGATGTGAAGGAAATCCAAGCGGATGCTTTGGTCTGTGCAGGTTACAAATGGCTCATGGGGCCCTATGCCATTGGAGCAGCTTATTTTTCTGAATATTTCAATAACGGTATACCCTTGGAAGAAACTTGGGTCAATCGGAGTAATGCACAGCAATTCTCAAATCTCACCCAATATGTAGAAGAGTATTCTCCAGGAGCGGGGAGGTTCAATGTAGGTGAATACGGCAATTTCATTCTTCTCCCTATGTTTCATGCTGCACTCGGGCAAATACTAGATTGGGGAGTAGCCAATATTCAAACCTACTGCGATGAGATCTCCCGGCCTTTGGTGGAATATTGCAGGAAAAATGGCTTCTGGCTGGAAGAGGATGCCTATAGAGCCAAACATTTATTTGGGATTGTTCTTCCGGATGGATTGAATAATAGTGAGATCATTCAGCGATTGCAGGAAAATAAGGTTTTTGTTTCGATCAGGGGTAAAGCCATTCGTATTTCTTTACACTTATACAACACCGATGCAGATATCAAAACTTTAATTGGAGTGCTGGATGGGATTTTGGCTGAGAAAGCCTAAATTAATTCCCATTCTGGGGGCTAAAAGAAGAGATTTTATCAAGCAATCCTAATTGGAGGGCATGGGTATGTTTAATCCTGATTGGATGACTTATATCTCCTTGCTCCCAAGAGAATTGGACTTTCCGGAAATTTTGGCCTTGAGGCACCCAAACCCACCACGGTGTTGAATGACATATAGGACAACTTATTTACTTTGGAAGAGATGAAGAAGGCAGACCGGATTTTAGTTGATGTTTTCAAAATGCAAAATCTTTTTCCGCTTATCCCGGTAATGACCGAGCTTTTCAAAACTGATTTTTTTATTGATTTGAATTTTGTAGCTTTTTGATCCTATTTAAAAATTCCCCCAGTATGAAAAAGCACCTTTACTTATTGGCGATCGCGGTCATTTTTTTCCAGTTGTCCGCACTATCGCAAACCCTTGATGAGAATTATATCCAAAAAATCAAGGAGTTTACCACAGATGAAAGATTTCTGCCCAAAAACCTCTTGGACGTGGTGGACCATCCGAGCATTCCCAATCCATTGAAGCATTTTGGTCATATCATAGGAGCTGAGGGACAGATTCACCGTTCTGAAGAAATCTTCAATTATTATAAAAAACTTGCAGAAACATCGCCAATGGTTAAAATGCAGCAAATGGGTGTTTCGGAAGAGGGTAGACCATTCTTTATCGTCATCATTGCCGATGAAGCTACCATTTCTAAATTGGATCATTATAAAAACCAAACGGCTCTGTTAGCAGATCCAAGAAAAACCACCCCGGAGCAGGCGGAGAAAATTGTTATGGATAGCAAACCCATCTATTATGTATCTGGCGGGATGCATGCCACTGAAATGGGTTCTCCCGAAATGCTGATGGAACTTGCTTACAGATTGGTGACTTCTCCTGCCCAAGAAATCAAGAAAATCAGAGAAAATGTCATAACCGTGATCAATCCCATTATGGAGCCTGATGGATGGGACAAGCAGGTGGATTGGTATTACCGATACACGAAAGGAAGAGAGAATTTTGATGATGGATTTCCGAGAAGTGCGCCTTACTGGGGTAAATATGTATTCCATGACAACAATAGGGACGGCTTACAGATCTCTCAGGAAATTACAAAGTCTATTTTCAAAGCTTTTTTTGAGTTTCATCCCACCGTCATGCTGGATCTTCATGAGTCTGTACCTTTGTTGTACATTTCTACAGGTACAGGGCCATATAATGATTACGTAGATCCTATTACCCAAAGTGAATGGCAGGTAATGGGTAACCATGATGTGGCAGCTGTGGCGGCTCAGGGAATGCCGGGGGCATTTACCTGGGCATTTTATGATGGGTGGTGGCCAGGCTATGGCATTTGGGTGGCCAATAACCACAATTCCAACGGACGTTTTTACGAGACTTATGGCAATGCAGGGGCAGACACCTATTTGAGAGACATCTCTACTGCTCGTTTTGCGGGAGATTTGGCCACATCCAAAGAGTGGTATAGGCCTGATCCAGCCACACCTCAGGTATATTGGTCTTACAGAAATAACATCAATTACACTCAGGTTGGAGTGATTGCTTCTTTATCTTACGCAGCAGACAATGCCCAACTTTTGCTGAGCAATTTTTATAAAAAGGCCTGGAACAGTTTGGAAAAGGGCAAAAAAGAAGGGCCAAAAGCCTTCACTATTTCAAAATCACAAAAAGATCCTGCTATGGCCGCTTACCTGGCCAATCAGCTCTTGGCACAGGGGATAGAGGTTCATGAAAATGAGACCCATTATATAGCACTAACCGAGCAGCCTTATCGCAACCTGTTGGTGTCTTTGATGACGCCTACTGCCTATCCAAAGGACGCCAAATTTCCACCCTATGATGCTATCGCTTGGACCTTGCCTAACTTATACGGTGTGGAGGTGAAAGCGAAAGATAGCATCGATTTTAATCTTTCAGCTTTAAAAGCTGTTAGATCTCCCGTAAAGTATGAGGGAAAAGTTGATGGTCAGGGCAATACTTTCGTCTTGACGTACAAAGCCCAAAACACCGTGCTCCCCGCTTTGTATGCCATCAGGTCTCAAAACAGAAATGCTGAATTGAGCATACTTCCAAAATCAGTTGTTGCAGATGGAGATACCTTGCCAGCCGGTTCAATTTTGATTAAAAAAATCAATACCAACCAAGCTGTCAAAATTGCATCTGACTTTGGTTTGGATCTGAAGGCTGGAGGAACCGGAATTTCAACGGCTGACCAAAAGCAGGTTCAACTTCCCCGTGTTGCCATTTACAATTCATGGTACAATACCCAAGATGAAGGTTGGTCAAGGTATACCTTTGAGGAAAGGGGGATTCCATACACTTCCATTGACAAGGAGGATTTGAAGGCAGGTAACCTGAAATCAAAATTTGATGTGATTTTATTGCCGAGGGTAAGGGGTAATGCTAAAAATTTCATCCATGGCATTGATAAAAAATTTGGCCCCATGCCTTATACCAAGACGGTACAATTTCCTTCACATGGTTTCCCTGCTTCCACAAATGATATGACTGGCGGTCCGGGTTTTGTGGGTTTGGAAAACCTAAGGAAATTTGTAGAAGAAGGAGGTTTGCTCATCACTTTGGACAATACCAGCAGCATTATTGCTGAGCTTGGTATTGCATCAGAACTTAGCCCTGTCTCCTCAGGAAGCCTGTTCCATCCAGGTTCGATCGTTATGGCAAAAGCCAGAAAAACAGACTCTCCCATACTGTACGGATATCCTGAGACTTTCAATCTTTTTAGGGGCAATGGACCTTTGCTTCAGACTGATAAATATAACCGAGACATGATGTTGGTTCAATATGGGTTTCAGCCTTTGAAAGATGAGATCCCCTATGAGGGACCTGTAATGGGAATGAAGGAAAGAAGACAAAGCTCAAAAGTTGATAAAAAAGAAGAGAAAAACCCTCCTTATGTTGTTTCCGGTATGGTCAGAAATGAACAGGAAATAATAGGGCATGGAGCCATTTTTAATATGCCAGTAGGTCGCGGCCATGTATTGGCCTTTACCTTCGATCCATTACACAGGTATTTGAATCACCATGATGCCCCTTTGGTATGGAATGCCCTGATCAACTGGGATAAGTTAAAGTAAGTATAATACAAGATTAAAAAGCCAGCATGCAATTCTTAGCCTGCTGGCTTTTGTCTTTAAAAAAGAAGATATTTCTAAATCTCGCATGATAGTCTGATATTGAACAGTGGTTGGAAAAGAAATCCACCGGTTCATGATATTCCCATCCTCACTTATTAACAGTCTTGAAATGAAAAGACGTCCCTTTCTCCAAAAACTTTCCATTATTACCTCAATGTCAACGCTTATGCCTTTTCTGAATTATGGGAAAATGGATTTTCCTGAAAAGATAAAACTGAAATTCGTAGTAGCTTCTGATGGACATTATGGACAGCCCAATACAGATTATGAAGCAAATCATCGGGACTTGATACAGGCTATTCTTAAGGAAAATGAAGTTGATTTTGTGGTATTTAATGGAGATTTGATCCACGATGACCCCAAATGGATGTCTGATGTGAAAAAAGTGTATGACAGCATGCAGCTTCCTTATTACCCTGTCAAAGGCAATCATGACCGTATTTCAGAGGAATCCTGGAAAAATATTTGGGGTATTCCTGCGGATCACCGATTTGTATGGAAAGAGCATTACGGAATGATAATGGCCAACAGTTCCAATGAAGCGGGTGAATATCTTTGTGCAGACTTGGAATTTCTGAAGGATTCTTTTGAGGCGTTCAGGAATTTGCCTTATGTATTTCTTTTCATTCATATTTCCCAAAATGATTGGACGCTGCATGGGATTTCCTGTGAACCTGTTTTGGGACTGATCGCGGAATACCCCAACGTGAGGGCCGTTTTCCATGGTCATGACCATGATGTTGACGGTATTATGAGAAACCGGAAAAAACCTTATCTATGGTCAGGACATTTTGGTGGCAGTTGGGGGTCTCCCCACCCAGGATTCAGGGTATGTGAAGTTGGTCAAGATGGCAAAGTGGTCACTTATCTGAAAGCTATAAAAGATGGTATGATCCTAAATGGTCACACTATATAACCGGTCTATTGACAAAAAAAGAGTCCTTAAATAAATTCGTGATGCTATTATAAAACCACCATCCTTATGAAGAAAATTTTCTCTTATATTCTGTTTCTATTGGTTGTTGTAGTTCAGTTTAGCTGCAATGAGGACAGTACCCTAGCGGAAGTAACCCTACCCAAGTTTTTTGGAGACAATATGGTGTTCCAAAGGAATCAACCCATTCGTGTATGGGGGATTGGAACTCCAGGTCAAAAGGTTAAGGCCATTTTCAATGGGGTAGAAAAGCAGACTAAAATTGATAAAGAGGGCAATTGGTTATTGGAATTTGATCCATTACCAGCTTCTGGTCCGTATGAGTTGGAAGTGAATGAAAAGAAATTTTATGATGTGCAGGTGGGTGATGTTTGGGTAGCAGGTGGCCAATCAAATATGGAATGGGTGATGAGTGCCCAAGTGGAAGGCTTGCAGCAGGAGTTAGCTGATGCAGATTATCCCTTGATCCGGTTTTTCAAGATTCCGCATGACTATGATGCAAAGGAAAAATTTGATGTTAGGGGAGGAGAGTGGAGAAAGGCCAATGCTGACAACATTTTGAATTTTTCAGCAGTTGCTTGGTTTTTTGCCAAGCAAAACCATCTGGAAAAGGGCGTTCCAGTTGGAATCATAGAAAGCAATTGGGGAGGTACTCCTGCAGAGGGATGGACTGAAGCAAGCAAACTGCTTGGGCTTGATTTTTACAAAGAGAAAGCCAAGGATGTTTTAGACAGACAGGATTATTGGATCCAGGAAGTGGTTGATAATAAAGTCAGAGAACTAACGAGGAACGATCTGGTATTAGCTCCTCAAAATGGGGAAATCCAGGGAGTGGGCAATTTAGATTTTGATGATAGCCAATGGCAAACTGTTAACCTTCCGGAAGACAATCCTTTTAAGGACATTGCCTGGTTCAGAAAGAAGTTTGTCCTAAACGACACAGATAGGTATTTTATGCTTAACCTGGGCGATATCCAGCAGATGGCCTATGTTTATCTAAACGGGGGAAGGCTTTTTTATAAAGATTGGGGACAAGAGGTAAAGGAATTTCCAGTGCCTGCAAGTATGTTGAACAAAGGGGAAAACATTCTGGCGGTACGGGTCATCAATACTTGGAACAATGCTCCGATTTTAGGTAAAAAGGATCAGCTTTATCTCAAGTCAGGCAATAAAAAGATTTCTCTTGAAGGAGAATGGAAGTACAACAATCGGGTAGAAGAGGAACTTCCAATTGTGGAATGGTACAATTGGTTGCCTGGCATGATGTTCAATGCCATGATTGCCCCGATCGTAAAATACCCTATCAAAGGCGTAATTTGGTATCAGGGAGAAAGCAATGCAGGAGACCATCAGCATTATAGGGAGTTATTTGGAACAATGATTCAAAATTGGCGGGAGCGATGGGGGATTGGAGATTTTCCTTTTCTATACGTACAGCTTGCCAATTTTATGGAAAGGAGGGAAGTACAACCAGAATCTAATTGGGCTTATCTTAGGGAAGCACAGACCCAGATCCTATCTCTACCCAATACGGGAATGGCTGTTGCCATTGACATAGGTGATGCAAATGATATCCACCCAAGAAATAAAAGGGATGTGGGGCATCGGCTATGGAAAGCAGCTCAAAAAATAGCTTATGGTGATGAAGTACTATATTCTGGGCCTGTATTCAAAGAATTTAAGAAGGAAGGCCAAAATATAAACCTTGTTTTTGATTTTGTAGGAGATGGTCTGAAATTGTCTTATGGAGGTGAAGTAAAGGGATTTATCATTTCCGATCAGGAAGGAAATTTTTATCCGGCCAAAGCGATGGTCATCAATTCAAAGGAGGTACAGGTGTTTCATCCACTAGTGGAAAATCCAAGAGAAATCCGGTATGCTTGGGCGGATAATCCTGAGGTTAACTTATACAATTCCGAGAATCTACCAGCGGTTCCTTTCAGGATTAAGCTGGACTAAACCTTATACCTTCCTTTTGAATTAATCTGGAATAAAAATAATTTACCTTTTGGAGGCATTCTGAACTGAATGTCTCCAAAGTTTTTAATGATGCCCTGTCTTTCATCAGTTCCGATTCTTTTTTTAAAAAGTCAGCCTGCAACAAAAATAAATCTTGGCTTATGGTTTTTTTCCTGTTTTGATAATCGTCACAAACCCAGCGGTGTACGATTTCAGCTTTCCACCACAAGGAATTGTCAGGTGATGCGCCCGGTTGGGGAAAATTTTTTAGTGTAGTAGTTCCAAGAAAGAAAGGGATAAAAACTGAAAGGCATGGCATGGATGTTCCGGTAAGCCATACAGTGGAGGGAATATTATTTCTGATTTCCGCTACCATGCTCCCTGTAGTCGTACTTGGATTGGTGTAGCCTGTGGCATGCATGCAAAGGGAGGCGGTAGTGGCATTTTTGGGCTCAAAAACCTCCTCATCTTTGTCGTGTGTTTTTAAAATTGCCATGGCTTTTTCTACATTGAATCTGCCATTTTGTGATTCCATCATACCAAAGCTGCAGTTTTGTCTTTTCTTTGCTTTTCCGGCCGTGGTATAGAGAAAATCCGAAAAATATCCCTGAAAGGAAAAGGGCTTTGGTTTGGGCAGGTAATGAAAAGGGAAATTAAGTTTTTCTTCAGCCAAATGGATTTCATCATAATCTGTTCCGATTTGTAGCCCATTTGAAATAGAACCAATGGTTGGAATAATTTTCAAAGCCCATGATTTTCCAGCAGTTTCTAAAATATAGGCAGAAGTAGAATCAGCAATGATAAAACTGTTGTGATAAAAAAAATCATTGTTTTTATATCCACCACATGCATCCTGACCAAAAGCCTCCAATAATTGGGCTATGCATGCTATGGCTTCTTTGGGATTTTTGGACCTTTCCAATGCCAATCTCAATAAGTCCATTCCTGTAAGACCAGCATTGTCTTTCTTAATCTTAACCCTTGTAAAGACCGCTTCATTTCCAATGGCCAGTCCAAATTCATTTACTCCCATTTCTGCTCCCCACATCTGAAAAGGTTTGGAAAGGATAACCTCATAGGTTTCTTTCACTTGAGGGATTCGGATGTAGGTGCATTGTACGAAATCTTATTTAGTTAGCGTCCTGGGAATATGGAGTATGCCTTGGGCTTCATCCGGTTCCCGGTCGGAATTTTTGGCAAAAATCAAGTTGCCGGATGCTGTAAAATTTGGAAGAGCTGCAAGGGTATCACACATGGGATTGGCGTTCTACTATTGTCCAATTTAAAAATAAATTTCCAGATTCATTTTTCTGCTAATTAGGTTCAGTTCTTTCTCTGCTCGTATAAAGTTCTATTTTTGCAGGGTTAATCCTATTAGACCAACAAGAAATGAAAAATATTGACCCTACCACCACTGCATCTTGGCAGCAACTTTTACAATTTAGCAAAGTACACAGGGATTTGCAGATCAAAGATCTCTTTCAGGATAGAAATCGCTTTTCAGAATTCTCAATCCAACTGGAGGATCTATTATTGGATTATTCCAAAAACAGACTGAATAAAGATATTTTTTCCACTTTAATTGCTTTAGGGAATGACTGTGGATTGAAAGAAGCCATTGAGGCCATGTTTTCGGGTGAAAAGATCAACGGTACTGAGGGAAGGGCTGTTTTGCATACAGCATTGAGAAACCGCAGCAATACACCGGTATTCGTCAACGGCAAAGATGTCATGCCGGATGTGAATGCTGTTTTGGCCCAAATGAAGGCTTTTGCAGAACAAATTTCAAGCGGGACTTGGAAAGGATACACTGGTAAATCTATCAAATCTTTGGTCAACATTGGTATTGGAGGCTCAGACTTAGGGCCCGTGATGGTGACTGAAGCCCTTAAACCTTATCAAAACCCCAGTTTGGAGGTGTTTTTTGTATCCAATGTTGACGGCACACATATATCAGAGACATTGAAGAAAGTGGATCCTGAGACAACCCTTTTCTTTATAGCCTCCAAGACCTTTACAACCCTGGAGACCATGACCAATGCCCATACGGCAAGAAATTGGTTTTTGGAAAAAGCAAAAGATGAAGCGGCCATTGCCAAGCATTTTGTAGCCCTATCCACCAATGCCAAAGCCGTGGCGGAATTTGGAATTGACACCCAAAACATGTTCGAGTTTTGGGACTGGGTAGGAGGAAGGTATTCCCTTTGGTCCGCCATTGGACTTCCCATTGCTTGCGCCATAGGTTTTGATAATTTTGAAAAACTTCTGGAAGGTGCCCATAGCATGGACCAGCATTTCAGGAATACGGATTTTAGCAAAAATATTCCTGTGATAATGGCATTGATAGGCATTTGGAATACCAATTTCTTAGGGGCAAGTTCTGAAGCAATTCTTCCTTATGATCAATACCTTCACCGATTTGCAGCATATTTTCAGCAGGGTAATATGGAGTCCAATGGGAAATATGTTTCCCGCAACGGTGAAAAGGTATCCTACACCACTGGACCCATCATTTGGGGCGAGCCGGGAACTAATGGGCAACATGCCTTTTACCAGTTGATCCATCAGGGAACCCATTTGATTCCATGTGATTTTATTGCTCCGGCAATTTCGCACAATCCAATTGGGGATCACCACATCAAGTTGCTCTCCAATTTCTTTGCACAAACGGAAGCCTTGATGAATGGGAAAACCATAGAGGAAGTAAAGGCTGAAATGGCTAAGGCAGGTAAATCCCAAGATGAGATTACGAGAATAGCTCCTCACCGTGTTTTTGAAGGAAACAGACCTACGAATTCCATTTTGGTCAAGCAGATCACGCCGTACACCCTTGGTCAATTAATCGCCATGTACGAACACAAGATTTTTGTCCAAGGAGTTATCTGGAATATTTACAGTTTTGATCAGTGGGGCGTTGAATTGGGCAAGGTTTTGGCCAATGCTATTCTTCCAGAGTTGGAGGATGATAAGGTTATCTCCAGCCATGATGCCTCTACCAATGGCTTGATCAATGCTTATAAGAAGTTTAGAAAACTTAGAGATTAGAAACTAGAGACAAGAAACAAGACATAAGACTTAAGATACAAGAACCAAGAAGACTTAGGTAGGTGGGATTTCGGAAGGCAGGACGGATCGTAAAAAAATGAGGTTTTTTCATAATTAGGGACAGCCTCATTTTAGCGACGGGCCAGGATGTAGGGCCGGAAAAAACATTAAGATTTAAGGTTTTAAGGGATTCATTAAGGTAATTGCTTGAAATGGTGACAATGCTGTCCTAAATAATTTACAAGACAGATGTTTAGCTGTGTTTCTGCAATTTCTATTGTGATTTTATCTGTAATCCGGAAATAGAACCCCCTGTTGGCTTTTTTGAGGAGGTTTTTCATGGTCTTCAAAGGGTTTGTCCAGCCACTTTTGCAGCTCTATTTTAACGAATATGTTCAGTCTGATAAATGCAACCAGATTGGACAGATGCCATCCGAATTTAGCGGTTGCCTTCATCACTTTTAGGAGCAGAATGGTGATCAGCGCGGTCCATATCTGGATCATCACGGCATTTTTCGATGTTCCGATAAAGGTTTTGATATGGAGTAACTGCTTGATGTCCCTGAAGAAGATCTCAATCTCCCATCGGCACCGGTAAAGATCACCGATTGTCTTTGCTGACCATTTGAAGTTATTGGTAATCAGTTCGACGGTCTGTCGGTTTTTTTCGTCCCATACAGCCACTCTTCTGAGTTTTCCGGGGTACTTCACTTTTGACTGCGGGTTTACCAGTTCAATTTCTTCGTCTATCAGTACTTCCTGTGCAGTATTTTCAGGGAGTCGACGTTCATTGATTGTGCTGAACTTAAGGTTATCCTTGTGCCTTATGACGAAAAAGACCCCCTTGCTGTCCCAAATGTTGAGCATCGGAAAGTCATTGTAATAGCGGTCCGCCACTATAACGGATCCTTTCTCCAAAGGAATATCATAAGCGCCTTTATTGTCTGCCATACTTCCTTCTGTAATATTCACATAAACAGGGAGTTTCCCGTCATAGTCCAGAAGCGTATGCATCTTTACAGCACCCTTTTTGGTCCTGAAGGTTGCCCAGTCAAACATCGAAAGGCAAAGACTTACCACCGTGGAGTCGAGCAGATAGACGGGAGCCTTGATCCGTAGTTTTACCCTGCTCAGGGACGCCTGCTGTCCTAAATGCTTCAGAAGCTCGTAATACAGCTCCTTGAACAGGTCAGAGTCCCTGCGCTTGTTCTGATAACTGATACTGGACTTGGATGGTGCCTTGGCAATCCCCAGATGGTTGAGGTTCCCCGTGGCCGAACGCAGGCCGTTTGAAATATCCCTTACAGAAGTACTTTTGGCAAAATGGCAAAAAAGCATGGAAACCAAATGCGTCCAGCTGTCAAAGCCTTTGCAGCCCTTGTCCGTTTGCTTCTCTTCAACCAGTTTCTTGAAAATTGAACGCTCGATTTTTTTAATAATCTGAGAAAACAATGTAATATTACTCATGGGAGGTTTATGTTTTTTGGTGCAAACCCAAAATAGCTATTTTGGGCAAAAAACCAGACCTCTCATATTTTATTTAGGACGGTATTGAAATGGTGACAAAACAACCCCGATAGGGGTTTAATCCCAAAGGGTATTTGCCCCGGGTACAACCCGGGGTTGAGAGGTAATTTTGATATTCAGGAATCCCGACTCCAAGGGAGTCGAACTTTAGAGAAGAAAATAAAATAAGTGGCAAGTAAAATCAGGGCGTGACAATTGGTTCCAGTGCTGCCCAGGTTCCTTTATTGAGGAACTAGAAGCGAGAAGCGAGAATTTAGATACAAGACATTTCTGAATTGGGAAAGTGAATTTTGGAAGTCTAAACATTATCGGATAGAGGCTTTAATGGGATTCATTAAGAGGACTAAAAGGAATATTGAGCCTAAAACTCCAATACGGGTTCAATTTCTTTTGGGGTAATTGCCCCGGGATCAACCCGGGGTTTATTGTTCAAGTTACAATGGGAACAAACATAGGAGGCATATTTTTGACTAATGTCTTTTTGAACCCATCTTTAAATCGAGAAGAGGATAATTTTTACAAAAGGGAAGGGTTTCCCAATTTGCCCATAAATAATATCGAGCCTGAGTTTTTCTCTTTGATTAGAAAATAAAAAGGTTTGTCCAATTTTATGATGCTTGGCCCTGAAGGCATGGATGTTACACTGATTTCTATTATAGTGGCTGCGGCTGCTTCAGTTCCTTTTTCATCCACTTCAATTAGCGCTTCATGAATGACTCTTGAGATCAGCATGGGAGGAAACGAGCCCTCAAAGATTTTGGTGAAATTGGCGGGATTTGGACTGAATGGTGTTACCAATCCCATGTTTTCTAATTTACTGTTTAAATTTTCCTCCTTATACCTCATTTTAAATTTAGGCATTTTTAGGATGACGTTTGATTCCCTTGAGTTTTCAGACCACAGCGCCAGATTTTCGGTGGTGATTTCTGGAAGGATGCTGCTTAAGGTTCCCGAATTGGCTTGGATAATAGCCATTTGGTATTGTCCCGTACTATAGGGGATTTCTAAATAATTCACCCTCCCATTTCCTCCGGTTTTTAGGGTAACTTTTTCTTTGGATTCCATCATATCCACCTGAACCGATCCGCCTTTTTCGGGAAAGAAGGGTTCTTTTTTGGTCTTTTGAGGGTCGAATTGGAACTTCCAATCTCCTTTGAAATAAATGGCATTCACAAGGTACATCACTGCTTCTCTTGGAATACTATTGAGCATATCCTTGATCAGATCATTGGTCTGGGATGCAATCCAATTGTTGATGACCTGATGGGCATTGGGATGTTCAAAGTTGAGCGCACTGATATTTGCATTGAAATAAGTTTCCATGGCTGTTTTAAATGGTGCCTGAACCCTTAATCCTTCTCTATACCAAATACCATTGGCAATATTGACTTTAACCTTTGGGTCTACATTTTTTAAATATTCTGTTAGGCTTTTTATAGCTGTATTGGCCTCTTCTTTTGTCAGCCCATGGAAGGCCAAAACATCTAGGTACTCCTGTAAAATATCACCTTCATTGCCGTTCATGGCCATAGAAAGTGCCTGATGGATGCTAAATGGCCCTGTGAAATGATTGTCCAAGTTTTCTTTCTCCATCTCCTGAAAAAAGCGGAGGGCAAAATCCACATTGCTTTGGACCATCTCAGCCTCATTACTGGTCAATTGTCTTAGGTTAGCTTCCACAGGTTCAATATCCGAATTTTGGACAGGATTGCAGGAAGCAGCTGCCAAAAAAATCGCGGTTAAGAGTAAGATGACATTTTTCATAGTGAATGGATTTTATACGCTTAAGACGAAAAGTTAGGTGGTTTTGCTACAAATAGACAAAGAAAAAATCAGAGGGCAGTTATTTTGCCCTCTTGTAAAACAATGATATCCTAGAACGGAGGATTTGTAAATTCGATGTTATCTGGACTTTTCTAAGGCCATCTCTATATCTTGAATTATATCATCTACGTGTTCCAAACCCACAGAGATCCTGATCAAGCCATCTGTGATTCCAACTTTTTGTCTTTCCTCATTACTAAGTTTACTGTGTGTGGTGGAGGCAGGATGCGTTACAATGCTCCTGCTATCTCCTAGATTTGGCGTGATAGAGATCATTTTTAGGCTATCAATAAACCTTTGTGCTCTAGAAAGTCCTCCTTTTAAAGTCAGTGTGATAATACCTCCTCCTGCTTTCATCTGTTTTTGGGCAAGTTCAAACTGTGGATGAGATGGAAGGAATGGATATTTGACAAAATCCAGATCCCTGTTGTCTTTAAAGTATGATGCTACTGCAAGGGCATTTGAGCAATGCCTGTCCATTCTTACCGCTAAGGTTTCCATGCTTTTCGAAAGGATCCAGGCATTGAAAGGAGACATGGATGGACCGGTATGCCTTGTGAAATAGGTGACTTCGTCTATGAGGTTTTGTTTGCCCAGAATCAATCCTCCCAATACCCTCCCCTGACCATCAATGTATTTGGTAGCAGAATGTGTAACGATATGGGCTCCCCATTTTGCCGGGTGTTGTAAATAAGGTGTTGCAAAACAATTGTCCACGACCAAAATCAGGTTATGGGCGGCTGCAAATTTTCCAGCCCATTCCAGATCAATGATTTCCAAACCTGGGTTGGATGGGGTTTCAATAAACAGCATTTTGGTGTTGGGTTGAAGTAGCTTTTCCCAATTTGCTATATCCGAGATATCTCCATAAGTGGAAGTGATTCCCCATTTTGGGAAGACTTTGGTAAGCAGTTGATGGGTGGAGCCGAACAAAGACCGTGATGCCAAAATATGGTCTCCATGTTGAAGCAAAGAGGCAATGCTTCCAAACATGGCCGCCATACCCGAGGCGGTGGCTATGCCATCATCTGTTCCTTCCGCTGCACAGACTTTTTGGATAAGTTCGGCTGTATTTGGATTGGAATATCTAGAATAAATGTTTCCTTCGATTTCGTCTGCGAACATTTGTCTGGCTTCCTCGGCACTTTCGAAAGTAAAGGATGAAGTCAGATAAATGGGGGAGGAGTGTTCTCTTTGGTTGGATTTGGTGCTGCTGAGTCTTATGGCTTTCGTTTCAAAATGATGCATATCGGATCTTGTTTTTAGAGAATAGGTGTTTGAGAGAATGGCAAAAGGGTATTGTGAAATGATTTGGTATTGTCATTTATCAGGCAAATTTCCTTAAAACTTAAAACTAATGCGGTGTTAAGGGAATGTATGTAAAGATAAAGCTTGGAGAATTTGGAGTAAAGGCGTTTGTTTTCCTGGTATTTGGTACTTGGTACTTGCCTCAAAAATATTTTCCTTGTCGTCATATAAACTAATTTATAGTTCCCTATTTGGGCAGGTTTTGGCACCTTTCCTGAGCTTGAGGATGGTTGCCAGAGGGTCTTAGAGCCTGTTCTCTCGCCTCTTCTTTATAAATCTCCGCCTGAATTGATTGCAAAGTAAAGTCAGTGGAAGTTCAAAAGCAAACTTCTCGAATTATTCACTCTTGTTTTTTCGTTTTCTTCTATCTTTTCCTGCCCCAATACATTACCCTTTTGCCAAAAAGACCCGATGTAAGGACGTACTTGGTACTTGGTACATTGTACTTGGTACAATAGTATTAATCATTAAATTGCGTCATTGTCATATTGATGCCGATGGTGCAGAAGCTTAAGCACATGTCAATGGCTTTATCCATAAAAATAGGAAGTTCGTCAATTTCCTTTTGGGTCCATCTACCCAGAACGTATTCCACCTGTTTGCCTTTAGGAAAATCATCACCTATTCCGAATCTTAGTCTTGGGTAATCCTGACCACCGCAGAGGGCTTCAATATTTTTGAGTCCATTATGCCCTGCAGAAGAGCCTTTAGCCCGCATCCTTAATTTTCCAAAAGGAAGGGCCACATCATCTACGATGACCATAATGTTTTCTTTGGGGATGTCCAGTTCCTTCATCCAATAATTGACAGCCTTGCCACTAAGGTTCATATAAGTAGTGGGTTTGATCAGGTAAATCTGTCTGCCCTTGTGTTTAAAATGGGCAGTAAAGGCCAAGCGGTCACTTTTCCATTCTGCGCCAAATTTTTCAGCCATCCGGTCAACTGTCAGGAAGCCCACGTTATGTCTTGTCAATTCGTATTCCGGGCCTATATTTCCAAGTCCCACGATGAGGTATTTCATGGAGAGTATGTTTTTTCAATGGTTGGCAAAAATAAAAAATCCTGCTTAAGGATTAAGCAGGATTTCGAATATTGGTAATTTGAATCTGAATTATTCAGCTTTTTTACCTCTAAGTGCTCTTGGAATCCCGATGGTAACCACGGAAACATTTGATGAGGTAAGGATTTCAAAACCTTCCACCTTCAATTCACCAACTTTGAAAGATTTACCCAATTCCAAACCGGAAATATCAACTTGAATTCTGTCAGGCAGGTTTGCAGCCAAACCTTTTACAGCTAGTTTTCTTGTTTTCATTTCCAGTTTACCACCTTTTTGAACACCTGGAGAGGTACCCACGATTTCAACTGGGATTTCAAATTTGATTGGTTTGTCTTCAGAGAAAGCCAAGAAGTCAGCATGCATCAACACCTCAGAAACCGGGTGGAACTGAGCATCTTTTAATACTGCCTTCATTTTTTGACCTTCTATGTTAAGGTCAACCATGTGCACATCCGGAGTGTAGATCAAATCCCTGAACAGGATAGCAGGAGAATAGAAGTGGATCTGCTCTTTGATAGCGGGACCATAAACCACACAAGGAACATTTCCTTCCTCACGGATCTGCTTAAGTTCTGCACTATCGAGATTTGCTCTTTTAAACCCTATAATCTCTAGTGATTTCATAATTGTTTTTGTTAAGATGTCTTGATTAAAATGGCCTAATGCCACTTTTTTTAGGTCTGCAAAGGTAGAGTTTTTTTTCGATTATGCATAATATTTCTGGAAATTCAGATCAAGAATGTGCTGTTGAAATAATTTTATTTTTGAACTATAATTTTGAAAAACTTTCTCCTTGTGAATTCAGGAAGGGTTATATTTAGTTAACCTAAAGGTGTTTTTAAGGTTAATAATCAGGTTTTTATCATTGTTTTTTCCAATTGTGAATATGCTAGAATTCCACCTTTTAAGTTGAAAAGATTTTCAAATTGAAACTTATCTTCCAACTCCCGGATTGCTTTAGCACTTCTTGCTCCAGATCTGCAATGAATAATTACTTTTTTGTTTCTAGAAATCAAATCTGCTTTATGGGTAATCTCTGAAAGGGGAATAAGCAAACCATTTAGATTTGATTCTTCAAATTCATGAATTTCTCTTACATCAATTAATTGAAAATCCATCCCTTTGCTTTTCATCTGAAGAAACTCTTCCACAGTCACTTCTTTCACTTTTCGTTCAACTGCAGGAATTCCACAGAATTGTTCATAATCCATCAGTTTATGTATTGATGGATTATCCCCGTTTAAAGGATTGTTTGATTTCCGGGTGATGGTAAAAGTTCTTGAATGAAAAGTTAATGCATCGAAAGTGTAAAGTTTCCCACTTAATGGCTCTCCAACTCCAGTAATTACTTTTATTACTTCAAGTGCTTGTAAGCTTCCAATGATTCCAGGTAACACGCCAAGAACACCGCCTTCTGCACAATTTGGGACCAGGCCAGGAGGAGGAGGGGTAGGGTATAGGTCCCTATAATTAGGACCTAGAACTCCATTTTTGTTTCTAAAGTTAAAAACAGAAACCTGACCTTCAAATTGAAAAATAGAAGCATAAACATTGGTTTTATCAAGTAGAACACAGGCATCATTCACCAAATAACGGGTCGGGAAATTGTCCGTTCCATCAGCCACCACATCATAATCTTTAATGATTTCCAGCGCATTCTGTGAAGTAAGTTGCTTGTTATAAATATTGATTTTGATATGCGGATTAATATGTTCTAATCTTTTTTTAGCGGCGATTACTTTTGGATTCCCTATTTGATCTATTCCAAAAAGGACTTGTCTTTGAAGATTACTGTCATCTACTACATCAAAATCCACTATTCCAATATTGCCTACGCCGGCAGCAGCTAAATACAAAAGCATCGGGCTTCCAAGTCCTCCTGAGCCAACCACCAAAACTTTTGATTTTTTTAATTTTTTTTGTGCTTCTAATCCAAATTCCGGGATAATAATATGTCTGTTATATCTGGATAGCTCTTCTTTTGAAAGCACAATGTCTTCCTCATCATCACTTCCACCTGCAATTGCAGGAACAATACTTACTTTGCTTTTTGAGTCTATTTTTGTTTCCTTGTCTTCTAAATTTCGGATATCGTCCTCATCAAGAAAAATGTTCAAAAAAGAAGGAATTTCACCTTCCCCTGTAAACAAATAGTTCTTTAAGGGTGGATATTCTAGAGTCAGTTTTTCTAAAAGTTCTTTAATATTTTCTGCTTCAATCTGAATGTTTGATTGATTGTTTGTGAACTTTCTTAAGGGAGTCGGAATAAAAACTGTAGCCATAGTATTAGTGGTTTGATAGTAATAATTCTTCTTGGATAAAAATCTGATCTTTATTAAGTACCCATGACTTAATATCAGAAAACATTTGATTTCTTAATGAAATAATTAAATAAGAAAATTCAGGAAAAGCGTTTTTCTGATCAATAAGTGATGGATTGGCAGAAGCTTCAATATGGGAATGATAAATTCCCAAAATCTTCAAATTTAATTCTATCGCTTGTTTTTCAGCTTCTAAGTAAGATTTTGAAGAAATTTCAAAACGATTTTTTTTATCTTCTTTTGTTATGTTTTGCGTAGGTATAAAACATTCAACTTTTTTTATTGTTGAATTATGAGTCCCTAAAAGAATTCCACAACTTTCTTCCTCGACTTTTTCAATTTGATTAAGGATAAGGCAAAGGCTTTTTCTTTTCAATATGATCATACTTTTTAAAAAATAATACAAGTTAAATACGTTACATTTAATCTTCCCTTGTTTGAAATTTTCAGGTTTTAAAATCAATTAGAAGTCTTAAGGGTAGTGCCAGCGAATTGACCTTCTATTAGGTTTTCAATTTTTTTGTAATAATCAGTACCCTTTAATGATTCGGTTAAAATTGGTACTAAATGTCCATAATCACTGATTTTTGTTTTTTCCGCTTCCAAGAATTGGGGTGAAATTCCCCACTTTAGGATATTAACTGTATCTTTTTTATCAACCTCCAAAAGTGATTCTTTGAAAAATTCTCTAATTGAATTGATTAAAACCAATTTAGCGGAATTCTTATCATGAGTTGATTGAATGCAATTAATTGTTTTTATTAACAAACGATATGAGATTGGACAAATGCTCGAAATAATTATATCACCAACTTCATTTATTTCTCTTTTTTGGTTTTCATACACATTAATTAAAAGATTAAGCTCGCAGGGATTATTCCAATCCAATTGCCCTCGGAAAAACTTCTCTTTATAACCACAAGGATTTCCACAAAAAACAACGGGAACCTCACGTTGGTATGATTTGATATAATATAAAGCGATTTCAAGACTTTCAACCGGCCATTCCAAGTTCCTGACAATCAGAAATTTGCTTCTTTTGGATTCTAAATGTAATAATGCGCTAAGCATTAAGTACGAAGCTTCTCTTAAATTTTGGGCTGTCACAAATTTACCGGGGGAATGGATTTTTAAAGCACTTCCTGATTTTGCAAATTCTTCTAACTCTTTATTCATTAAACTATTACAAAAAATATGAGTAAACCTAACCATTCCGTACTTTACCCTACCTACCCTGGCAAATGTGTCTAAAATGTGTTCACATATTTTTTTTGAAGCAGCATAAACTTCTTCTGTTATATATCTGCTCGCTTTTCCTGTAGATGAAAAAATAAATTTTTGGACGCTCAAAGTTTTTTCACAGATATTAACCAAATTCCATGTGCCCAAAATATTGGTTTGGATAGTTTCTTGAATATGTAGTTCCGCATAGCCGGGATCCCGAACCGCTGCGGTATGAAAAACAATTTCAGGTTGTAGCTCTTTAAAAATTTTCTCTAATTTTTTCTTGTTTCTAATATCACAGTTTACCTTAATTATTTTTTTTCTTTGAATATACTCTACTGAGTTTTTTTCAATTCTCTTATCAAGAAGTATGATTTCTTTTAAATCAAATAAGATAAGATCCTCAAATAATCTGTTACCAACAGCCCCGATTCCCCCTGTTATCAAACAGACTCTATTTTTTAGTTCCTGATTGATTTTATCCTTAGGTATTTCTAGCGTTCTATGTTTTGCAGGCTCAAAGGGATTGGTTTCTATTCTGCCTTGCTGGTCATAAATTTTTATCAATTCTTGGGTTAAATCTACCAGTTTACTGTAGGCCTTTGGTTCTTGATAAAAATTGGAAAGTTTCCAAATTTCATTGAATATATTTTGTACGGTCATATATAACACTCCCCATTTGTTGGACCAAAAGTATCAGTTGCTAAGTTAATTTATTTATTTGTTAATACTTCTTTAGTTGTCCTATTTCCCAAGGGTACCCTTGGGAAATAGGACAACTAACTTTTACTTTATGCTGCTTTTCGGGTTGGCCCATAATATCTTTCCCCAGGCTTCTCCCTAGTGGTATGATGAACCTTTTGGTTGTAATATTCAATATACCATTTGACACCTTTGAGCAGGTCATAACCGTCCTCGCTTGGGTTCAGATAGATGTAATCATACTTGATCGACTTCCAGAACCTTTCAATATATACATTGTCCAAAGCCCTTCCCTTTCCGTCCATTGATACTTTGATATCCAGCCCTTCAAGGTAATTGATCCATAAGGCCGATGTGTACTGGCTTCCCTGATCGGAATTGACTATCTCTGGCTTACCATATTCTCTGATGGCCTCTTCGATTACCTGCTTACACCATTTGGCGTCCTGACTGTTGGATATACCCCATGACAGTATCCTTCTGCTGTAAACATCCATGACTGCGGTCAGGAACATAAACCCCTTCTGCATCGGAATGTAGGTGATATCGGTTACCCACACTTGGTTGGGCCTTTCAATCTTTAAGTTCCTGAGAAGATAAGGCCTGATATATTCACGCAAACCGGATTTGGTAAGGTTCTTCCTCCTGTAAAGGGTTTCCCTGCCCATCAGCCTGAAAAGCCTCCTGATGCGCTTTGGGCCGACAACGAAGCCCAGTCCTGTCAACAGATAGACCATCGACACAACGCCTTCAGTAGGGTGATCAGTAAGATGCCTGTCCATGATTCCCATCAGTTTCAGATTGATCTCGTTTTCCCCTTTTGGTTTGTAATATAGACTGCTTCGGGGAACCTCCAATACTTCACACTGTTTCCTTATAGAAAGCCCCTTATAATCGGAACAAACCAATGTCGCCCGGTCTTTCATATCCCCAGTTTCTTGCAGCTTTTTTTTAAAAAGTCATTCTCTACTTTTAGCTCTCCGATCTGGGCATAGAGCTGCTCAAGGGCAGGACCTTCTTCCTTTTTCTTTGAATGATCCTTTTCAAATACAGCTGACATATTATCCAAAAACTCACCCTTCCACTTGGAGATAATCACAGGGCTAACATCGAACTTCTTGGACAATTCAGCCAATGTAAACTGATTCTTGATTGCTTCAAGGGCCACTTTTGCCTTGAACTCAGGAGAAAACTTTCGTCTTGTTTGCTTGTTCATAAGGTTAAATTTAAACGGTTTTTTTTAACTTAACCTCTGGTCTCAATTTTGGGGAGTATTATAATATTTAAAGAATTGCTGGTTGGGTATTGACTGAAGATTTTGAAGAAGAAATTTACATTTTTAGACACTAGTGTCCGAGAAACGATTTTAAAATAAGGGTAGATTCAATTGCTTAAACCTACCCTATTTTGTGTACTTTGTGTTTACGACAACATAAATTACACATGGGTAAAAATACACATTTCTTCGGACAGCCGATTTTTTCACAGCTACTTTCTTTTGTTGATAAGACCGTTTTGTCTCAGGTCAAGTCCAAACATCAATCAGACAGATACTACAAGAAGTTCGATACTTGGCAGCATTTAGTGACAATGCTTTTTTGTTCATTGAGTGGTGCAACATCGTTAAGGGAGCTTTCTACCGGCCTTTTGACCTGGCAGAACAAATTGATTCATATTGGAATGAAGACTTCTCCAAAACGGTCAACCATATCTGACGGCAACAGCAAAAGACCCAGCGCAGTGTTCAGAGATATTTACATGGGCCTTTTTGAAAAGCACCGCCATATTTTACCGGACAGCCGACTTAAAATGGAGGTTATCAAAAAGCTGTTTATTGTTGATTCCACCGTCATCAGCTTGTTTAAAGATATCCTCAGAGTCGCAGGTAGGCCAAGAAAAGACGGGAAGAGTAAAGGTGGCATCAAAGCCCATGTGATGATACA
The DNA here is from genome assembly GCF_004216715.1 of Cecembia calidifontis. Lineage (NCBI taxonomy): Bacteria > Pseudomonadati > Bacteroidota > Cytophagia > Cytophagales > Cyclobacteriaceae > Cecembia > Cecembia calidifontis. The sequence continues at coordinate 2,869,419 of NZ_SGXG01000001.1, forward strand.
TGCGGCAGAGCTGATGCCCTGTCTGGTCAGGTTTACAGAAGGGGTTCGACATGACCACACATTTCTAAAACACCTCAATGTGCCTGAAGGGTCTTACATTGTAATGGATAAGGGCTATACAGACTATCTGCAATATGCCCAATGGACTGACAGAGGAATCTTTTTTATTACAAGAATGAAGGACAATGCTGTTTATGAAAGTATAGATGAAATTGAGCTGCCGGACGATAAAGACCAGGAAATCATTAAAGATGAAACGATAACGCTGGAATACACGGCAAACGGTAATAAAGGGACTTTAAAACTTCGCAGGGTGGTACTCTGGGATGATGCTAAATCCAAGGTTATGGTGTTTTTGACCAACAGTTTCGACCAGGAAGCTGCTACAATAGCAGGAATCTATAAGTACAGATGGCAGATTGAACTTCTGTTTAAGAAACTGAAGCAAAACTTCCCGCTCAAATATTTTCTGGGAGATAACCAGAATGCAATTGAAATACAGATTTGGTGTTCACTTATCTGCCTTCTACTGATGGAAGTTGTCCGAAAGACTATTAAAAGAAACTGGGCATTCTCCAATATGGTGGCTTTGGTCAGATTCCACATGGTAAGCTATGTTCATCTGATCAACTTCCTCAATGATCCCGAAAAAGAGCTAAAAGAAAGCTTGAAAAATCAAGGTCAGACCTCTTTGTTTCCAACATAGGGGCTTACTTTTCATTCCAAACAGAAAAAGTGCTTAAATTTATTCAATTCAAACCATTTTCACTGTTGGCCGATTTTAGTCGGACACTAGTGATTTTTAGAATATTCTTAAGGTTTATGATTAAATATTGGGGTATTGTTAGTTTTCTAGGAATAGTGGGAATAATGCTCCTTATTTCTAATGTCTTTTTAAGTTTTTCGTTAATTGGCCAAGGGAAGTCCTTTTTGTATCAAACTTCAGAGAATAATTCAGGGATCAAAAAAGATCAAATATTGATTTCAAAACTCGAAAAGTCTGGAAATGCGCTATCTTTTTCTGAAATAATCTTAGGTTTCAAAGGCCATTTAATATTAATTGAATCATCATTCCACTTTATACCTGACTCCGCCTGAGGTGTGTAAAATTGGGATACAAAAAACATAACCTCCGTGTTTTCTTCCAGAGTAATAAATCCATGGGCAAAATCTGTTGGAACATAAAGCATTTTTTGATTTTCCCCACTTAATTCCACCCCATGCCATTTTTTGTAAGTTGGTGAAAATGGCCTTAGGTCTACTACAACGTCAAAAATTGCTCCTTTAGTACATTTGATCAATTTACATTCTTGAAAAGGGGGCTTTTGGAAATGTAGTCCTCTTAAGGTGCCCTTTTTTTTACTGAAAGAAACGTTAATTTGCTTTATATCAACATTTAGTCCATGCGCTTTTAATTCATTTTCGCACCATAATCTGCCAAAAAAACCTCTTTCGTCTTCAATCTTATTGACTTCGATTTCAAAAGCACCTTTTAGACTTGTTTCCCTAAAAATCATATCCAATTCCAGATTAAAGATTCATTCAATAATTTTTTTTCTTGAAGGCTTCTTAATACTCTTAGCCTGATTAGTTCTGAATTTCTAAAGTTTTTATCTGAAAAATTCAAACATTCTAAATTTTGATACAATGTTTTTACCGTTTCTTCAAGATTTTGAAGAGGTTGGTGATGAGGAGCAACTTTTTCATAAAGATCGAAACTAACTCGGAATGATCTTTTATCTGGAGAAGCGTCTTTGTTGATATTTACTTTTGTGTCTGGGATTACTTTTGCTACCATTTCAGCAAGATCTTTAATTTGATAGTTCCAGATTTTAGATCCTGTATTCACGGCTAAAAAATTTCCGCCATTTTCTTTTTGTCTATTAATTCCAAACTCTATAGCCCTGGCCATATCTTGAACATTAATTAAAGGCCTCCAAGGTGTTCCGTCACTTAAGATTGTAATTTCTTTGTTAATTAACGCACTGGCTACAAAATCATTGAGAACCAAATCAAGTCTTAACCTTTCTGAAAAACCACATGCGGTACCAAATCTAAAGCAAGTAACTGTAAAACTTTCCGATGCAAGTTTTTCTAATCCTATCTCTGCTTCAACTTTTGATCTGGCATAAGCAGTCAAGGGATTTAGTTTATCATTTTCTTTTTTTGGAGCATCATCAGCAGCTCCATAAATACTACAGCTGGATGCAAAAACAAATGATTTGACCCCTTCATTTTTTGCGGCCTCTGCCATTTTTATCGCTGAATGACAATTGACTTGCATTGTTATTTCTTCATATTGTTTTCCCATTGGGTCATTAGAAATAGCAGCAAGAAATATTACCGCATCAATATCTTTCAATAAAGAAGGTGGAAAATTCCTGACATCTCCAAAAATTTGATGTGATAGCTGAATATCTGGAAAGAACGCGGCATTTGTAAGGCAATTTGCAAAGTACCCGACATCATAACCTATCAATTCCGCATTTGGATATTTTTTTCTTAAGTGGCGGATTAGGACCGGTCCTATATACCCCATATTTCCAGTGATAAGAATTCGTGTCATTTTGGATGGGGATTATGATTCTATAAAAATTTAAATAAGGAAAATGTAAACTTAATTTTTATAAAAAGAATATTTACCTACAACCAAGTTAAGCAGGAATGAAGTTTGGTATGTTTTGATCTTTTTCTGAAACTACTGAAATTTCAATAGGCCATTTTATATTAAAAATTGGATCATCATATCGAATTCCTCCTTCAAACCCTGGGGAGTAAGGTGTGTTAACCATGTAGCTTACAGCTGTGAAGTCTTCCAAACTAAGATAACCATGTGCACATCCTGGGGGAACAAAAATCATCTCATTGTTTTTTTCTGAAAGTTCAGTTCCAAACCATTTTAGATAACTCGGTGACTTGGGACGGAGATCTACGATTACATCAAAAATGGAGCCGTGGGTGCACCTCAATAACTTAGCTTCCTCAAATGGTGATTTTTGGAAGTGAAGACCTCTAATGGTTCCTTTTTTTGTGCAAAAAGACATATTCACTTGTTCAACCTGGAAATCAATATTATGCTTTCCGAATTCTTCTTTGCAATAAATTCTTGAAAAAAAACCTCTGTGGTCTTCTATTTTATTAGGTTTAATCACAAAGGATCCTGAAATGAAACTTTCTTGTAAATTCATAGGGAAGTTATTGGATTAAGAGAAAGGTTTTTTGCAGCAATTTTTTGTTCATAATCTGCAATTTGCTTAAATGTAAATTCATTGATTTTGTGTGGTTCATTATAGAAGCGATAATACCAATCTCCGGTATATTCTATCAATTCTTGAATGTCCAATGTAGGAGTCCATTTCAAATGAAAAATAGCCTTATCACAATTTAGCTTTAGTAATCCCGCTTCCTGAAAGGAGTTCTGATTGGTGATGCTAAAAGAGTCTTCATGGTTTTCAAAATTCCATGTTTTACTTAGTCTTGAAATTAGTTCCAAAACAGTAATATTATTATCGGAAATTGGTCCAAAATTAAAGCTGTCACCATTATGTTTATTATCATTCCATAAAGCCATTGCTAATTGTAAATATCCACTTAGGGGTTCTAGCACATGCTGCCATGGTCTTGTGGCATATGGTCTTCTTAGTTCTACCTTTTTATGTTGGCTCCAGGACCTGATGCAATCCGGCACTATTCTGTCCTCAGCCCAGTCTCCTCCTCCTATTACATTTCCTGCCCTAACAGATGCAATTCTTATATTTGACATCCCTTTCAAATAAGAATGGAAGAAGGAATTATAAATTATTTCTGCTGCTGCTTTGGAGGAACTATAAATATCTTTACCTCCGAGCCTGTCAGTTTCTTTGTATCCCCAAACCCATTCTACATTTTCATAGCATTTATCGGATGTCACCACAATTACAACACACTTATTAGTGAGAGATCTAATCCCTTCCAATACACTGGCTGTTCCAATGGCATTTGTCATTAAAGTATCGATGGGATCCGAATAGGATAACGAAACTATAGGTTGTGCTGCAAGGTGAAAAATAAAGTCAGGCTTACTTTCTATTATAATCTCCTTTGTTTTTTTTGTGTCCCGTATATCCAAAATGTTATGTTCAATTTCGGATGCTAACTCCAAGGTATGAAAAAGTGATGGGTTTGTCGGGATGTCTTTCGAAGCGCCAATAATCTTAGCGCCTTTTTGCAGCAACCACTTTGTTAACCAAGAACCTTTAAATCCGGTATGGCCAGTTATTAAAACGGTTTTTCCTTGAAATACTTCGTTTAAATTTTCATTAAATGACATGGTAGGTGTAAAATTTAGTTTGAGAAAAAGGAATTAAAAATTACCTTAATTTATTAATGATTTCATTGGCGGCTTTTTCGCCGCTTAAAAAAGACTCGTCAGACCATGAGTAATCCCAATTGGCGAATCTTCCACCGCAATAAATATTATTTTCTTTCAAAAAGGCATGGATCAAATCTACATTTTCCTTTCGTTCATGGTCAAAAATTACCTGAGCAAAAGGAGAAAGCCAAGCTTTTTCAAAAATTACTTTGTCATTAGTGGTCAAAATGCCCATTTCAATAAGTTCACTTTTTACTATCTCAATAAAATCTTCAGGATTTTTATTAAGGGGTTTGTACTTATCAGAAAAATAGATTTCAACCTGTATAGAACCAGCATCTTCAGGTGCTGTTTTTGGTCCAAACATATGAGGGAAACTTATCCTAGTCGAGAATAAATTTTCATCATACACGTATCTCCAATGACTCTCACTTAAGTCTCTTCTATTAATGCCTAAGTTTACTAATACACATTTTGTAAAGGCAAGTTTTTTTCCAGCTTTTTTGATGTTTTCGGGAGCATCTTGAATAAGTTCAACAATTTTGCTCAACGGAAGTGAAGAGAAACAGTATTTGTAATTTTTTTGAAGCCCGTTGTTAAAAGTGAGGCATTTATTTTTTAAATCAATTTTTGTCAATTCATGATTAAGATTGATTTTAGCCACATCATGGATTCCTTTCATAAATGTTACAAATCCACCTTTGTTAGGATACCTAAACTCTTTTATGTAATGTACGTCCTGAGTTCTTGGAGATAACATCCCAAATATTACCTCAGAAAGTTGAGGCTTGTAAATCCTCGGTCCCAACCAATCTGTGGTTAAATTTTTTGCTTCCGTTGTGTGGAACTTCCTGGTGTATTTCATTGGGAAATTTTCTGAAAATGTTTTCCCAAAAGAAGCATACAACCAATCCTGATAATTTTCTATATGTGGATTGTCATTGTAATTGGCTTCGATCATTTCCAACAAAATCTGGGTATTTAGGTCTGGAGGAAGTTCACTTAAATTAATCTGAGCAGGGTGTTTTATCCATTTACCATTCCAGTAATTGACCGGATTTGCACTGAATTCATGAAAATCATTATCCGCGTTATCTGCAAAAATTTGTTTGACTTGATCATTTTTTGAAAATGAAATATGAGGTCCATCATCAAAGATCCATTTATTTTCAAAAGTGAAGGAGGCACAGTGACCACCTATGTAATTGTTTTTTTCAAAAACAAAGGTATTAATATCGGCTTTTTTAAATTCATTTGCAGCCCCATAACCAGCCATACCTGCTCCCAAAACAATAATGTCTTCCATATTAATATTAAGTTAATTGAATGTTTTCTTTAAATGAAAGTTCTTTTTTCCACCACTCTACAGTTTGCTCCAGTCCTTCTCTTAAATCAATTCTTTCTTCCAATGGTATTAGCTTTTCAATATTGGAAGAATCTCCAAACAAAACTTTGTTGCTTACTGTCTCTGGACTTTCAATTTTCAATAAATCCGGTCTGCCGATTATTTCGGCAACCATTTTTCCTAGATGTTCTAATTTAATAGGTATACCTGAACAAATATTTATAGGGCCTTGCACATCATTGAAAATAATTTTTGAAAGGTATTTGGCAGCACTTTTCGCATACAAATAGTCTCTGAAAATCATACCGTTTTTTATGGTCGCCTCCTGTCCTTTAAGTAAAGAAACAATAATATGGGGAATAAGTCTATCTGGATTTTCATGAGCTCCAAATAAAAAAAACAACCTGGGCCAAACAAATTCAAGACCAAAATGTCTGCAGTAGGCTTCCATGTATTCTCTTAAGCTGTTTTTACATGAACTGTACAAAGATTTACTTCTGGTAGGAGTAATATTTTCTTTACAATAGCCCGTATCCCAGTTGTACTCAAAACATGATCCGACTGAAATCACCCTCTTACCCCCAAAATTCCTGAATCCTTCTAAAAGATTTATACTTGCTTTTAGCCAATCAAAATTTTCAGGCATATTGACATTGCTTGGAGAAATTGACCACGCTAAGTGAATTAAATGCGTAGCTTGAATTTTCTCTAAATGGTGATTTATACTGTTATGATCCAATACATCACATTCTATATTTTGAATATTTGAAGCTGCTGGATTCGACTGCTTTCTTCTGTTCATTAGGAAAAACTCTGCGTCCATTTCTGATAGAATTGGAAGTAAGTTTTTTCCTATAAAACCGGTCCCACCTGTTACAATAACTTTTCTCATTAGGAATAAAATAGAGTTTGAAGAATTCTCACCAGATTTTCCATGGTGCGTTTCCACTTGACCAAATTTCCTCTAAATAATTTTTATCTCGTAATGTGTCCATTGGTTGCCAGAATCCATTATGCTTGTATGCTGATAGTTTTCCTTCATGCGCAATTTTTTCTAATGGCTCTTTTTCCCAACTTGTCTCATCTCCAGCAATATAATCTAAAGCTTTTGGCTCTACTATAAAAAAACCTCCATTTATCCAAGCGTCTTCATTTCCATTTCCCTGAGGTTTTTCTCTAAAGGTTTTTACCAATGTTTCTTTTTGGCCTAGTGAGAACACGCCAAACCTCCCTGGTTGTTTAACAGCTGTCATTGTAACCAGAGGTTTTTCTCTATTATGAAATTCAATACTCTCTTTTATATTGACATTCCCTACACCATCTCCATATGTTAGGCAAAAAGGACCATTATTTACATATTCTTTAATTCTTTTTATTCTTCCCCCGGTCATGACATTTTCTCCAGTATCAATCAGGGTAACTTTCCATGGTTCTCCATTTTGTTTGTGGATTTCCATTTTGTTTTGTTGGAGGTCAATTGTGAAGTCCGAGTTGTGTAAAAAATAATTAGCGAAATATTCCTTGATCATGTACCCTTTATAGCCACAACAGATTATAAATTCATTTATTCCAAATGCTGAATAGATTTTTAAGACATGCCATAAAATTGGCTTTCCTCCAATTTCCACCATTGGCTTTGGTCTGATACCACTTTCTTCACTTATCCGGGTACCATACCCGCCTGCTAAAATTACAGCTTTCATATTTTTAAATTTAAGGTTATAGGTTAGTAAAAATAAATTGAATTTAATAAGATACAGCTTCGCCTCTTCAGTCACAATATTTGACATCCCAGGGAATACTGATTATTCATCCACTAATTTGTTTGATCAAATTATTGGATGACCTCTCATTTCGATTACAATAATAGGTACAATATTTTTAAATGCAAATAATTGTATTTAAAATACTTTTATTTTTATTCAAATTTTTTAAAAGTTGATCTGTTTACCTTACAATAAAATGATTATTGATCCCCTGTTCTCAAAAAATCTCTTTCGGTAGAATATTTTATAAGGTTTTGGTTCAATCCTTAAGATGGAATAATGAGGATTTTAGTAGCAACTAAAAATCATAGAAGAATTCTTTAGTAAGTTTATAAGTGCCCGCATAAAAATGTCAACTGATTTTAAAAGCCGATATTAATAAAGCTGATTTATGTCGGTTTTGCTTAGGAGTTGATTCTATTTATTAAAAAAAAAAGGTCAATACCGTCCTAAATAAAATATGAGAGGTCTGGTTTTTTGCCCAAAATAGCTATTTTGGGTTTGCACCAAAAAACATAAACCTCCCATGAGTAATATTACATTGTTTTCTCAGATTATTAAAAAAATCGAGCGTTCAATTTTCAAGAAACTGGTTGAAGAGAAGCAAACGGACAAGGGCTGCAAAGGCTTTGACAGCTGGACGCATTTGGTTTCTATGCTTTTTTGCCATTTTGCCAAAAGTACTTCTGTAAGGGATATTTCAAACGGCCTGCGTTCGGCCACGGGGAACCTCAACCATCTGGGGATTGCCAAGGCACCATCCAAGTCCAGTATCAGTTATCAGAACAAGCGCAGGGACTCTGACCTGTTCAAGGAGCTGTATTACGGGCTTCTGAAGCATTTAGGACAGCAGGCGTCCCTGAGCAGGGTAAAACTACGGATCAAGGCTCCCGTCTATCTGCTCGACTCCACGGTGGTAAGTCTTTGCCTTTCGATGTTTGACTGGGCAACCTTCAGGACCAAAAAGGGTGCTGTAAAGATGCATACGCTTCTGGACTATGACGGAAAACTCCCTGTTTATGTGAATATTACAGAAGGAAGTATGGCAGACAATAAAGGCACTTATGATATTCCTTTGGAGAAAGGATCCGTTATAGTGGCGGACCGCTATTACAATGACTTTCCGATGCTCAACATTTGGGACAGCAAGGGGGGCTTTTTCGTCATAAGGCACAAGGATAACCTTAAGTTCAGCACAATCAATGAACGTCGACTCCCTGAAAATACTGCACAGGAAGTACTGATAGACGAAGAAATTGAACTGGTAAACCCGCAGTCAAAAGTGAAGTACCCCGGAAAACTCAGAAGAGTGGCTGTATGGGACGAAAAAAACCGACAGACCGTCGAACTGATTACCAATAACTTCAAATGGTCAGCAAAGACAATCGGTGATCTTTACCGGTGCCGATGGGAGATTGAGATCTTCTTCAGGGACATCAAGCAGTTACTCCATATCAAAACCTTTATCGGAACATCGAAAAATGCCGTGATGATCCAGATATGGACCGCGCTGATCACCATTCTGCTCCTAAAAGTGATGAAGGCAACCGCTAAATTCGGATGGCATCTGTCCAATCTGGTTGCATTTATCAGACTGAACATATTCGTTAAAATAGAGCTGCAAAAGTGGCTGGATAAACCCTTTGAATACCATGAAAAACCTCCTCAAAAAAGCCAACAGGGGGTTCTATTTCCAGATTACAGATAAAATCACAATAGAAATTGCAGAAACACAGCTAAACGTCTGTCTTGTAAATTATTTAGGACAGCATTGAAAAAAGGTCGTTTTAATTAAGAACGACCTCTTGGATAGAAAGAAATTAATTTTTAACCTTAGGAATCCTTAAATAAATAAGGAACTAATAGAAGTATTGCCTGTAACGGCATGGATTGCTTTTGCAAATAACTCAGCTACTGACAAAACTCTAATTTTTGAAGAAGTATGTTTAAGAGGAATTGTATCTGTGATGACCAATTCTTTTAAAATAGAATTTTCAATGTTTTCGTAGGCTTTTCCAGATAAAACGCCATGAGTAGCGATTGCTCTAACGGATATGGCACCTTTGTCCATTATTATTTGTGCTGCTTTACAAAGCGTCCCGGCAGTATCCACCAAGTCGTCTACTAAGATTACATCTTTTCCCTCTACCTCACCAATGACCTGCATAGAGGCTACTTCATTGGCTCTTTTTCTATGTTTGTCACAAACTACCATTTCCACTTCAAAATGTTTTGCATATGATCTTGCCCTGGCCACACCACCTACATCAGGGGCAGCAAATATCATGTTTTCATTATGGAGCCTTTCCAAATATGGTACAAAAATTGCAGATCCATTTAAGTGATCTAATGGGATATCAAAAAAGCCCTGGATTTGTCCTGCATGTAGATCGCAGGTCATAATCCTGTCTGCTCCTGCAGAGGTTAACATGTTAGCAATGAGCTTTGATGCAATAGAAACTCTCGGACGATCTTTTCTGTCTTGTCTTGCATATCCATAGTAAGGGATTACTGCGCAAACTTTATATGCACTTGCTCTTTTTGCCGCATCAATCATCAGACATAGCTCCAATAGATTATCTGCGGTGGGCATGGTAGACTGTATGAGAAAGACTGTGCATCCTCTTACAGACTCATTGAAGCTTGGAGACATTTCCCCGTCACTGAACTTGGATATGGTGAGGTCTCCAAGTTTTTTTCCGTAATTTTTCGCGATTTTTTCTGCTAGTGCCTGGCTTTGGGTGCCCGAGAAGAGTTTTACCTCTGTCATGGTGAATTTGCTTTGGGATGAGATATTAATTTGTCAACAAAGATATAAAATTTGAACATATAGGAACCCTGCAATCAGTAGAATGCCAATTAAATTGTGCTATTCAATTAAGATTGTTGGGCAATTATCTCCCCATCTTTGACTAAACCAATTACATCAAAAATGTCATATGATAAACAAAAGTCAATATCTGCTTCTATATTCTGATTTTGAAGCCTTTTGGTGTGGGAAGCATTAGCTAAAAATGCTTTAATATTATTTTGATTGAACTGATAGAGGCTTTTCATGGCTAATGTACCATCACAGTCCGTCGTATAGTCTTTTGAAAGAAAATAAGCTATTGCTCCAGCATATAATGAATCTTCCAGATTGAATTTTCCTTTCCAACCTGCACATAAGATTACCAAATCTTCTTCTTGGTTTTTTAAATATTCAATAGTGGCATTTAAATTTATAAAAGCACCAATGAGCACTTTATTGGCGATTGCTTTTACAGCATCAATTGCTAAGGTTCCATTGGTCGTTGTCATAGCGATTTTTCTGTTTGAAAAAGTGTGGTTCAGATAACTCAAAGGAGAGTTTCCTAGATCAAAACTTTCAACTTTTTTGCCATCTCTTTCTCCAGCAATAATGAATCCTTCATGTTTCATAGCCTCGCATTCTTCAAGACTTCTAAAAGGTCTAATGGAAATCACACCATTCGCCAAAGCTGATATCATACTAGTTGTGGCCCTGAATATGTCAACAATTAATACATTCTTTCCTTGTAAATTATACAAGTGTAATAGTTCAGGGCTTAGGCAGGTTTCAATTCTTTTCATTTTGTTTTTTGTCTGGCTCAAATATAAGAGGATTTTAAAATTTAAATTTTTCAAATCTCTTGAAATAAATTATGAATTATTTAAAATGTATTTCAGATACAAGAATTTGTTTTTAAAATTTATATTGTTAATATTACAGAAAATTATACCTTCTTATAAAATCAATTAAGTTGATCAGAGGAAGGTTATTAAAAAGAATGTCTCATTAGCGGCTTAAATTTTATCGTTATGAAAGCAAGTTGTGTTTTAATCCCATATCAATTCTCCACAGCAGGGTTGGGTATTATGAATCAGGGTTCCGGTAACCTGGTTCAAAATAAATCTGATTGGGAATTGTCCCTGGAACAAGCTATTAAGCGTAATAAAAAGATTGTTGATAAAATGATCATCATTAATCGATTGATGAATTTCAAACAGGTTAATAGTATTCTTAAAAAATTTGGATTTTTAAATTTCAAACAAATTATAAGGAGCTGTCCTGATGATGTTGTAGCAGATATTGCTTTTGCTGCGTTTGAAGCAGATACTGAGGAAGTTTTGATTGTAAGCGAAGCATCTGATTCAATTTTGAATGATGAAGAATATTCAATAGTCATAAAAGAGGCTAAAGACTTGGCGGCTTTTGGAAATATTGTGAGAGTTGATTTCCAATCTGTCTCTTTTACAGAAAAAGGCTCAAAGCAAATTTTGGACACCGATCAAACCATTTATTGTTTCAAGGCAGCAGTTTATTTGGATGAACTTCTTCGATATGATCCAGCGGTTTACCAAACTGTAAAAAGAGCACATTTTAAGAAAAGTAATTCTTTCGTAAATGAGCTGTTAGATGAAATGATTCCAAGGCATTCCTTTGATGAGGCTATTATAAATAAATCTAATTTGGTAAAAATTTTAAAATACAAAATAAAATTGAAAAATAAAACCAGTCTGAACCAAAATGTATTTGTAAAAAATTAGAATTCATTTTATTTTGGCTAAATTTACAGTAAATTTTGTTAAAAAAATCTTTAATTCTAACCTGGAAAAGATGAGTTAAAATTTAGGTTTTTGGGGCGGTGAGTTTGAGGCACTTCAACTGATATAAACTTTTGAATATATAAATATGCATTTTGAATATATAAAAAAGTTTTACGCGAATTCTTTAAATTTTAATTTTTTTTTATGAAGTTTGGACCGGGTATTAATTTGAAAAAAATAGTTTATTAATATGGATAAGTTTACGTTATTCAATTCAAAGTGGCAGTTAAGTCTATACGTAGTTTTAGTTCTTTACCTCTCTTCCTGTTCTGTAAGAAATCTAACATATTTTAGTGATTTGGACTATGACAAGATTTACACCACCGAGATTACAAATGAAAATAGGGTCACAATTCAGAAAGGAGATTTGCTTAGGATAACCTTAAGCTCACTTCAGCCGGAATTGAATGCGATGTTCAATGATCCACTTGATGTAATGGATTACAATAGAACAATAATCAATAATATTAATGCAGAGGGTTTTATCGTTGATGAGATGGGTCAGATTAATATTCCTACAGTAGGGAATGTTAAAGTTGGAGGTTTAACGAAAACTGAAGCAAAAATAATTATTGAGCAAAAAATCGGAGAATATATCAAAGATCCGGTTGTATCAATACGTTTTTCAAATTTCAAAATTACCGTAATTGGGGAAGTAAATAATCCATCCACATTTTTTGTTCCAAATGAAGAGATCAATATCCTTGAGGCATTAGGTTTGGCAGGAGACATGACGGAATTTGGACTAAGAGAAAGTGTCCTTTTGATTAGAGAAAAAGATGGTAAAAGGACTGTGTCCAAAATTAATTTTAATTCAAGCGATCTTTTGGATTCTCCTCTATTCTATCTCAAGCAGAATGATATTATTTATGTTCAACCACATAAATTGAAAGCAGTTAAGGCAAGTACCAATGAAAGAAATATGATTTTGGTCGGTCTTGCCGTTTCTATTATAATCCCTATTTTATTTAACTGGCAGAATATATTTCAGTAACAGTAAAAACCGGGGAAAACAATTATTACTTTAACAACGTAGCCATGAGTCATAATAGGACTAAAAATAAAGGGGCTGGAGAGCCAATAGATTTAATGAGATCAGTGAAGGTGGTTTTACCTTTTTGGCCATATATTTTAGCTTCAATATTATTGTTTGTAGGATTGTCGTTTTTGTATCTTAAATCTGCGACACCATATTATGAAATCACAAGTTCCGTTCTAATAAGAGAGGGAGAAAGAGCAGGAAATTTAACTGAAAGCCCAATCTTGAGTGATCTTGAGAATATCAAAACCACTGTTAAATTGGATAATGAGATTGAGAAACTCAGATCCAAATCACTTCTTAATGAAGCAGTAATTTCTAAGAATGCTTTTGTGACTTTTTATGACCACAATGGCATGTTTAAGAAGGAATTGAGTCCTTATAATGTCCCGGTCAATTTAATTGTACATGAATTCAATGAAGAGTTTTTATCGGGTGTAGAGGTTTTTGCCATCACTATTTTAGGTGACAAAAAATTTGAAATAAACTTTAAAGATAACAAAAAAGCAGAATTTAATTTTGGAGATAAAATAAAGACTGAGTTTGGGGTTTTTTCAATAGAGAAGAAAAGTGAAGAAAGCGCTGTAAGTTTTCCTTTTTCCACTTTTGTTGTCATTCTGGAGAACCCCATTGTAAAAACTGAAAGATATGCCAAAGCTTTAAAGTTTGAGCAATCTTCTGTAAAATCCAGTACTCTTTTTATTAGGCTTCTTGATTCTTCTCCCACAAGGGGGAAGCAAATTCTTAATGCATTGATAGATGGATACAATAGCTCAAATCAAAACCAAAAAAATGAAGTTGCTTTGAAGACTATAAAATTCCTGGATGAAAAACTCTTGGTTGCCAAGAAGGAATTGGATTCCCTGGAGATGTACGTGGAACGGTTCAAACAGCGTAACAGGGTTACGGATATAGGGTTGGATTCAAGAATATTTCTGGAAAGTACGGCAAGTACAAGTAAAGAAATTTCTGAACTAAGCAATAAAATAGAAATATTGGAGTCTCTTGAGAATCTGATAGCTGTTCAAGGCAATGGCAATGAAACCATTCCCAGTTCTTTTGTGACACTAGACCCTACCTTGTCTGATCTATTGGCAAAATATAATGATTTGTTGAGGGAAAGACAGAGGATAAGCAGGATCGTACAACCTAATAACCAACAGTTGATTGCTTTAAACGAACAATTATCAAGCCTTAAATCAAATATCCTTCAAAATATCAGAAGCAACAGATCAAATTTTGAAATTACAAGGAAGAACCTTGAGGAGAATTTAAATGTAAACAGATCCCAAGTGCAAAGAATCCCTGTAATTGAGAGAGAATTAATGGAAATTGATAGGCAAAAAGGAATCAAGCAAGAACATTACCAATATTTATTAAGAAAACGAGATGAATCTGCCTTGGCTTTGGAAGTTGCAGGGGTTAGCAGTTTGCAGGTGATAGATGCTCCAACAGCTAGTGTTAAGCCTGTATCCCCTAAAAAATTAACTATTTTGGGCATAGGCTTTTTAGCGGGATTGGCTTTGCCAATAATTGTTTTATTTATCAAATTTAATTTCTCTGAAAAAATTACATCAAAGAAAATCGTAGAGGGTATTACCCAAGTACCAATTTTAGGAGAAGTCGGTAAAAATGAAGAAAAAGGATATGTAGTTGTTAAACCCGGAAGTATATCCCCTCCTGCCGAACAATTTAGACTGATTAGGAGCAATTTGGGTTTCCTGTCCAAAAATGAGAACCAGGTAATTGCCGTTTCTTCTTCTATGTCAAAAGAAGGCAAATCATTTACGAGCATTAATTTAGCCATTTCCCTAAGTTTGGTAGGGAAAAAGGTTATTCTTGTTGACTTTGATTTGAGACGTCCAAGTATTTTGAAGGCATTAAATCTTGATACGGAAATTTCTCTTAACAATTATTTTAACGATTCAATCAAAGATTTTAAAAAAATAATTTTACCATCTGGAATTGATGAAAATCTTTCTGTTTTGGGGCTAAATACTCCGATAGATAATCCATCTGAGCTGATAAATTCAAATAAAGTTTTGGGATTACTAAAGAATTTAAGATCAAATTATGATCATATAATTATTGATACTTCCCCCATGGGATTGGTAGCGGATCCTTTTTCTTTAAGTGGATTAGTTGATGTATTAATTTATGTTATAAGATTGAATTATACTAAGATCAGTCAACTTGAAGAGTATGAGGAAATTGTTCAGAACAATATATTCAACCGAAACTTTATTGTTTTAAATGATTCAGATAAATTGTCCAGTAGCAAATTCGGATATGGGTATTACAGCTCTGGCAAAAATATCAGGGTTAAACAAAAAGCTTAAAAAAATCATGCATTTTTTTGAAATTCTTTTGGATAGATTTAATAATCTATATACAAGAGGGGACCGGTCTTCTTTGGTGTTTAAAAACATTGTTAACTCAATTTTTTTTAAAGGATTGGGGATTGTCCTATCATTGATTCTAGTTCCAATGTCAATTAGTTATGTCGGGGCTGAGGAGTATGGTGTTTGGTTGACGGTAAGTTCTGTGGCAAGTTGGATGATTCAGTTTGATTTTGGATTAGGTAATGGGCTTAGAAATAAATTGACCAAAGATAATTCCTTACAGGATTTTGAAAATGCGAGAGTTTATGTTAGCTCGATTTATGCTGTAATGGCTTTGATTGCGGTAGGTTTTCTAGTGATTTTTTTAATATTCGATCAGTTTGTCGATTGGCAGACTGTTTTCAATACCCCTGATAACTTGTCATCTCCTATTAAGACAGTTGTCTATTTGGTTATGATTCTTGTCTGTATCTCATTTGTTGTTCAGCTTTTACATACTATTCTCACTGCAGTTCACTTAAATTATAAAGCTAACCTGGTGAATACTTTTTGTTTGTTGTTTTCTCTTATAGTGTTGTCTGCATTTTATTATTTTTCAGAAAGCAATTTGGTTCTTTTGGTAGTTGCTTTGGGCTTTGCTTCCTTGCTGGCTACGCTTTTTTTTAGTGTCTATTATTTTTTTAATGACTTAAAAAAGTATAGGCCAAGCTTTAACAAGATTGATTTTAAAACATCAAAATCCCTAATTTCTGTTGGAGGTATGTTTTTTATTATTCAGATAGGCACCTTGGTTCTTTATCAAACTTCCAACATTATTATTGCCAATGTGCTAGGGCATGAAGATGTTGCTGTTTATAATGTTGTATACAAGTATTTCACTGCATTATTTATGGTAGTGTCTGTTATTTTGAATCCATATTGGACAGGGTTTGCGGAGGCGTTTGGGTTAAATGATTACACCTGGATCAAAAACAGCATGAAAAAACTACGTAAAATATTTTTTTTGTTTATCATATTAAATGTGTTTTCCTTGTTTGTTTCGCCTTTCGTTTTTGAAATATGGATAGGTGAACGTTTAAATATTCCATTTGAAGTTACTTTCTTTATTTCTTTGTACTTCTTAGTCTTTTTTTGGTTCAATATCCACATGACGCTCATTAATGGTGTAGGAAAATTACGCGTCTTGGTAATTGTAATTTTAATAGCAGCTTTTGTCAATGTCCCTTTGTCCATTTATTTGGGTAAATTATGGGGATTAATAGGAGTTGTCTCTGCCAATTCGATTGTTTTATTCGTTTTAGGTATTGTTACTTATATCCAAAGCCAAAAAATCATCAATCAAAAAGCAGAGGGAATTTGGTTCAAATAATGTGGAAATAATTTGAGGGGAATTTAATTATGATAAAAATTGCAGTTCTGATTACCTGTTTCAATAGAGTAGAGAAGACAATTAATTGTCTTAAAGTTCTTTACAGTCAAAGGGGTGTAGATAATGTTGCTTTTCAGGTTTTTTTGACTGATGATAATTCTCCAGACCAAACTGGAAAAGTTATTAAAAGTCAGTTTCCTGAAATAAATGTTGGTTATGGGGATGGTAATTTGTTTTGGGCAGGAGGGATGAGGAATTCATGGCAAATGGCAATTAATCAAGGAACCGACTTTGATTATTATTTGCTTCTCAATGATGATACCTACTTGTTCGATGACTGTATTTCCAGAATATTGGATGTCAACAGGAAATTATTTGAAAAATATAAAAAGGAAAGCATTACTATAGGAACAACCGTTGATCCAGAATCAGGTAAATTTACCTATGGAGGTTTTAAATTGACTTCAAAATTCAGGTTAAAATATAAATTTGTAACCCATAATGAAGTAGAGGAACCTTGTGATTTGGGCTGTGCCAACATTATGCTAGTCCCAAGTGCGATTGTGAAAAAAAATGGAATTTTAGGAGAAAAATTTATTCATGGGATTGCAGATTTTGAGTATACCATGAGAGCAAAAAGGAATGGATTTTTAGTTTTTTCTGCTCCCGGAGTTTATGGGTATTGTAAATATGATCATGGTAAAAGCTGGAAATCACAGAAAACAAGTTTCAAGGAGCGGTTAGCCTATATGTACAGTCCTAAAGGACTGGCATACAAAGAATTCATTTACTTTGTTAAAAAATATTTTCCTTTGGACACTCCAATAATTGCTTCTAAGCTATGGATAAAGACTATTTTCCCTTTTTTGTATGACAAGTTTAAAACAGACGGACAAATTATTTAAATAGACAAATAATGAATTTTGATGAGTGAAGATTCCGTTAGAAATAGGTTGAGGAAATCCAAAAATGAAAAAACTAATTCTTACACATAATGATTTAAGTGGTTATTGGGTAGAAAGACTTTTCTTTTTACAGCAATATTTTTTGAAGATTAAAATAGAATTGATCGTTGTTGAGATTTTTGGTAAGGGATCTCCCTATGATTTTCAGATTCAAAAAAAGACACATCACTGGTGGTATTGTATTTTTCCAGGTTTGGCACCTCAGGATATTGATTTAAATTCTATTGAAACTGAATTTTTTAAAAAACTTGATGATTTAGAACCTGATTATATTATTGCCGGGCCTCCTGTTTTTTCGGCGGGTGCACTTTCTTTGAGATGGGCAAAAAAAAATCAGGTTAAAATAATGATTTTTGATGATGCTAATCATTCATTTTACAAGCGGAATTTTCTGGTTAATTTTATTAAAAAAAGAATATTTCTTCAGTCAGATGCATTTTTGATTCCATCTCATGATTATGATGATGAGTATTTGAAATGGGGTGTAAAAAAATCCTCTCTTTATTACGGATTAAGCTGTATAAATAATGCGAGGTTCTCAAATTCCGTCCCCTATAAGAAAAGGGATAATATTATTTTATTTGTAGGCCGATTGGTGCCCATTAAAAACCTCCAAAGATTACTTGGGGCCTGGGAAATTGTGTTGAAGAATAATTCTCAATATAAATTGGTGCTAATAGGGGAAGGTCCAGAAATGCAAGATTTAATGAATATTGTAAGTGACCGGAAGCTACTGAATGTTGATTTTGTTGGAAAGAAAAGTAATGAGGAGTTGGCTAATATTTTAAATAATTCAAAACTTCTGGTTTTGCCAAGTATTTCTGAGAGTTGGGGGCTTGTAGTCAATGAAGCTATGGCTTCAGGATTACCTGTTTTATCCAGTAAAAATGTCAATGCTGCACATACATTGATCAAAGAAGGTGAAAACGGGTTTGTTTTTGATCCTTATTCTGAAAAAGAAATAGCTTATTATTTAAACAAGTTTTTGGAATTGGATGAAAAAGTCAAAGAAGAATTTGGTCAGAAAAGCCAAAAGTTAGTGGGGAAATTTAATTATGAGTTTTTGGCAAATGAAATTTTAAGGTGGTTAGATGATTGTTCAAAAAAGCCAGCCCAAAATTCAGATTTATTGGGAAGCTTGCTTCTTAAATTATGGAAAGGTAAAACGGATATGCAGTCATGGAATCACTTGAAATAATCCTTAGGTTAAAATTTTCTGTAATAGATTTAAGAGCTGTGTTTTTTTATTGTTTTACTAATTTATTGAAAAAATAATTTTAAGTTATGAAGGTACTTTTGCTTAATGATTATCCCATGGATAGCTATTATAATGATTGGGAAAAAGGGATTACTCCTGGTCAGCAATTATGGGGAAAAACCGAAATCGATAAGATGGATGGTATTGAAATGATTGTCATGTCCCATGAAGAAAACAAGTTTTTAAAAAAGCTTGGGAATTTGTTTTTAATTCAGCATTTAGATCTTCAGTTGAGGGCATTAAAGTATTCAAAAGAAATTGACGCCTATTATTCACCCTTTGGAACTGCCGCCACTAAACTTCTTCTTATTTTAAGGGTTTTGGGGTTCTTGAAGACCCCAATTGTGGTTATGGTCCATTATCCATTATTGGGAATGGATTCAAGCAATAAATTCAAGCTATGGTTAGGAAAAAAACTTTTGAAAGGTTATGATAGGGTTGTTTTTCTTAGTAGAAAGTTGAAACAAGATGCTCTTAATGCATTTAAAATAGGTGAAGAAGAATGTAAGAATTGGCTCCTTACTATTGATTGGGGATCTGAAACTTCTTATTATAAAAAGTTTATTAATGAGGAGGAAGAAGAAAATTATGCTGTTTCAAACGGTCAAACAGATAGAGATTTTGATACCCTAATTGAGGCATTCCGTGGACTTGACTTGAGGCTAAAGATATTTGCGAAAGCTGATTATAAGCCCAAAACAAATGAAATTCCTTCCAATGTTGAAATTTTTACTCATTGGATAAATAATAATGATTTATGTAGAATTTATAATAAGGCTAAAATTGTACTTGTTTGTTTCAAAATGACAAAAAGTTCTACTTTAGGCTTAACCAGCCTTTTTGATAGCATGTCTATGGGTAAAGCCGTAATCATTACCGAGAACCCATATATAGATATTGATGTGGAAAAAGAAGGAGTTGGTTTTATTGTTAAAGAAGGCGACGTTGAAACTTGGAAAGACAAAATTAATATTTTGTTGAAAGATCCTAATTTGAGAAAGGAAATGGGGAAAAAGGGATTAGAATTACAAAACAAACATTTTTCACTTGAAAAATTTGGATTAAACCTTTTTGAAATATTTAAGTCCTTAAATAAAAATGATAATTTTTCAAAACATTAAAAATGTATTTTGAATATTGTAAAATGTTTTTTATTTTTACATCAATATTATAATATAACATTAACTGAATATATGTTAAGTAAAGAAAGCAAGATTTATGTAGCAGGGCATAGGGGGATGGTGGGGTCTGCAATTTTTCGATCACTGCTAAAGAATGGATACCGGAATGTAATAGGTATTGAAAGTTCTAAATTGGACTTGAGGAATCAGCAGGATGTGGATGAATTTTTCAATGAAAATCAACCCGAGGTAGTTATCGATGCGGCAGCCAGGGTAGGAGGGATTCTTGCCAATTCTCAATATCCCTATCAATTCTTGATGGAAAATTTACAGATTCAAAATAATCTGATTGATTTTTCGCTGAAGTATGGGATTAAAAAATTTATATTTCTAGGCAGTTCTTGTATTTATCCTAAAATGGCTCAACAGCCAATTAAAGAAGAATACCTACTCAGTGGTTTTTTAGAGCCAACCAACGAGGCTTATGCCATAAGTAAAATAGCTGGAGTAAAAGCATGTGAGGCTGTAAGGAAGCAATATGGATTGGATTATATCAGTTTGATGCCTACTAATCTATATGGGCCATTTGACAATTTTGATCTACAAACTTCCCATGTACTGCCAGCCATGATCAGGAAATTTCATGAGGCAAAAGAGAATCAAAACATTCCGGTAGAATTATGGGGCTCAGGTAGTCCATTAAGGGAATTTCTTCATGTTGATGATTTGGCGGAAGCTGTGATTTTTTCAATGGAAAATGAGTTGAGCGAAAGTCTTTATAATGTTGGAACGGGCACTGATATCTCCATCAAAGATTTGGCAGAACTCATCCAGGACATAACAGGACATCAGGGAGAAATTAAGTGGGACTCAACAAAGCCGGACGGAACACCCAGAAAGTTGTTGGATGTCACCAAACTCAAAAATGCAGGTTGGAAATCAAAGATTGATTTGGAATCAGGAATACTGTCTACATACAAATGGTACATTGAAAATTTGAAAAACATAAAAGAAGTTAAACTTAATTTTTAAATTATTTTAATTATGAAAAGGAAAGTCGCATTAATTACAGGGGTAACAGGTCAAGATGGTGCATATTTATCTGAATTTCTTTTAGAAAAGGGATATGAAGTTCATGGTATAAAGAGAAGGTCATCTTTATTTAATACAGATAGGATTGACCATTTGTATCAGGATCCGCATGAATCAAACAGAAACTTCTTCCTTCATTATGGTGATATGACAGATTCAATGAATCTGACCAAAATTATACAAGAAACTCAGCCAGATGAGATTTATAACTTGGCTGCAATGAGTCATGTAAAAGTAAGTTTTGATATCCCGGAATACACTGCAAACGCAGATGGAATTGGAACTTTGAGAATTTTGGAGGCGGTAAGGCTTCTGAACCTGCAAAATAAAACTAAAATTTATCAGGCTTCTACCTCAGAGCTTTATGGATTGGTTCAAGAAACGCCCCAATCAGAAAGAACACCCTTCTATCCACGGTCCCCATATGCAGTTGCTAAAATGTATGCATACTGGATTACCGTAAATTATAGGGAAGCCTATAACATGTATGCCTGTAACGGGATTTTGTTTAATCATGAATCTCCGCTAAGAGGCGAAACTTTTGTGACAAGAAAAATTACAAGGGCAGTGGCCAAAATTGCATTGGGTTTACAAAAACAATTGTTTATGGGTAATCTGGATGCGAAAAGAGATTGGGGTCATGCCAAAGATTATGTAGAGGCAATGTATTTGATTTTACAGCAGGATAAACCTTCAGATTATGTAATTGCGACTGGTAAAACAACTACGGTGCGTGATTTTATCATCATGGCCTTTAAAGAAATAGGTTTCAATTTGAGATTTGAAGGAGAAGGAGTAGAGGAAGTGGGTATTTTGGACAGTGTTGACTTAGAAATAACAGAAAAGTTATTCGATAGAGTTAGATATTCTGTTAAAGTGGGTGATGTTTTGGTGAAAGTAAATCCTATGTATTTTAGACCTACTGAAGTAGATCTTTTGATCGGTGATCCAACAAAAGCTCAGCAACAGTTAAACTGGAAGCCAAAATATGATCTTGAGGCTTTAGTAAGTGAAATGGTAATTTCTGACTTGGCTCTTTTCAAAAAGGATATCGATCTAATTGATGCTGGGCATTCAATTTCATTGCAGGAAGAGCTTTGATTTATTTGTTCTGATAGTTATTTGAATCCAAAATTCAAACTTAGTTAGGTAAGGGATAGTTTAAAATTTAGAAGGCATTTAACAAACTCAGTTTTATTAAAATGCTTTCTAAGACACTATCCCGATAAGTGTGTAAACTTTAAATTATGATTTTATTGTCAGGTATCAAGAAGCCTGACCCTATCACCAAATATAAGCAGGAAACTGTTAAGAATAGCTCCCCAGTCTCTGATAGGCATAGTCCATTTTTTCGATGCTTCTCTTGCAGCGAGAAAAACAGACTTCATTACGGCATCATCTGTCGGGAAAGAGAGCTTGTTTTTGGTGTATTTTCTGATCTTTCCATTGAGATTTTCAATCAGGTTGGTGGTATAGATGATTTTACGGATTTCAGCCGGGTAATCGAAGAAAACGGTGAGTTCATCCCAGTTGTCCCTCCAGCTTTTGATGGCATAAGCGTATTTGGATTCCCATTTTTTGGCAAAATCGTTCAGGGCAGCCCAAGCAGCATCTTTTGTAGGGGCGGTATAAATTTCCTTCATATCCCTTGTAAACGCCCTGCGGTCTTTCCATGCGACATATCTACATGCGTTTCTGATCTGGTGGACGACACATATCTGAGTGACTGATTGGGGGAATGAAGCTTTTATCGTATCAGTAAACCCGTTCAGGTTGTCAGTTGCCGTTATGAGAATATCTTCAACCCCTCTGGCTTTCAGATCAGTAAGTACCCCCATCCAGAAAGCCGAAGATTCATTCTTGCCAAGCCAAAGGCCTAGGATCTCTTTAACCCAGATTGCAGCTTTTAGGGGTTAAAAAAGAAAATTTCGGGAAATTTTCTTTTTTTTAGCTCCGATTACCCGTACCCCCCTACGTGATTTTTTTTCTACGGGCTGTATAAGGCCATTTTTCGGTTTGTAGTACACAAGGGGTATTGCATCTTGGGGTTCAATACCAGTACTTTACACCATGTATTTCAAGTTCTCTTTACGTAAACATCCCGACACGGGAAGACTGAGTGGGTATTACCGGCTGGTGGAAAGTTACCGTAATGCGGACAACAGAGTGTGTCATCGCACTATCCTGAATATAGGTTTCATGGAGGATGCCGCACCCGAGCAGCTCAACAAAATACAGAAACACCTTACCGAGAAGTATGAGCACAAGGCTTCTCTTTTTGACCTGGAGGAAGATCCAATCGTCAGACGCTATGTTGAAGACTTCTGGAATCGGATCGTATCTTCCAAGAAGCTGGATATCAAGTCGGAACAGCAGCTGTCACGGATGGTGGATATGGATACCATCCAGCACAGTAATGCCAGAGAAATAGGAGCTGAGAATATTGCTTTCCAGACATGGGAGAAGCTGCAGCTTACACCTTTATTACTTTCGGCGGGATTCAGCGCCGAAGATGCAAGTCTTGCAGCCACACAGGTTGTATCCCGTGCGGTATACCCCGCTTCCGAACTCAAAACTGTCCGTTGGATAAAGGAAAACTCGGCAGTCTGTGAGCTTACGGGCTATGATATGGATAAAATAACCAAGGACAAGCTGTACAAAAGTGCGCTTGAGCTATACAAAGTCAAAGATTCACTCGAAAAGCACCTTTCCAAACGTACCAATGAACTCTTTGATCTACAGGATAAGATCATCCTTTATGACCTGACCAACACCTACTTTGAGGGAGAAAAACCGAACAGTAAGCTGGCACAATACGGGAGGAGTAAGGAAAAAAGAAAAGATGCGAAACTTGTTGTGCTGGCACTGGTAGTGAATGTGGAAGGGTTTATCAAGTACTCCTCTATCCTGGAAGGAAACATAGCAGACTGCAACACACTTGCCGCAATGATTGAAAAGCTTTCCGTCCACACCTGTACAGGACCTGCGGTAGTGGTACTCGATGCAGGCATAGCCACCGAAGAAAACCTGCATCTTATCCAGAGCAAAGGATACAGCTACCTCTGTGTAAGCAGGACAAAACTCAAGGATTATAGCTATGTGCCCGACAGGCTTACAACTCTGCTGGAAACAAAATCAAAGCAGAACATCAGACTCAGAGCAGTGTCCACAGAAAAAAACACAGACTATTATTTAGAAGTCAAAAGCCCTTCCAAAGAGAAGAAAGAGGAAGGCATGAAGCTACAGTTCGAAGAAAGGTTTGAACAGGAACTGCAAAAAATACACCATGCTCTCAACAGCAAGGGAGGGGTCAAAAAAACCGATAAAGTCCACCAGCGCATCGGGAGGGCCAAAGAAAAGTATCCATCAGTCCAGTATTATTATGAGATCACTGTTGAAAGTGACCCTAAAACAGAACAGGCGACAGCAATGTCATGGAAGAAAAACCCGGAACGGGAGCAGGCAAAAGCTGATAATCTGGGTATCTATTTTTTACGGACAAACCTGAACGTGCAGGAGGAGTACATCATCTGGAATATCTATAACACTATCAGGGAAATAGAAAATGCTTTCCGCACCCTCAAAACCGACTTGGACCTTAGACCGATTTACCATAAAAATGATGATGCCACCATGGCGCATCTACATCTGGGAATCCTTGCATATTGGATAGTCAATACAGTGAGGTACCAGCTCAAACAGAATGGAATAAAAAGCTGCTGGGGTGAAATAGTAAGAATAGGCAACACACAAAAGGTCATCACTACATCAGGGAAAAACACCTATGACAAAATCATTACCACACGCAAGTGTACAGTTCCAAACAAAAACCTAAAAGAAATTTACGATATTCTTCAGGCCAAATACCAACCGTTTACAAAAAGAAAATCCGTAGTACACAAACTTGAACTCAAAAAAACAGAAATACCCAAATTACAGCTACTTACAGGCGGATAGCTGCAATCTGGGTTAAGGCCGTTAGTTCTGAGGCCAACGGCAATGTAAACGGTCTTGTTGACCACTTTGGAGTTCTCCCTGACTTTGAAGGATATACCGTCCATCCAAACGATCAGGTATACAGGGTCAAGCGGCCTGTTTCTCCATGCAACAATATCCTCCGCTACGGCACCGGTAACCCTTGAGATGGTGGAAGTGGATACATTGATGTCATAAAGCTCGCGGATCTGCTCTTCGATGTCCTGGTTTGACATTCCCTTGGCATACATGGATATGATCACGTTTTCAACGCCCTCCGCCATGCTTCTGCGTTTGGGCACGAGAGCAGGCTCAAAGCTACCCTCCCTGTCTCTTGGAACTTTGATTTCAGCTTCCCCAAATGTGTTTTTTATTGTTTTGGTGGAATAGCCGTTCCTTGAATTGGGATTATCGGAATTCTGATGCTTTTCATAGCCAAGATGGGCATCCAGCTCGCCTTCAAGCATTTTCTCAACGGCTCTTTTCTGAAGCTGTTGAAGGAAGGAATTAAGCTCCCCGGCAGTCCTGAACTGCTTGAGGAAGTCATCATTTAGGAGATCTTCTTTTTTCATTTTTGTAATCTGTGTGTTATAAAGGTAAGAAATTGTCCACACACAGACCGGGGGGCGCCTACCGCGGGTTCCTCAAATTCCCTGTGCGATTTCTTCTAAATCACACAGAGAATTTCGAGGTTTAACTTTAACTTCGTAAGTAGTGAAACCAACTTACACAGTTTGTGTCATAGTCCCCTTTCTAAATTTTAACTCAAAAAATAATTTGAACCTAAGCGCCAATTTCTTGTTCTTCATCATCTTCTTCTTCAAAACCAACACATAAATAGGGGATGAAGATGAAAATCAGTCCCAAAGGAAGGGCAAAGATGGGTTCACCAAAACCTAAACCGAGAAAGATTACAATTTGATAGAAAGATGCCTCATAACTTCCAAATTTTATGAATGCCAATCTTCCTACTTGAAAAAGTAAAAATAACAATCCGACAAGGCCAAATCTAGCCATGAAATCAAAAATACTGTTTGATAGGTTGAAGTTAGAAATTGGAACTTCATAAACAGTACTTGGGATATCGCCATAAGTATTGCCGACTCCTAAAATCAGTTTTTCCTTTAAATGCCGGTATGTAAAAACTGCGCTGGAGAACCTATTCATTTTAACTTCTCCTCCGTTTTCAAGATAGTACTGAAGATCGAATTTAATTGACTCAAAATCTTCTAGTTTCTCTAAATCCTCTTTGTATGTTTGGGTTATTTTATCACCTAGAAATGGTAAGTAGATAAATGCCAAGGCCATTATTGTGAATAATGCAACAAGTCCCATATTCCAAGACCCTCCCTTTTGTCTGTAAATAAAGAGGCTTAACACCGCATAACTCACAAAAGCAGTTGTAGAAAGGGTTGTTGCTAATGCAATAGATAAGATAAAAAATCTTTTATCTAATTTGAAATCGTTTTGAAGAAGGTGAAAGTAGATAGCAAAAACCAAAAAACATCCAAATGCTCCTGGTTCCCATGCAAAGCCGGAATTTCTAATTGAATGTATCCGATCATAAGTGAAAACAATAATATTTGAATAAGTATCTGTAATATCATTAATAGGAGGCAGAACCCCCATGACAGTTCTTCCAAGGGAAAACAAAAAATTTCCTCCACCAAGTAATTGAACTGAATAAAAAACTAAGGAAATGAGAGTTAAATGATAGACAACTGTTGAAAATTGATAAAATAGGTTTTCTTTCAATGCCAGGCAAAATGCATAACTGAGCAAAATAAATTTAAAAAGAAAAATTATATCGCTGATTAAAGAGCTGAAAGGGAGAAAATTAATGGTGTAGTTTCTGACAAATATTAATAATAAATATCCCACCATAAAGTAGAAAAAAACCAGTAAGTCTTCTTTGAATACCCTCTTCATGTAAAAACTGTATGATATGAGCACTAGAAGGAAAATACCCCAAATGATGTTTGATTGAGTGATGAAAGTGCCTTTTGAAGTTATGAGGAGAAAAATGAAGGTTAAAAAATAATCAAACTTATTGAATTTAGGGTTCATACGGGTTTTCATTTAATAATTTTGTAATTGTATGAATGAAGTCAAATTTAGTCTATTAAATCGGTTTGTAAAATGAAAAGTAAATGAATCAAAAAATTTTATTGGTTTAATCAACTTAATTAACAATGAATTGAGACTAATTTTCCATTTTAGGTTTAATGAAAATGTTTAGCCTTAAATGACTATACTACAACCTAAATCTTAATATAAAGTTCCTGCTCTATTAATCATTAATTGTTCATTAAAAATTGTTTAGATGGTAACAATGCTGTCCTAAATAATTTACAAGACAGATGTTTAGCTGTGTTTCTGCAATTTCTATTGTGATTTTATCTGTAATCCGGAAATAGAACCCCCTGTTGGCTTTTTTGAGGAGGTTTTTCATGGTCTTCAAAGGGTTTGTCCAGCCACTTTTGCAGCTCTATTTTAACGAATATGTTCAGTCTGATAAATGCAACCAGATTGGACAGATGCCATCCGAATTTAGCGGTTGCCTTCATCACTTTTAGGAGCAGAATGGTGATCAGCGCGGTCCATATCTGGATCATCACGGCATTTTTCGATGTTCCGATAAAGGTTTTGATATGGAGTAACTGCTTGATGTCCCTGAAGAAGATCTCAATCTCCCATCGGCACCGGTAAAGATCACCGATTGTCTTTGCTGACCATTTGAAGTTATTGGTAATCAGTTCGACGGTCTGTCGGTTTTTTTCGTCCCATACAGCCACTCTTCTGAGTTTTCCGGGGTACTTCACTTTTGACTGCGGGTTTACCAGTTCAATTTCTTCGTCTATCAGTACTTCCTGTGCAGTATTTTCAGGGAGTCGACGTTCATTGATTGTGCTGAACTTAAGGTTATCCTTGTGCCTTATGACGAAAAAGACCCCCTTGCTGTCCCAAATGTTGAGCATCGGAAAGTCATTGTAATAGCGGTCCGCCACTATAACGGATCCTTTCTCCAAAGGAATATCATAAGCGCCTTTATTGTCTGCCATACTTCCTTCTGTAATATTCACATAAACAGGGAGTTTCCCGTCATAGTCCAGAAGCGTATGCATCTTTACAGCACCCTTTTTGGTCCTGAAGGTTGCCCAGTCAAACATCGAAAGGCAAAGACTTACCACCGTGGAGTCGAGCAGATAGACGGGAGCCTTGATCCGTAGTTTTACCCTGCTCAGGGACGCCTGCTGTCCTAAATGCTTCAGAAGCCCGTAATACAGCTCCTTGAACAGGTCAGAGTCCCTGCGCTTGTTCTGATAACTGATACTGGACTTGGATGGTGCCTTGGCAATCCCCAGATGGTTGAGGTTCCCCGTGGCCGAACGCAGGCCGTTTGAAATATCCCTTACAGAAGTACTTTTGGCAAAATGGCAAAAAAGCATGGAAACCAAATGCGTCCAGCTGTCAAAGCCTTTGCAGCCCTTGTCCGTTTGCTTCTCTTCAACCAGTTTCTTGAAAATTGAACGCTCGATTTTTTTAATAATCTGAGAAAACAATGTAATATTACTCATGGGAGGTTTATGTTTTTTGGTGCAAACCCAAAATAGCTATTTTGGGCAAAAAACCAGACCTCTCATATTTTATTTAGGACGGTATTGAGATGGTAATAACAGATCAAATCCAAGAAGTAAAAGAATTTTTAAGGTGTCATCCAAATCTTATTATTAATGCTGATGATTTTGGGAAATCAGAATTAGTCAATGAGGGTATAATCTTTTGTTTTAAAAATGAGCTAATTACCAGTGCTTCATTGATGGCAAATGAAGAGGGGACCGATTCAGCGATTAAGTATATCAAAGAAAACAGGCTGTCTACTATTGGTGCACATATTAATTTGACTGAAGGGTATCCAATGGGTAAATTTGATGTTGATTTATTGTTGAATCATGATGGGACCTGGAATAAAAATAATTATTGGAATCCTAAAATTTTGAATAGGGGGATCCTTGAAAAAATTACTGATGAAATAAATCTTCAATTGGATAAAATTATTGATAGTGGTATTAATTTATGTCATTTAAATTCTCATCATCATATTCATACCATTCCTTTTTTGTTTTCTGTATTTTTCAAAATTGCCAAAAAGAGAAATATTAAAATGAGAATGGCCCAGACCTATTCAGAAGGGAATTATGTAAAATATTATTATAGAAAATTTATTAATAATCTCTTGAAATCAAACGGACTTGCATTTTCTGATTATTTTAAAACAATAAATGCCTTTGTCATTCGAAAAAACAACTTAAGGGGCAAAAATGTTGAAATCATGGTTCATCCTTCTTTTACAGCTGACTTTTCTAAATTGGTTGATACTTGGGAAGATAAAGACTTTATTAGTGAACTAATTATGTTGATGGAAGATTGAATTTTATCAATCCTAAAATTAAAGAAGCTTATCGAGAGGCTAACAACTAGATTATTTAATTTAATAGGTGCTTTTTGTGTACAAATATGCAAAATGTATCTTTATCAGGATTTATTATTGAAACATTATGCATATACCTGCTATTTACGATATACTTGATGACAATATTAATTTGAGCTTTAATTTTGGTGAAGTTGCATTGCGTAACTTGAACTTTAAAGGCTATTGGTGCAATATTGATATTTTTCAAACCAAACCTATCTCTGCGGCTTATGAACCAATAATTGACATAAATGGAAAGGAGAACAGGAAAATACTGTTATATATTTCTTATCCTATTTCACAAAAATTGCCTGTTCTTTCTTTTAAGAATGGTTACATCTGTTACACTCCCAATCAGTATAAACATTATTTTTTGGATTGTAATATTAGTCCAGAAGAATATCTTCAGACATTCCAATCAAAAACCAGGTCTACATTAAAAAGAAAAATAAAAAAAGTTAGCAGTTCCTGCACCCATACGGAATATTTTAAGGTGTATAAGTCGCCTGAAGAAATCTTGGAATTTCTCCCCCTTGCAAAAGAAATTTCTGATAAATCATTCCAATTTCAATTTTTAAATCAAGGACTCAAATATTCTGATTTGTATATTAATGAATACTTGGAAAGAGCAAGAGAAGGGAAAATATTAGGGTTTATTTTATTTGTTGAAGATAAACCTGTTGCCTATAACCTTAACCCCATATATGATGGAGGTGTCATGATTTACTATTACACAGGTTATGATTCAAACTATTCTGAGTATTCGCCTGGCACGGTATTACAATACAAAACCATAGAATTTGCCATGAATTCTGATTTTGTTAATAAATATGACCTTTGTATAGGGGAAGGTAAACACAAGGAATATTTTACAGAGCAGTTTATTTTTTGTGGGGACATTTACTATTTTCCCCTAAATATTAAGCATTCATTTATCCTGATATCAAAAGTTGCTTTTGATAACCTAATTAAAGTAATTAAAAACACAGGTAAACTGTTTTTCAATTTGGACAAAGTCAAAAAATGGATGCGAAATAATTTAAAGAGAAACAAATAAGCATAATAAGGGGATTATGATTAGTATATGGACATATTCTAACTCAACTTTTTATCTTAGTTTTTAATAAATTTCTCAGAGACCAAAAATCTAAAACCATCAGTTACTTGAACAATGTAAGTCCCTCTTATTAAAAAAGAAACATCCATTGTAATTGTTGCATCAATACTATTTTCGCTAAATTCCTTCATGATCTGGCCATTCATAGAAATGATCTTTATCTCATAATAATTATCTGATTTGGAATTAAGAAAGAACAGGCTCAACTGATTACTTGTAGGGTTCGGGCCAATTTTTAGTGAAAATCCTTCTTTGTCATCAGATAAGTTTTTAATTATTATCGACTCAATAGCTGATGTATATTCTATTCCAAATTTATCAGTAATCACAACTTTTACAGAATAAGAACCTGGTTCGACGCCTTCCCAAAGAAAATCAAAAGGTTCCGTTAGAGATAGACCAATTGATTTTCCATTTGCAAAAAATTCAACCTTTTCAACAATTGTGGCTACGTTTTCATAATCAACTGTAAAGGAAACATCCGGTTTTTTATTTTCTGAATTGGTTTCAAGGATGTCATAATTCACTCTAACAGAGGGGATTCTGTTATTTACAATATTTACTCTTAAGATATTACTTAAAAGAGCAGTATTGTCATCATATATAATACGTGCTACTAAATTGAATTCTCCTTGAGGAATATTTTTCCAGATGAAAATATAGGGTGCAGTATTTACGCGGCCGATTAATGTGTTGCCCCTATAATATTCAATAGTCCTTATACTTTTTGAACTTGTAGGGAGGTGGACTTTTATTGGTAAATCAAAACCAGCTGGTAATACTGAATTTCTTTCCGGAGAAACTATTCTAAAGGTATTCTGTCCCTCAGCAATCACCCTGATTTGGATGGTTTCTGATTCATTGGTTTTATTAGGGTCTTTACCTATGGCTCTTGCTTTTATGCTGTAAACACCCGGAGAAACATTCTTCCAATCAAATGAAAAAGGTTTTGAATTGGAACTGCCGATTAATTCACTTCCATTATAATATTCAATTCTATCGATTAATTCATCACTGCCGTCAAATGCGACTGAAATAAGAATGTTTGATCCTTCTGCGAATTCCTGGTCATTTTCTGGGCTAACAAAGAATATTTTTGGGAGAGTAGTTTCATCATTAACTGTTATCGAAATTGTGTTCGATTTGTTGGAATCTCCTTTGTCATCATAAGCTACAGCTGAAAGGAAAAAATTCCCCACATTCTGAGGAGTAAAGGAGGTCACGAATGGTGCCTGATTTACTGTTCCTATGAGGTTATTTCCCCAAAAAAAGTCCACTTGGGTAACTTCTCCATCTTCGTCTGAAGTTACAGCTTCAATAAGTATCATTTTTCCTTTCTCAAAGCTATCCCCATTTGTGGGATTTATTATTTGAACATTGGGGAGAATGTTTGGCTTAACAATATTTACTCTGACAATCGCCGATTCACCAACTATTCCTTTTTCATCAGTAGCCCTAGCCTTTAATTCCAGGGTGCCAACTTGTAGATTTCCAATCGTAAAACTATAAATAGATGGACTTCCGGAAGAACTCAATGCTAAAACAGAGTTTCTGAACAATTCAACCTTTTCGATTTTTCCATTAGGACTGGAAGCTTCAATATTAACAGTAATGCTGGCAGTAGTAGTAAAAGTAGCATTAGGACTGGGATTTATAATTTTTACCGAAGGGCTTAAAGTTACTTGAGGGGCTTCACCGTTTTTTTTTAATAGCATGACAGAGTAAAAGCCAGGGATTGAAACACTACTTCCTACTTCAGTCCCATTTAAATCAACATAATTTCCGGGAAGGCTGATGGATTTGGGAGAACTATTTCTATTGTAATCAAAAAACAGGAAATCGTCAATTTTTATTGCCTCAATTGTTACTTCTTCCAATACCAAATTATCTAATTGATAAAATGTTCCATTTGCCCTGGATTCCAAAATTACTACAGCGTTATTCCTTGTCTCGGTAGCATTGAATACAAATTCAATTTCCTGCCTTTGATTGGTTATTGATATTGATCTCTCGTTTGAGATTCGGGACCAAGGAGTTTGATTCTCTCTTATATAAGCATTTAATGATGAACCGTTATTTCCAATTATCGAAAATTTAAACCTATATGATTTTCCTTTTTCAATAGAGCCAACATTGATCATCAATATACTTGGATTGGGTTTATCAACTCTCAGTGCCCTTCCATCAAGTGAAGAATTATCTATAATAGAGGTATTACATCCACCTGCACTTGACCAACAGCTGGAATTGTTTTGATTGGTACCGAAGTTCCCATTATTAATTTTATTCTCCCCTTTTATTTCTAATATTTTTGGTTCAGGAAAGGAAATGGGGCTTCTTTTTGAGTTTTTATCAAAACCAAAATCGTTTTGCCAATCTGTAAGATCAAGGGATCTTCTTCCCTGAGGAGTAGAAATTATAAAATTGTTTTTTTCATTTACCGGTTTGCTGTAAACATTGTTGTCAAATGTTCCAAATTGATTAATGTCATTAAGTCTTGATACAGCAGTGACATGGAGTTGGGCTTCACTCCTTTGTAAAAATGAGTTGCCTGTTACCGAGATGTTTCGAATGGGATCTCCCAAATTATCATGGGAGAATTTAAGTGAATATGCAGTATTATAAATATTGTTTTTAGTAATGGTAATATTTCTGGCATTGTGAATAAAAATCCCTGAGCTTGCAATATTTGCTATTGTATTTCCTGAAATTTCAACACCTGAGGCGTTGTCATCCATATAAATACCCTCGACATAAGGTGGATCGTTTGGGCCATAAGGCCTTGTTCCTTCTCTGGCACCTATACCATTGATGACAATGTTATTTATTACCTTTCTATTTGTGTAATTGGTATTACTTCTGCCTGTGTATGTATAAATTCCAGCTCCATCATCCTTGACGGTGTTGAAAGTATCAATATAATTATTTTTAACAACAGTGTTATTACCGTTGAAATTAATTGGGATGTAACCACAATTGGTAAAAATGTTATTTTCTATCAGACCATCACCTGCGGTTTCACTCATGTAAATCCCCATCCCTTGAAGATCACCATTTCTTCCCATCCCTGGGAAAATGAAGATGTTATGAAAGGTGCTATTGGAGATTTTCAATTTTGTATCATTCCATTGCTGAAAAACACCTCCATTGTGGACGTTTTGAATAATTGTTTTATCAATGGTCAAATTATTAGAGCCTACACTTCGGACTGCAAATTCCCCTACATTTTCTAAAACGCAGTTTTCAAATATAATGTTGGTGGAGTTTTGGATAGAGATTATGTTCCTGTTGGCTCCAGAAAGATTCAAATTTCGAAATGTGATATTGCTAATGTTGTTTTGTAAAGTAATTAAATCGGTTACTTGAGAAATTTCGACTTTATTATTAGGTGAGCCTTTATCATAAAAAATCCTAAGCCTGTTTTCTCCAACGTTATAAAACCATTCACCGTGTTGGTCAAGTGTTCCGGGGTGGTTTTGAATAAAAAATCCAAATCCAACAGCAGGGCTGTAACTGCTTCCTGCTGTATTGTAGGTAATAGTGCTTCCCGAATGATTAGTAATGGGATGTCTATCTATAATCCAATTGTTTTTTCGTATGACAACTTCTCCACCATTCAAGTTTGTTGGGGAATTCAATTCAGTACTTGAAACAGTTCCCTGAGTAACAGAATTAATTGTTAGGTAACCTTTGTTGTTTGCATCAGGATTTGGAAATCTTCCCATCGCTCTGATTACGCCATCAATAATGACAACATTTAAGCTGCTCTGCGCTACCGGTAATCTCGTTTCAAATAAATTGGATCCTACGCTTACCCAATCTGTGGTGCGGACAAGGCCTGTAATTAAAGGTTTGTTTCCACTTCCATAACTACCAAAAACAATTGGGGATCCACTGGTTCCTGATCTTGTTATCCTAATTTCCCCATAAAATACATCCCCGCTTTTGAAAAGCACCTGGTCTCCAGGTTGCAACAAAGGGAAGATTGAGTTTAATTTTTCAATACTTTTCCATGGGGTATTTGGGTTTTGGGCTTGTACTGTTGTTCTGTTGTCATCACCATCTGTAGTGGAAAAATGATAGGTAGCTGCATTTAGTATATTAAAAAATAGACTTGCTAATGCTAAAGTCAATAAATATTTTATTTTTATTATTGATTTCATTATCGGAAAATTGATTTTTAAACCCTTCTAATCTCTTTTTAAAAATTTAGAAAGTAATTTTTTGATTTTGTATTGACAAAATTGTTGATTCTGCAGAACCCTCTATTCATTAATTTAAGAGTAGTAAGCATTAATACAAAATATTTTTCTAAACCTTTGGAAAAAATTGCATGAATTGGTAATGCATTGATTAAAGGATAATCTAAGGGTTTTTTTTTAGGATTTCCGATAAATTTGAACTTTAACATAGGGCTTATTTTTTGCTATTGATATGATATTCAAATGGATATAAGGATTGAATAGTATTAACAAAAAATATGCCGGATTTTGATATTTGCTTTTTTTATTTCTTCAAGTGGACATTTTGAAATTTTATCTTTAATGAAATTGACCGATTTTTATTCGACTTTTAATTAGATTAATGTATTTCAAATAAAAAAAAATGCTTTTAATATTTGTTGGAAAAATTATTAATGTTATTTTTGGTCTATGAAATCATAAGCAAAACTTTAACATGATCAGTTTGTCTTGATTTCATCTAATTTTAAATTATTATTGTTATGGAAACCCTTTTATCAAATCCTTCCAGCATCACAGAAAGAAGCCCTAGAACTGGAATTGTTTTTAGAAAGTATTCTGATAGTCTTTTAGATAGTTCTCAGGTTTTGGCCAAAAGAATTATGGATATTTTTATCTCAAGTATTTTCTTAATATTCGTTGGGGTTTGGCTTTTTCCTCTGATTGGGATTTTAATTAAGCTGGATTCTAAAGGGCCTGTTTTTTACAGACAACTAAGAGATGGGCAATACAATGATAAATTTTTATGTTTGAAATTTAGAACTATGACTTATGATCCTGGAGCTAATTTTGAACAAGCTAGGAAGGACGATCCAAGAGTTACTAAAATAGGAGCATTTCTCAGAAGAACAAGCATTGATGAACTTCCCCAATTAATCAATGTTTTAATTGGAGACATGTCAATTGTTGGACCTCGGCCTCATGCAGTAGAGATGAACCGTGATTTTGGGAGGAGATATGGTAATTATAATTTCAGACATTTGGTGAAGCCCGGTATTACTGGCTTGGCACAAGCTAAGGGTTTTAGAGGTGAAATAAGGGTTGATTATGATATGGAATCAAGACTTAAGCTTGACTTGTTTTATATTGAAAAATGGAGTTTCGGTTTTGATATTTTGATAATTTTTATGACAATAAAAGACATTCTTTTTAAGAACGAAAATGCATATTAATTAGGTTTAAGATAAAAAAGAGGCTGTCTCCATTAGTGAGACAGCCTCTTTTTTATTTGGGTAGGTATCAGAATCAAATTTCATATAGCCAAACATCAAAGCTTCCATTCGACTAATGATACAGCCTCTTTATTTTTTAAGAAGAGGTAATTTTTCGACCTTGGACTTTAGATTTTTATTTCTAACTGTAATAAATATTTCTGTTCCGGGTTGACTGTATTCTGATTTGACATAACCGAGCCCAATACCTATTCCCATAGAGGGTGACATCGTTCCAGAAGTAACTTCTCCAATGGTTTGTCCTTCTTTGTTGATAATAGGGTAATGAGCTCTAGGAATTCCCTTTTCCTCCAAAATAAATCCCACCAGCTTTTTGTTTACTCCTTCTTCCTTTTGTTTTTTAAGGTTATCGCTGTTGATAAAATCTTTGGTAAATTTGGTGATCCATCCTAATCCAGCTTCAAGTGGCGAAGTTTCGTCATTGATGTCATTTCCATAAAGACAATAGCCCATTTCAAGTCTTAGTGTATCTCTTGCACCCAAACCAATTGGTCTGATGTTGAAGTCTTTTCCAGCTTCAAAAATTGCATTCCATACCTTTTCAGCCTCTTCATTTTTTACATAGATTTCAAAACCTCCTGCACCGGTATAACCCGTTCCAGAGATGATAACATCCGGAATTCCGGCAAATTCTCCGACCACAAAATGATAAAATTTAATATCAGATAGGTTTACCGGAGTCAAAGCCTGCACTGCCTCAATGGCTTTAGGCCCCTGCACAGCAAAGAGGGAAATAGAGTCTGAAATATTCTCCAATTTAGCTCCCATGGTATTGTGTTTATTGATCCAAGCCCAATCTTTTTCAATATTGGAAGCATTTACCACCAGCATGTATTTTTCATCTTCGAACTTGTAAACAATTAAATCATCAACTATACCGCCTTTATCATTGGGAAAACAAGAATATTGTGCTTGACCGTTGACGAGTTTTGAGGCATCATTTGATGTTAATTTCTGAATCAATTCCAGGGCTTTTGGTCCATTTACCATAAATTCACCCATATGGGATACATCAAATACACCCACACCTTCTCTCACTGTTTGATGTTCTTCAATATCTGAAGTATATCTTACCGGCATGTTAAAGCCGGCAAAGGGTACCATCTTTCCTCCCAAAGCTACATGTAAGTCATTGAGCTGAATTTTCTTAATTTGATCTGTCATCGTAAGGGTTTATTTTCTCTGCAATACTATTAAAATAACTTATAAAAAATTCAACCGGTTGAAAGACCGGTTGAATTTTGAGTAATCCAGTACAACTTTTTTAAACTGAAAAGCTTTCTCCACAACCGCAGGTTCTGGATGCATTGGGATTT
This sequence comes from Cecembia calidifontis, assembly GCF_004216715.1. Taxonomy (NCBI): domain Bacteria; kingdom Pseudomonadati; phylum Bacteroidota; class Cytophagia; order Cytophagales; family Cyclobacteriaceae; genus Cecembia; species Cecembia calidifontis. Next base: position 2,907,030 of record NZ_SGXG01000001.1, read on the forward strand.
ACAAACTGGAACCCTTTTCCGTTTAAACCGTCAGAGAACTCAAGGACGGTACCCGCAAGGTAAAGTAAACTTTTTCTGTCTACTAGAATTTTAATGCCCTTATCTTCAAAGACATGGTCTGTTTCGGTAATATTGGCATCAAAATCAAGATTATACATTAATCCGGAACAGCCACCTCCTTTGACAGAGACCCTAATATTGTCATTTTCCTGTCTCCCTTCTTCTTTCTTCAAGTCAAGGATTCTTTGCTTTGCCTTATCAGTAACTATAATCATATGATTTTTTTCAATTCATTTAGCAGCATTAATTAAACATACGTAATTTTGAAATAATTCATTTACAAATATAAAAAATCAAAACAATGAGAAAAATAGAGCATATTGGAATAGCAGTAAAAGATCTTAAAAGCTCAAATGAATTATTCGTAAAATTGTTAGGTAAAGAGAATTATAAGGAGGAAATCGTTGAGGGTGAGGGTGTAAAGACATCTTTTTTTATGATTGGAAATACCAAAATTGAATTGTTGGAAGCTACCAGAACTGACAGCCCAATAGCAAAGTATTTGGATAAAAAACCTGAAGGTGTTCATCACATTGCTTTCGATGTAGAAGATATCTATTTAGAAATGGATAGGTTAAAAAAAGAAGGTTTTCAAATTCTGAATGATTCACCAAAAAAGGGAGCAGACAATAAACTAGTAGTTTTTCTACATCCTAAAAGTACAAATGGGGTCCTTGTTGAAATTTGCCAGGAGATTGATTAGTTTTCAATCTCCTTTTGTAGTAGTTTTTTCATCAGATTTATTGCTTTTAAACAGGATTTGTTTTAAAAACTTTCAGGAATTTCATTTTAAAATACTGATTCACACAAGTGTAAATAAAAATCGGTCCGTAATAGATATACCTTTTCCATAATCTTTTTGGGTTACTTAAAAGTCTTCCAAACCATTCAAGTTTGAGACTAATGAGTATTTTTGATGGTCTTTTTACAGTTCCTGCATAAAAGTCAAAAACAGCCCCTATTGAGCAAATTAGTTTTGTATTCAATTTATGTTTATTTTGATTTACCCACTTTTCTTGTTTTGGGGCAGTCATGCCTACAAATACTATGTCTGGATTAAATGAATTGATTTTATCAGCTATGACTTCATTGTCTTGTTCAGAAAGTTGACTTTTAAAAGGAGGAGAATAAGTTTCAACTACAATATCTGGATATTCATATTCAAGATTTTTAGTGATTTTTTCTAATACAGCATTAGTTGATCCCAGGTAAAAACATTTTAATTTCTCTTTGTTACTCTTTTCAAGTAGGTGTTTATGTAAATCAAACCCTGAAATTTTCTTTACCCTGTTATTAAACAAAAAAGAACTCATCAAAACTATTCCTTCGCCGTCTGGAATTAGAAAATCTGAATTTAACAGTGAATTTTTAAATTCTTCATCTTCTTCCGCAACACAAAACGAATATTGGTTGATAGTATTTATAACTACCTTTTTTGATAAAGAGATTCTGTCTAAATCGTCAGAATAAATTTGGTAATCGAAAAAATTAACTTTCATGATTCAATTTAGTTTTAATTAATTTTTAACCTACTTGAAGTTTTGTTGTGAAATTTAATCAACTGCAACTTTGGTCAGCTAAGAGGAAAAACTCCTTATTTCAAATTTGTTGTTGATTATAAATCACAAATAAATTATTTTGAAATACAAATATAAGTATTTGTAAATAAAAACCACGAATTTGCAGATTAAATTTTTTCTTATTTTCTTTGAAATAAAAAGATAATGAAACTAGTTAAAATCAATAAATTTTATTTGCTGGGTGTTTTTTTACTGACCATCCTGGGTTGTAGTAAAGAAGATGATCCAGATCCAATTCCCCAACCGGTTGAGATTGTATCTTGGTCAAAGTCAGAGTTTGTCGATCAGGGGCTTGCAAATACAAAATTGTTTGGGACCGTTTTAAAGGCTGTATCAGGAAATGCCTTTTTCAATCCATTAAATCTTACAAGCGCTAACTTTCCAATAAGTTTCCAGCAGTTTCAATCCAGGATCGGGAGATACAAACTTCCTATTTCGGAGAAGGCTTTTATTACAAGGACTGAAAGAGAAGTTTTTGTTTTTAATCCTTCAAATTTGAATCTTGAAAATGCCATCAAACTAAATATGGTTGATATTGATCCGGAATTCCTTTTTTTTGAAGACATTCCATTGTGGGAAGGAGAGGCTTTTGGATTATTACCGTCAGGTACAGCATTTATTCCCTACAGATCCTTGTCAAATGGTTTAGCTGTTAATACCCCCAGTTTTTTGTTGATAAAAACAGATCTGGAAAATGATAGGGTGGTAATCAGGAGTACTCAGGTCATAAAAGAAAATTTAATAGATTATTATGTGAATTGTGAAAAAATTGAATCTCATTATGATAATTTTTACATTCAGTTAGATTTTTACAAATATAAATTTGATACCAATGGAAATTTTTCAAGAATTTCTGAAAACAAAGGAAGGATTTTTAAATATCAGGAAGGATTGATGTCTATTGAAATAGATAGTAGGACAGGCAACATAGTTGCGAGGACATCAGATCGAAATGGAACTAATTGGTCTGTCATAGGTACCGTTGAATATAATCAGTTACTTTCACTATTGGATTTTACTGAAATTGATGGAAAAGTAATTGGATTCTTTGGGAATGAGATTTTTCAATTGACCATTGGAGGCGGTACAATAAGAAGGATTGAATTAGAAAACAAGGGGTTATCAGGTAGGATAAATGCAATTACAGAATTGCCTAACAATGAAATTTTAATTTCAACATCTTGTAATTCCCCAGCTGGAGGATGTGGAGCCTATACCAAATCAAAAGCAGATTTCTTCAAAGAAAAGCAAATACAAAATTAAAATAAATTTATCGGAAAGTTCGATTAAATTTTTCAAATAAAAGTTGATTTAAGGCCGATTAGATATAATCGGCCTTATTTTTTAGTCTTAAGCTGGGATTCTGATTACTTCTTTACTATTAATCTTAACTAATTTTAACATTGTATTTTTGTAATTCTTTTATTGGATAGATAGATGTAGATTTCATTCTATCTTTGGTGGATAAATTTAATTGCTAAAATTATGTCAGAAAAAAGAACAGAAATAAGTGAAATAGGCGAATTTGGTCTTATTGACCATATCCATAAGCAAATAAAAATAAAAAACTCTTGCACGCTAAAGGGAATTGGAGATGATGCAGCTGTTATCTCGGCCGGTGATCATGTGAAAGTTATCACTACAGATCTTTTATTGGAAGGCGTTCATTTCGACCTTTCATATGCTCCCTTGACACATGTTGGCTTTAAGGCAGTCGCTGTCAATATTTCTGATGTGGCAGCGATGAATGCTATTCCTAAACAAATCACGGTTAGTATGGCTCTTTCTAACAGATTTTCAGTGGAAGCTGTAGATGCTATCTATGCAGGAATTAACGCTGCTGCAGAACATTATGGGGTGGATGTGGTAGGTGGTGATACTACTGCTTCAAGATCCGGATTGATTCTGTCTGTCACGGCAATAGGAGAGGCCAAAAAAGAAGAAGTGGTATATCGTTCTGGAGCGAAAGAACATGATATTGTCTGCGTGACAGGAGACTTGGGAGGGGCTCTGGTCGGACTGCAGGTCCTTGAAAGAGAGAAGCAGGTTTTCTTGTCCAATCCCGATATGAAACCTGAATTGGAAAAATACCAAATAGTTACAGCCAGACAATTGAGGCCCGAAGCAAGAATGGATATCATCCACGAACTCAGGGAATTTGGAGTTATTCCCACCAGTATGATGGACATCTCTGATGGTTTGGCTTCAGAATTGTTCCATATTTGTAAAGCTTCGAATGTGGGTGTGACAATCTATGAGGATAAACTACCTATTGACAAACAGACTTTTGATACCGCAGTCGAATTTGGATTAGACCCTATTACCTGTGTGCTGAATGGGGGAGAAGATTATGAGCTTTTATTTACTATTGACCAGAAGGATTTCAAGAAGCTTGAGAAACATCCGGACATCCATTTCATTGGACACATTACTAAAGCCGAAGATGGTAAGCTTTTAGTCACCAAAAGTGGAACGGTTGCCCAATTAAAAGCACAAGGCTGGAAGCATTTTTAGCAATCCACCCAAAAGTGGATTGTATTTTTTTTCTATGTTTTATATTTTTAGGTAAAGTTTGTTTTTATGATGGATTTTTCTACTTCAGCTACTTCTTTGCCATTGGAAGTTACGGTGGATGACCGGGAGCCTCATGGATTATTTTTGGAGTTTGAAAAAAGAGGAAATCTAATTCTTACCAAAAAGAGGCTTTTTGTTGGCGATATTCTTTTTGATAATGAACTATTGGTGGAAAGAAAAACAGTATTGGATTTTTGTCAATCCTTGAAAGATGGGCGGCTGTTTGATCAGTTAATAAAAATGTCAAATACTCGAACGGGTGCTGTTTTAATAATTGAAGGAAATGAAGAGGAATTTGAAAAAACAGAGGTAAGACCAGAAGCAATTCAAGGTGCTATTGCCTCTGTTTCTTTAAGATTCAAGGTACCGGTGTTAAGATCCAAAGATATCCCCCAGACCGTGGACATATTACTTCAATGTTACAGGCAAATGGATCAAGTGAATGCTGTTCCAATTCCAAAGATTTGGAGAAAAATCAAGAGAAAAGGGCATTCCTTTGATCCCGTATTCGTCCAAAAATTAAAGGTTTTGGCTTCCTTTCCGGGATTAGGATTTGATAAATCTTTAGCCCTAATCCAAAAATTCCATACCCTCGAAAAATTGTTTAAAACTTCAAAAGAAGAGTTTTTATCTGTCAAAGGGATAGGTCAAAAAACCAGGGACGAGTTTGACAGAATATTAAGGGACTAACCAAAATAGTGAACGACCTTATCCTTTAAAAGTCAAATTTTGTTTTTAAATTGATTTATGTCAACTTGTACCAAAACTTAATCCTCGGGATAAGGGACATAAACAAAGCTGGTGAATTCTTTGTCCATTACAAATAGACAGCAAAATTCATCAGGGTTTTTGTATGCCTTTTTGAAGTCTTCAACAAGCTCTTCTGCAATTAATTTTCTTTGAATAAACTCATCCAAATAGGTAATGTAATAATTCCAATCCAGATTTTTTTCATTTTTGCCAAGGAATAGCTGTCCAATAGGTTGTTCTTCTTTTGAAATGGGAAAAATCGGAAAATCTGAGAATTTCCTACTTCTGACCTGATATGAAGCTTCCTTAAGGATATCGGATACTTTTACAAAATCTTTGGTGATTGTTCCTAAATATTTTCCGGATAATTCAGGATCGTTGAAATCTGATATCATGATTTTAAAGTTAATCGAACAACATTCTCTACGTGATAGGTCTGGGGGAACATGTCCACAGGCTGGATTTTGTCTATGACGTATTTTTCCGCCAATAAGGCGATGTCTCTTGCCTGTGTAGCTGGGTTACAGCTTACATAGACAATTTTTGGAGCTTCCAGTCTCAGAAGCATCTTTACTACATCCTCATGCATTCCTGCTCTAGGTGGATCTGTAATGATTACATCTGGTTTTGGGTGGTTTTTCAAGAATTCAACTTTCAAAATGTCTTTCATGTCTCCTGCATAGAAGGAGGTATTGTCCAATCCGTTGACTATTGAGTTTAACTTAGCGTCTTCTATCGCTGCCTCTACATATTCTATTCCTATGACAGCTTTTGCCTGCTTAGCTACAAAATTAGCAATGGTTCCTGTTCCGGTATATAAATCATATACAATCTCTTCTCCCTTCAAATCAGCAAATTCCCTGGCCACCCTGTAGAGTTCATAAGCTTGTTCAGAATTGGTCTGGTAAAAAGATTTTGGACCAATTCTGAATTTAAGATCTTCCATTTTTTCCTCAATGTAGTCTTTTCCATGATAGGTAATTACTTCTTGATCATGGAAAGTCTCATTTTTCTTTAAGTTAATGATGTACAAAAGGGAGGTAATAGAAGGAAAATTAAGTTTCAAAAACTGCATAACCCGCTCGATGCCATCGCGATCATTTTCCCCAAATTGGACAATAACCATCGTTTCATCTGTGCTTGTTGTCCTTATTATAAGGTTTCTGAGCAGTCCAACTTGGTTTCTTAAATCATAAAAACTTAAGCCATTTTCTAAAGCAAATTCCCTCAGCCTATTCCTTACCTCATTTGATATTCCTCCTTGCAGAAAACAGTTCTCAATATCGATGATTTTATCAAACATTTTGGGAATATGAAATCCCAAAGCATTTCTTTCAAAAGATTTCCCAGAATTGATCTCTTCTCTCGTCAGCCAGCGGTTATTAGAAAAAGTGAAATCAAGTTTATTTCTGTAATATTGTGTATGGGAGGAACCGATTATAGGTAATACTTCGGGAATAGCTACCTTGGCTATTCTGGTAAATTGATCCAAGACCTGCTGTCTTTTGTAAGTTTTCTGCAACTCATAATTGATATGTTGCCACTTGCAGCCACCACAAGTTCCAAAGTGTGAGCAAAATGGTTCCACCCGCTCTTTGGAATATTCATGAAAAGCAATGGCTTCACCTTCCATGAAAGAACTTTTGCCCTTCGTAATCCTGACATCTACTACATCCCCAGGAGCTACGTTATTGACAAAGACTACTTTACCTTCATGATGTGCCACGCATTTGCCTTCTGCCGCAATTCTTTCTATTTTGAGGTTAGTGACAACCTTATTTTTCATCTTTCTGGACATGGGCGCAAAATTAAGTAAAAAATATTCTTTGTAGCCTGCTACTTGACAAAACATGAATACTACATTGGGATTTGCTTTGGATAGAAATAAAAATAGTCATAGAAAATTGATGCGTATTTTAATTGATCACAACCATCTTTTTTATCTTTAACATTTAATCCGCAAATAGATGAGTTTAAAAGATAAAGTTGTAATCGTGACAGGTGCCACTTCTGGAATTGGTGAAGCTTGTGCATTTGCCTTCGGTAGGGAAGGGGCTAAAGTTGTAATTACGGGAAGGAATGAAGAAAAATTGTCCAATTCGGTAAAGAATCTGGAAAAAGGAGGAATTACCGTTTTGGGAATTTTAGCAGATGCCGCTTCTGAGTCTGATAATAAAAGAATGGCGGAACAAACGATCAGGCATTTTGGAAGGATTGATGTCCTTATTAACAATGCAGGAATTAGCATGCGCGCATTATTTGAAGATCTGGATTTAGAAGTATTTCATAAGGTTATGGATACCAATTTTTGGGGTACAGTTTATGCCACCAAGTTTTGTCTTCCTGAAATCCTTAAAAATAAGGGTTCTATCGTTGGAGTTTCTTCCATTAATGGTTACCGAGGTACACCCGCAAGAACGGCTTACACAGCAAGTAAATTTGCGATGAATGGATTTTTTGAATCCTTAAGGACGGAAGTTATGAAAAGAGGCGTCCATATCTTGGTGGCTAGCCCTGGGTTTACTGCTTCCAATATCAGGAACAATGCCCTAAGGGCAGATGGATCGGTTCAGGGGGAATCTCCAAGAGAGGAAGCCAAAATGATGAGCTCAGAAGAAGTAGCCAATGAAATTTTGAAAGCTACCCTAAAAAGAAAAAGAGACCTGGTACTTACAGGACAGGGCAAATTGGCTGTATTCCTTAATAAATGGATTCCAGGAATAATGGACGGCATTGTTTACAATCACATGGCCAAAGAAAAGGATTCCCCATTTAAGTAAAGTACATGCTAAAGGATATCTTTCAGGTTTATTTAAACAGGTTAGTGGATTTGTCCAGCAGGAATAGGTCCTTATACCTTTCCAAACTGATACCTTCTCAGATGGTGGACCTGAATGAGTTTAACTTTTTGAACCATCAACCTGCTTTTTTTTACATTGAACAGCTACTTGGCAAAAAAAAGTCCATTCCTCTTCTTCCTCTTGCAGATGCAAGAGATGAAAATGTAAATATTGTTTCAAAAAAATTGGGCAGGATTCTTTCTCTAGCTGAAACTGCCGAATCTGAAACAGGAGAAAAAAGCCTCTTCATTGGCTGGCCTTTTGTGGAAGGTAAGTTGATCAATGGTCAGGTTGTTCGTGGACCTTTGATTTTTTTTCCGGTAGAATTGGTCAGACAGGCAGAAATATGGGAATTACATTTTTCAAAAACAGATCCGCCTTTTTTTAATAAGACTTTCTTTTTGGCCTATGCCCATGCCTACGGTACTGAACCTTTAAATTTTGAAGAAGAAAATCCGCTTGAAGGTTTTTCGGATGATACCGTTGGATTCTTAAATGATCTTTATCAGTATTTGAAAAAAGAATTGGTTGTCAATTTCAATTCTGAACTTTATGAAAATAGACTGAGAAATTTCCCTGAATCCTCCAAAAGTTTGGATGAAGAAAGGCTTGAGTTAGGAAAACTGAAACTGATGCCTGTTGCCGTATTGGGGCTTTTTTCGCAAAAGGCCAGTTTCTTGATTCAAGATTATGAATCACTTTTGAAAAGCAATGATTTTAATTCCCTGGATGATATTTTTTATCACCATTTTGCAAGGAGGGATGATTTTCCGAATACGGTAAGAGAAGACCAATTATACAGTTGCTTTCCATTGGATGCCTATCAGGAACAAGTCCTTAAAGCGGTGAGATCCGGCATGTCGGTGGTTGTCGAAGGACCTCCCGGTACAGGAAAGTCCCAATTGATAAGTAACCTTGCACTTGATTATATATCCAGAGGGAAAAAAGTGCTCATTGTTTCCCAAAAAAGAGTGGCGATTGATGTGGTTTTCCAAAGACTTTCAGAAATTGGTTTTGGGGATTTTTTGGCTTTGGTACATGATTTTAGAGCAGATAAAAAAGCACTTTTTAAAAAAATCCAGCACCAAATAGACGCTATTGATAAATACGAAGAAACGAATAGGTCTATTGATTCTATTCAACTTGAGAGGCAGTTTTTCCAGTTGTCAAGGAGTATAGAAAATAACGCTGAATTTTTTGAGAATTATAAAAAGGCACTCTTTAATACAGAAGAGTGTGATTTGCCTGTAAAAGCCTTATACCTGGAGTCGAATTTTTCAGAGGAGCATTTTGATATGCGCCAATACTATAAAAAGTTAACATTCAATAAGGTGGATTCCTTCTTAAGAAATCTCAAAATTTATGGGATTTATTACAAAAAATACCAAAGGAATGATTCATTTTGGCTGCATAGGATTAGTTTTAGTCTTTTCTCACCGCAAACTATCTCAAGGTTTCAAGAAACCTTTGATGAAATCGAAACCTTTAAGTCTGAAGTCATCACTAGTTTCGGTCAGTTCCGAAATTTTGACATTTCCTATCTTTTTACCTTATACGAAGAAAAGGAAAAATTGAAAGAATGCCTCCAACTCCTGAGTCAACCCGATACAATGGGAGCATTTTTGGGCCTATTGAAAGTTGATTTTTCAGTATTAGATCAAGATTGGCTGAATAAAAAAGTTGAAGCCATAAAGCTGATGCTTTCCGAATATGGAGTGGAATGGTTTTCAGCAGATGAAGAGGTGGAGACTAATTTAAAGTTGTCCCTTGAATTTCAACACAGAAACAGGGAGTTAATTAATGTTTTGCTTTGGCCATGGAAAAAGAAGAGGTTCCTGCCATTATTTGAAATTTTGGAGAAAAACGAATTGTCCCTAGATGATCATGGAAATGACATACTCTTAAAAAGGCTGGAAAATAGATTAAATGTAAATCACCAATACACCTTGCTTTCTCAAAAATCCTGGTTGGAGCTTCCCAATAAACCTTTTGATTTTACCCAGTTTAATCATTTTTCAATTTCCCATCTCAATGCCATCAAAGCAAGGGAATTATTGGAGGAATTGGGTGATGATGGGAAATTTCTTCTGGATCAAGTTGTAGAAGGTAATGACTTTATTTCAAGACTTGGGTCTTTGCTTGAAAAATTGGATTGGTTGGAAACAAGACAGCCATATTGGAGTTTATTGTTTTCAAAAGTTCAAATTCATCATTTGTTTTTGCAGGAATCTGGTAAGGAAATAGAAGATATAAAAGGAGAGCTAAAATTGATTTTTGATGATCTTGTTGCTTTTGATACTTTAAGAGAACAGATACCCCATGAGGAAAAAGAATTGATAGAAAGAATATGGGACCATTATCCAGAACACAGTTTTGAATCAGTTAGCCAAAAGTTTTTAGCAGGCTTAAGGTTGGCATGGATCGAACATATCGAATTGAAATATCCTGTTCTGAGGGAAATCAGTACCCCAAAATCGCTTCACAGCCAAGAGGAATTGATGTGGGCAGTGAAAGAAAAGTGGAAGCTTTCAAAATTTATTTCTGCTTTAAGAGTTCGGGAAAAAACATTCAAAAATCTTGAATATAACAGGCTAGGAAACCGGTTGACTTACAGGGAGCTTAACCATCAGGTGAGTAAGAAAAAGAGGTTGTGGACTGTCAAAAAAGTCTTGGAGTCATTTGAAGAAGAGGTTTTTAAACTCTTGCCCTGTTGGTTGGCTTCCCCAGAAACAGTGTCCGCCCTTTTTCCATTGAAACAGTCATTTGATTTGGTAATTTTTGATGAGTCTTCCCAATGTTTTGTGGAAAGAGGATTTCCTGCCATGTTAAGAGGAAAGCAAGTCGTCATCGCTGGGGATTCCCGGCAATTACAGCCCTTTGATCTGTATGCTATACGCCTTGAAGGGGAAGGAGAGGGTTTGGAATATGATACAGTTTCCCTATTGGATCTTTGTTCTAAATATTTTGAAAAATATTGGTTACAAGGTCATTACAGAAGTACTCAGGCGAGACTCATTCAATTTTCTAATGTGCATTTCTACGAAGGAAGATTGAGTATGTTGCCTGATAGGGAACTCATGAATCATCCCGAGGAAGCATTTCGACTAATAAGAACCGATGGTGTTTGGGACCGACAGACCAATTTTGTAGAGGTAGAAGAAGTTATTAAAGAGGTTAAATTCCTTCAAAAAAAATTTCCAGGAGACCAGATAGGGGTCATCACCTTCAATTTTTTCCAAATGGAACTGATTCAGCAGAAGGTTTTGGAAGAAGCTGAAATCGATCTTTTGTCAATAAAGATTAAGAATATTGAAAATGTTCAAGGAGATGAGTTTGATAGGGTGATTTTTTCTGTTGGTTATGCAAAAAATAAATCAGGAAGGTTGATAGCAAATTTTGGATTACTTTCAAAGCCTGGAGGGATAAACCGGTTAAATGTGGCTGTTACGAGAGCCAGGAAAAGTATCACCTTGATTACCAGTCTAAGTTCCCGGGATTTCAAGGCGGATCAGTTGAAAAACCCAGGGGTAGAGATGCTCAAGCTTTACATTGAATTTGTTGAAAATCAAGTTCTTGGAAAAGATGGTATCCAGGAGAAAAATCAGTTAAGTTTTAATTCCAAATGGCTACTGAAGCTTAAATTACTGGAAGAGAATAAGGGTTTTGACCTTCGGCTTTTTAAAGATTCCAAATGGATGGATTTAGCTCAATTGGAAAAAGGAAAATATACAAAAGCGATATTGACAGATGATGATAGGTTATACAGGTGCTCAGGTGCAAAAGAGGCCTTTGCGTATCACCCCATTCAGCTGCAGGAAAAAAAATGGCCCTATGCTTTATTTTTTTCCAGACAATATTGGTTAGGAAAAAATCTAGAGGATAATACTGATTAGTCTTTGATCCTTTTTAATCCTATAGATTCTATCCCTTTAAGATCTTCCAGTCTCATATACTGTATAAACTGAATTTTTGAATAAGGAACTTTTGATTTTAAAGGGATGGTGTCATACCTTGTAAAAGTACTGCCATAACCTTTACCCAAAGGTTTTCCGGTAGTATTTTCGAATAAAGGAATATTGATCAATTGCGATTCGAAAATTTGGTCGGTACTATCCCTGAGAAGGTATCTAATATAAAGATTTCTGAAGGGATACTCGTTGTTGTATTTAACAGCCAAGATCGTAGGACCTTCCGGTAAAGGATAATTCATAGAAAAAGAAATCGTGTCCTGAAGGGCCCAGGTAAGATTTTCAAGGCCATGGTACTGTTCATATACCCTGTCCCCTGAACATTTGGTAAATACCAGCAAGACAATTAGTAATCCAGAAAGTATTCGGTATTGCTTCATTTTTTACTCGCCTTTATTTTGGTCGCCTTTATTTCTGGGAGGAAACCTTCTTTTACCTTTATTCTTTTGCTTGTTTTCTTGCACTTCTTTAGCATCAGAATTTTGGTTTTCTCTTTTTGGTAAATTCTTCCCAGCGCTAGGAGAGGGTTCCGTTCTTGAAGCCTTATTTCCAAAGTTTTTTCTTCCGGATTTTTGTTTGTTGGATTTATTTTTATCTCCTTCCTGAGCTGGCTTAATTGTTTCTTTGATTTCTGCCTTTGCTACAGGTTTATTACTTTGCTGAGTTACTGGTTCCTGAACACCAGTATTACCCTTCTTCTTTTTCTTCTTTTTCTTTTTTGTGCTGAATTTCTTATCTAACCTTTCCAATTCTAAGTTAGATTGAAGTACCTCTTCATCAATTCCTTTTGCTTTGTTATTGTGGAGATCAAAAGGCTGAATCCCGTTTTCGTTCAGTTCTTGTATTTCTTTTACTCTTTCACAAGAAATGGAATACCAGTTGTTTTCATTGTTATAGCTAAACCACATCAGTTTACGGAAAATATCCGTTTTTTGAAGTTTTGCAGGACCAGCTTCGGTCAATAATGGTTTTTCAACAGTAGGAACATCCTCCAACGCCGCCATATAGGTGTCCAACTCATAATTCAGACAGCATTTTAGGCGTCCGCATTGACCTGATAGTTTGCTTGGATTTAGGGATAAATTTTGATAGCGTGCAGCTGCTGTGGAGACACTTTTGAAATCATGTATCCATGTAGAGCAGCACAGTTCTCTTCCACAAATACCGATTCCACCAAGCCTTCCTGCCTCTTGTCTTAGGCTTATTTGGCGCATTTCTACCCTGATTTTGAATTCAGAAGCAAGGATTTTGATCAATTCTCTAAAATCCACCCTGTCATCTGCAGAGTAATAAAATGTGGCTTTGGAGTTGTCTGCTTGGTACTCAATGTCGGAAAGTTTCATTTCCAACTTGAGTTCATCGATAATCTGCTTTGTTCTGTAAAGGGTCGGGATTTCTCTGTTTTTTGCTTCTTCCCACTTTTCCAGGTCTTTTTGGTTGGCAATCCGGTAAATCCTCAGAATGTTGTCATCATTCTTTATTTTCCTTTTTTGCATTTGAAGTCTTACTAATTCTCCCTGAAGGGATACATAGCCGATATGATGACCATTTGGCACATCTACTACTACCGGATCACCAGTAGTCAAATGAATATGGTCAACATTTCTATAATATTCCTTTCTGCCACCTTTGAATTTAACTTCTACTATATCAAACTTATCGACTGTTGGTATTCCCATATGGGATAACCAATCAAAACTGTTCATTTTATTACAATCGCTCGTACCACATGTGCCATTATTGTTACATCCCGCACTTGTTCCCGTGGTAGTGGAGCAGCTACTACATCCTGCCATATCACTTAGTATATATCAATAGGGAGGAAATCCTCCTCGTTAAAATTGGGTTTATTTCTTCAAGTTTAATAAATCTTGGCCAATATCCCGTCTGAAATACGCTCCGTTCCAATTAATTTTTAATACCTGGGCATAGGCATTTTCAAGTGCCTCTTCCAGTTTTTGGCCTTTTCCTGTGATAGCCAATACCCTTCCTCCATTAGTTAATACCTCACCGGATGGGCTAAGTTTTGTTCCTGCATGAAATACTTTAGCCTTTGACTCTGGTAAAAGGTTTTCAAGCCCAAAGATAATGTCTCCTTTTCTATAATCTTCTGGATAGCCTCCAGCTACCATCACCACAGTCGAAGTAAAGAAGTCATTAATTTCTAAAGGGTAGGAGTGGAGTTGTTGTGTTCCCATAGCATACAGCAGGTCCACAAAGTCACTTTTTATTCTAGGTAAAACCGCCTGAGTTTCCGGATCACCCATACGAACATTGTACTCAATTACATAAGGATCTCCATTGACATTCATTAAACCTATGAAAAGAAAACCGGTGTATGTGATTTCTTCATTTTCAAGGCCTTTGATAGTAGGTATGACTATTCTCTTCTCTACTTTATTTAAGAATTCCTGATCAGCAAAAGGAACAGGACTGATCGCCCCCATTCCTCCTGTATTTAACCCTGTATCTTGTTCTCCAATTCTTTTGTAATCCTTGGCCTCTGGTAAAATCCGGTAATGATGACCATCAGTTGCCACAAAAACCGATAATTCAATACCTGACAGGAATTGTTCAATGACCACTTTTTCAGAAGCAGCTCCGAATTTTGATTCTAAGAGCATTTCTTTAAGGGCATCCTTGGCCTCTTCATGGGTTTTACAAATCAAAACCCCTTTGCCTGCGGCCAACCCATCAGCTTTCAAAACAATAGGTGTCTCTTGGTAATCTATGTACTCCAAGCCCTTTTCAATATTGACTTTGGTGAAGGTTTGTGATCCGGCAGTTGGGATACCGTGTTTTTCCATGAACTTTTTGGAAAAATCCTTTGACCCTTCTAACTGTGCACCTTGCTTGCTTGGTCCAATGATAGGAATATGCTTTAGGTCTCCTTTTGATTGGAAAAAATCAACAATACCTTTTACCAAAGGTTCTTCAGGGCCCACCACTACCATATCGATATTTTTTTCCTTGACAAATTGGGCAATCCCTTCAAAATCACTGACAGCTAAATTGATATTTTCTGCGATTTCTGCGGTGCCTGCATTTCCTGGAGCCACATAGAGTTTGGTGCATTTGGGGCTATTCACAATCTTCCAAGCAAAGGCATGTTCTCTGCCTCCGCTTCCCAGTAATAATATATCCATTGATTAAATTTCGTTTTAGTTTGCGTGCTCTGAAATAAACTTGATCCTGTACACCCTGATTTCTTCTTCTGCAAAATCCTCATCTTCCAGTTCATGCATGGCTACCCGAATATTGTCTGTTTCAGCATTCATAAAATAATCATGAAGAATTTCTTCCCGTTCTTCATCCATAATATGCTCAATGTAATAATTAATGTTCAGCTTTGTGCCGCTGTATATGATTTGCTCAATTTCCTGCAACAGTTCATCCATACTGAGATTTAAGTTTTCTGCAATCTCATCCAGGTCAATCTTTCTATCCACCTGCTGGATGATGGATATTTTGACTTTTGATCTGGTCCCGGCAGTTTTAACAACAACATCAGAAGCGGTGATGATGTCATTTTCTTCCACGTAATTTTCAATCAGTTTTAGAAAAGAAGCCCCAAATTTGGCAACTTTACCCATACCCACTCCATTGATTTGAGCCAATTCTTCTTTTGTCGTGGGGTAAACTGTCGCCATCTCTTCCAAGGACGGATCCTGGAAAATCACATAGGGCGGTAACCCTTTTGCTTTGGCTACTTTTTTTCGTTCTGCTTTTAGTAGTTCAAAAAGTTTTTCATCGTAAGCTTTTCCCCCGGCGGTAGGTGTTTCTTCAGGAGTTTCATTCTCAAGGAGTTCTTCAAAGTTATGGTCTTTACAGAAGGTGACATCATAAGGGTCTTCCAGGAATTTTTCACCTTTTTCTGTTACCTTGATCACACCATAGTTTTCAATGTCTTTTTCCAGAAAGCCCCCGGTCATGGATTGCCGGATGACTGTTTTCCAAAGACGCTCATCTTCTTCTTTTCCTCTTCCAAAAACATTCAACTGATCATGTTTGTAGCTTTTGATATAATCATTGGATTCACCCCGGATCACTGCCACAATATGGTCCATATTAAAGCGGTTATTGGTTTCTTTGACAGCTTCTATTGCCGCTTTAAGGTGTTCTGTCCCATTGAACTTTTCTTTAGGTTTTTTACAGTTATCACAGTAACCACAATCCTCTTCGAGGATTTCGCCAAAGTAATGCAATAAAAATTTTCTCCTGCAAATCGAACTTTCTGCATATGCCGCCATTTCCTGAAGCAAAATTTTGGCATTTTCCCTTTCTGTTACCGGCTTGTCCTTGTTGAACTTTTCAAGTTTGATGATATCATCGTATCTGTAGAACATCAGGCAGTGGCCTTCCAATCCGTCCCTTCCTGCCCTTCCTGTTTCCTGGTAGTAACCTTCTAAAGACTTTGGAACATCATAATGGATCACATACCTCACATCAGGTTTGTCTATACCCATTCCAAAAGCGATAGTAGCCACAATCACATCAACTTCCTCGTTGAGAAAATCATCTTGGTTTTTCACCCGCACACTTTGGTCAAGTCCTGCATGATAAGGTGCGGCTTTTATGCCATTGACCTTGAGCAATTCAGCGATTTCTTCCACCTTTTTTCTGCTCAGGCAATAGATAATTCCTGATTTTCCTTTATGGGATTTGATATACTTAATTATCTGTTTCTTGGTCTCATTCTTTACCTTCGGCCTGACCTCATAAAATAGGTTTGTTCTGTTAAAAGAGGACTTAAAAAGATCGGCCTCTTCCATCTGAAGGTTCCTTTGGATGTCCTGCTGAACTTTAGGTGTTGCAGTGGCAGTTAATGCGATAATTGGAAGGTCTGCTCCCAACTGCGCAATGATTGTCTTGATTTTTCTGTACTCAGGTCGGAAGTCATGACCCCATTCGGAAATACAATGCGCTTCATCTATGGCCACAAAACTGATTTTTGCTTCTTTTAGAAAAAGGATGTTTTCCTCTTTAGTCAATGACTCAGGTGCTACATACAATAATTTTGTTTTACCTGAAAGCACCTCTTTTTTTACCTTATTTGTCTCAGATTTATTAAGGGTAGAATTCAAAAAGTGTGCATTGACCCCAAATGCATTGAGCTGATCGACCTGATTCTTCATCAAAGCAATCAGGGGAGATATCACAATGGCAGTTCCATCTTCGATTACTGCAGGCAATTGGTAACACAAAGATTTACCTGCACCTGTAGGCATGATTACAAAGGTATTCTTGCCTTTTAAAATATTGTCAACAATGGGCTCTTGGTTGCCACGGAATTGACTGAATCCGAATATTTTTTTGAGTTTTTCTTTTACGATTTGATCCACAGCAAAGTCGGTTTAGTAAGTTGCCGCTAGTTTTGGGTGCATTAAACTAAAATGGTAATTTTTAGCTCTGATACAAATTTAATGATTAACCACGGCAATTTTGAATTTAACAAAAAATATTAAAATATGCGCAAGAAAATAGCTGTATAGGGAGGGCGTCAAGCGAATTTTTCTCCCTTATTTATTTATTCGGGGATTTTCCGTAATCAAAAGGCGGATATTGAAGTTAAATTCACCTAAAAAATTAAAAAATATTGATTTTCAGCAGTTTTTATTTATGAAGGCTGGCCTAATTTGTTTAACTTCAGCACAACAGTAAAAGCTATAGAATATCTGGCTGAAGATTTTTCTTTTCGGTCAAAAAATGATTGCAAAATATTCAAACTTTATTTCCATATTGTTCATTTGAATTCAAGTTAGTCGATTGTTGACCCATTAATGAATCAGAAGCCTTATATAGTGATCATGGCCGGGGGAATAGGTTCCAGATTCTGGCCATATAGCAGGAATAATAAACCCAAACAGTTTTTGGATATCCTCGGAACTGGAAGAACCTTACTTCAAATGACCTATGACCGGTTCATTAAAATAGCCGATAAGGATTTGTTCTATGTGGTTACCAATAAAAGATATTTTGAGTTGGTTAAAGAACAGTTGCCGGATATTCCTGAGCATCAGATTTTGACGGAACCGTTGAGAAGGAATACCGCAACCTGCGTAGCATATGCATGTTATAAAATAGCCCAGAAAGATCCTGATGCAAAAATCATTGTCACTCCATCAGATCACTTGATTGTTCAGGAAGATAAGTTTTGGGAAAAGATCCATTTAGCCTTAGGTGCATCTGAAATTGACTTGAGATTGATCACTATCGGTATCAGACCCAATAGGCCTGAAACTGGCTATGGTTACATTCAGTATATATCTGACCCAGGAAATCCTGTCAAAAAAGTGAAAACCTTTACAGAAAAACCCAATATCAAACTGGCAACAGCTTTTCTTGAAAGTGGGGATTTTGTCTGGAATTCTGGTATTTTTGTTTGGAAGGTCAAAAGTATTATTCATGCTTTTGAGAAATATATGCCCGAGGTCGCAGAGGTATTTGAAGATGGGAAGCAATTTTATGATAGGGCAGAGGAAGAGGCTTATATTCAGAAGGCATATTCTTTGGTGAAAAATGTATCCATAGATTATGGAATCATGGAAAAAGCAGAGGAGGTATTTGTGGTCATGGGTGATTTTGGTTGGTCTGATTTGGGTTCTTGGCTGAGTCTTCATGAAAATAAAGAAAAGGACTCAAAAAATAATGTAGTAGATGCCAATGCCATCTTATATGATACCCATGATTGTTTTATCAAAGTTAGTCCAGAAAAATTAGTAGTTATTGAAGGGCTTGAAAATTACCTTGTCAATGAAAGCGAGAATGTTTTGCTGATCTGTAAGTTGGATAACGAAAAGAAATTCAGGGCATTTGTCAATGACGCCAAGCAAAAAGGAGAGGATTTTGTATGAAAAATATAGATGAAATTACCATTTCAGATGCTCAGGAATTGGTGGATCATTGGATCAAAACAGTAGGGGTAAGATACTTTAATGAATTGACCAATACTGCCATTTTAATGGAGGAGGTAGGGGAGTTGGCACGGATAATGGCCAGAAAATTCGGAGAACAATCCTTCAAAGAATCTGACAGGGATAAAGACCTTGGAGATGAGATGGCAGATGTGCTTTGGGTATTGATCTGCCTTGCCAATCAGACAGGTGTAGACTTGACTGAAGCTTTGAAAAAAAACTTTGAAAAGAAGAATATCAGGGACAAGGACAGGCATAGAAACAATGAAAAGTTGAAATAAACTTTTCAATCCTGATCCTGTTTACCAAACATGAAAAAGGAACATTTACCTACCAAGATATGTCCTGTCTGCAACAGACCCTTTACCTGGAGGAAAAAATGGGAAAAGAACTGGGAAAATGTTAAATATTGCTCCAAAAAATGTGGAGGCTTATCCCGAAAGAAAACAATAGATAACAATAAAACCGGCGGATGATAATCCGCCGGTTTTATTGTTAATATTCAAAGTCACAGGATAAATCTTCTGAACCGATAGGTGCCCCATCTGGAACGGAAATTTCTGAAGGGGTACTGACTTTTTCAGGTAGTTCCAAGAAAGCAGTGATTTTGTCTGCTAAGTACATGTTGTGGTTGTTGTAGGAGTTATTGGATGTATTGGTTCTCCTATTGGTCAGAGTAAGGAATCTGTATCTTTTGTCTAAGCTGTTGACATTACTGGCTACCAGATCTTTCAGCGTTCTTCGGACATCGGCTTTTACCGAAGACGTAGCAATAGGGTCATTGGCCAATTTTATCAGATGATCAATGAGCTTATTTTCTACCATGATTTTGATTTCGCCATGATAGGATTCTTCATATGGACTGCTAAAAACAAAATTCACAGTTCTTTCTAAGATATTTTTAAAAGATGGCAGATTCTTATCAAAAAGGTATTGTTGATGAAGCCTATTGGTTCTGCCGGCTTCAAACAAGAAACCAAAAACCATGTCGACCACATTTTCAGCAGGAGCTAAAGGGTCAAAATTCAGCCCGTTTCTGGAAGGAAATGTCTCTCTGTTTCTATAATAGCCCATAGGTCTTGGGGGAAGTCTGTCCAGCACATGTTCTGGGACAGCAAGCTCATTTGGGTTTATGGCATTTAGTAAGCTAGTGAAAGCACGGTTCTGTTCTGTAGCGTTGATTCTGGATTGTATTCTTTGGTTATCACCTTTGACCTTGTAGGTATAATCCAGTCCCCCGATCAATTTCGCAGTTGCTTCCAATTGATACCTATGCATCAGAAAAAGAGGAACAAAGACTTCTTCCATCAAGGCTTCAGGTTGCCCTTCATTGATACTGTTAAGTCCAAACGATTCCATTTTTTTCTTCCGGATAGCCATCAACCTGATCAGTTCCTGACTGGCTGATGTGCCATTGTCCCAAAGGTGTGCCTGGGGGTGTGAACCACTTGGATGCCTGGAATCCACATCGGAAATAAATGTATGACCTGCCGAGTAGGTGTCTTCCAGAATTTTGTTCAGGTATTTTTTTTCATTCTCTCCCTGAGGAACTGTGGCGTATCCATATTGAATTGCCCATTTGTCCCAATCTCCAATTTTATCATCATAAGCATCAGATAGGTCAATGTTGCCATTATTGTCCATTTTTATCATAGGATAGGGGTAATCCATTACGGAAGCCCTGTTACTGGCAGAGGAGGTGTAGGCGTGTGCCAAACCTAAGGTATGGCCGATTTCGTGGGCAGATAGTTGCTTTAACCTGGCCAATGCCATTTCAAGCATTTTTGGATTTTTGGGTTTCCCTTCTTCAAATGGCTGAAGCAGTCCTTGGGCAATTAAAAAATCCTGTCTGACGCGGAGCGAACCCAAGGTTACATGTCCTTTAATGATTTCGCCTGTCCTTGGATCTCTTACCGAAGAGCCGTATGACCATCCTCTTGTTGATCGGTGTACCCATTGGATGACATTATACCGCACGTCCATGGGGTCGGCACCTTCGGGCATCAGCTCCACCTTGTAGGCATTTTTAAATCCTGCAGCTTCAAATGCCTCTGCCCACCAATTTCCACCCTCCAAAAGTGCAGACCTTACCGGTTCAGGAGTTCCCCGGTCCAAATAATAGATAATAGGTTTTACAGGTTCCGAAACAGCTGCATTGGGATCTTTTTTCTCTAACCTATGTCTGGAAATGAATTTCTTCTCAATGGGTTCACCTATGGGACTGGTAAAATCCATATAGCTTATATGAAAATAACCTGATCTGGGGTCAAATTCACGCGGCTGATAACCATCATCCGGCAGTTCTATAAATGAATGTCTCTGTCTTACCGTGACGGATTCAGGTGATGGGGTTACAGACCGTATATACCCGCCGGTGGGAGTGCCCGTTACAGTTACAATGGCCTCAACTTCTGTGTTTTTTGGAAAGTTTTTGGTCATGGGGTAATAAATCGCACTTCTGGAAACATCCGGTTTATAGCTTCCTTGTCTGGAACTTCCCAGTTTTTCAGCTACCATATGCGCATCTTGAAGGAAAAACCCGGTTGCATCCACCAGAATTTTTCCATTGTCATTTTGACTGATTTCAAAACCCCAAATTACAGATTCAGCAAAGGCATCCTTTACCGCTTTTACTTCTGATGGGTTTTCGCTGTAGGCCCTGAAATCATAATTTTTATGTACCAGAAGCAGCTTGTTTCCTGCTTTTCTGAATTCAACTATTCTAGTTCTTCCAAGTTGTCCTCTATCCAGCCCAATATCATTTGAACCTACGCCGGCAGGCATTGAATTCACGTAAAGAAATTCATAATCCAGTTTGTCTACCTCCAGATAAATCTTTCCTTTATCTTCATCTGTGTAAAAAGTGAAAAAACCCTCCTTTTTATCCATTTTACTTTTATCAATCGCCTGGGCAATGGATCCTTCAGTTAGGAGAAACATTAATAGGAAACTCAATAGTATATTTTTTTTCATAATCTGGTGGTTTTTGATTGTTGAATTTATCAAAAAGCCTTTTTTGAAAACAACCGATTGTGGAATTTATCTGTTGAATTGGTATCGTAACTGGAAATTAGTTTCCGTCAGTGTACTTCCATTTATTTGTTGCAGTCCTGAACCAATGATTTCTCTGTCGGTGTACAAGGTCTGTGCCCATCTCAACCAAAAGGTAAGCCTTCGGTTTAACTTATATTGGGTGAGCAGGTAATAGCGCATGCCCTGACCATGTAATGCGGGGATAGAAAAAAGCCAAAGGACATTTCTTTCGTAGAGGAATTGGCGGTTATCAAAATCATCTGTATCAAAAAGAGCAATTCTGCTTGAAACTCTCCACCTTTCGAAATCAGCATTCAGATCTTGGCTGATGGCAAAACCTTTGGTCCTTTTTCCGTCAAATCTAAAAGTGCTGGCACTTACCCTTGATCTGATGCTCCATCTTCTATCCAGCTTTTGATCAAGGTTAACAATGTAATTGTTTCGGAACCCTTGATCAAGTAAGTAGGAGGATTGAAATCCGGGATATTCACTAACGTTTCTTGTTTTGAGCTCATGTCTTGCCTGGATAAAAAGAAGCGTGTTTCTCTTAGGACGATAAGTAAACCTGCCAAACCATTCTTCTCCATAGGAGGGAGCATATACCCTGAATCTTAACCATGGAAACTGAAACCTGTCATAGTAAAATGATAAGTTGTACCGAATATTAGGCTTAAAATTTAAGCCTAAATAAGTTCCCCTTTCATTGATAGGCCTGGATCCTTCCCCAAAGGCATTCCCATAAAATGTGTGGAAATTTCTGGAATAATCTCTCCAAAGAAGTGAAAAAGAAAGTTTGGGATGAAGGCTGCTCATCAAACCCAAAATACTCCCTGTACCTCCGCTTGCGGATCGGGCAGATTCTCCGAAAAAAAAGTAATTCTGAAAATTGTAAGAAAAGTAAATGCTTTGGATATGGTTTTCTTGCCCACTAAATTCGAATTGGTTGTAAACCCTTTGATTCCTCAAAAATGGCTGACTGAACTGTGTATAAAGGCCATTAAAGCCTACCTGTAAATTTTTGTTTCTACTTTGATAGTGAATATTCCCTCCAATATTTTTTTCCCTAGCCCGGTTTTTATAACTGATCTCTGTAGGCGTTCGGTGAAGTCCACTGCTCTGCAGTGAGGTGATGATAGCTGATGCATTCTCTATAGTATCCACCTGAACTTGCAGGTTTGCATCTCTCGGAACATCGGAGGCAAGCAGCGTGATTTGAACCGGACCTGCCTGATAGGTGCCTGCCGCTCCCCTAAAAAAACCAAATTCCAGTGCAGCGGTATATGGCCTGATCCCAAAACTGCTTCTTCTCACCGTGGTGATGGTCTCTGCGCCTTTTCCTGCCGAAAATCCCGCTCCAAACACCAATCCTTGTCCAAACTGCATCTGAAAATCCCCGACTGTAATGGCTTTCCACTTACCCTTATTGTATAAGGTAAAATGGTAGGATAAAAAATTGAACCCATATCGATTGGTCGAAGGATCCCAAATAAATTGTTCGCCCGGATCTTTGTCAATGGTAAAACCCAGACTGAAATCTTTGCTTTGTTGTATCCTGAACCGCCCATACAGGCTATTGGGATCCCCCAAATAACGGCTGCTTAAATTTCCATTGGACAAAGTATCCGGTGGGGTGAATCCCCTTCTTGTCTCCCAAACCCTTCTATGCCTGAATAGGAAATAGCTGTCCTTTGCCTCACCAATACGTTTCCAAAGTGATACATTGTTTTGGTTTTTTTCTTCGACCACCACAAAAGGAAGTAACCTATAAATTGTTTCCAGGTCAAATTCAGGTATTGCCTGTAGTTCATAAATAGAAATCAATTCCCCAAATTTTCTTCTGTATTCAAAAAACTGATTGATTTGGTCAGGGGTAAGAATAAAGATGGATTTGAGTTCCTCTGGATTGGTTTTGTTGAGATTGATCGGGTTGAGCAGGGTCTGTAATAATCCTTCATAGAGGTCTTCATAATCCATTTCTTCCCTTTGCATACCAAATAAATCCTCAACGAAATTTTCTATATCTATTTCACCTCTTGGAATATTTTGTGCTGAACTAATTTTACACCAGCCTAAAAATATAAGACAGAATAAAAAAAAATCAATATTTTTCATTTCCTAAGACGGATATTGGTGGAAAAATGATGGGTGTTCCCCAAAGTTGGATGCTGGGTCATGGCATAGTCTATTTGCAGGCTTTTTCCATGAAACCCAATTCCAAAAAATAAGGACCTGGTGGTAGAGGCTACCCCTGTGCGCCCCCAGACTTTATTAAAGAAATTGTATTCCAATCCCATCTTAAGCAAAGGATCCAAAAGTATATCTTTCTCTGCCTCTATTTGGAAAGAGACTTTTTCGGAAGGCCTGTAAGAAAGACCCGCTTTAACTACAGTGGGCAGATGGTCTTGTGAAAACCTGCCATACCTTGCCCTGGTGGGGTTGTAAATATGGGCCCCAAAAAATAATTCCGGGCTCAGTTCAGCTACTCCACCTACTTCAAGAACGGCTGCCCTTCCAGTCCCGAATCCTTCAATACTGGTCTGGAAATAATTGATTTTTATCCCTAAACTGGCAATACCCAAATGATTGGAAACCCCGATTCCCAATTGGTTTTGGGAAAAAAAATCAGAGCCAAAGCTGGAAACGCCAACTCCAAAGGCAGCATTATTCTTTTGAAAAACAGCCGCAGCGGACAGTGTCGTCAACTCCTCCAAATCCAAGCGATGGTCATAGCCAAATACAATCTGCGATTGTTCAAGTCGACTAAGTCCCCCGATATTGTTAAAGAAACTCCAAGCATCGTTCCAAGTGACATTGGCGTTGGCCATACCCATACTTCGGGCTCCTCGTGGAAAAGTCTCAGTTCCACTTTGCGCCTCCGCAATATGGAAATATCCCATTAACCCTATACTAAAAATTAGCCATCTCATAAAAAATCAAATGATGATCAGGCTAAAAATACAATTAAAATCAGGTGGCTTAACTGTAATATTCGGATATAAACGGATAATGTTGTGCTGTCAAAATGGTGCCCTGATATTGAAAAATAAGGCGCGCTCATTTTGGTTGTTGATCGAATATTCCAGACGGAAAACCATATCGTAAAGTGTCACCAGGTCAATTCCCAGACCGTATCCAAATAAGTACCTGTTTGTCAATCTCAAATTTTCAGGTAACCTGTTTTTGTCATTTACAAAGCCATGGTCATAATTGGCACTTATGTAAAACTTAAAGGGAAAATAAGAGAATTCATCCATAGGTACGACGTTGGATACATCAAACCCAAAATCGAATAATTTGTACCTTAAACTGTTTTTGTGAACAACCAATTGTTGGCCTTCAATAACGTTCAGTTCATACCCCCTGATAAAATTGGGATTATAACCTATACCTCTTACAAGGGTATAAGGTTGATTTTGTCCAAAAAAATAATTGAACGAAAGCCCTGATACTATATGGAATTTTGAGTTGATTCTTTTGTATTTGTTTGCGTTCATACTGAACTCCACATCGTTCACATCATCACTGGGCAATAAGCCATATCGGGTCAAGGTCATGCTAAGCAGCTGCCCTTCTGTAGCATAGGCAATATTGTCCCTGTTATCATGCCTGAAATTATAACTCATCAAAAAGAAATTGAGGCGATTGTCTCCATGAAGAAAAAAATTAGGATTTTGGGTAAAAACATCCTCGTTGATCCTGGTGTTGGTGTAACCAAGCGTAACAAAATGAAAATTATAATAACTTCCCCTATAGGTGTACCTGAGAAAGGCTGAAGAATTTCTCCTTAAAACCTCCTCATTTTCATTTCTGTAGAAAATTTGCCTGTTATTGTCAGATCTTACTGGAATTGTTTTTTGGGTAAAATAAGTGTATTGCGCCGCAAGGCCATGTTTTTGGTTTTTATCAATGTAGGGCTTACTGTACAAAATTTCAAATGATCTCACAAATCCCCATTGACCGCCCACTCTGAGTTTTTCATTTCTTCCCCCGACGTTATTATGGATCAATCTTCCCCCAAAATTTACCCTGGATAAGTCTCGGTTTTGATTTGTCCACCATTCGGCCAGGTTCCTGTCGGCCAGGTTCAAAATAACATTGGGGATGATATACCACCTTTCCGTAACCGCTACCAATAGCT
This sequence comes from Cecembia calidifontis, assembly GCF_004216715.1. NCBI lineage: Bacteria > Pseudomonadati > Bacteroidota > Cytophagia > Cytophagales > Cyclobacteriaceae > Cecembia > Cecembia calidifontis. The sequence goes on from NZ_SGXG01000001.1 coordinate 2,932,887, forward strand.
CAATCTGTTCTGTTCCGGTAAGTAGCGGGGTGATTTCCACACTGTTGAACAATTGGAGGTTGTAGATTTTTTTCTTGTCCGCTTCTATGGTTTGGATCAGTTCCTCCCAATCGTAATAGATGCCTGTTTGCAGGTCAATCTCCCTTAGGATGATGTTCTTTTTTGTTTTTTCATTTCCGATGATATAAATATTGTTGATCAAAACCCTGGCTGGAGCCGCATCCAATAAGTCCTCTTTTTCCTCATTTTGGGCCTTGATTCCAAAAGAAAAGCTCATAAAAAGCAAAAAAATCCCACTAACAAATCCATATCCAAAATGAAACTTCTGCATTTTTTTTGTACAAAGTTTGTAAAAATGAACTTTAAGGCAATTTTTAAAATTATGGAATAAAATCAGCATTAGATTGAAAACCATCCTCCGAAAAATTGCCGTCTTGCCCATTCTCTTTTATCAGTATTTGATTTCTCCTTTATTCCCACCCACTTGCAGGTATACGCCCACCTGCAGTCACTATTCCAAAGAAGCTATCATGAAGCATGGTGTTGTCAAAGGAGGTTGGCTGGCGATCAAAAGAATCACCAGCTGCCATCCTTGGGGCGGACATGGCCATGACCCCGTTCCTTAATTCTGCTTTGGTTTAAAACCTTTGTTCAAAGCCCTAATGACTAGGATAATTCCTCCGATCACCAGGGGAATACTTAGTGATTGCCCCATATTTAAGGAAAGCCCTTCCTCAAATTCTACCTGATTTTCTTTCCAATATTCCCATACAAAACGCATCCCAAAAACAGAGATAAGGAACAGCCCCAGGAATAACCCATCAGGTAATCTGGATTTATATTTTTGCCATACCCAAAATAAAACAAGAAAAATAATGAAGTATGTAACTGCTTCATAAATCTGTGTTGGATATCGCGTTATTCCATAAGTGTAAATAGTGGCAATGTAATGGTCACCCTTGTCACTTAAGCTGTACTTCAAAGGTGTTTCAGGGTTTTCTGCCAGGTATTTCTGTGAGCTTCTGAACCTCGTCAATACATATTTGACATCGGATTCAAGGGCAGTCTTAAGGTCTGCTTCACTGTATCCTCCTTTTTCGATTTTAATATCAAAATTTACCGGAACAATCCCATTACCTACCAGTTCTGATTTTCTGTCCTCTGGTTTGTAAGCTTCAACAGACGATACAGGAATCCTTAGGGTTTCCAGAACCTCCTCAGTTTCTCTAGCAAATACAAAACCACTATCAGAACCGGTTGCTTTTCCGCCTATTTCAGAATTCATCAGGTTGCCTACTCGGATCATAGCTCCTGTCATCGCCACCACAATAACTATCCTATCCACGACCCAAAGATAACTTTGGCCAGGAACCTTTCTGGAATACATGTATAAGGCAAGCAAAATGGCAATGGCTGCCCCGTGGCTGGCTAATCCCCCTTCCCAGACTTTCAAAATATCTATAGGATTGCTTAAATATTTTTCCGGTTCATAAAATAGCACATGTCCCAATCTTGCCCCAATGATTGTTGCCAAAACCATATAAATTGTCAGTTTGTCTACCAACCTTTCATCATGTCCCTCTTTTCTAAAGATGTAAAACATGATCTGCTGGGAAATGATGAAACCCAAAGCAAAAAGAAGGCTGTACCATCTCAGCCTTTCAAAACTTGGGATCACAGCTGGATTGGGACTCCAGACTACATAGCTTAAAATAAAGTCAATCGTATTCATCTTTTATCTTTTGTCCAAAGGATGTGAAATTACCCTTTTTTAATAAGTATCCAACTCTTTTAATTCTTCTTCATAAGATCCGGAGAGAATCGGGAACCTATACCAGGTTTTTGGATCTACATTGAACTCATCCAAGTGGAATGAAGGAGCAAGTCTTTCTCTTTTCCACTGGTTTCTGGACCAGAGCCTAAAGAATTTTTTCACATAAGATTTCAGTAAATCATTGTCGATCGCCAGTTCATCTTTCAATATCAGATAAACGTCCAAAGGAGATCTTCTATCCCTGATGGCAAGCCTTTCAATTTCAACGATCAGTGCATAAGGCATCAGATCAGCTTCATCGGTTTGTTGGTTTTCCAAGGGACGTAACTCAGCAGTTGGCTGAAGACTGTTAACCAACCTCAATCCAGGATAGCCCAAATGGGTTTCTGCCCATCTTAGCCAATTGATAATGAAGTATTTGTCAACTGCCGCAATGGGAGATATACTGCCACTGGTGTCTCCATCCATAGTAGCATATCCCACATCACCTTCGCTTCTATTGGAAGTACTCAGAAGGAGGGCGTTTTTTAAATTGGCAAGTAACCAAATGATAGGGGATCTTGCTCTGGCTTGGATGTTTTGCAGTGCCAGGTCATCTTTTTCCCAGTTCAGTTTTCTTCCAATAGCCTTTTCGATCTTTTTGGTATAACTTTTAACTTCTTTAGAAATCTTCCAATTTAGAAATTCAGCACCAATACTTTCTGCCAATGTTTTGGCACTTTCAAAAGTTGATTTTGAGGAGTTTTCGGAGGCTTGGTAAGCGGTTGTAAGAATTTGTCCGACGATTTCTTTTTCAGGTTGGTCAGTTTGGGGAGTAAAATCGAGGTTGAGTTTTTTTAAGAAGTTCTCTAAACCAAGTTCCTTAACTCCTCTTCTGACCATTTCAGAGACAAGAATGGCAATAGTAGAGGAATCAGCTCCCCCGCTCAGGGAAAGCACGAAACCTTTGCTTTTACTTTTTCTCAGGTAATCAAATAGGCCCAAAGCCGCTGCTTGGACAAATTCTTCATTTTTATTGAGGACAGTATGAACAGGAGTATAAGGGCCGGGATTTTTCTCGTAGTCAAAGGTCTTTACCTGAAAATCTTTAAAAGAAAGCAGTTGGTTTTTAAGAAGTACTTCGCCGTTTCTGGCCACCATGATTTCACCGTCAAAGATCATTCTTCCGCTCTCATTGCCCAGAAGGTTGGCGTAAAAATAGGTCACATTGAAAATGGTTGAGCTTTCTTTGATCAAATCTTCCCTTTGAAGGGTCTTGCCCATGGCAAAATGGCTTGCACTTGGATTGAATATAATGTCGACTTTCCGGTCCTTGAGTCTATAGCCTGGCCTTTCCGCACCTCTCCAGGCATCTTCACAAATCTCAAAACCATATTTGACCCCTTTTTTTTCAAATATGATGTCCCCTAAGGGAACTTCCTTTCCAAAAAAATCAAAGGAGATAATTTCATGGGCCTGCCATGGTGTAAACCATCGGAATTCATAATGTACGCCATCTATGGCCATAAATTGTTTGGCTACAAAACCTTTCAGCTCTGTATTTTCAATGATAGCCATACAATTATATACCTTATTTTGGATCCTAACCGGTAAACCTACCGCCACAGTAATATCATCACAATAGGGGAGAAGCTTCTCTAATTGTTTAATGGCTTTTTGTGGAAACCAATAGCTTAGGAAAAGGTCTTCGCTGCCATAAGCTGTGATGGCTAGTTCGGGAAAACAAAGAAGTTCAGTCCCTTGCTCTTTGGCTTGGGCAATTGCCGAGATGATATGATTGAAATTGCCGGACCAATCAAGCGGGGTTTGATTGACCGTGGCACAGGAGATTTTAAGTATGGACATAGTATTTGTTAAAGCAACAAAACATCAAAACCAAAGATACTGTTCTAGAAGTCTAAATTAAGTATCTCACAGGCATTTTTAGAGGCATCCTGTTCGGCTTTCTTTTTAGTAGGACCTTTTCCTTCGGCTACGACTTCACCTCCTACCAATAAATGAACATGAAACTCTTTAAACCGCTGGTTGCCGGTAACAGATAGGGTCTTAAAGTCAACTTCTTTGTTTTCTTTCTGGGACCATTCAATGATTTTACTTTTGAAGTTAGAAGTAGTCGTAATGATTCCGTCCACATCAAAATGAACGATGATCCGCTTTAGGATAAATTTTTTGCAAAAATCATAACCTCTATCCAAGTAAACCGCACCGACAACCGCTTCCAGTGTGTCGCCATAGATAGATTTATGTGCACTTAAATTTTTACCTTTGAATTCTTTTTCAATTATTTTTGAAAGCCCGATTTTTATGGCTATTTGATTTAGGGCCTCTCTATTGACCATTCTTGATCTAGTTTCAGTCAAAAAACCCTCATCCCTGAAAGGAAATTTTTTAAAAAGAAATTCTGCAACCACTGCACCTAGGATGGCATCTCCCAAATATTCCAGTCGTTCGTTAGAAATTTTGAGGCCATTGATGGTTTCCTCAGCAATGGAGGTATGCTTGAGGGCAAGTTTGTATAAGGATAAATTAAAAGGCTTGCTTCCGACCATATGTTGTATGGCAGAAGCAAGCCTTTTTTCAGATTGATTATAAAATACTGACTGTAATCTGAGTAATCTGGACAGTCTCAATTTACTAGTTGATTTTTTTGAAGATGACGGAAGCATTATGACCGCCAAATCCAAAAGTATTACTTAATGCAGCATTGATCTCTCTTTTCTGAGCTTTATTGAAAGTCAGATTCAATCTGCTGTCAAATTCTTCATCATCCGTGAAGTGGTTTATGGTAGGAGGCACAAGGCTGTTTTGAATAGCAAGAATAGAGGCGATGGCTTCTATGGCTCCTGCGGCTCCCAATAAATGTCCTGTCATGGACTTTGTGCTACTGATATTCAGTTTGTACGCGTGTTCTCCAAAGACTTTTTGGATGGCCTTAATTTCACTGATATCCCCTAATGGCGTGGAAGTACCATGAACATTGATGTAATCTATGTCCTCAGGTCTCAATCCGGCATCTTCAAGCGCGTTTTTCATTACATTTCCTGCGCCTTCACCTTCAGGATGAGGAGCTGTCAGGTGATAGGCATCAGCAGACATGCCGCCACCTACCATTTCTGCATAAATCTTCGCACCCCTGGCTTTCGCATGCTCATATTCTTCCAAAATCAAACAGCCAGCACCTTCACCGAGAACAAATCCGTCTCTGTCTTTGTCAAATGGCCTGGAGGCTGTTTGGGGCGAATCATTCCTTTGGGAAAGTGCTTTGAGGGCATTAAACCCCCCAACACCTGCTTCTGTGACAGTAGCTTCAGTCCCACCGGTTACGAAAATATCCGCTTTGCCCAATCTGATGTAATTGAATGCATCAATGATTGCGTTGGTGCCTGAAGCACAGGCTGAAACGGTGACAAAATTTGGTCCCTTAAAACCATATTTTATCGAAATGAAACCCGCGCAGATATCTGCGATCATTTTAGGAATGAAAAAAGGATTGAATCTTGGTGTACCATCTCCTTTGGCGAAGTCTGAAACTTCATCTTGAAAAGATCTTAGACCACCAATACCTGATCCCATAATCACACCAATTCTGTTGAGATTGGATTTCTCCAGGTCAAGACCTGCATCCAAAATGGCCTGATCGGCTACGACTAATCCCATTTGGGTAAAAAGGTCCATTTTTCTGGATTCCTTTTTGTCGATATGCTGATCAATATCCAGTCCTTTAACCTCGCAAGCAAATTGGGTTTTGAATTTTGAGGCATCGAATCTAGTAATAGGCGCAGCACCGCTCACGCCATTTGCCAAACCGTTCCAATATTCTTCAACGGTATTGCCAATTGGCGTGAGGGCGCCTAGACCTGTTACTACAACTCTTCTTAAATTCATAAATGAATTTTAAGTGATTATTTATTTTACGTTAGCTTCCAGATAGCTGATAGCCTGACCAACAGTGCCGATTTGCTCAGCTTGATCATCCGGAATAGAGATATTGAATTCTTTTTCGAATTCCATGATGAGCTCTACTGTATCCAGAGAGTCAGCACCAAGATCATTAGTGAAGCTAGCCTCAGGAGTAACTTCAGATTCTTCTACGCCCAACTTATCAACGATAATGGCTTTTACTTTTTGTGCAATTTCAGACATTTTTTGATCAGTTTAAATTTAAACACTCCGCAAAGAAATATATTTAATGGCTTTTTGCCAAAAAAATACCCCAACTAAATTCAAGATGTGCCCAAAGCAGGCTGAACTTGGTGGAATATTTTTAACTTTGTTCCACATTAATTCTTCTTTTGAATGAAGAAAACAAAGTTACTTGTCGAACACCATTACGAATTCGAACTGCTTGGATTGGTGGCCCCCATTAAGGATTATAAAATGGCCTGGGTTATCAATAATACCTTGGGATTGAAACTGGTCAGGATAAGTGACTTTGAGCCTGATTTCTTAAACCAACCTCAAATGAAAATCGCCCAGTTTTTTGAGGAAAAAGAACACGGCTACACCCAGTTATTGAAAAACAGATCCCTGTTGGAAGGCAGGCAGACATTGTACCTTGTGCCGGAGTTGAGGATGATCGATTACTTTCTTCTCATACAGGACTTGACCTTCGAATTGAATTTAAATATGTATATTGAGCGCCTAAGTAAGGTGAGATATATTCAAAATGTTATCAAACTTGATGTGTCCAAAATAAAATCTAAGGAAAATCTACTAACCTATTAACCCAATTATTCAATGAGTATTGCACTTTATAACAAAACAAAGATTTTAGCAACAATAGGTCCGGCTTCTAATAATTATGACACTTTGCTCAGTCTGGCCCAGGCAGGTGCCAATGTGTTCAGGCTTAATTTTTCACATGGCAGTCATGAAGGACATGCCGAAGTGGTCAAAATGATCCGCAAAATCAATAAGGAAACAGGTCTTAACATTGGTATTTTGCAGGATTTGCAAGGACCGAAAATTAGGGTGGGAGAGATGGAAAATGGCGGTGTACAAATAAATCCTGGCCAAAAGATCACCATTACCAATGAACCTGTTGTAGGAACTGCCGATTTGGTAAGTACTGTTTATAAAAACCTTCCAAATGATGTTAAATCGGGAGACCGAATCCTCATCGATGATGGAAATATTGAGTTGGCAGTGAATAATACAGATGGCAAAAACGTACGCTGTGTGGTCATCCACGGTGGCATGCTGAAATCCAGAAAAGGGATCAATCTTCCCAATACCAAGGTATCTGCCCCATCTCTAACAGAAAAAGATATTGAAGATTTGGAATTTGGTTTGTCCCAAGATGTCGATTGGATTGCACTTTCTTTTGTAAGGACAGCAGATGATATCAGGGATTTGAGGGAAAGGATAAAAAAGTCAGGCAAAGACTGTAAGATTGTGGCCAAGATTGAGAAGCCTGAAGCATTAAAAAACATTGATGAAATCATCGCAGCCACAGATGCTGTTATGGTGGCACGTGGAGACCTGGGGGTTGAAGTTCCAATGGAAACTGTACCTCTGTGGCAGAAACAGATTGTAGTAAAATGTAAGTTGAACTGCAAACCGGTGATAATCGCCACACAGATGTTGGAGTCCATGACCTCACATCCCAGACCAACGAGGGCAGAAACCAATGATGTCGCTACAGCTGTTTTGGACGGAGCTGATGCAGTGATGCTTTCTGCAGAAACTGCTTCAGGTAAATTCCCTATCAATGCCGTAAAAGCGATGAGCAGCATTATAAATTATATTGAAAATCATCACGATGTCTTCCATCATTTGTACAAAATCCCTGAAGACGATCCCAATTTTTACAGCAAGAACCTTACTTTGATGGCAGCAAGGCTTTCAAGAAATGTAAAGGCAAAAGCCCTCATTGGAATTACCAGTTCAGGAATGACCGCTCTCCGCCTAGCTTCCTTTAGGCCTTTGGCAAACTTGATTGTGTTTACGAGAAATAAGAAATTATTGACCCAGCTCAGTTTGGTTTGGGGGGTAAGGTCCTATTACTATGAAAGCAATGTATCTACTGATGCGACTTTCATGGATATCCAAGACAAATTGAAAGAAGATGGTTATGTAAAGCCAGGTGATATCATCATCAATACTGCCAGTATGCCTTTGAAAGCCAAAGGACGTACCAACATGCTTAAAATTCATGAAGTAGAATAGGAAAAAATATAAGATGTACTGAAAGCCAGGGTGTTACATCCTGGCTTTATTTTTTTCAGATCAAGTAGATTTTTCGACACTTCAGCTCCTTAATCGGTCAGTTCACTTGGACTGACAAATCCTTCCATGATTGATTAGGTTTTGATTCTAAATTAAACTAATCAACTATGGAAAAAATATTCAAGTACCTCTTTTTGGGAGCCATGTTTTTCGTGGTTTTGAGCTGTAATGATGATCCTCAGCCTCAAGTCCCTACACCAAATTTAGTGGAAGCTGCCAATGCAGCAGGTCTGACTACTTTACTGCAAGCAGTTGAAGCGGTCCCAGGTTTGGGTACAGCCCTTTTAAATGCTGATGCCATTACTGTTTTTGCGCCCACCAATCAGGCCTTCAGTGCGGCACTTACTGCATTTGGGGCTGCTAATCTAGGAGAATTAGTCGACGCCATCGGAGGTGTGAACAACCTGGAAGTGGTTTTGGGCTTCCACGTGGTGCCTACTGTTGCTTTCTCCTCAAATCTTAATGCCACCAACACTGTTCCTACACTTTCTGGTCAGAATTTAACGATCAACCGCGCAGGGAATACAGTTACTGTGGTGGATGCAGCAGGAAATACAGCAACAGTTATCGCTGCTGATGTCTTAATTGAAAATGGAGTAGTTCATGTAATTGATAGGGTGCTGCTGCCAGGATTGAATATTCCACAGCCACCTGCACCCAACTTGGTAGAAGCGGCCCAAGCAGCAGGACTGAGCACTTTGTTGACAGCGGTAACAGCTGTAAATGGACTTGCCGATGCCTTATTGTCAGCAAATGCCATTACGGTTTTCGCGCCAACTAACGATGCCTTTGGGGCAGCTTTGCAAGCATTCAATGCTGCTGACCTCAATCAATTGGTAACAAGGATCGGTGGTTTAAGCAACTTGGAAGAAATATTAGGTTTCCACGTCGTACCTGCTGTAGCATTCTCAGGAGACCTTAATGCAAGCAATACATTTACTACCTTGGGCGGACAACAGCTGACGGTTACCAGACAGGGTAATAATGTGCGGGTTACGGATGCTTTGGGCAATACGGTTAACGTTGTTGCAGCCGACGTGGCCATTGAAAATGGAGTTGTACATGTGATTGATGGTGTGCTTTTGCCGGAAATTTTTCTTCCTAATGTTGTAGAAGCCGGTACTGCTGCTGGTCTCACCGTATTACTTGATGCTGTCACAGCAGCCAATTTGGGTGGAGCCCTACTTGATGCGGAGGCCATCACGGTATTTGCGCCGACAAATGATGCTTTCGGGGATTTATTGGAAGCGCTCAATTTAAATTCTCTTGGAGAATTGGTTGAAGCCTTGGGAATCGAAGCGGTTACCAAAGTGCTAGGCTACCATGTAGTACCGGCAGTGGCATTCTCATTTGACCTGGCAGATGGTTCTCAGACCGTGCCAACATTAGCCGGAGAAAATCTTACGGTTACTAAATCAAGTAGTGGAGTAACCGTAACAGATACTGCAGGTAATACCTTCAATGTTGTAGCTGCAGACGTTGCTATTGCAAATGGAGTAGTTCATGTAATTAATGGAGTAGTGCTGCCAACTCTGGAATAAAAAAATATCCCCACTTACCCGAATAGTATTGTTTCGGGTAAGTGGGTGATTTTGAACATTTTGAATTTAGGTTGGTTACAACAAAATTAATAAGTATATGTTTAACCATAGGTACAGGGTTATATTTCCTGGAATTCTTGCACTATTTTCTTTTTTTAATATCCTTTTGTTGGATGGTGATAGGATTTATCAGGTAGAACTTCCTGTAGACGCTACATTTGTCCTGATATTTTCCATTTCCTATGCTGTTTGGTTCTCAAATTCCTGGATTGAGAAATTCCTGGTAATTAGGTTAAAAAAAATTCATCCTCTATTGGTCCAATTTATTTCGAGCCTTATTGCTGTGGGCCTTATCAGCCTGATTGCGGTAATCATTACGGGGTCAGTTTATGGGGGACCCTTTGCTTATTCCACTCAAAATTTTTTACTGACTAGTGCATTCGGTTACAGGATCAATCTGTTTTTGAATACCTTGAATGCAGTGTTTTTCTTTGCCAAAAAGCTTAAGGAAAAGGAATTGGAAGCAGAAAAACTGAAAACTCTCAATGCAAATGCCAAATTGGAAACAATAAATAATCAATTGAACCCGCATTTTTTCTTTAATAATCTTAGCGCCTTATCCAATTTGATGCACCAGGACATTGAATTGGCTGACCTGTATCTACAAAAACTTTCCAATATTTATCGCTACATCTTAAAAAACAGCTCCAATGAGCTGATCCCTTTTAGGCAGGAGTACAATTTTTTAAATGACTACATTGATTTATTAGGAATAAGGTTTCAAAGTGCGCTAACTTTCAAAAAGGAAATAGATGATACTTATTCAGATTATTCCTTACCGCCTGCTGTTCTGCAACTTTTGGTGGAAAATGTAGTCAAACACAATTTTTTTACGATGAGCCAACCGATGGAAGTGTTGATTAGAGTAGAGAATGCCAAATGTACCATTAGGAATAAGAAGCAGGAAAAATTGGATAAGGGTTTTTCTTCAGGGGTTGGACTTCAAAACATTATGGAAAGATATAAGTTTTTAGGAAGAGAGATAGAGGTTATCGATGAACCGGAATTCTTTCAGGTCACACTGTCATTGATACATAGCCATGAGAGTTCTAATAGTTGAAGATGAGCCACTTACTTTTCAAAGGATAGTTAGTGTCCTTAGTGAATTAAGACCCGGATGGAATATTCTATCTCAGATACAAACTGTCAAGGAGTTAATAGAAAAGCTGGATGGAGATTTTTCCTTTGATCTTATTTTATGTGATATTCACCTTGCTGATGGGTTGAGTTTTTCGGCATTGAAAGGAAGAAACCTTGATGTTCCGATCATTTTTATTACGGCTTATGATCAATATGCACTGAATTCTTTTGAGCATTATTGCCTGGATTATGTTTTGAAGCCCATAGATCCCCAAAGATTGGAAAAGGCCATTACAAAAGTGGAAAAAGTCTGGAATAAGGATGGTTTCGATAAAATATCTCCTGGATTTATTGACCAACTTTTATCAAAATATCAACAGAAAAACTATAAAAGAAGATTTCTGGCTAAATCTGGGAATAAATTGCATTTTGTTCCAGTAGAAAATATTGCATGCTTTTACGTCGAAAATGGCCTTACTTATATAGAAGAGCATCTTTCCGGGAAAAAATCCATTGTAGACTTGTCTTTACAGGAGTTGGAAAATGGTTTATTGGATCCATTAAGGTTTTACCGTGTCAACAGATCAATGATCATAAATATTGACCATTTGGTAGAAATGAAACCGTATGTCAATGGCAGGCTATTGTTGAATATTTCCTCCCTGAATCAGAAAAAAATAATCGTAGCAAGGGAAAGGGTCAGTGAATTTAAGATATGGATAAACCAGTAAAGGCATGAAAAAATTGTTTTTATTCTTTTTGTTTTACCTGGTACAATTTGATTTGTCGGCCCAAACCTATCAAATTGCATCAACAGATACCCTGCCTAAAACTGTTCTTTTGCTGGAAAAGCGGGTTTTTGAAATTGAAAACAATCTTTACCAATCTAAAAAACAACTTAAGACCGGGATTTTTGTAGCTACATTGGGTTATTCGGTAACTATAGTTGGGGGACAACTATTAGGAAGCAATCCCAAACTGGGAGAAACTTTACTGTATGTAGGAGGTGGGATAGGTATTTCTGGAACCGTAATCTTGGTCAAAGGATTTAAAAAAATTTCTGTAAGACCGCCAGGGCCTCCAATATGATTCAATTTTGCTCTGATGGCCCTTTTGGTTGTACTAGAATAACACTTTCTTTGTCCACCGTTACCGCCCCGGGTGCAGAACCTTTAACTTTTCTGACAAATTTAACAGGGGTGTAAATCACAGGGGCCAGGGACTCATTTTTGTGTTTGGAGTAAAATGCTGCCAACTCTCCAGCCCTTTCGATTACAGTTTTTGGATAATTCAAACCGGACCGGAACTTGATGACCACATGGGAACCGGATACATCTTTGGCATGCAACCAAAGGTCTTCCTTCCAAGCAAAGTGGCGGAGTAGTTCGTCATTTGCCTTGGCTGATTTTCCGACCAATACATCAAATCCCTCGATCTCGAACCTTTTGAAGGGTACTTGCTCTTCTTTTTCTTTCTGTTTTTCTATTAGCTGCCTAGATTTAATAAATTCTTTCAGCTCTCTGAAATTATTTACACCCTCCAGTTCCGTAAGCCAATCTTCCAATTGAAGGAGGAGATTTTCTTTTTCCTCAAGGTTCTGATAGAGCTGATCAAGTTCTTTTTTCCTGTTTTTTGATTTTCTGTAGAGGTTTTCTGCAAATTTCTGGGGGGACAAACCTCGTTTGAGTTTGATCTTTTCGTCTTTCTGTGTGTAGAAGTTAAAAAGTGTTACCTCTTCTTGATCAGTATTGATCCCATGAAGATTAGCCATAATGATGTCCGCTATCTGGGAAGGGGAGGTGCCTGATTCCAATTCTTCCAGCTTTTCAGTGGTTTTTTGAATATAGGCTTTCGTCCTTTTCTTTTGGTCTTCAAAGGTTTTTTGCCAATGAGTTTTCTCTTTTTCAAAAGCCTGTATGACTACTTTGTATTTGAAAAGTTCATTACAGGCCTCAACAGGGTCTGAAGTTTCAAAAATCGGATTTTCAGCTGGAAGTAAGGTTAAATAATATTCTTTTTCCTCTTTGATGATTGCGAAATAAGGGACATCCAGCATGTCCATAACATCTGCCATTAATTGCCATTTTTGCAATAGACCTCCTTCAATATACCCTTTGTTTTTTAGCCATTCTCTAGGGATTTTCCCTAAAGTGGGCAAAAATTTTGAAGCGTTGCCTTCCAAATATTCGAAATGTTCAAAGCTAAGGTCAAGATATGCATCTATTTCGTCCAGTTTCAATTTCCAATCATCCTTCAATTCATTTCTGAATAGAACAGATGGGATTAGTGAGGCATTGGGATAGAATAATACATTGCTCCTTGTTCCGTGAAGTTTAAAGACCAGACAATCTCCTGATACAAAGTCAATCCGGAATGCACGTTCAAACTGGAATGTTTTAATTCTATTAATTTCCTGGCCAATGATTTCGGAGAATAAGGAGATGGTATTTCTTTTGCTTCTCTTGAAATCAGCTGGAAAGGACATGCAGGAAATAATGGGAAGGAGATTCGCCCTGATATATTGATCTTCACCTCTACCGGTACAACCGATGACCAATTCATCTTTGTTTTGGGAGAAGCAGGTAATCACACGCATACCTTGAAACCTCTTTTGAAGTTCAGGGCATAAAAACCTTAGAAAGTGATAATTGAAATGCATTAGTCAATATAGATCTTCAGCCCGTCATAAGCCAGTTTGATATAATCCGGAAGTTCTTTTTCGATTTCCTGATGTGTCCCTAGTTTATGACTGATATGGGTGAAATAAGCCATTTCCGGTTGGATGATTTCAGTGAGCTGAATGGCTTCGTCCAAGGTCAAATGGGAGATATGATGACTTTTTTGTAAGGCATTAAGTACAAGGATCTTTGTTCCTTTGATTTTTTCAATTTCTTTTGGTTCGATTTGTTTGGCATCCGTGATGTAGGTAAAGTCCTTGAAGCGAAACCCAAAAACCGGAAGTCTGTAATGCATTACCTGAATAGGAATAACGGGAATTTCTTCTGCTGTAAAGGTATTGTTGGTAATTTCATAAGGAACGACAGAAGGCACGCCCGGATATTTTACCTCTTCAAAAATATAAGAATATTCCCTTTTTATTTGGTTAAGTACCTTTTTGGACCCATAAATGGGCATGTCTTTTTTTTGCGAAAAATTGAATGGTCTTATATCGTCCAATCCTGCCGTATGGTCTTTATGCTCATGAGTAAAAAGTACTGCGTCCAGTTTAGTGATTTTTTCACGCAGCATTTGAAACCGGAAATCAGGACCTGTGTCTATGACAATACTTTTTCCGTCGATTTCAAGGTGTAAGGCACATCGGGTCCTTTTATCTCTAAAATCCAATGAACTGCAAACGGGACAGTCACAACCTATGACCGGCACGCCCTGTGATGTACCTGTTCCTAAAAATGTTACTTTCAAAGCTTTAATTCTGTTTGCTGAAGTTCAGTTAACAGGGACTGTATTTTTTGGTCTTCAAAATCATTGGGATTAAAACCAAGCTCTTTAATAATGTCCAAAAGCGCATTGATTTTTCCATCCAGCGTGTAGTATTTGTTGATGATTACGATTTTGCTTTCTTTAAGAACACAGTATCCTGATTTGAAATTTCCTTTTTCGTACCTCAAAATATACTCAGAAGCCGCAAATATGTTTTCCAGCTTATCAAGAAAGTTTTTGGTGTACTTTACAGTCATATTAAAAAATCTAGGACAAATATTTCTTTACGGTAGCCAACAACAGGTCATAATCCAAAGGTTTTTGGACATAATCATTTAGCCCTGCTTTTTTGAAGTCGTCCATGGTATAGTTCTTGTAATTTCCCGTAATGGCAACAATGGGAATTTTGGATTTTTTTTGATCTGGAAGAGCCCGAATTGCGGTTGTACATTCTATGCCATCCATTAGAGGCATATTGATGTCCATCAGAATCAGATCAAAATCCTCATTGGATAGTTTTTCTAAAACCTGTTTTCCGTTTTTTACCGCTGTGATGTGGTAATTTTCAAACATCAAAACGTTTTTGGTAAGATTGATAATTACAGAACTGTCTTCAGCTACCAGTACTTTTCTAGTTGGCGTCATGGATTTAGGTATTCTGATGATTGATAATGTTCTTTAAAGGTTTCAAATAAGGTCTTCAAATATATGTAATCTTTTAACGAATTGTTAAAATTGCCTGATTTTATGTTTCTTTCAAATGCTTGGGAAAAAGCAAACAATTGCATGGCTCCTAAAGTGCCGGAGTTCCCTTTTATAATATGTAACTTTTCTCCAATTTCTTGATAATCACCATATTTGAACAGGTATTCCATTTCCTCCAAAAGCTTTTCTGTTTCCAAGATGAAATCATCGTAGACCAATTTTATGTTTTCAATAGAGTTGAACTTCAATAATTTGACTAAAACATTGTGATCAAGAACTGCTGTATCTTCAAGGTTGGTCCCTATATTTTGGTTGTTGTTTTCAGAACTGTCAGATTTTTTTATCAGGTAATTGATCGTTTCAAGAAGCTGCTTTGGTTTGATGGGTTTGGAAATAAAATCATCAAAACCTGCAGACAGAAAGTATTCCCTGTCTTTTGTTTCAGCGAAGGCAGACACTGCTACTATTGGTGCATTACTTAGTTGGTTTTCTTTGATGGCCTTAAGTGTATTGATTCCATCTAATTGAGGCATTTGTATATCCAAAAGAATCACATCAAAATGATCATTTTTTAATTTTTGGATTACTTCCTTGCCATTTTCAGCGATATCATATTGATAAACTTGGCTGATAATATTTTGAAATACCCTTCTATTTAAGGCATTGTCGTCTGCCATCAGGACCTTTTTGTTTTTCATCAGGTTTTATTGATATTTTTGGAAGCCTAATTTATAACTCCTAAGCTGAATTGCTGAAACAAAATAAATATCTCATCATGGTGGTTGGTCCTACCGCTGTAGGAAAGACTTCCCTTTGCATAAAATTAGCCAAAAACTTCCAAACTGAAATCATTTCTTCGGATAGCCGGCAATTTTATAGAGAAACTCAGATTGGGACTGCTAAACCCAGCCCAGAGGAATTGGCTGAGGTCAGGCACCATTTGATAGATCATAAATCGATTTTTGATGTTTATGATGTGAAGGATTTTGAAAAGGATGCGCTAAAAGTTATTGAAGAGATATTCCAAACCCGGGATGTGGCAATTATGACCGGAGGTTCCGGTCTTTTTGTGGATATTATTGCTCATGGGATGGATGAAATTCCTGACATCGATCCTCAGATTAGGACAGATTTGATAAAATTATATCAGGAGTTTGGTCTGGAGTACCTGCAAAATAAACTAAAAGAGACCGATCCCGAATATTTTGAAGAGGTTGATTTGATGAACCCACAGCGACTGATGCGCGCCATTGAAGTTTGCTTGGGTACCGGAAAACTCTACAGTACTTTTAGGCAGAAAAAGAAAATAGAACGGCCATTTCACATAATCAAAGTGGGGCTTAATAGGGATAGGGAGGAATTGTACCAAAGAATAGATCAAAGAATGGAAGAAATGATAGCCGAAGGACTTTTTGAAGAAGCAGAAAGATTGTTTCCTTACAGGCATTTGAATGCCTTGCAGACGGTGGGATATTCTGAGGTTTTCGGGTATTTAGAAGGAAATTATGACAAAGAAGAAGCCATCAGACTGTTGAAGCGTAATTCCAGAAGGTATGCCAAACGTCAGTTGACCTGGTTTAGAAAAGATCCGGAAATTACCTGGTTTCACCCTGATCAGGAGCTGGAAATTATGGCATTTGTCCAGGAAAAGATCAGGTTTTTGAAAAGATAAAAACCTTAATAGGGTTTGTGCCCCATAATTTTAGCTACAAAGCTGTAGGGCTTCTTTGAGATAAGCCTGTTGTATTCGGATTTTAAAAGTTTAACTTGTTGATAAGGTTTTCTCACTTTTTTATCAAAAGCATCCAACTGATCCTCCTGAATTGATTTTTTTACATTTTGGTAAAGTTTTGAAATACGGTCCTGCTTTATTTCTTCATTGGATATCGAAGACTGGGAGAAAGCCCTCAAGCCCTCCATCATTTTAAACTGATTGTCTTGGATTTGTATTTTTTTTGATTTTAAAGAATTGTTTACGGCCATAATGAATAAGATTATGGCCGCGGACATTGTTAGTATGACAGGAATAAACCCCATGTTAAATGCTTAATATTTCGATTAATTTGAGATGATCTTCTTTGAGTTGTTTGGTCTTTCCTATGCAGTCTGCAAAGGGCGTGTAAACCACTTCTCCGTTTACTACCCCGGCCATGCAATTTGAATGTCCATTCAATAACCCTTCCACAGCTGCCATTCCGCAACGGGAAGCCAAAACCCTGTCTCTTGCGGTCGGATTTCCCCCTCTTTGGATATGTCCTAATGTAGTGACTTTAAATTCCTTTTCAGGGTCATTCACTTTGTCTTTTACTTTTTGCATGATCTCTTCTGCCCCTCCTTCATCATCCCCTTCGGCGACCACAATGATAGACGAACTTTTACTTTTCCTCAGGTTTTTGAGGGACTTAACCACGCTTTTCAGATCAGTTTCCGTTTCAGGAATCATGACAAATTCTGCACCTCCTCCAATTCCACATTCCAGGGCAATATACCCTGAATCTCTTCCCATCACCTCGATAAAGAATATCCTGTCATGGGCAGCGGCTGTATCCCTGATTTTATCAATTGCTTCCAAAGCAGTATTAACCGCTGTGTCAAAACCAATCGTATAATCAGTTCCATAAATATCATTGTCAATAGTCCCCGGACAGCCTATCGTAGGTATTCCAAACTCTTCGAAAAATATCTTAGCTCCTGTGAAAGTACCATCCCCACCTATGGCTACAATTCCTTCAATTTCATGTTTTTTCAATTGCTCATAAGCTCTTTTCCTTCCTTCTGGAGTTCTAAACTCTTCACTCCTGGCAGATTTGAGAATGGTGCCTCCTCTTTGGATAATATTGCTGACAGAATGGGATTGCATTTTTTTGATGTTTCCATTGATCATGCCATCATAACCATAGGAAATACCATACACTTCAATTTCTTTAAAAATAGCTGTTCTCACAACAGCCCGTATGCAAGCATTCATTCCCGGTGCATCTCCTCCGGAAGTAAAAACTGCTATTTTTTTCATTGTTCAATAGGTTTAACGAGGCGTAAAAATACTGATAAAACCCTTTCAAAAATAAGAAACTGGAAAATCTTTTAATTGTTCTTAGTCCCCGTTTTAATTGATTAAAATGGGTAGGGTAAAGCCTCGTTAAATTATTTTGGTAATAACCGGAAGCGATTGATCAGGTCGTAACTGCGGCTTTTTCTCCCAAAAGCACCAAATTATCAACCAGGACTTCTGTGATGTATTTTTTGACACCGTCTTTGTCCGTGTAGCTTCTGTTGGTAAGCTTTCCGTCAAGGGCAATCTCTGTTCCTTTATCGGTATATTTTTCAATGATTTCGGCAGGTTTTCCCCATGCAACCACATTATGCCAGGTGGTTTCTTCCACTTTCTCCCCTTTTTGGTTCTTGTAGAAATCATTAGTGGCCAGACTTAAAGAGGCCTTGACTTTTCCATCATCAAATCGCTTGATTTCAGCTTTGGCACCCAATCTCCCGATCAGTTGTACCCTGTTTCTTAAACTGCTCATAGTTTAAATAGTAAATGGTTAAAAGATTGATTTTGAAGTAGCCGACTAAAAAAAGGCAGCTGTCCAAATATCTAAAAAGGGGATGATTTGCCTAAATTCTAATCGGATATATCCGACTATATCCGTTTATGGGTTTTTGATTAAAATTCTTGAAATAATTTGCCTTCATAGCTTGGTGATAATTGCTTAGATTAAGGCCCTGAATTAACCAAAAACGAGAAATGAAAAAATTCAACTTCATTGTCCTTTTAGCCATTCTGATTTGTACATCTACATGGGCACAGGAAAAACCGGCAGAAAAACCCATACCTGAACCGGAGGTTTTTATTTCCAACCAAACAGTGCGGATCAATGGTGTCAACCATACCCTTAAAACCAGGGCTGGAACTATGCTTCTGAGGGATGAAAACAATGAACCCATTGCACTTCACGGATTCACAGCCTACTTTAAAGAAGACGGACCATCCAAAAGGCCCATCATTTTTTCATTCAACGGTGGTCCTGGTTCATCCTCCTATTGGCTTCACATGGGAGTAATGGGGCCAAAAAGAATAGTGGTGAATGATCCGGGATATACCAAAGCTGCTCCTTATGAACTGGTTAATAATGAATATTCAATTTTGGATATCGCAGATGTCGTGATGATGGATCCTATTGGTACCGGATTAAGCATTCCTGTAGGAAAGGCAGAGGGAAAGGATTTCTGGGGTGTTGATCAGGATATCAGGGCCATCAGTTTATTCATAATGCAATTCCTCAAAGAGTATGACAGGCTACAGTCTCCCAAATACCTATTGGGCGAAAGCTATGGTACCATGAGGAATGCCGGTGTAATGAATTATTTGCTGGACAGGGGTTTTGCTCTGAACGGTGTGGTAATGGTTTCTGCCGTATTTGACCTTAGGTCTTTGGCATTTCCTGTTCAGGAAAGCACTTCTTATTTGGTCCACTTTCCTACTTATGCCACCACAGCTTGGTATCATGATAAATTGAAGAATAAAAACCCTAACCTGGAAGCATTTGTAGATGAGGTCAGGAAATTCACAGAAGAAGAATACATGCCGGCTCTGTTCAAAGGAGGAAGGCTTTCTGATGCTGAAAAATCAGCGCTTGCTACTAAACTCGAACATTACTCCGGAGTATCAAAAGATTACTGGTTGAGGGCAAATTTGAGGGTTAAGGCACAGGAATTCTTCAATGAGCTGCTTCGTGAAGAAGGCATGACAGTGGGTAGACTGGATTCCAGGTTTATAGGGATTAATCCATTCCCACAAAACCAATATGCCATTACAGACCCCCAAAGCGATGCTATTTCACCGGCATACACCGCAGGGTTTTTGGATTATTTCCACAGGGACCTTGGAGTAAGTAAAAAATTGAATTATAAGACCTCGGCCTATTCTTCACCGGGTTTTAAGTGGGACTGGTCTCATAAAGGAAACGAAGGCTGGGGATCTATGATATCCATCAATACAGCCATTGATATGGCAGATGCTATGAACAAAGATCCTCATGTCAAAGTGTTGATTATGAATGGGTACTATGATCTGGCTACAGTTTTCTATGGAGTGGAACATACCATAGATCAAATGAATTTAAGGCCTGAGATCCGCAAAAACATTATCATGACTTATTATGAAGCAGGTCATATGATGTACACCCACCTTCCTTCCTTGGTTAAATTCAAGAAGGATTTGGCTGATTTTATAAAGGATACTATGCACTGATTGTCCATTGCTTTCAATTTTGAAGTGGCTGCCTTCAAAGGGCAGCCCTTCTTATGATAAAGTGGCTGTTTTTTATTTAGGGCCTCTTGGAAAATTCCTTCGGAATTAGGGAGTAGAGCTTAAACTAAGCTCTACTTTCTTTTTTTGGAGAATTTGGACATTAATTTACGGTCAATTTGAGTACGGAAAAGTACAATTTAGGCTTCGGTTTTGGGTGCGTTTGGCCATGATTTGCAGTATGGGCACACTGCTCCCTGAATTTGGATCTTGGCCTTTTGATACCCAGGTCTGAACAGATCCTGAATAGCTGATCTTCAAAAACCCATTCACAGCACTCCCAAAGAAGCTTTACGTCAGTTGGAAAACGTATGTGCGACTCATAGCAGGTGGCATCCATCAGAAGTACATGGCTGTTATTGACATCATGTTTCCAGTGCAGGATAAGAATCTCCTGAAGCTTCTCCCATTCACAATGGGTTTCAATATAAGCCCTTATACGGGTCATAATGGTCATGTCTTTAATCTGCTCATTTTCTGCCAATACTTTCCCGCAGAAATACTGGAGAGACCAGTCAGTATTGAAGCGTTCCAGAAGATGCCGGTCGCTGACATTCAGATATGCTTTTAAAAACATAAGTGCAAACATACCCTTGGGACCAAACCAGCTTGGAGCACCTCTTCCCGAAAGTTCTCTTGGGAGACATGAAACAAGTTCATCCCAAGGGATACTGTCATGAACCTGACCTAACAATGAATTCTTGAAAAAGTGATATTTTGGAGAATATCCATCGAAATCTTTGAAAAGAGGAAGCTGAGCCATATCTTTAATCGTATTTAAGTCTGCAACCTTAAAATACAAAAAAGAAAACCCCTAAAAAAGCTCAAAACAGCCGATTTCGGGGTTTTTGTGTTATGTTTTTTGTTATTTATTTAATTGGATTTCAGTCAATTGAGAATTAAACAAGAGGTCCTAAGTAGTAAAATCAACTTGCACAGTTTTTGTCTTATTCCCGATTATATGTAGCTTCTATTTATCCGTAGTGCAACATTCCGAATAGTCAAATTACTTATTCCCTTCTATATTATTACCAAAAATCGGAATTGGAATTTCAAATGAAAACTCTGTATATGTGTTCTCGTCTGATTCTATGAATAATTGTCCTCCAAGTTGTTGTAAATTAAATTTGACCATTTCAAGACCATATCCGAAACCTTTTTCTTGATTTGTGCCTTCGGTACTTTCAATTACCTGTGAATCTAATATTTGAGAAATTTTTCTATGAGACATTCCAATTCCTGTATCTCTAACTTTGCCAAAAAGTTTTTTTCTGCCAGAACTATTAATAACTTCTAAATCCACCTTAACAGTCCCCCCTTCTTTGGTGTATTTAATTGCGTTTGCAATTAGATTATTCATAATTTGCAAAAGTTTTGTTGACGACAAATAAATCACAGTTTCAGTTGATAAAATGCTGATTTCAAAATATATGTTCTTTTGTTTCGTTGTGGCATCGAACATATATAACAACTTGTATCTTATCGAAATTAGATCTGTTGTTTGATAGCCAATTGAAAGATTGTCAATGTCTTTGAGAATTTGGTTCAAGAAGTCAATTAATGAATTTCCACTCTTGTTAATCATTTGGGTGAATTCCAGCAGATCATTTTTTTGAATTTGATCTAATTCATTGATAATGATGCTGCTTAATCCTACAATTCCCCCTAGCGGCCCTCTTATGTCATGCCCAAGTGATTTGATTTTATTTTTTAGATCAACTATTTCCTGGTTTTTTGTTTTAATTTCTTTTAACAAATCAAGTTTGTTAATAATTTCATCTGCAATAAACCTTATTCCTTTTATTTGATCATCGTTTAAGTTGAGCTTATAAGTATCCATCACACATACTGTCCCGACATTAAAGCCCTGTAAGTTTTTAAGTGGAACGCCGTAATAATACTTTAATTTAGGGTCTTTTTTAACATAGGATCTATCCTTAAAGCGATAGTCTTTTGTTAAATCTTCTACTATAAAATCTTGGTCTTGTTGAATTGTGTAAACACAAATGGATTCATCTACGTCCATGGGGCCAGGATACATTCCAAAAGTGGCGAGAGGCCATTGAATTTGATGGTCTAATATATTTATGAATGAAAATCTCGCCCCAGTGATGAAGGATAGAAGTCTTGATAAATTTTCAAATTCTGGGGTTAGTTCAGTAAAATCAAGAACATACTCGTAGATTGAATTGACACGTTGTAGTTCTGTTTTATTCAGATCAGTATTCATGTCATTAGATTTTGCAAAAGTATCAAAAACTTTCAAATTTGTATTCTTTTTAAATATAAGTTTATATTGTAAATATAATGCCGTTTAGTTAGTGGTCAATGCTGTCCTAAATAATTTTTTCTTCTCTAAGAATATTAGCTTAGAGGTAATTGTGAAGTGATTTATTTATAATCTGGAAAAAGAACCCCCTGTGGGTTATATTTTGGGGGTTTGTCATGATCTTCAAAAGGTCTGTCCAGCCAATTTTGCAATTCAATTTTGACGAAAATATTCAATCTGATAAATGCTACTAGATTTGACAGATGCCATCCGTATTTTGCGGATGCTTTCATTGCTTTTAACAGTAAAATTGTAATCAAGGCAGTCCATATCTGTATCATTACTGCGTTTTTTGAAGTTCCAATGAATGTCTTAATGTGGAGTAGCTGCTTAATATCCCTGAAAAAAACTTCAATTTCCCACCTTGATTTATAAAGGTCTCCGATTGTCTGTGCTGCCCAGGTGAAGTTGTTGGTGATGATTTCTATGGTCTGTTGGTTTTTCTCGTCCCAGACTGCCACTCTTCTGAGTTTTTTAGGATACTTAGTCTTAGACTGTGGGTTGGTCAGTTCTATTTCTTGGTCAATTAGAACATGCTGTGCCATTTTTTCTGGCAGTTCCCGTTCGCTGATCACGGTGTAAGCCAGGTTGTCCTTATGCCTTATGACAAAGAATACCCCTTTGCTGTCCCAAATATTTAGCATCGGAAAGTCATTGTAGTACCTGTCTGCGACGATAACAGAACCTTTTTCCAAAGGTATATTGTAAGCACCTTTATTATCCGCTACGCTTCCTTCTGTAATGTTCACATAAGCAGGAAGTTTACCATCATAATCTAACAGGGTATGCATCTTAACAGCGCCCTTTTTAGTGCGGAATGTGGCCCAGTCGAAGACAGAAAGGCAAAGGCTTATGACTGTTGCATCTAAAAGATATACTGGCACCTTGATTTTAAGTTTGACACGCCTGAGTGATGCCTGCTGTCCTAAACTTCCCAAAAGAGAATAATAAAGGTCTTTAAAAAGATCAGCATCTCTCCGCTTGTTCTGATAGCTGATACTTGACTTGGAAGGAGCCTTTGAAATCCCAAGATGGTTTAGGTTCCCCGTAGCTGAACGAAGACCATTGGATATATCTCTTACCGATGTGCTTTTTGCAAAATGACAGAAAAGCATTGATACTAGATGTGTCCAGCTATCAAAACCTTTACAACCTTTATCTGTCTGCTTATCTTGAACCAGTTTTTTGAAAGTTGAACGGTCAATCTTTTTAATAATCTGTGAAAACAATGTAATATTACACATGAGAGGTCTTTGTTTTTGGTGCAAACCCAAAATACACATTTTGGGCAAAAATTCAGACCTCTCATTTTTTATTTAGGACGCTATTGGTTAGTGGTTAATTAACTGAAATTCATTATATTAGAGGTATAAAATAAGGCTTCCGAAAGCAGGGAGTGCTGGAAGCCTTAAAACTTTAATTGTAAATGAATTCAAGTTAAAACTAAGTTATGAAAAATTTATCATCGAAAGTAGGACTTCGGTGAAAGATTTTCTTCGTGACCGTTTCTTTTCCTTTGAAGTTCTTGTGCTTTTTATTTTGTCAAAGAGCAACAAAGGACTTAATATCTGCCTTGAAGAGTTTTTTGGGGAATCTTCCTTATCGCCCACTAAAAGTGCATTTACCCAGGCCAGGAAAAAACTGTGCTATACAGTTTTTAAAAAGCTTAACGGTTTGATCTGCAGTCTTTTTTACCAACATGCAAAGTTCAAGAAATGGAAGGGGCATAGGGTGCTTTCTGTTGATGGTTCAACACTTGAACTCCCGGATCATCCCTCCATGTCAGAGAAGTTCAGCTATCATGGTTTTGGGCCCAATGCGGATGCGGGACATTACATGAGCAGGATATCTTACCTGTATGATGTTTACAACGGCCTTGTACTGGATGCCGGTATGGAAAGCTACACCACTTCGGAAGCCACCCTATGTCATGCCCATCTTGGACATATTAAAGAAGGGGATCTTCTTGTGTGCGACAGGTATTATGCATCACTGAGACTTTTTTTCGAATTGAAAGGAAAAGGGGCCGACTTTCTTTTCAGGATGAAAGACAATTGGTGGAAATGTGTCGAAGATTTTTCCCGAAGTAGTTCCTCTGATGCGGAATATACATTAATACTCCCTCCAAAATACAGATGGCTGCTTGAAAAGTATCCCTCGTTATCCCAAACCATGACCGTAAGACTGATCAAGAAAAAGAATAAGAAGGGTAAGATTTCAATATATGCGACTTCGCTGTTGGACAGGAAAAAATATACAGCCTCCTCTCTAATAAACCTGTACAAACAGAGATGGGGAATAGAAGAAGCATATAAACTGATCAAATCAAGACTTGAAGTATCTGATTTTTCCGGCAAAACAGCATGGGCGGTCCAGCAGGACTTCTATGCTAAGACCCTGATCATATCACTCTGCAATATTCTTTGCTATGATGTGGAGCCAAAAACCAAAACAGGACGGACATCAAAGTCAGCAAGGACCTTGATAATCAATAAAACTTATGCATTGTCAAAAACAAAATCCCTGATTCTTAAAATCAGAGATTTAATTGGTGAATTGGAGCAGATTATCCAGAAATATGTAAAGAAAATCGCTTCCAAAATAGAATATTCAAAAAGAAACCAGGTATTCAAGCGGAAATTCAGAGCTAAACTGAAATACTCAATGAATTACAAATCTATTTAATCACATTCCTTAACTTAACGGCATTAATTGTAAATATAATACTCCCCATTTGTTGGACCAAAAGTATCAGTTGCTAAGTTAATTTATTTATTTGTTAATATGTCCTTAGTTGTCCTGTTTCCCAAGGGTACCCTTGGGAAACAGGACAACTAACTTTTGCTTTATGCTGCTTTTTGGGTTGCCCCAAAATATCTTTCCCTGGGCTTCTCCCTGGTGGTGTGATGGACCTTTTGGTTGTAGTATTCAATATACCATTTGACACCTTTGAGCAGGTCATAACCGTCCTCGCTTGGGTTCAGATAGATGTAATCATACTTGACCGACTTCCAGAACCTCTCAATATATACATTGTCCAAAGCCCTTCCCTTTCCGTCCATTGATACTTTGATATCCAGCCCTTCAAGGTAATTGATCCATAAGGCTGATGTGTACTGGCGTCCAGTCAGCAGGTAAACCATCGACACAACGCCTTCAGTAGGGTGATCGGTAAGATGCCTGTCCATGATTCCCATCAGTTTCAGATTGATCTCGTTTTCCCCTTTTGGTTTGTAATATAGACTGCTTCGGGGAACCTCCAATACTTCACACTGTCTCCTTATAGACAGCCCTCTAAAGTCGGAACAAACCAATGTCGCCCGATCTTTCATATCCCCAGTTTCTTGCAGCTTTTTTTTAAAAAGTCATTCTCAACCTTCAGCTCCCCAATCTGGGCATAGAGCTGCTCAAGGGCCGGGCCTTCTTCCTTTTTCTTTGGATGCTCCTTTTCAAATACAGCTGACATATTATCCAAAAACTCACCCTTCCACTTGGATATAATCACAGGGCTGACATCGAACTTCTTGGACAATTCAGCCAAGGTAAACTGATTCTTGATTGCTTCAAGGGCTACTTTTGCCTTGAACTCAGGAGAAAACTTTCGTCTTGTTTGCTTGTTCATAAGGTTAAATTTAAACGGTTTTTTTTAACTTAACCTCCGGTCTCAATTTTGGGGAGTATTATACAGGTAGATTTAAGGATTTAGATGATTTAAAAAAACTTAAGTGATGGTGAAGTATAAGTTTTTTAAAATACTTGTTTTTTTACTAGTAATTCTGAGTTTTTCTCAAAATATTGTTTTAGCCCAATCTCCCCCCACCATCCTCATCACTTACCACACCCAATCGGGAAAAACCCAAGCCATGGCCGAAGCAGTGGCAAAGGGAGTAGAAGAAGTCCAAGGAGTCGGTTATATCCTCAAGCCCATTGCTGAGGTGACAGAAGAAGAAATTCTCAATGCCTCAGCCATTATCTTGGGTTCCCCTGTATATAATGCCAACATGGCGCCCCAAGTACAGGAGTTTATCAACTCTTGGCCATTCGATGGCCGGCCCTTGAAAGGTAAAATCGGGGCTGTATTTGTTACAGGAGGAGGATTTTCTATTGGCGAAGAGGCAGTAATGTTCAGTATGATTAGGTCCATGATGATCCATGGGATGATCATTGTAGGGGGAGAGGAAGTCGAAGCTGCTTTTGGGGCCTCTGCCATTACAGGGGAGGGGGATTTTGCCGGAAAGGAAATTGATCAGCTATTTTTGAAGAAAGCAGAGGGTTTGGGCAGAAGGGTAGGGGAGATGGTCCTTAAAAATCGGTGATTTTTTAACATACCCAACTCACACAGCTCAAACTTGTAGGAGAGAAAATATGGATTCCAAAGGATCAGGTATTGATTATAATTTTGAAACTTGGCGTTCAAGGAGGAGGTTTGGAATTACCTCACTAAAGAGAAATCAAGCAGAAAAAAGAATTATGCCGAGGGTTCATTCCATAGTGTAACAGTCATGGCAGGTTGGTAAAATTGTTCAACTAACCTATTCCATTTATTAGAGTGTCCAAGTTTTCTAATCAATCCATTAAAAACAAACAAATACATGAAGTTTTTAAGACGGGTTTCAAGGATGATTCGTAAATAAGAGTAGAGTCTTTTCTTAAAAAGTTTTAAAGTAAGATTATCAAATATACTTGAATTTTAAAA
Source organism: Cecembia calidifontis (assembly GCF_004216715.1). Taxonomy (NCBI): domain Bacteria; kingdom Pseudomonadati; phylum Bacteroidota; class Cytophagia; order Cytophagales; family Cyclobacteriaceae; genus Cecembia; species Cecembia calidifontis. The sequence goes on from NZ_SGXG01000001.1 coordinate 2,960,049, forward strand.
AAAACTTGCTATATACCATTAATTCCTAATAATCTTGAGGATAGAAAATTAGGGCTTCCAAAAATCGATTTTTGGAAGCTCTGCAGATAATTATTGGCCTAAACGTGGCAAATTTGAAAAATCATACAATTCAAAATAAAATTTCAAAATTGAAAATCGACATCCTAAACATCCAGGATCTGAATCCAAATAGGGAAACCCAAATAGCCAACCTATTTAAACAATTGGGAGGTGAGAAAGTACAAACCAATTTGAGGGAGGTATTGGAGGAAGAAAACCAGATTACTTTGGCCTGTTGTGAGCACAATGATCAGGTTATCGGCATAGCCTCCATGTGTACTTATAAAGTGATTTCCAGGAAAAAAGGATGGATTGAAGATGTGGTGGTCGATGAACAATATAGGGGTCAGGGGATAGGGAGAAAGCTGATGGAAAAACTCTTGGAGGAAGGAAAAAAGAAGGGCCTGACCGAAATATTACTTTTTACCGAAGACCATCGGATTCCTGCAATCAGACTTTATTTAGACTTGGACTTTAAATTGAAAGAAAGCCAGATTTATACCTTAAAAATATGTCATAGGAGATGATAGGATTTTTTTACTTGGTGTAGAACTATACAGGTTTGATATTCTTGAAAGCCTTGGTTTTAGCAAGGGTCATGAATTGAAATTAAAGGTTCTAAAGCCAACCTAATAGATATTTACTTTACTGACTACAAAAGAATTTTTATATATTACCTTAAATCCGCAGGGCGGATTTAAAAAAAGCCGAAAAAGTGGCTGAATTTATTCAATTCAGGCTTTTCCGGCTCGTTTTTTTTTCACTTATTTAGGTGTTACCACACATCCTTGATAAGCGGTATGAAAATTACGAATTCGACAGAAAAAATCACACCTTTCGGAGGTTTTAATTTTGTTTTTAACTCTTTCAAAAATTCTGGTCTCCCAGAACTCATTGATAATCAATTGGGGGTTAGAGCCTTAAGGGGAGGGTTTTCATACAGTGACATTTTCGCCAATCATATGGCTATTTTCTTTAATGGTGGCGACTGTACTGAAGATATCAATGTTCACTTGAGAGACGCACTTGAACAGGTCCCTTCATTTTCAGTATGCAGTGCCGATACAATTCTGAGAGGTATCAAAGAGCTTGCTGTTGATACAGAACTCTTTATAAATCCGTCCAGTGGAGTAAGCCATGAATTTAATATCAATGGAAAACTCAACAGCTTGTTGTTAAAATCAGCTTGTAAGACCGGATTACTCAAGTCAGGTGTTGCTTACGACCTCGATTATGACAACACCGTCATTCCAACTGAAAAGTACGATTCAAAAAAGACATATAAACACGTCTATGGATATCAGCCAGGTGTAGCTTCCATAGCACATCCTGAATTTTCACAGGCCATTCCTGTGTACGTAGAGGGCAGAAATGGCAACAGTCAGGCCAAATATTTGCAGGCTGATACACTTACACGCATGTTTGGGCAGCTTACCAATGAAAATATCCGTATCGGAAGGTTCAGAGCCGATTCAGCATCCTATCAGGAAGAAGTTCTCCGCACACTGGAAGCACATACCGAAAGCTTTTATATACGGGCAAACAGATGTGCCAAACTGGATAATATCCTTGGAAGTATAGCCCCTGAGAAGTGGCAGAAAATACGTTTGGGTGTACAGGAAATGGAAGTTACTGACCTATCCGACTACAAACCTTTCGGTAAAGACAGGTCTTACAGGCTGGTCATTACCAGAATCAGGCGTAAAGACGGGCAGGCAGATGTGTTTAGTGGAGATGCATTTACTTACAGGGCTATTCTGACCAATGAACATACATCGTCCAATGAAGCTGTTGTAAGGTTTTATAACGCCCGGGGTGCAAGCGAACGCTTGTTTGATGTACTCAACAATGACTTTGGCTGGTCTAAGTTGCCCTGTTCGTTCCTTGCAGAGAATACCTCCTTTATGCTTATGACGGCTATGTATGCCAATTTTTACACCTATATCATTGGAGAGTATTCCAGAAAAGTTGATTGGCTTAAGCCTACCGACAGGCTCAAGAAGTTTATCTTCAGATTTATCACTGTTTCAGCCAAGTGGATAAGAACGGGAAGAAGAGAAGTGCTCAAACTGTTCACGAGTAAGGATTACAAGCCGATTTTGAACTAAATTCAGATAAAAACCCCTCAGGAGCTCAAAAAATAAAGATTTACAGGGAAGAGGTATGCCTTTTCCATTAAAATTGAGGAAAAAAACCGTCCATTTTATCCTCAAACCTAAAATCCATTGTCTCAAAACTATGAACACTCTTCAATCAAAGGGAAGAAATTCCCGAACTAGACCAAAAATGAACACAAACAAGCAGATTCAAATCTCCAAACTAAAATCCTGCGGATTTTAGGTATTAAATTGTCTTTTGAATTATTCCACTTTCCTCTAATTAATGCAAATCGCTCATGGCAGCAAAAAACAAGACAGCTGAAACCAATCAAAGTGTTTTGGATTTTATCAACTCATTTGTTGACAAAGAGGAAAAGAAGCAGGACTGTTTCCAACTGATAGAGCTCATGCGGGCATGGTCTGGGTATGAGCCCAAAATGTGGGGACCTTCCATTATCGGCTTCGGATCTTACCATTACAAATATGCCACTGGCCATGAGGGAGATGCACCGCTTTTAGGTTTTTCGCCAAGAAAAGCTGCCTTTTCCCTTTATGTAATAGCCCAGGGCAATGACAATAATGAATTCCTTGACCAATTGGGGAATTATAAAATGGGCAAAGCTTGCATTTATTTTAAGAAATTAAATCAACTCAACCTTGCCGTCTTGGAAAATCTCTGTAAATCCACTATTCAATACCTTAAAGAATTAGAGGGTAGATCTGGGTGCCAGGGTATGGGATGAAGCAAATTATGGAAAAATATAGGTTGATATTTCTTAAATGTGGAAAATGCGTTCAATTCTCTTTTTATTTTTTGGAGGTGTTTTAATTCTTAGTAAGAGATGACTACATTTACCTTTATGTAAAAAATACATTATGAGTAGGGCGCTATCAGGATATGAAATGGCATCTCATCTATTGGTCCTGCGAATTTAAAATATAAATTCTAAAATATGTTGGCAATACTTGGTCTGATGACAATAGCGGTGATGCTTTTTTTGGTGATCACAAAAAAAGCATCACCCACAGTAGCACTGATTCTTGTTCCAGTGGTTTCAGCTGTTTTGGCGGGCTTTGGATTGGAAATTTTCGAGTTCATCACTCAAGGGATTCTTTCTATTGCACCGACAGGCGTGATGTTTATTTTTGCTATCCTGTTTTTGGGGATTTTGACTGATTCGGGGACTTTCCAACCCATCATCAAAATGATATTAAGGCTTGCCGGAAACGATCCGGCAAAAGTTGCACTGGGTTCGGCGGTGCTTGCAATGGTATCCCATCTTGATGGTTCCGGAGCAAGTACTTTCTTAATTTCTGTTCCTGCATTTTTACCCGTTTATGATAGGTTAGGAATGAAACGCACCACTTTGGCCTGTATAGTTGCGCTAGCAGCAGGTACCATGAACATTCTACCTTGGGGAGGACCTACCATTAGGGCCGCTTCAGCTTTGGAGGTTCCGGTTACAGAATTGTTTAACCCCATGCTCATCCCTGTTGTTTTTGGTTTGTTCGCTGTACTGATTATCGCTTTTTTCCTGGGTAGAAAAGAAAGAATACCTGAGATCAATGACAAGATTTTGGAGCGCTTTTCTGAACCCAATTCAGAGCGGCAAAAACCCCGATTGTTTTGGGTAAATATCCTACTTATCCTTTTAGCCGTCTATACCTTGGTGTCCGGTTTTGCGGCACCTCATATTATTTTTATGCTTGCTTTTGCAGTTGCGATTTCCATCAACTTTCCCAATGTCAAAGAGCAGGCTGAGCGGATCAATGCCCACTCCAAAGCAGTGGTATTGATGGTGGTAATTTTGTTTGCGGCAGGCTGTTTTATTGGTATTATGAAGGGATCGGGTATGATAGAAGCAATGGCTCGGGCTGCAGTAGTGCAAGTTCCGGAATGGATTGGTCATCATTTGCCCTTGTATGTGGGTTTAACTGCTATGCCGGCAAGCCTTTTATTTGATCCTGACTCTTTTTATTTTGGAATTTTACCTGTGCTTTCCAACACCTTTAACCAATTTGGAGGAGAGGCAATCGAAATAGGAAGGGCGGCCATAGTAGGGCAAATGACAACAGGATTTCCGGTCAGTCCCCTCACCGGGGCTACTTTCTTATTGGTCGGACTTACAGGCGTAGATATGGGAAGTCATCAGAGGATGACCATTCCCTATGCGTTTTTAGTCAGTTTAGTTATTCTTTTCTTTTCCTTTGTCGTCGGAGCCATAACCTTATAATCTATGAAATCAATGAGAATTGGCAGTGGTGCAGGATATGCAGGGGATCGTCTGGAACCTGCTTTAACATTACTTGATCAAGGTAATCTGGATTATATATGTTTTGAGTGTCTTGCTGAGCGGACAATAGCGCTCGCCCAAAAAGAAAAGAAAAATGATCCAAAAAAAGGATATAACCACCTGTTGGAATACCGCATGGAGGAAATTCTCCCGCTTGCATTTGCCAGAAAGACCAAGGTAATCACCAATATGGGAGCAGCCAATCCCTTACAGGCCATGCAGGTCACAAGGGAAATAGCCAAAAGGAAAGGAATAACAGGACTCAAAATAGCTGCAGTCTTGGGAGATGATGTTCTGGATTTGGTAAAAAGATCCCAAGACCTTAAAATTCTTGAGACAGGGCAATATTTAAGTATTTTAGATAACAGGATTATTTCTGCCAACGCTTACCTGGGTTCAGCTGGCATTATTGAAGCATTAAAGCAAGGCGCAGATGTGGTAATTACCGGAAGAACTGCCGACCCTTCTTTGTTTTTGGCTCCCATGATCCATGAGTTTGGTTGGTCTATGGAGGATTTTGAAAAACTGGGGAGGGGTACAATGGTGGGGCATCTATTGGAATGCGCAGGACAGGTTTGTGGCGGATATTTTGCAGACACAGATAGAAAAACAGTTCCGGATCTATGGAATATTGGATTTCCTTTTGTTGAAATTGATGAAAATGGAGAAGGTATTATTTCCAAAGTGGAGGGTACCGGCGGAATTATCAATACAGCTACCTGTACGGAACAGCTGCTCTATGAAATCCATGACCCGGCCCATTACCTGACACCGGATTGTACTGCGGATTTTTCTGCCGTGGAATTTGAATCAGAAGGTAAAGACCTGGTGCGGTTCCGAAAAGCCTCTGGGAAAAAGGCATCGGATTTTTACAAAGTCAGCATAGGCTTTATCAATGGTTTTTTGGGGGAAGGTCAGATCAGTTATGGCGGGACTGATTGCATAGCTAGGGCCCAATTGGCTGCTGAAATCGTGAAAAAAAGACTGGAAAAACTGGCCTTGGAGGATGTAAGATTTGAAAGGATCGGCCTGAATTCCATTACCCCATATCACAGCCATCCCCAAGACCTTTTGGAAGTCAGGTTAAGGGTCTGTGCAAAAGCGGATACCCTTGAGAAAGCCCGAAAAATAGGACAGGAAGTGGAGACACTCTACACCAATGGGCCTTATGGGGGAGGAGGAGTAACGCAAAATACAGAAGAAGTCATCTCAGTTGTTTCTGTATTAATTCCCAAAGATAAAGTCAAAACCCATGTCGAATATACTGTTAGCTAGTTCAATATGAAGCTTAGAGAAATCGCACACGCAAGATCCGGGGACAAAGGCAATATCAGCAATATTGCTTTGATCGTATTTGACAAAAGGGATTTTAAGCTCATTAAGGAAAAAGTGACCGAGAAAAGGGTGAAAGATTGGTTAGGAGATGTAGTAAAAGGGGAGGTTAAACGCTTTGAACTGCCGCAATTGGGGGCTTTGAATTTTGTTTTGTATGAGGCCTTGGATGGAGGGGTGACCAGTTCAACCCAATTGGATAAGCACCGCAAATCATTAAGTTCATTTTTGCTGGAAATGCCTATCTGAACCTTTTTGCTATTTCATCTCCTAAAGTTATCAGGAAACAAATTCTATAGTTGATTTCAAAAAATGATTGATCGTCTTAAAAAGTAAATGAACATGCAAACCACTCCCGAACATAACGAAAGGATAGCCAAAATGACTTTTGCTTCGGTTTATCCCCATTACCTGGCTAAAGTAGAAAAAAAGGGAAGGACCAAAGAGGAGTTGCATCAGGTCATTTCTTGGTTGACAGGATTTGATGATAAGGACCTTCAAAGTCTGATTGAAGAAAAAGCCACTTTTCAGGAGTTCTTTGAAAGGGCCAAGTTGCATCCCCATGCCAATCTAATTACCGGCATCATATGTGGTTACCGCATAGAGGAAATCACCAATCCATTGACCCAGCAAGTAAGGTATTTGGACAAATTGGTAGATGAGTTGGCTAAAGGCCGGAAAATAGAGAAAATTTTGAGGTGATGCGAAAGACCTTAAAGCATCTTCCTAGCTTCCATTTTTACATTGCCCAGGGAGTAAATTTCAGTTTCAGTATTTATTACGACATTTTGTGACACAATAAGGTTAATTTTATTAACACATGTATGTTATTTAAAATAACTTTATTAAATTGGATGCTGTAAACATTATGGTTATGGAAACAGCAAACAAAATCAGTGTAACACAAAAAGAGTTGCCCTCAGGGAATATCCAAGTGAAATTTTTTATTGAGGATGAGCGTAAACCCATGTATGGCTACCTTTTGACCAGTGAACCCAAACCGGTAGGAGAGATCATTGCCGAGATTCAGGAGAGGATGCAGCAAAGAAGAATAGCGGCTTCAGGATTAAATTCTTTTTCTTTGAAAAACCCTATCAAAGAAGATCATAATTTCTATCTTTTCTCTGCCTAATTTATTCCTTCATGGTACTTGCAAAAAATATCCGCTTTCTTCGGGCCCATGCCCAAATGACCCAGACTGAGCTTGCCGAAAAATTGGGCCTTCAGAGGACCATGATTTCAGCTTATGAAGACGGCAGGTCTGAACCCAAATTGTCCACGCTGAATGTGATGTGTCAGCTTTTTCAGGTCGGTTTGGATGAGTTGTTGTACCATGATATTGAGGCTTTAGGAAGGAAAGCACTTCAAAAGAAGGAAATCAAAATTCTTACCATTGCTGTTGATAAGGATGATGAGGAAAAAATAACCATGGTAGGCCAAAAGGCCTCCGCTGGATACCTGAACGGTTTTGCAGATCCGGAATACATGGAATCCCTTCCCCAGTTTCAACTGCCTAATCTTTCCCGGCATGCTACCTACAGGGCTTTTGAACTCAGTGGTGACAGTATGCTTCCTTTGGTGCCAGGTACTATCGTCATTGGTTCCTATGTGGAGCAGTTGAAGGATATCAAAAGCGGGAAGACATATGTCCTGGTGACCTTAAGCGAAGGCGTGGTCTACAAGCGGGTGTTTAACTACCTTGAGGAAAACGGTAAACTTTTTTTGGTTTCAGATAATGAACACTATAAGCCTTATGAAATCAAGGGGGAGGATGTGTTGGAAGTTTGGGAAGCCAAAGCTTTTATCAGCACTGATTTTCCAAATCCAAAAGACAAAACCAAGCCTGCCACTCTGGAAGAAATTTCCAGTATGATTTTGGAGTTGAAAGATGAAATCAGAAAACTGAAAGCCTGAAAGTGGAATTTCAGGCGTTTATGGCTTCAGGAAAAACCGCATTTTTTGCTTACCTATGCCTCCCAGTCCCACATAAAACTTGATGGCTCTGGCATTAAATTCGGGAGTCTGCCATTGGATGTTGACACAGTTGTTTTCTCTTGCTACTTCTCTGATCCGTTGCATGATTTCCGCTCCAATACCCATGCTTCTCACTGATTCATTGAGGTAGAGACAATCCATGTAGAGGAAAGGCGCAGCGTCCCAGGTCGAAAAATCAAAAGTGAATGAGGTAAACCCTTCGGCTTTGCCATTGACTTCCACTATCCATACATTCAGTCTTTTGGGTGAACCAAAAATAGCCTGCCTAAGACCTTCTAATTTTCCTTCAGGTGAATAATCTGATTTTTCGTAGGCTGCATGGGCAGCACAAAGGTTAACCAATTCAGGAAGGTCTTTTTCTTCACAGGGTCTGATGATATAATCCATGATGTTTAAGCTAATAGGTTAAAAGTTTTTTCAAAATGGATAAAAAAATCGAAAATCTCTACTTTGGGATCAAAACTTTTCAGCGGTAAGATGGATAAATAAAAGTGTAAAACATAATACCGGTGATCAAGGAAGCTATCAATAAGCTGATTCCAAATACCCTGGGGAAATTTACCACCTCCCTGATTTTCTGGTCTAACCCTTTGATTTGTCTGATTCCTCCGGGAATGTAAACATGGATAAGAGCCAAGACACTAAAAAAGTAACTCAACAACAAAAATAAGATACTGAATAAGATATCAATCGGTGCCTGTGTCATGGAATAAATGTAAAATTTTTGGCTTTTATATTTTGCTGTACCATAGCATGTTAATGAAAATTTAACCCGGGTTTAAAATTTGAATAATACATATAATGAGGACAAAGAGGGACAGATAAGGAGGATAAAATGTATATTTGATAGTTGTAAAACAATCAATCTTTCAAGCTTATCAAAAAGTTTCTATTCCAATTTTTCAAAGTTTTGGGGATAACGCTTGCAGTCCTTATGCTGTTGGTGATGGGACTTTTCTTATTTATCAGAAGTCCATGGGGGCAGGATATTGTTGTGCAAAAAGCTGTCGGTTTTCTTTCTAACAAAACCGGTACTGAGATCAGGATTGATAAACTCTTTTTTACTTTCAGGGGGGACCTATTTGTCAAGGGCCTTTACCTCGAAGACCAAAAAGGAGACACATTGCTGTATTCTCATACCCTGGAAACTGGTCTTTCACTCAGATCCTTGATAAAAGGAGATGGTTTGGAGGTCAGTAAGGTGGAATGGGATGGGCTGAAAGCCAGGGTCAAGAGGGACAGTATTGAAGGGGCTTTTAATTTTGATTTTTTCCTGAATGCTTTCACTGGAAATAAGGATTCATCCCCTCAACAGTCTGAATCAGCTACAGCTTTTCCAAAGATCAAATTGGGACCGGTTGGTCTTTCGGATTTTGACCTCATTTTTGATGATCAGGTTTTGGGTATCCGGGCTTTGGCCACTTGGCATAGCATAAGTCTGAAGATCAATTCCCTGGATCTGAATGCAATGAATTTTGATGTTGGGAATCTAAGTATTAAGAATTCAAAAATCGATTATTTTCAGTACAAACCATTTCTGCCCTCAGAGAAAGAAGAGACTACCGATCAACAGCTGCCTCTCTTGGTACTTGGCCTTTTGGAAGTAGAGGGTACGGATTGGGTTTATCAATCTGTTCCGGATGGTCTTCTGGCCAAAATCCAATGGAAGGACTTTAAGCTGAGTTTACCTGAAGCAGATTTAGAATCACAAAAAATACTGCTAAAGTACATCAGCTTGGTAGATGCAGATATAAAAGTGGAAATTACCACATCAGATGCAGCTTTGGCCCAAGGGAATGAGCAACTTCCTCCTCCTGAAATCACGCTTCCGGATTGGTCTATTGAAGTGGGCAATATTGACCTCGAAAACAACCGAATCGGTTTTTCGGCTGATGGGAAGCAAGCAAAGACTGGAATTTTTAATCCCGAGGCCATTGAACTGGAAAAATTTAATTTTTCAGCACACGCAATTTCACTTCACAATCAGAGAGCAAGCCTTGTTTTGGATGAAGTCACATTTCAAGAAAAAAGTGGTTTGGCTTTGAATAGGCTCGAGGGAAGTATTGTTTTGGAAGAAAACAGCCTGAGCATTAAAAACTTTTCGGCTCAGACTCCCCATACTTTTTTGGAAACCAATCTGGATCTTTCCTTCACGGATTTGAATGCACTAGTTCAAAACCCTGAAAAAGCAATCTTTGACCTTAACCTGACATCTTTTCAGACCAATGGCTCGGAGGTAATATATTTTCAGCCTGAATTCAGGGATGAACTGTATTTTGCTGAGTTGATGCGAAAAGGAATTGCGATCAAGGGGAGAGTTCAGGGAAGTGTAAGGCGTCTTCAAATTCCCAAATTCCAGGTTAAATATGGGAGGTTTACGGTCTTGGATTTGGAAAGCGCTGTTTTTTCTGAAATGCTGGATATGGACCGGCTCCGATTTGATATCAATCAATTCCGCTTCACAAGTAAAAGAGAAGATATTGGGCCTTTTCTTCCAGATTTAGACCTGCGATTTCCGGACGATTTTGTATTTGAACTGAAGACCAAAGGGTCGTTGAATGACCTTGTAGCTGACTGGAAACTAAAGAGTTCAGATGGAGGCATTTTCTCCAAGATACGCTATTCTGATAAGGGGGGTTATAAGTTGGCCGCCGATATTGCTGTCAGTCATTTAGACTTAGGTAAAATTTTGGGTGTGGAAGGACTGGAACCTGTGAGTTTCCATACTGCGATGGAGGGAAATGGTAGGGGACTCTATGATCTGGAGGCCAAATTGGACCTCGAATTTGAGCAGTTGAAGTGGAAGGGTTCGGATTTCAGTGCAATTCAGGTTGGAATGGAAGCAAAGGATACTTTGCTCTATGTCAACATGGGTCTGGAGATTGAATTCCTGAATTTTTTGTTACAGGCCAAGGCAAGCTTGGACAGTTTACATCCGGGTCTTGATTTTTCTCTGGATTTGAAAAACTTGCAAACGTATGATCTGGGACTAACCCAACAAGATATCCAGGCCAAAATGAAAGTCTTGGGAAAGGTAGGCGGAACCTTGGATGATCTAAGGGCTTCCCTAGAGTTGGAAGATGCAGTAATGTTGTACCAGGGGAGAGCTTATCCATTAGGTGAATTCTTGATCAAAAGCAGGTTGTCGGATTTACTCACCGAGATGGATATTCAATCCGATTTTCTTTGGGGAAACTTCAGTGCCAATGCTTCTTTGGAGCATTTCATGGCATCTATCCGGGATTATTTTGATTTTCACTTTCAAGAGGACTATGCTGATACCATTAGTTTGAAAGACAATGTCAAGGCCAAAGGAAAAATCAATTTTCATCCTACTCCTTTTATTGATCAGCTATTGGTTTCAGGGATAGGGCAGATGGATACCTTGAGGTTTGATTTTGGTTATGATGCTTCTGACAAAAACCTTCAGGCAAAGCTTTCCCTGCCCATGGTCCAATATGGGCAAGCAGAACTGGATAGTTTTTTTGTTGAAGTCAGAGGCAGTGCTGACATGTTAAGTTTTATGGGAGGATTTAAGGGAATTGATGTCAATCCCCTCAATATGGGGGAAACTTTTGTTTCGGGTAAGTATAGGCAATCAGAAATGAATTTGGATTTCTTTTCCAGAGATGAGGAGGGGGTGCTTATGGATGTTAAGTCTCTGCTGATTTTTGAAGGGGATTCCCTGAGGTATACTATTCTGCCTGAAGGACTGATATTCAATAGGCAATCATGGAATATCCCAAGTTCCAATAGGTTGATTTATGCGCCTCAATATTTGGACTTTCATGATTTTTCTTTTTCAAGGAGTGGCCAAAGTATCACCTTTAGTAATCAGGTTCCCGGAATAGAACAGGATCATACCGGGGTGGTCATGCGGGATTTTGAGCTGAGTACATTTTTTGAATTCCTCAACCCGGAGGAATCTTTGTTAACAGGCAAGGCCAACGGGGAATTGGTGGTCATCAATCCTTTCGGTGCCCTGGGGATTTTGGCTGATTTAAAAATTGAGGAGATTAATACCCTGGATATTCCCTTGGGCAATCTGTTTCTAAAAGCTGAAGCGGAATCTTTACAACGTTATAATTTTCTTTTAGCCATGAAGGGTGGCTTGGTTGACCTGGATCTTGACGGAAAATTATTTGCGGATTCAGTTTCCACAATATTGGACATGAACCTGGCCTTGAATGCCGTCCAGATGGAATTGTTGGATAAATTTTCTGAAGGAAAGATCATGGAAAGTAAAGGCTTTCTTTCTGGAAATATAACATTAAAAGGAACAGTACAGGAACCTGTTTATGAAGGTAAGTTGGTTTTTAATGATGCTTCCTTTTTGGTTTCGCAGCTGAACAACAGGTTCTTGATGGCTCAAGAATCCATTGGCATTGATAATTCGGGATTGACCTTTAATAAGTTTACCATTCAGGATCAGGAGCGGCATGAATTCCTAATCGATGGAAAAATTTTAACTCCTACATTTACCGATATTGGTTTTGATTTAAAACTTAACACCAAAGATTTTTTGGTTTTGAATTCCTCCCGTAAGGACAATGACCTTTTCTTCGGAAGTGCTAATGTGGATTTGGACATGACGGTCAAAGGGTCTCTCTTGCTGCCAGAAATAGATTTAAAATTAAAGGTGAACAGGGGAACGAATGTGACTTTTATTGTTCCGGAAAGCCAATTGACTTTGATAGAGAGAACAGGGGTTGTCATTTTTGTCAATCATGAGGATCCTTATGATATTTTGTACCAAAGAGAGGCCGAGTTGACCACAAAAGGGTTTACGGGTTATGATGTAAAAGCCAACCTACAGGTAGATCCACAGGCAGTATTCAACCTGATTGTAGATGAGAGGACCAATGATAATTTAAGACTTCAAGGGGAAGCAGACCTTAATATGCTCATGGATCCAAATGGAAATATTTCCCTTTCCGGAAGGTATGAAGTCAATAGTGGGCATTATGAACTTAATCTCTTTGGACTGGTCAATAGGAGGTTTGAAATTGCTGAGGGCAGTTTTGTTTCCTGGAATGGAGATCCATTGGATGCTAACCTGAATTTGGTTGCGATTTACAATGTGAGGACTTCAGCTGCTGAATTGATGCAGGCGCAGATCAGTGGCATTGATAATGAAAGAAGGGGGCAGTTCCGTCAGGTTCTTCCGTTTAAAGTTTACCTTAAAGTAGGTGGAGAGATCATTCAGCCTGAGATTTCTTTTGAATTGGACATGCCTGAGCAAGACCGAGGGGCTATTGGAGGTGCGGTCTACAGTATGATTCAGCAGGTCAATAGCAAAGAGGATGAACTCACCAAGCAGGTTTTTTCTTTATTGGTGTTGAACCAGTTTTTTCCAATGACCGGTAATGATGGCTCTAGCGGAGGCTCTGTTAACCTGGCAAGGTCAAGCGTGAGCCAGGTATTGTCCTCCCAATTGAATGCCTTATCCGACAGGATTTTTGGACAGACAGGCTTTAGCCTGGCCATGGATTTGGATTCCTACACTGATTTTCAATCAGGTGACCCACAGGATAGGACCCAACTGAATGTAGCGGCCCGTCAATCCTTAATGGATGACAGGTTGATTATTTCTGTCGGAGGGCAGATGGATGTAGAAGGGGGGAATCAGGATGTCAATCAGGGAGACGCTCTTTTTGGGGATGTGAGTATAGAATACCTTCTCGATACCAGAGGGCAATGGCGGGCCAAAGCTTATAGAAGAAATCAGTTTGAATCCATCATTGATGGCCAATTGATAGTAACAGGGATCAGTTTCATTTTCAACAAGGAGTTCAATGCCTTTAGGGAATTGTTTGTTCCGATGCGTAAGCTGGAGGCCTTACCTTCCAAGGAAGAAACAGAAGATTCAGTTGATGAAAAAAAGGGCAATTAAATGTTTAAAAAAAATTACATAGCGCTGATCTTTCCATTGCTGATGTTTTCATGTAATGTAAAAAAATTCATACCTGAGGGAGAGCAGCTTTATACCGGTGCTTCTCTTCATTTAGAAACCCATTTAGCCAAAAAGGAAAAAGAAGAGATACAAAATGACCTGGAAAAACTTTTAAGGCCTACACCCAATAGTAAGGTTTTGGGAATGAGGTTTGGGCTTTGGGCCCATTATAAAGGTGAAAAAGAAAAGCCTGGGTTCATCAATAGGTTTTTGAATAGGAAATTCGGGGAAAGGCCTGTTTATCTGACTCAGGTAGAACCCGAAAAGACATCTAATATTTTGATGAACAGACTTGAAAACAAGGGTTTTTTCTTCTCCCAGTCATCTTATCAGGTAGTTGAAAAAGGAAAATTTGCTAGTCTGTCTTATAAGGTTTCTTTTTCTGAGCCTTATACGCTTGAGACTTATCAGATACTTGGGGATTCGCTTCCTATTATGAAGGATATCCAAACACAACTGGACCGGACTATCATGGTAAAAGGTTCTCGCTTGGACCTTGACGAATTGAAAAAAGAAAGGGAGAGAATTGACAGGGACCTTAAGTCCAAAGGGTATTATAATTTTAATCCTGATTTATTGATTTTCGAAGCGGATACCAATCAGTATGAGGGAAGAAAGTTTGATTTATACCTTCGCTTAAAAAGCAATACCCCAATCAAAGCAACTTTTCCCTATACTATTGAGCATATCCAGGTGTTTCCTGATTACAATGTTCACCTCGACAATGGGGAAGGAGATACAGTCAAGGTGAATGGAATTGAATTCATCCAAAAACCTGAGATATTCAAGCCGGAGCTGTTACAGAAATACATCTTATTCCGGGAGGGATCCAAATTCAATCCGGAGATTTCAAGGACTACTTCCAACAGGCTTTCTAACATTGGGAATTTTAGGTATGTCAATATTTCCTACGATTTAGGAGATACCCTGCTTAGAGAGGACGGAACCTATCCTTTGAATGCCAATATCTACCTTTCTCCATTGAACAAGAGGTCGGTCAGGGCGGAAGTGCAGGGTTTGACCAAATCCAACAGTTTTGTGGGGCCGGCATTGCTTTTGGGTTATCAAAACAGGAATATTTTTAGAGGAGGGGAAATTTTCAATCTTACAGGCAAATTCGGCTATGAAGTCCAATTGGCTTCAGGAAACAGGGAGGCCCTTCAGTCCATTGAAATGGGACTTACCGGAAGTTTGGTTTTTCCAAGAGTTTTATTTCCTGTCCCGGTGATGAACCGTTTCAGGTACTCTATCCCAAAAACAAGAATCAGTGCCAGTTATGAGTACCAGAACCGAACAGATTTGTATTTGCTGTACTCCTACAATACTTCATTCGGATATTTTTGGAATGTTAACCGGTATGTTTACCATGAATTTAATCCGGTCAGTTTAAGCATAGTGAATTTGGCCAGGACCACACCGAAGTTTGATGAAATATTGAATGCCAACCCTTTTTTAAGAAGGAGTTTTGAACAACAGTTTATTTCCGGGATGAACTACACCTTCAATTATAATCAGCTTGCCGATCCGGAAAGGAAAAATGCCATATTTTTTGGGGCCACGGTGGATTTGTCAGGAAATCTTTTTAGAGGTATCAATGCCTTGTTTGGTTCAGAAAATCCGGGAACCATTTTTGGATTGGAGTTTGCCCAGTACCTGAAAGGTGATGTGGACCTCAGGTATTACAAAAAGTTCACTAAGGAAAACGTCTTGGTAAGCAGGATTTTTGCCGGTTTGGGCATTCCTGTTGGCAATTCACTCTCTTTACCATTTGTGAAACAATACTTTGCTGGCGGCCCCAGGAGTGTAAGGGCATTTAGGATCAGGGCTTTGGGACCAGGTACGTTTATTCCCGAAGATATCAGTGCGGGTGGGTTTTTCGATCAGGCAGGTGATATCCGACTGGAAGGAAACCTGGAGTATAGATTTCCCTTTAACAAGTATCTGAAAGGGGCCTTTTTTGTAGATGCCGGTAACGTTTGGTTATACAATGAAAACCAAGCACTTCCAGGTGGAAAATTTACCAATAGTTGGGCAGATGAACTCGCAGTGGGGGGAGGATTTGGCTTGAGAGTGGATATTCAGCTTTTTGTAATCAGATTGGATGCTGCTGTGCCTTTGCGAAAACCTTGGTTATTGGAGCAAAGTCCATGGCAGGACAGGTTTAGGTTAGGAAGCAGGGATTGGAGAAGGGACAACTTAGTGCTAAACTTTGCCATTGGGTATCCATTCTAATGAGATTTTCCGACAATTTCCTTCATTCCGGTTTCTGGGATTTGTTTTTCATTCTGGAGGCCATTTTATTGCATGCCATAGTTCAAGATTGAGATAGTTTAGTATTTAAAAGGAGGCCAATTTCATGCACAGTTTTTTAAAAAATACCGCCAAGACAATATTGGAGCAGCATACTTCTCTTGAAAATTTGGTGATCGTGCTTCCCAACCGTAGGGCAGGACTTTTTTTTACACAGCATCTTGGGGTATTGACCGAAAAACCGATATGGATGCCAGAGGTCAAGACCATTGAGGATGTTTTTTACCAGTTAGCAGGACTAAGACCCGCTGATAACCTTACCTTGATTTTCGAACTGTACAAAGTTTATCAAAGCTTAAATGAAGAAGCGGAGAGTTTTGATAAGTTTTATTTCTGGGGAGAAATGATCCTAAAGGATTTTAACGACGTGGATCAATTTTTGGTAGATGCCACCAAATTGTACCACCACCTTTCAGAAATTAAAGAATTAGAGGCTGATCTTAGCTTTTTGACTGACGAACAAATTGAATTGATCCGTCAGTTTTGGAATTCTTTTCAAAGGCAGGATAAGCAGCACCAGGAAAAATTTTTAAGATTCTGGCAGATTCTCAGTCCATTGTACAGCTCATTTCAGGCTGCCCTAGATGTATCGGGGTTGGCTTATTCTGGCAAGTTGTACAGGAAAGTAGCTGAATCTTTGGAAAAGATTCCCCGGCCCGAAAAAAAATACCTGTTTGTAGGATTCAATGCTTTCACCGGAGCTGAGGAAAAATTGATCAAGCATTTTATATCAGAATTTGAAGCTGGGATTTACTGGGATATTGATGCCTACTATCTGGAGGATAGAAATCAGGAAGCCGGCATGTTTTTTAGAGAATACCAGAAAGATAAGGTTTTTGGCCCCACATTTCCAAAGGAGATCCCTCAATATATTAACGATAAAAAAGCAAATATCCAGTTTTACGCTACTCCACTGAAAAGCAATCAGGCCAACTTGGTCGGGGCGGTCTTGGAGGCAGTAGGGGAGGAGGAAAATTGGGAAGAAACGGTGGTAATACTCCCTGATGAACAAATGCTTTTTCCTGTTTTACATGCCTTGCCTCCAACCATTTCCAAGGTAAACGTTACGATGGGCTATCCCATCCGAAATGCCCCTGTGTATGCTTTCTTGGAATCAGTCCTGGAGATGCAGCGTTTTATCAAGATGGATCAGGGAAAAGTTTACTTTTATCACCAACAGGTGAAAAATCTGCTTTCCTCTATCTATCTCAAATCCACCAATCCTGGTTTTTCCAGTGAGCTGCTTGTACATATTCAGGAGCACAACATGATTTATGTTCCCTTGGAAAAACTCCATGAGGGAGGATCATTTTTTCAAAAGGTTTTTTTGAAACTTCAATCCGCTGAATTGTTCACTTACCTCTCGGATTTGATTCAGGAACTAGCCCACAACCTGGAAGAGGAACCCTTACAGCGGTCTTACCTTTTTCAGTGTTTCAAGCAACTCAACCGTCTAAGGGAGATTTTGGACAAACAATCGGGACAACCATTGGAACTGGATTTTTTGATCCGGATATTCAGGCAGATTTTTAGAGAGGTCAAATTACCTTTTGAAGGAGAACCCTTACAGGGCTTACAGATCATGGGAGTGCTGGAGTCCAGAAATCTTGATTTCAGGAGATTGATCATCTGTAATTTGAATGAAGGGAGTTTTCCCCCATCAGGAGGACTGAATTCCATGATTCCTTTTAATATCCGCAGGGCTTTTGGCTTGCCTGTTCAAGAGCAGAATGATGCTATTTATGCCTATACTTTTTATAGACTACTTCATAGTGCGGAAGAAGTTCATCTGATATACACCACCGCCTCCGATCAGGGGAAGGCTGGGGAAAAAAGCAGGTATATACAGCAGATGTTGGTAGAAATGGGCTTAAATGCAGATGAAAAGGTAGTATTTGTCCCCATAGGTCTGAAAAATACAGAGGAAATAACCATCCAAAAGAATGAAGAAATCATGAGGCGGTTGACCTTCTACAAAGTGGATGAAAATGGGAATTCCCTGAAGAATTTTTCACCTTCTGCCCTGAATATATTCCTTGATTGTAGGCTCAAATTTTATTTAAGGTATGTTGCCGGAATTAAGGAAAAGGAAGAAGTCAAAGAAGAAGTGGATGCTTCTGTTTTTGGAAATATTGCCCACTATAGCATGGAATCTTTGTATGAAGGTTTTATTGAAAGGAAAAAACGGATAGTTCTAGAAAAAGATGATTTTGAAGACCTGAGGAAAAACTGGGTTAAGCCTGCCATTGAAAAGGGAGTGCGGAAGTTTTATAAATTGGAGGAAGATAAGGACACCAAACTCAATGGACAGATTGCAATAGTTAGGGATGTCCTTCATAAATATATTTACAGGCTTTTGGAAATAGACGAAGCTGCCGCCCCTTTAAAGATATTGTCCATGGAAAAAAGACATGCTGCAGCATTTCGGGTAAAAGCAGCCTATGGCGATTTCAAAGTTTCATTAGAAGGAGTGATTGACAGGGTAGACCAGGTATCCGGAACCATCCGGATGATAGATTATAAGTCCGGGGCGGATAAAAAGGATTTTACTGATATCGCTTCCCTTTTTGACAGGGCAGTTAAAAAAAGGAATAAGGCAGCTATGCAGACACTATACTATGGGCTGCTTTATCAGTCTATGTATCCTGAAAATAAGCTTCCTTTAAAACCGGCAATTTTCAATTTCAAAGAGATTTTTAAGGATGATTTCAATCCTTATTTGCAGGATAAAGGCAGTGAAAGAAAGGGGGGGGAGGTGCAAGATTACAGGGATTATCAGGAAGAATTTGAACAGTCTTTAACTACCTTATTGGAAGATTTATTTGATGAATCTGTTCCTTTCGACCAAACAGAGGATCTGGACAAATGTAGAATTTGCCCTTTTAAGGAAATTTGCGGAAGATAAGAGCTTCCGCCCACCTTATCTGAAAACAGGTTTTTGTTCTTGAAGTTTAGGTGGCTGATTTTTGCACTTTTTTAATGCCAATTAGACAGAGATGGTGCAATCGTTTGTTTTAAGGGTTTTTCAATTCTAAATTTTTCCATTAAAAACTTACTTTAACCAATCCGGTAAAGGTCAATTTCCTGCTTTCTTTCTTTTTCCCGACTTTTCCTCCACCACCTGCGTAAACTGATAGTCGTCTTCCGCAAGGATTTGTCTGGCACCTTGGTCAAAAACGATGTTTTTGTAATAGATAGGCAAGAGATAGTCTCCATTTTCATCCATGATTCCATACTTATCTCCAAGCCTTACCAAAATTTTATTCAGTTCCTCTCTTCTGAGCTCCTGGAATTTGGGCTCTATGATTTCCTTTCCATCAGGTGCAATTAATCCCAGAAGCGCATTGTCTTCAGAAATAAAATAATTGTCAGCCCCCAGGGAAATGCGGTCATATCCTTTTTCAAGAAGTAGCTTTCCATTCTTGTCCAATATGTTTTGCTTGGTTCCTGTCCTTACGATTGCCAATCCTCTTCGGAATTCTGAGATTTGATTGAACTGTGCAGGAACGATGATATTTCCTGACCTATCCACTAGCCCCCATTGTCCATTAAGTTGGTAGGAAGCCAAGCCATCATTGAATTTTTTCACTTCATCAAACTGGGCAGGGATGACCCATTTTCCTGATTTATCAATAAAACCGAATTTGCCGGACTTCATGGCTCCATATAACCCTTCCTGTCCGGGAAGTATTTTATCTACACCGTCTACAGGTTGCACTTCCCAACCATTTGGTCCCAGAAGTCCGATTTTCTTGTCCCGCATCAAGACGTTGTAATGCTTTTCTCCAACAGTGCTTACTTTTTCCATTCCCACCTGATCCAGTAAGATGCCGTCATTTTTCATGACCCTCCTCAACCTGCCATGTATAAATTCCAGCATTACGCCGTCCTCCAAAGTGATTTTGTGGTAGGAAGAATAGGAAATATTGGCTTTTCCTTCTCTTCCCCTGATGAGCATGTATTGGTTTCCATCAAAAGCATAAAAGTAATCATCTTCCAAATGTACAATATGGTCAATGACAGGTTGAAGTACATACTCGCCTTCCCTGTTGATCATCCCAAAGCCTGAAGCTTCTTTGGAAATAATAAAATTATCATTGACTTGCCTGAGCTCTTCAAAAACCTTATCAGGAGTTTTGGAAAGGGGAAGGAAATAACCTTGGGCTGTTTGGGCAATTACTTGTCCATTGGTAGCCAATACTGCACTTTCAAATGAGCCCAACGCTGTTGTCTCTCTGGTAGAATGGTCATAAACCCAATATTGGTTGCCCTTTCTTGCCAATAATCTGGTAAAGAAAGTCTGTATTTCATCGTATTCTAAAGGTAAAATTTCTTCCCCATATTCATGGTAGGCCCCTAAGCCATTTTTACCCCTGACTACCAGCCATGGCTGATCATAAAATTCCACCTTTTCAGCTTGAAGGTTCATGAATGGCTTGTATTCCCGGCTCAGGAGCTTGACTTCATTATTGGCTGTACTGATTCTTACTGATTCACTCAAAACCGCAATCTGATCAAACTCCAGTCTGGATTTCAGTTTCAGATTTTGATCATAGACCTCATAGGTTTGTGCTTTGGACCCTGATCCAAAAGATAATAGTAAGGCTGTAGTCAAAACAGCTCCCCAACACCAAGTATACTTCATAAGTTTTTCAATTCCGGCATAAAATAAAGGGATTGTCAACGGAATTCAAGGTCGGATTACATTTTATTTTAATATTGAAGTCTGAATGGATTTTAAATTAACCTTGCCGTGAAAGAAAATTTCCGAATAAAGCAATTTATTGTTTTGGGAGCCTTTTTTTTAGCTCTTGGTTTGATGGGGTATATTTTTCCAAGGCAGGATTTTTTTTCCAATTTGACCGCTTTTGGTTTTGCCTTTTGCGCGTATTTGTTGCTGATTCAAAGTGCCCAAAGAGGTGATTTTTCTCTAAAAAAGGGAATTGTGGTAGGGATAGTGGTTCGGGTATTGTTGCTTTTTGCCATTCCTGCACTTTCAGACGATTTTTACCGCTTTTTTTTTGATGGACACCTCGTATTGGAAGGTTATAATCCTTACAAGCTACTCCCCAAGGATTGGATTTTGATACATGGAAATGAAGAAATTCCATTTTTAAAAAGATTGGAGGAGGGTATGAATTCCCCCGCCTATTATTCTGTCTATCCTCCATTACATCAATTGTTTTTTGGGATTGCAGCTTTGTCAGGCCAGTCATTGTTTTGGAATATTTTTGTTCTCCGCCTGATCTTGATAGGATTTGAAGGATTGAATTTTTATCTTCTTTACCGTTTGGTAAAGCAATGGAATTTGGATGAATATAAAGTTTTGCTCTATGCTCTCAATCCCTTGGTTATCATAGAACTGGCTGGAAACCTTCATTTTGAGGGCATGGTTTTGACCGGAATGCTGGCTACCTTGTTTTTGCTTGAAAAAGGGAAATCAAAATTTGCCCTTGCCTCTTGGGCAGCAGCTGTGGGTATCAAGCTCAGCCCTTTGATGTTTGGTTTCTTGCTGCTTAGAAAATTTCAACAATTAAAGGAGCTGAAGATCTTCTTTATATGGGGAGCTTTTTTCCTGTTTTTGGTTTTTGGGGTTTTGCTTTTGGATGATTCGTATTTGAATTTTTGGAAAAGTTTCCGTTTATATCAGTCCCGCTTTGAATTCAATGCCTCATTATATTATCTGATCCGATGGGTTTCAGGTTTTTTTATGGATTACAACCCCATTGTCTATGTTGGGCCCTTTCTGAATGCTTTGGCTTTTTTATTGATTTTTGGACTCAGCCTTTTTCATCGCTTGAAAAGCGGAAAAGATTTGGTAAATGCCATGGTTTGGGTTTACCTTATTTATCTATTGATGCAGACAGTAGTGCATCCCTGGTACATCATTCCAGCTTTTGGGCTTAGTGTCCTGACCGGGAACAGGGTCTTTTTGGTCTGGACGGGATTGGTTTTTTTGTCCTATGGGGCATATCAGGGAGGGGAAGTAGAAGAAAAATGGTACTCATTGATTATTCAATATGCTTTTGTATTTCTGACCATTGTTCTCGATTGGAAAAAATGCGTATATAGAAATAGTGCTTTTAAAACCTTCGAGCCTTAGTATATTTGCTTCCAAATAGCAGAAATCAAAATGAGAAAAATTTGTCCGTTCTGGTTAGTATCAATATTTCTATTACTTCTCATCTCCTGCTCCAAACAAGACAGGAAGGCTGTGGCTATCATCGAAAAATCCATTGATTTCCATGGGGGTAAAGAGAATTGGGATGAGATCCAATCGATCGCCATGGTTCGGGATATCTGGATGTTTGATGAGAACGGAAATGCCGAATCTTACGTAAGGCAAGAAAATGAATTTAGGCTCAAACCTTATTTTGAAGCAAAAATGTCCTGGGAAAAGGACAGTATACAGCATAGGGTTATTTTTGATGGTTTGAAAACTCAGTATTGGATGGGAGAGAATGAAATCCAAAATGAAGGTTTTCTACAAGTAAAAAAAAGGGAAATCGATGCAGCATTCTATGTGCTGACCAAGCCCTTCGATCTCCTTGATGAGGAAAAGTATTTGTCTTATGAGGGGAAGACAGAACTGTCCGGGGGAGTAGTGGTTGAGGCCGTTAAAGTGATAGATGGTGACCCCAAAGATCCTGGTACAGATATCTGGTGGTATTATTTTGATCCCAAAACTTTTGAAATGGTTGCTTATAAGGTAAAAACAGCTGATCATTACAGCTTGGTGTATAATTTAGGTTGGGATAGGACCTATGGGATTTCCTTACCGGCTAGAAGGGAAAGTTACAGGGTTGATTCTCTCGGGAACCATTTGTACAAGCGGGCAAGTTATGGTTATGGACTTTACAAAGTCAGCAAATAAATTGGCATTAAACTTCCTGGAGGCATTTTATAAAATAGCTATCTTATGAAAATATTCCTTTCATTTCTCATCCTTACAATTTTCATTTCATCCTGCAGCCAACAGGGCGTAGATAAGGAAGCCCAACGAATTGTTGACCTTGCTATTCAGGCCCATGGTGGAGAACTTTTTCAAAAGGCGGTTATTAGCTTTGATTTCAGAGAACGCCATTATTCCATTTTCAAGTCACCCCAGCGCTTCGAATACATCAGGGAGTTTACCGATTCTACGGGCTTTGTAAGGGATGTGCTGAACAATGAAGGCTTCCAAAGAACTGTAAACGGAAACCCGGTTGAGTTGCCTGAGGACAGGATCCGGGCCTTTAGCAATTCTGTAAATTCTGTAGCCTATTTTGCTTTTTTGCCTTATGGCTTAAACGATGCAGCAGTAATCAAGACCTATGTTGGTGAAACAGAATTGGAGGGAAATCCCTATCACGTCGTAAAAGTGACATTTAAACAAGAAGGAGGAGGAGAAGATTATGATGATGAGTTTTTGTATTGGTTTCACAAAGAAAACCATATGATGGATTACATGGCATATTCTTACCATACTGATGGGGGAGGAGTAAGGTTCAGAAAGGCTATACGCAAACACCAGGTTAATGGCTTGGTACTTTTGGATTTTGAAAATTACAAACCAGAAGATAAGAAAACACCGGTGGACCAAATGGAAACCTTGTTCAAAGAGGGAAAATTGGAACTTTTGTCAGAGATCATTTTGGAAAACATCAAGGTAACATTCTAATGGCCTTGTAATCTTGAAAACTGAAAACCTGCTAAGTCCAAATGGCAGGTTTTTTTATTATTTGGCGGATGGTTTAAAATCCTGATCCAAAGTATGATAAAACTTTTCAAATGGTTACATTTAGTATCATGAAAACCCTGTTCAAGATCATTCTTGTTTGCATTATTTGCCTAAGCCTGATTGTTGGATTGGTTTTTCTTTTCCGATCACTTTAAACCCTTAATCACTATGAAAAAAAACATGGGAACAGCGGATAAAGTTGTCCGCATTATCCTCGCCGTCATTGCTGCTTATTTGTATTATTCCGGAATCGTGGAAGGAACATGGGGAATTGTGTTGTTGGTTTTGGCAATTGTATTTGTTTTGACCAGCTTGATCAGTTTCTGTCCATTATATGCTTTGGTAGGATTGAATACCTGTCCTGTCAAAAAAGAATAAATTAATCCCAAAGTACAAATCAAAAGGCTGTATCAGAAGTCAAATAAAGGCCCTGAGATTTGGCTATATGAAATTGGATTCAGATACTTTCCCGAATAAAAAAGAGGCTGTCCCAATTAATGAGTCAGCCCCTTTTTTCATTTTTTTAATCCGGATGGGGTCTATATAAAAATAAATAATTCTATTTTCAGGAAAAAAACCAATCAATAACCAGCAAAACATCCGATTGTACTATGAGCAATAGGCGCAGAGACTTCATCAAATTGGCAGGCTTAGGATTTGTAGGGGCCGCCATACCTGGCTTTTCCCAAGCAGAAAGTCCGGAACGACTTTATCAATTAAGCCGAAAAACCCACCTTCAGCAATTCAATATGTCCGGTTACGCAGCACCAAAACTGCCAACAGTAAGGGTCGGAATTGTCGGTTTAGGAATGAGAGGGCCCGGTGCTGTTGACCGTCTGAGTAAAATCGAAGGCGTTGAAATCAAAGCCCTTTGCGACTTGATCCCTGAGAGGGTTGATAAAATGAAGGCAAAACTAACAGGAAGCAAACATCAACCAGCAGGATATTACGGGTCAGCTTATGCATGGAAAAAAATGTTTGACAGAAACGATCTGGACCTGATTTATATAGCAACTCCCTGGGATTGGCACACCCCTATGGCAGTTTATGCCATGGAAGCGGGTAAGCATGTAGCTGTAGAGGTACCGGCCGCCAAAACACTGGAAGAATGTTGGCAATTGGTCGAAACCTCTGAGCGCACCAAAAAGCACTGCATGATGTTGGAGAACTGCTGCTATGACTTTTTTGAACTGATGACCTTGAGCATGAAACGGGATGGTTTTTTTGGAGAAATTATCCATACTGAAGGAGCATATATCCATGACCTGCTTTGGTTGAATTTCATGAAAGATTCAGAAGGAGGTTATCAAGACATGTGGAGATTGAAGGAAAATTTTCGGGATGGTAATTTGTATCCTACCCATGGATTAGGGCCGGTTTGTCAGATTATGGACATCAATAGAGGGGATCAAATGGATTATTTGACATCCCTTTCTTCCCATGATTTTCACATGGCTGCAAAAGCCAGGGAACTGGCAGAAAAGGATAATTTCTATGCTTCTTTCGCTGAAAAGAGATATGGGGGCAATATGAATACCACCATCATTAAAACCAAAAAGGGCAGATCTATCATGATCCAACATGATGTAACTTCGCCCAGGCCCTATTCCAGATTGCACACTGTAAGCGGCACTCAAGGATATGCCCAAAAGTACCCCGAACCAAAAATATCTAAGGGCCATGACTGGTTAAAGGTTGAAGAAATGAAGGCATTAGAGGAAAAATATACACCGGAAATCGTTAAAAAAGTCGGTGAATTGGCCAAACAGATAGGTGGCCATGGGGGCATGGATTTTATGATGGACTGGAGATTGATTGATTGTTTGAGGAATGGCCTACCTTTGGATCAGGACGTTTATGATGCAGCCCTTTGGTCTGCTATTACTCCCCTCAGTGAATGGTCTGTTGCCAACCGTTCCAATTCCATTGATATCCCTGATTTTACAGGAGGAAGCTGGAAGACCAATAAGCCCGTAGAAATCACATTAAAAGGTGGAGGGACTACCAAAGTGATTGTCTGACAATAGTCAAGGCAGTTTGAATTTTGGATTTTGGGACAGCAACCTTAAAATCCAAAATTCTTTTCTTCATGATTGTTGAAATGAAGCTGCAACTGAAGGTTTTTCTTTGTACTTGGTACCTTGTAAATAGTGTTCACATTTCCTCAAAAGCAGGTTTCATATTGCACCAAAATGCATCCAAGGCCATGATTCTTGGTTTGAGGAAGGAGATGATGGTGGGCCAATCATTATGGTCCATAACGTTTACACCGGATTTTATTTTTTGAATCCTCGATATTGTTTTTCCAAACTCATCTTCCCGGTGGAGTTCCCATTTCCATTTCTCTCCCAATTCACTTTCAAGTATTTTTTTGAAAGTTTCAAACTGTTCAAAAAAAAGCTGTTGAAGTTCAATGTCAGGGTGGGTGATTTCTATGCCTATTGAGGCAAATTCCCTTTCTGCTCTCATCCGGAAATAAATGTCCTTTACCCCGGTCTTATAATTTTGCCAATTGGTCTTAAAACCTTCAGCATTTGGAACAGGCTTCATATATTGCCCAAAAGTCGTCCAGAATTCTTTTCTGATTTTTGCTTTTTCTGCCTTGCTATACATGAAATCAATAACTTTTTGGTCCATCCAGGGGAATGACAATAATGAAATCTGCGGTTTGCAGGTGTTTTTCATCCAAGGAAAGGATCTCTTGTTGCTCTACTGTATTGATTGTCATGATTTTAGTTTGTGGAAAATCCCTTTTCAAGTACCAAACAATCCCTTCATAATTATTGGAATGATAGGATCCATTGACATGAAGGATCACATTTCCTTTTTGTAAAAAATCATACAATGAGTAGGCCATGGTGGCATCCTTGATGGCCTGTGCTTCAACCATAAAATCCATATTCATGCTGGATCCATGCATCAGATCTGCCATTCCCTTGTATCCCGGAAGTGTTTTGTCCACTTCCAATGGCAGGGTAGCGAAATATTTCTTTGCTTCTTCACTTAATGAGTCGAGCCCTTTAAGTCCTTCTCTACTGACCAAGGAAGCATATTTTCTTGGGATATTGGAAGCAACAAAAGGGATTTTGTTCTGCTTGGCAAAAAGCATCAAAGGTTTATAATCAGTAATATAATTGTTCCAAAGTTTTGCTTCTGTTTCAAAGTTTTTATCCGTGATTTTTCCTGAAAACCACTCGTTAATATTGAGTTGGTCATCCCGTTCAAAAAATTCAGCGGCCAACACTACTTGTCCATTACCTGATTGGAGAGACTTCAGAAGCCTCAGTTGCAGCCAATGAGCCATCGCATTATTGTGCAGTTCTCCAAAGAAAGTTACTTCCGCTTGAGCGGCTGCAGTTGCCATCGTTTCAAAGGATACCTCCTTTCCATCTTTGTTGTAGATTTTAAAAGCCTCAGTCTGGGCTAGTAAAGAAGTAAATGAAAAAAGAAGAAAAAGAAGTGTGCTGAATGTTTTATTCATAGTCATCAGGATATGTAACGGTAACGACGGAGTAATTGACTACTCCACCAAGCGCTGGATTGTGCTTTTTGATGGTGATGGAAACAGATTTGATGTCTGGAAATGCGGTTCTGATGTCCTTGATCATCAAATGGGCCAGATGTTCCAAAAGTTTGACTGGTTCCTGCATATGGGATTGGGCAATTTTGTAAAGGACTACATAATCAACCGTGTCGCCCAGCTTGTCATTCAGCATGGCCTTTTTGAAATCTGTTTCCACATGTATGTCTACGGTAAACCTGTTTCCTAGCTTGTTTTCTTCCGTAAACACGCCATGATAAGCATGAAATTCCATTCCCTCTAATGCAACTTTCCCCATCAGTCTAACTGGTCAAAAAATGAACCTTCTTTCTTATCTTTTTTCTGGTCTGTTTCCGTAGTTTCTGACTTCACTTGAGTTGTTCCTTTGGTGTTTTCATCCGAAATAGAAGGAGTACTTTCCAACTCTTGTACTGTTTCTGCTGGCACTTCTGCTTTTACCTCTTCAAAAGGCCTTTCCACTGATGTTGGGATTTCTACTGTTTCTTCCAAAGTAGGAGTTTCTTTAGCGTCATCCCTTGATTCCTGACCTTCTATTGTTCCAGTAGGGCTTTCAATTTTTTCGCTTTCCTGATAAACAATTGTTCGCTCTTTCTCCTCAGAGATCGATGGAACCACATTTGATTTTATTTCATTCAGCTTGTCCAATAAATCAGAGAAAGACTCAATATTGGATTTTTCAAAATCTTTATCTGACTTCGAAAGTGTTTCTTCCAAATCAGCAGAAATTCTTTTTAGGTTTTTTAAAATCAAAACCCTATTGTTTAACAAGGCATCATAATCCCTAATGAATCCTTTGATCCTGTTTTTTAATTCATTCAGCGTGTCAGCGGACTTTTTCTCAGCCTCTTCTAAAATTCTTTGGGCTTGAATTTTGGCTTCCCTGACCATGTTATCAGAACTTTGATGTGCCTCGGTCAATAATTCATGTGCCGTCCTATTGGCCTCTTCGATAATGCTGGCGCCTGTATCTTCTGCCGTTTTTAGTGTTCGGAAAAGGGAAATCTCGACATCTTTCAATTTTTTTGCTTCCTGTTCAGCAAACTGAAGTCTTTTTTCGAGATCGATTTTTTCATTTTCAAGTTTGTCCCAAGCTTCGGCCAAGGTTTTTAAAAATTCGGTAACCTCATCCTTATCATAACCCCTAAAGTTTTTTTCAAAGCTTTTTTCCCGGATTTCTGTTGCAGTAAATTTCATGGTCGTTAAAGTTCAATTTGCCAGATAGAAATATTTCGGTCATCACTCACAGAGACGATTTGCTGATTATAGGTACTCCAAAGTACTTTATTGATGGAGGTGCCATGGCCTGCATGTCTCGCTTTGTCAATGACCTTTAACAATTTCAAGGAATTGCTGTCCCATACTTTGATGGACTTGTCCATACTGCATGTCACAAAATAATTGCCATCTTCCCTAAAGGAGAGATAATTGATTGCAAACATGTGGGCCACTATGGATTCTTGGAGGGAATAATTTTTTGTTTCCCAGATATTCAAACGGGCATCCCGGCCACCGGATACCAACATGGATTTGTTCGGGTTGTATCCCAAAGCAAATACAGAATTGTTATGGGCCTCAAGGTTATGGATTGGAGTATGGTCTGCCAGGTTGAATATTTTGACAGAGTGATCACTCAAACCAACGGCAAGTTGGCGCCTACTAGGATCCAACGCAAAGACACGAACACTTTTCTTTCCAATTTTGATGTGTTTTTTGACAGCACGTTGTTCTATATCCACGATAATAACGATTCCGTCTCCGGTACCGACATATAATTCATTGCCGACCGCTTTGATATCGAAAATGGATTGGTCCGTAATTTTGATGGACCAGATTTCTTTTGACTTTTCTAAGTCAATAACGTGAATACCTTCAAAATTATGCCCAATGAAAAGCAAATTCCTTTCTTTGTCCACCTCCAAAGCATAGACAGAATGGGCGACTTTGGCAATCAATCTCCCGTCTTTAGGTTTGTCCAAGTCCCATTCGACGACCATTCCATCTCCGGATCCTGTGTAAAAAAATCTTGGATCCGGGCCTTCGACCAAAGCATAAATACAATCGTTGTGTCCGGATAATGTATGCAGTTTGTTGACTTGTATTTTTGACATAAAATGCTGTGATTAGCAGTTCATCCCTAATGGGCCTATGCAAACAAAAATAGAAAAAATAAGTCCTTTATCAGCTTTGGCTGTAAATAATATTGAAGAAGTTTCTCAAAATGGAATTGATTTTTTGAGTTTTAGGGAAAAATTATCTTTTGCAAACATATCAAGAGATGACAAAAGAGTTGAATGGAAAGGGGCCAGGTTAGCGATAAAATCTGCCTTGGACTGTATTTCCTTGCCCTATCCGGGATTTTTTAAAGACGAACATGGAAAGTCACATCCTATGGATGGTTATGGATATGTGTCCCTTACCCATACCAAGGGAATCGCCGCCGCAATATTTCACAAAGATATGCCCGTGGGGATTGATCTGGATTATGTGAGGGAAAAAGTGGTCCGTCTGGGTCCCAAATTTCTTGATCCCAAAGAAATTGCTTTTCTAAACAATGATGCGCTTTTGTACACCATAGCATGGTCTGCTAAAGAGTCCATTTTCAAATGTCAGGGTAGAAAAGGGATCAGTTTGAAGTCCAATATTCTCCTTGAACCATTTTCTTTGGAGGACGATACCATTAAGGGGAGGGTTTATCAAACAGAATTTTCAGATCATTTTTATACCGTAAAAGTGGAAAGAGAAAATGACATAGTCCTTACTTATACCATTTGGTAAGATCTTTGTGCTTATATTTAGGTAATAAAACCCAATTGCCATGATGAAAAGTCTTGTTCTAAGTATTGTAACTGTCACTCTGATATCCTTTCGGCTTTCAGCCCAAAGGGTAGATAATTTCCAATTGGAGGATGTTCTCACCGGAAATACTTTCACTTTAACAGAACACAACGATGCAAGGGGAGTGGTGTTGATTTTCACCAGTCTCAACTGTCCTTTTTCTAAATTATACGAAGAAAGAATCGTCAACCTTCACAATGAATTTGCCAACCAAGGTTTTGTATTTGCCATGATCAACCCTCATGTCAAAGTGGAAGAGGGTGAAAGTGCGGCAGATATGAAACAAAGGGCATCTGAAAGAAATATCAGTTTTCCATTCTTAGCGGATGGAGATCAGGTCGTGACCAGGCAACTTGGTATTACCAAGCTTCCTGAAGTCGTTTTGGTAACACCTAGTCCAACCGGATACTCCATTGCCTACAGGGGGGCAATAGACAATAACCCACAAGTGGCGGCCAATGCCAATTTAAAATATTTGGAAAATGCTTTAAATGCCATTGCCAACCGGAGAAATCCAAGTCCAACCTCCAGCAGGCCTGTGGGATGTAATGTCAGGCTAATAGGACTTTGATTTGCCTTAACCTTCAGCAATTTGGAGAAGCTCTTTGACCTCCTCTGACTTTTCCAAATCACCTAATTTTTCAAATGCTACCACCAGGTTCCTCAAAGATCTGGTGATGATGTCTTTGTTGCTACAAGGTTCGAAAAACTCAGGTCGGGGATCTATTTTAAGGTGCTCCAGGTAATTGACAATATCTTGCTTGCTGAATATCAGACCTTTGTTGAAGGTATTGATATAGAAGGTGATTTCTTTGGATTTATAAGTAAGTACAAAAAGATTCGGTAAATTGACACCATATACCGGAAGCCCTAACTTTTGGGCCACCAGAAGATAGATGGCACAGAGGCTTATAGGATTGCCCTTTTTTGTTTCCAGCACATTGCTGAGCATGCTGTTACCTGGGGCATGGAAATTTTTTGTATTGGCTGAAAACCTCAAATGACTGAAAAGCACACTGTTGATGATCCGGATCTGTTCATAGGGGAGTAGGTCATTTTTAAATGCAGTCCACACTTCAAAGTAGATTTGATGCATGTCCGCATTTAGTTTTTCAAATTCCAGGTCCGGGTATTGATACGTATTGATGATCCAAAGGCCAGTCAATAAATCCTGGTCAGGTGAATTCCTCCAATCAATCAGCCTTTCTTTTAATTGGGAAAATTGAAGGTTATGGACCAGTTCTTCTATTTCTTTTTGAATTTCAGGATTAAAGCTGTCTTCCCACTTTTTTTCCAAAAAAGGTATCACCTCACTTCCGAGAGAAATGATCTTATCCCTCACATGGTTTTTTACATCCTTATCAGTATCATCCAGTAAAGAAACTAAGGCATGAAGCTCTTTTTCCGTCAGTTTTTCCATATCAAACCTTTGGACTTTAAATTACAAAAATAACAGCAAGTAATGGAAAAATATTCCTGAATTTTCGGCCAATTCTGTCTAAAAAGAGCGGTGTTACCTGCCCTGCAACACCGCCCTATAATACCCATTAGATCAATATACCTCAGGTCTGTATTACTCCCACATTGAATCTTTCCGTGATTGGGGCATGGTCTGCGGCTGCTATCCCTATGCTGATGACTTTTCGGGTTTCCAATGGGTCGATGACTCCATCTACCCACAGTCTTGCAGCGGCATAGTAAGGGCTTAGTTCTTCATTGTATTTGTCAGTAATTTCCTGAAGCAGTTTATTTTCTTCTTCAGCACTGATTTCTTTGCCTGATTTTTTGAGTGCAGCCACTTTGATCTGAAGAAGTGTTTTGGCGGCAGATGCACCGCTCATGACTGCCATTTGTGCTGTCGGCCAGGAGTAGATTAACCTTGGGTCATACGCTTTTCCGCACATGGCATAATTTCCGGCTCCGTAAGAATTTCCGATGATGATAGTGAATTTGGGAACAACGGAATTGGCCATGGCATTGACCATCTTTGCACCGTCCTTAATGATGCCTCCATGCTCTGCTTTACTGCCTACCATAAAGCCCGAAACATCCTGTAAAAAGACCAATGGAATTTTCCTTTGGTTACAGTTCATGATAAATCTGGCGGCCTTGTCAGCTGAGTCGGAATAGATTACTCCCCCCATTTGCATTTCCCCTTTTTTCGTTTTGACGATTTTACGCTGATTAGCAATAATCCCTACCGCCCAACCGTCAATTCTCGCAGTGGCACATATCAGGGTTTTTCCATAATCTTTTTTGTATTCATCATATTCGGAATTATCCACCAGCCTGGAGATAATCTCATGCATATCGTATGGTTTTACCCTGTCGGCAGGAAAAATGCCATACAGTTCATGTTCATCTTTCTTTGGTTTGGCGGGTTCTGTTCTATTAAATCCAGCCTTCTCAAAAGCCCCGATTTTATCGAAAATATTTTTAATGGCATCCAGACAGGCCTCATCCGATTCGTATTTGTTGTCGGTGACACCTGATATTTCACAATGCGTTGTAGCTCCTCCGAGGGTTTCATTGTCCACATTTTCACCTATGGCTGCTTTTACCAGGTAGGAGCCTGCCAGGAAAATTGACCCGGTCTTGTCCACAATCATGGCCTCATCTGACATGATGGGAAGATAAGCCCCTCCTGCGACACAGCTTCCCATGATGGCAGCTACCTGAATGATTCCCATAGAAGACATTTTGGCATTGTTTCTAAACTGTCTTCCAAAGTGTTCTTTGTCCGGAAAGATTTCATTCTGCATGGGTAAATAGACACCCGCACTATCCACCAGGTAAATGATGGGCAGCCTGTTCTCCATGGCGATTTCCTGCGCCCTGAGGTTCTTTTTGGCGGTCATAGGAAACCAGGCTCCTGCTTTTACTGTGGCATCATTGGCCACTATCATGCACATACGCCCCGAAACATAACCGATACCCGTGATTACTCCGGCAGATGGACAGCCGCCCTCCTCTTCGTACATGCCGTCAGCTGCCAGGGCACCGATTTCCAAAAAATCAGAATGCTTATCCGTAAGGTAAGCAATTCTCTCCCTTGCGGTAAGTTTCCCTTTTTCATGCTCCTTGGCAATTCGGGACTTTCCCCCTCCCAGTTTGACAGTTTCCAGTTTTTTCTGTAGATGAAAAAGTAATTGTTTGTTTTGATCTTCGTTTTGGTTGAAGGCAATATCCATAAAGTTATTTGGGTTTATTCTTAATCTCTAAAATAAGTTTTTATCCGAAATGTTTGAACGATAAATTTTGTCCCTGACTTTTTTCATGATAAAATAGCCAGCCATAGCGCTTAGAATACCTACAAGGGCTCCGACCAATATATCACCGGGATAATGGACACCAAGGTAAATTCTGGTATAGGAAAATACTGCAGCCCAGGCAAATAACCACTTAAGCCAAGGATACTTGAAGGCCAGGGTCAGGCTCATGATGGTGGCTACCCCAAAGCTGTTGGCCGCATGGGAAGAAGCCAAGCCGAATTTTCCTCCGCCACAATAACCATAATTGTGGACCATCCCTTCTAAAAGCGGTTCATGACATGGCCTCAAGCGCTCAAAATAAGGCTTCATAAGTCCGGAAGCTGTTTGATCTGCGAAGAGAATGGTCAAGCCTACTGCCATGAATACCCACCAACTTTCTTTTTTGTAATGGGCCATAATCAGGTAGGTAAAAAAAACATACATGGGTATCCAAGGCCATGTTTTGGTCATAGTAAACATGATCGGGTCTAAAAAGTCCGAGTGGAAGCTGTTCAGGAATAAAAATAATTCCTGGTCTAATTGGCCAATTTTTTCCATCATCATTTCCTCGGATTAAAGATTGATCCAATCAATATCTTTTTTGAGATAAGCCAATGTCTTCGCTTCTGGCGAGCCTTCTTTAGGAACATGCATGTATTCCCAGTTGGCCGAAGGAGGCATACTCATCAAAATGCTTTCGGTCCTGCCGTTGGTATCCAGCCCAAATTTGGTGCCCGCATCCCATACCAAATTAAACTCCACATATCTTCCCCTTCTTAAAGCCTGCCATTGCTTTTCGGTTGCTCCATAAGGAAGGGATTTATTTTTGGACATAAAGTGACGGTAAACTTTGGGGAAAAGGTATCCTACTGATTTGACGAATTCGAAAATTTGCCCCATTTCACCTTGGTCTTCACTTACCAGGCGGTCAAAGAAAATCCCGCCTATACCACGTGTTTCATTTCTGTGTTTAATAAAAAAATAATCATCTGCCCATTTTTTGAATTTGGGATAATAAGTAGGGTCAAAATGGTCACAGGTTGCTTTCACTTCTTGGTGGAAGTATTTGGCATCCTCCAAATCTATGTAGTGAGGAGTGAGATCAATACCTCCTCCAAACCACCTGACTCCAGAGCTCATCTCAAAATACCTGATATTCATGTGGATGATCGGTACCATGGGACTTTCCGGGTGCAAAACTATGGACACGCCTGTAGCGAAAAAGTCAGCTTTTTCGAGTTGAAGTTTATTCAATATTTTTTCAGGGGTGGGACCCTCTACTGCCGAAAAGGCTACTCCTCCTTTTTCGATAATGTTTCCGTTTTGGATGATGCGGGTCCTTCCGCCTCCTCCCTCGGGTCTTACCCATTTATCTTCTCTGAACTTGCCTTTGCCATCCTCCAGTTCCAATTCTTGACAGATGTGGTCCTGAATGTCCATAAAATCTTTGGCAATGCTGTTTTTATCCATAGTTTTTGTTGTTCTGAGTTGTCATTAATCCTCAATTTCCAGAATTTCCAGGATTTCGGCCAGATCATCAAAATCCTTGAGCCCGGGTTTAATTTCATCCCCCCCCTCTAAAGCAATTCCTTTTACCCCTGTTTTTTCAATCAGTTGAAGTACATTTTCAGCTTCAAGACCAAATCCCAGCAGAACAGGACAGATGGAAGCCAGTTCTTTTATTTTTTCTTCAAAGGCATTGTTTATCTCCAAAAGAGGGGATGTCAACAAGATGGTAATGTCAAATTGATTGTAAGAAGGGGCCTTTTTTATAAGTTCTTCAAGTTCATTCAGGTTTTGAATTTCCTTTAGTAAGATCAAAGAATAAGCGGTATTGGCCAACAAGTTTACATGTATATCTTCTTTTATCTGGATATATTGGAATCCTTCATAGTGACTGAGTTTTTTAAGGATACTATCCGGATGGGCAGATTCAAATTCCGCAACGAATTCCACTCCTGAAAGCCAATCTGTAATCTCCCTGAATTTTTCAGGGGAAGTATAGTTTTTATTATTTTCCTCCAGGTTAAATCCCATCAAATTGACCTGCATGCCGGCACAATACCTGGCATCAGAAAGGTTATTTACAGAAGAAATTTTGACAAAAGTTCTTAAAGCCATGGGTTTGATAATGAATTTGTGGGCGCTAAGGTAAAAGTTTTCAATCTAAAAACGTATTTTTAGCCCATTGTAAGCAGATGGATATGCGCTATAGGTTATTGTTCAGCATTTTTGTTTTCTTTATTCTGATTGTTTCATGTAGGGAAGTTGAAAATCCGAGATTGGATTTTGGGAAAGATTATCAACCACTTGAGCTTGGGCTGTTCTGGATTTATGATGTGGAGGAAACCATTGTTTTTGGAGAAAATGACAGTCAGACAGAGCAATATTTTTTACGTGATCTCATTGATTACAGTTTCTTCAATGCCCAAAATGAGGAGGTCTTTGTCATAAGGAGGGAACGATCGGATGATAGGCTTAATTGGTTTCCGGTTTCCGGTTATTCGCTCCATTTTAGGGGCAATGCCTTGCTCAGGAACTTTGAAAATCAGATTTCAGTTAATTTGGTCTTACCCCCTAGAGTAGGGGCAAGATGGGATGCCATGGTTTATAATTCTTCTCCAAGAGATGATTTTGAAATCGAGTTTATGGGGAATGTGACCATAGGGGCACAATTCTTTCAGAGGTCGCTCATTGTTAGGCAGGAGGAAGATGATGATCAGATTACTTTCCGCGACAATCGCTATGAGGTCTACACCAGGGGGGTTGGAATGGTAGAACATTATTATGAGGTTTTTACTTATTGTAGTAGAAATGATTGCTTAGGTCAGATGATCAAAGACTCAGGCCGGAAAACACACATGAAAATTTCAACGTATGGCAAATTATAAAACATTACTTATTGTTTTGTTTTTTCTCTTTTTTGGGTTTTCTGCAAATGCCCAGAACAGGTATGCCATACATTATAGATACAAGCCACAGGAGATGTTCAGTTTGGACAACCCCGCTGGATATTTAACAATCTCCTCCATCGAAAGAAGATTGAGACAGAGGATTACCCTTGATAGCCTTGATCTTCCTGTTTCAGAAAAATACATAAAATCGATAATTCCTTTGGTGGACCAAGTGCTTTACCATAGCAAATGGCTGAATGCCTCTGTGGTCATCGCCAATGAAGAGAATTTGGAGAAGATTCAATCTTTGGATTTTGTAAGCTCTGTGGAATTCGTTGCAAGGGGTTTTGTTCCTGAAGGGCGGCAGCTTCAGGCTGTCAATGCCCGTTCGGGTATGAAGGCAAACAAGAAAAAAAATGCCTCAACGGCTGAGGCGCCATTTGATTTTCAGAATGGCTTATTGGGTATTCAAGAAATGCATGAACTGGGATATACGGGTAAAGGGATTACTATAGCCATCTTTGATGCAGGATTTCCGGGTGTGGATCAAATTCCCGCTTTTTCGCATTTGTTTGAGAATAACCAAATCATAGGAACCAGGGACTTTGTACATGTTTGGAACAAAAATGTGTTTTCTAAAAATCAACACGGGACCAACGTGCTTTCCCTTATGGCCTCCAATGATCCTGACTTGCTTGTTGCAGGAGCCCCCGATGCCCATTATATTTTATGCATCACGGAGGAAGTACCCACTGAATTTAGGATAGAAGAATACAATTGGATTAAGGCAGCGGAATATGCCGATAGCTTAGGGGTAGATATCATCAACAGTTCTCTAGGATATTGGGATTTTGATGATCCTGGGATGGATTATTCTTTGGAGGATATGGACGGAGAAACAGCTGTAATATCCAAAGGAGCTACTATCGCTGCTAACAAGGGAATTTTGGTAGTTACCAGTGCAGGAAATTATGGCAATAGAGGAGAGCGGAGTATTACAGCTCCTTCTGATGCTAAAGGAATCTTATCGGTTGGCGCAACCAATATGGGTATGGACAGGGCCTCATTCAGTTCCCAGGGACCTACGGCAGATGGAAGGATAAAGCCTGAGGTAAGTACTTTTGGTGAGCAGGTTTGGCTTATCCGTAGTACCGGAAATTTGGGAAGATCCAGCGGAACTTCTTTTTCTGCCCCTCAGATAGCGGCTTTTGCGGCGGGCTTATGGCAAGCTAGACCGGAATGGACAAAGGAAAAGCTGATTGAAGAAATTTTAAAAAGCAGTTCTCAGGCAGAGGATCCTGATAATTGGTTAGGATACGGGATACCCAATTTTGCCAAGGCATATTATGGCCCTGTATTAGGAGGGATTACCGTTGAAGAGCAGGAATGGAAAATTTATCCCAATCCCCTCAAGGGTTCAGAACTTTTTATACAATTCGGAAATTCCGAGCAAGGGGAGTTTGCTCTCCTTGATTTGAAGGGGAGGGTGATGAAACAGGCATCTTTGAGCAGGGGGAGCCTTAGGGACCCATTTGAGGTGGAGATTCCAGAATTGCCTTCCGGTATTTATATAGTCGAAGTGCAGTCCGGATCGGATATAAAGCGGACAAAATTGATGAAATGGTAGGCTGCGATCTGTATTTTTCTTTTTTTTGCAGCCTGATATAAATAATCCCTCATGTCAATCAAAATAGCCCCCTCTATCTTAGCGGCAGACTTTGCCAATCTTCAAAAAGAAGTTGAAATGCTTAACGCCTCTGAGGCAGATTATATCCATGTAGACATCATGGATGGCGTTTTTGTACCCAATATTTCATTTGGATTTCCTGTGACAGAAGCCATCAAGAGACATGCAAAGAAACCTTTGGATGTACATTTGATGATTGTGGATCCGGACCGGTATCTGGAAGAATTCAAAAAAGCAGGGGCAGAAATCATTTCTGTTCATTATGAGGCCTGTGTTCATTTACATAGGACGCTACAGCATATCAGATCCTTAGGATGTAAAGCCGGAGTAGCCGTTAATCCGCACACCCCTATCGAACATTTGGAAAATATTCTGGAAGAAGTGGATATGGTATTACT
The DNA here is from genome assembly GCF_004216715.1 of Cecembia calidifontis. NCBI lineage: Bacteria > Pseudomonadati > Bacteroidota > Cytophagia > Cytophagales > Cyclobacteriaceae > Cecembia > Cecembia calidifontis. The sequence goes on from NZ_SGXG01000001.1 coordinate 2,998,439, forward strand.
GATGTCTGTCAATCCGGGCTTTGGAGGGCAGAAATTTATTCCAAATACCATTTCAAAAGTTAGAAGACTGAGCAAAATGATTGCAGAAAAAGGTCTAAATACCCTGATTGAAATCGATGGGGGGGTAAATCAGGCCAATGCCCCCTTGCTTGTGGAAGCGGGAGCCAATGTCCTGGTTGCAGGTAATTTTGTGTTTTCTTCGGAAAATCCAATCCTAACTATTAAAAACTTAAAAAACCTTCAATAGGATTGGATGGTTTGGCGGATTTGTTACCTTTTATGGGTAATATTTGCCTTTTAACAAGTTTTAGGGCATTGTTTTTGTGGTTTTTCTTGTGAATTTGAATTTAATGCTATTTATTGAAAATTGAATTCAAAAAAAATATACAACAAAAACCAATTATTGCAATGAAAAAGCTATTCTTACTTGCCTTCCTGATGTTAGGGATTTTCAGTGTTCAGAGTTTTGCCCAGGATGAAAGCGAAGAATTGACAGAGGAGGAAATGCTGAAGTATGCGGCCATGGAGGCAAAGGTACAGGCCTTTATCAAGGAAAAACAAACCACGATGGAGGAAATGATCAAAAACAATGAAGCCTTAGGAGGCGGTGCCCGGTACAATGAAATCAAAGGTGCTTGGGGGAAAGAGGATAAATTGGCTGAAATTGAAATCACCGAAGAGGAGAGGGCTGCTTTCGCAGAGATTCAGTCCTACATAGACGCTATCGGTGATGAGGTAAAGGAATACATGACTGGATTGATCATGGACCAGGAAGTTTTGGGTGCCGCTACCTACAATAAAGTAAGGAGAGCAATGAATGCAGATCCGGCAGTAAAAGAAAAAATAAACTCATTGGTCGCAGAACTGAAGGAGAACGGTGAGGAAAATTCTGCACAGAACTAAAATTGATTTTAAGGTAACTGGTAAAAAAAGGTCCCAATATTCGGGGCCTTTTTTGTTTTTTAGGATGTATAATTTTTAATTTCGGTTTCGTTAATACAGATATGAAAAAAGCACCCGTATTTTTAATTCTTTTTTTCCTTTTTGGGGCTGCTATTGCCCAGGATGATATTTTTGGAATTGACACCAAGGCAAGGACAAAAAACAGAAAAGCTCAAAGTGATGTGGGGAATTTTACCCGTAATCTCATCAGCAATATCAGTTTTGAATTTTCGGGTGGTGGAGCTTATCATGTGCCTGTAATCGACTTCAATTCCGAACAGCCGGGCCAATATCCTATTGTTCAGTACAGGAACTTGGAAGAACCTAGGGAATTGACCTCGGAAGATACGATTAGATTTAGGGGCAATGGCATGGCCTATCCAATTAATCTTGGAGTAAGGATCAATGTCTTTAATGCTCTGACAATAGGTGGTGGTTATGGTAGGGAATTCGGTCGGCTTTCTTCTCTTAAAGGAAATGATTATGAGTTTCTGTTTGAAAACAGAAATTACACCTTTGATAAAGTTTATGCCAATGTGGGACTGGTACTTTATGATGCGAGAAAAAGAGCCAAATACCTGAATTGGAGATATAGGCGATATGCTTCATCCAATTTTTACATGCAATCAGAGAAGAATCAAAGGATCCGTCAAAACTATCCCTGGAGATTTTTATTGGATGCAGAATTTGGAAATGTCATTATCCGGAAATCCTTTGATGAAAGGTTGCTGACCAATAATCAGACTTTTTACAGTGTGGGATTAAGAATAGAAAGGGAGTTTTCAGAATACACACGTTTCTTTGTCAGGGGTGGGGCTGAATTCAGAAATTTTATTTTTCAGGCGGAAAATTTAGCAAGTTTTCAGGATTTGAGACAAAATCTTTATGTGGCCCAGGTTGGCCTATCTATCAATCTTCCGGGAACCAAGCGTTGCAAGGTCCAGGGTTGTGGGGTGGTAATGAAGCACTTACATGATGGAGTGGAATATAGGGGAAGTTCAATTTTCAGACTTCAGAACCGAAAGATTGGGCAGTGGTATTAAATGCTGCCCTTTAAGCTTTCCAATCACGGAATAAGCTGTTTCAAAAGCGTTTTCTTTTTATTAACTTGCCAGCTTATTGAGTACGAACAAAAAATATGGCGCAAGGAGAAAACGAGAACATTATACCAATTAACATAGAGGAAGAAATGCGTGGTGCCTACATCGACTATTCGATGTCGGTAATTGTTTCCAGAGCGCTTCCGGATGTCCGTGACGGACTCAAACCAGTTCACAGAAGAATACTTTTTGGAATGCAGGAACTGGGAGTTTTGCACAATAAGCCTTTTAAGAAATCAGCTAGAATTGTAGGGGAAGTGCTTGGTAAGTACCACCCACACGGTGATTCTGCAGTATATGAAACCATGGTACGTATGGCCCAGCCTTGGTCCTTGCGGTATCCATTGGTGGATGGTCAGGGTAACTTTGGCTCGATAGATGGAGATAATCCGGCTGCGATGCGTTATACCGAAGCTAGGCTGAAACGCATAGCAGAAGAGTTGTTGATTGACATCAATAAAGAAACGGTAGATTTCCAGCTCAACTTCGATGACTCCCTAAAGGAGCCTGTTGTTCTTCCTGCTAAAATTCCAGCACTCTTATTAAATGGTGCTTCTGGAATTGCAGTAGGTATGGCGACCAATATGGCACCTCACAATCTGGGTGAAGTTGTGGACGGGATCATTGCCTATATTGACAACAGGGATATTACTGTATCTGAATTGATGCAGCATATCATTGCTCCTGACTTCCCAACTGGGGGTATTATTTATGGCTATAATGGTGTTAAGGCTGCTTTTGAAACTGGCCGCGGTAGGATTATTCTTCGCGGAAAGGCAGAAGTGGAGACCAAAGACAGCGGTAAAGAGGCTATCATCATTTCAGAAATCCCTTATTTGGTCAATAAGGCCAACATGATAGAGAAGACGGCCCAGCTGATCACTGAAAAGAAAATAGAAGGAATTTCCGCCATCAGGGATGAATCTGACCGTCAGGGAATGAGGATTGTTTATGAACTGAAAAGGGATGCCATACCCAATGTGGTATTGAATAACCTTTATAAACAAACACAGTTACAGACATCATTCTCAGTTAATAATGTGGCCTTAGTAAAAGGAAGGCCGCAAACCTTGAACCTGAAAGACATGATTACCCACTATGTCAATCACAGGCATGAAGTGGTGGTCAGAAGAACTGAATACGAATTAAAAGAAGCCGAGAAGAGGGCTCACATCCTGGAAGGTTATCTGATAGCCTTAGACAATCTAGATGAGGTGATTTCTTTGATCAGAAGCTCAAGAGATCCGGAGACCGCAAGGAATGGCTTGATGGAGCGCTTTGGCCTAAGTGAAATTCAGGCCCGTGCGATCCTCGACATGAGGTTGCAACGTCTGACAGGTATGGAGCGGGAGAAGATCCAAGAGGAATACAAAGAGATCATGCTGTTGATTGAAGATCTAAAAGATATCCTTGGGAGCGAAGAAAGAAGGATGCAGATTATCAAGGATGAATTGTCTGAAATGAAAGAGCGTTACAATGACGAAAGAAGAACCGTCATTGAGCACAACGCTGAGGATTTCAGTTACGAAGACATGATTCCAAATGAAGAAGTGGTCATTACCGTATCTCATCAAGGTTATATTAAGAGGACTTTGTTGACAGAATATAGGACACAAAGTAGAGGTGGAGTGGGTTCCAGAGGTGCGGCTACCAAAGAGGATGATTGGACAGAATACTTGTTTACTGCTTCCACGCATAATTATCTGCTGATTTTTACAGATCACGGAAAATTATTCTGGTTGAAAACCTATGCCATTCCAGAAGGATCAAAAACTTCGAAAGGAAGACCCATTCAGAATTTGATCAATATAGAACCTGAAGACAAAATCAGATCTATCATACAGGTAGGAGATTTGAATGACGAGGATTATGTCAATAATAACTTCCTAGTGATGGTCACCAAGCAGGGGGTAATCAAAAAGACGACTTTGGAACAATACTCCAGGCCAAGGTCCAACGGTATTATTGCTCTCAATATCAGGGAAGATGACCAGTTGCTTCAGGTGGATATGACCAATGGGGATTCCCATATTATCATCGCGGCAAAATCAGGAAGGGCTATCCATTTCCACGAATCCACAGTCAGGCCGATGGGCAGGACAGCGACGGGTGTGAAGGCCATAACGTTAAGTGATGTTAAAGACGAAGTTATTGGCATGGTATGTGCTTCAAGAGAAGATGCAAGCCTGCTGGTAGTTTCCGAGAAAGGATATGGCAAGAGGTCACCTTTAGAAGAATACAGAATTACCAATAGGGGAGGAAAAGGAGTGAAGGCCATGAATATTACCGAAAAGACTGGTAATTTGGTGGCCATCAAAGAAGTGGTAGATTCAGATGATTTGATGATCATAAATAAGTCAGGAATCACTATCCGGACTCCGGTTTCAGAACTTAGGGTGATGGGACGGGCCACCCAGGGTGTACGTCTGATCAAACTCAGTGAAGGGGATGAAATATCCTCAGTAGAAAAAATTAAAAAAGATGAGGAGGAGGAAGAACCGTCTGCCGCTCCTCAAAATGAATAGAGCTTAAACATTACCAAACAATTAGCAAAATTAAACGCAAATGAAAAAGTTAATTCTATCGTTGGCATTGGTTGTGGCTGCATCCACTGCTTTTGCACAAAAGAAGGTTGTCAACTCAGCTGATAGGAACTTCAAGAAAGGAGATCTGGAAGCTGCGATGAACGATATCCAAGCTGCTTTGGAGAACCCTGAGACAATGAATGATCCCAATACAACTTTGGTTAAGGCTAAAATTTTAACCAAAATGTTTGAATTGGATGAAGATATGGCAGCATCTACTGTCAAAACTGGAAGATCCGCTTTGGAGGCATTCGATAAAACCATGTCTATGGTCGGAAATGACAAAAACAGCAAAATCGGGAAAGAAGTCTATAAAGAAGAGGTACCTGGTCTTCCTGATAACTTAAGGCCATTCTCAAAAATGACGCTTAGAAATTCTGCTTTCAACAAAGCACTTCAAGCTTATGAAGAGGATGATTATTCCATGTCTTATGAATTCTTCAATCTTGTTTCAGAAATTGACCCAGCTGACACCACAGCACACTTCAATGCAGGATACTTGGCTTACCAAGAGCTAGGCAAAACAGAGGATGCCAAAAAGCATTTCAAGGCTTTGATTGAAGTTCCTGAATATAACAAGTTGAATACTTATTACTTCCTGATCCAAATCGCAAGTGCAGAAGACCAGGATCCAGAGCAGGCTTATAAATATGTGATTGCGGCTAGAAAAGACTTCCCTGAGGATAAAACTTTATCGGAGTTTGAGGTTCAATTATTGCTTCAAATGAACAAAATGGAAGAAGCCATGGCTTCTGTGAAGGAGGCTTTGAAGGATGATCCAAATAATTCAGGCTTGCTTTTGAGATACGGCTACCTATTGGAGCAATCTGGAGATTTGGATGGCGCTTTGGAGCAATACAAGAAATCTGTTGAAGTAAATCCAGACTTTTTTGAAGGTAATTTTTATACTGGAGCAATTTTATTGGAACAAGCTAGAAAAATTTTAGCTGAAATCAATGAACTTTCAGATGATGAATGGGAGAAAAGAGCACCTGAAATGGGGATGAAAGCAGACTCATATTATAAAGATGCCATTCCTTATTTTACTAAAGCTTCTGAACTTAGGGATGGACAAGCATCTGGCGAAGTTTTGGAATTATTGTTTCAAATTCATACAAGGTTGAAAAATACTGCTGAAGCAGAAAAATATAACCAAAGGTTAATTAGTATATTCGGCCCCAATTGGATGGAAAGATAAAATAAAAACTAAAGGCTCAATGGTGAACATTGAGCCTTTAGTTTTTTGTAAAAAAAGTTGCATTTTTGATTTTTTTTTTTACCTTTATTTTTCACTAAATAATCATAATAAAATGAAAAAAACTTTAATTATTCTATCTTTGTTTCTAATTGTAGGAACTGGATTTTCTGTTTTTGCCGCGGACTGTATGCAGGCTAGTTCAATTGGTTGTTTTGACAGGTTTGGGACATTTTACCCAAATGATATTAAGGGATTAACTCCTGTTCCACCAAGACCTAATCCGCAACAGTAAATTTAAATTGATTGGCTGCCTGTATTAGGCAGCCAATTTTTTTGAACAGTCTTTAACGATATAACCCTTTTTTGTTAAGGATAATTAATGGTATTAAAAAATAATTATGAAATATGAATAAATTTATTCTCTTTATTGTTTTAATTTTTATTAGTTGTAAAGATGAAAATCCTGTAAATGAAAAAATATTAACTTCAAAAAAAATAATCTTTAACGAGTTGATAAATCCACAAAAAATTTTTTTAAAAGGTGATTACATTATTGTTTTTGAAAGAAATGGTATACCAGAAGATAAAGCACCTATTCATTTAATAGATTTAATCGAATTTAAATATAAAACTTCCTGTGGAAAAATTGGTTTTGGCCCTGGGGAGTTGCCAGATGCCCATAATTTTGATTTTGGGTTTAACGATTCGACTTTTTGGGTGTATAGCGCTTTAGATAAAAAAATAAATGAGTTTAGTTTGTTTTTTTATAATGACCTTGCGTTAAACCAAATTAAACAATCTGAGCAATTTTATAAAGTTTATTCCGCACTTTTCTCAGAGGAAGAAAAATTCATTGGACTTCAAGTAGATTCCCCTCATAGATTTATTGAGTTTGATATTTTAAATGGACAAGAAGAAGGTTTTGGTAAATTAAAAAATTTCACGGATTTGAAAATTGAAGACTCTTTTCTTCTTTCTCAGTTGAATATGGGCTGGTTTGGATCTTCTCAAAATAAAAGTATTTTTGCTGTAGCATATAATTTTTTTCCTGTTGTTGAAATTTTTCATAAAGAGACACAGGAGTTTTATTATTTTATAAAAGACGAATCTTTTAAACCTAAATTTAAAATTCAAGGAAACACGGGAAATGATTTTATTTTTTGGGATTTGAACTCACCCTATCAGTTCAGAGATATTTGGATTACAGATAAACATATCTTTGCTTTATTTGGAGGCTATAGTGAAAATCAGATCCAAAAACAATCCACTGTAGCAAAACAGGTCTATAAATTGAGCTTAAAAGGTGAGTTAATAGAAATTTACAATTTGGACAGATCAATTAATAATTTTGCAGTCAATAATTCCGAAGATTTGATAATAGGCCTTACAACAGATGAAAATCCTGGAATCGCTATATTTGAAATAAATGATAATGCAGTCCCCAAGTAAACTGTTGAAGCCCGGTTTTTTTTTAGTTTTTCAAAAATGGGTGGAAAATCCTTTTTACATCAAACGGTTATTAAGATCATTTAACAGCTTACAAAACCCATTGATATAAAAATCAGTTTTAATTCTTAATTCATTGCCGTAGATTTCCCCAAATTGACAGATTATGAGAAACCCAAAATGGTGGCTATTTAGCTTTGTTTATTTTATTTCCATTTTATCCTTCGCCCAAACCACACCTTCATCTGTTATTTACCATGATTTATTGCGGTTTAAAGAGACCAAAAGGGTACTTTATGTAGCAGCACACCCAGATGATGAAAATACCAGATTGATAGCCTATTTGGCCAATGCAGAGCATGCTGACGTAGCCTATTTGTCACTCACCAGGGGTGATGGGGGTCAGAACCTTATCGGAAAAGAGCTTGGCATTGAGTTGGGTTTGATCCGAACGCATGAACTTTTAAGGGCAAGGGAAACCGATGGGGGAAGGCAGTTTTTCAGCCGCGCCCTGGATTTTGGTTTTAGCAAAAATCCTGATGAAACCTTTAACAACTGGGACAGGGAAAAATTGCTTTCTGATGTGGTCTGGATTGTAAGGAATTTCCAGCCTGATATCATAATCAACCGTTTCAATACTATTCCGGGAACCACCCACGGGCATCATACCTCCTCTGCCATGTTGAGCGTGGAGGCCTTTACCAAGGCTGCCGATCCTAAAGTATTCCCTGAACAACTAACTGACACCCATACCTGGCAGGCCAAACGGATTTTCTGGAATGCCTATAGCTGGGGAGGACAATACGAGCCGGAAGAAGGTAAAGTGTATCACAGATTTTTGGTTGGGGAGTTCAATCCCTTATTGGGCACTACTTATTCGCAGATCGCAGCAGATAGCCGAACGATGCACAAGTCCCAGGGCTTTGGCTCCACTTCTCAGATAGGCCAAGGCAATGATTTTATAGAAATGATCCAAGGGGAGCCATTTAAAAGTTCTCCTTTTGAAGGCATTGAATCCCGCTGGAATCTGTTGAAAAACGGAGCAGCCATCAAGCAGGTGATAGACAAGGCCATCAATGAATTCAATTTTATTGAGCCTGAAAAGAACGTTACAAACCTCTTGGAAATCAAAAAGCTTTTGGGGGCTGAAGGACTTTCAGATCGATGGTTTTTGGAAAAGAAGGCACATCTTGATCAGATGATACTCAATGTTTTGGGCGTCAAGTCTGAATTTGTCATCAGAAAGGAAATCGGGTATCCTGGTGAAAAAATCAATGTTGAAATGATTTTCAATAACCCCAGCGCATTCCCCCTTACGCTTCAGTCTTTTAAAAGTGATCTGTTTTCACATGAATTGGATGCCTCTGCATTGAATAATAGGCCTGTAGGCAAGACTTTCGATATTCAGATTCCCTTGGACTATCCTGTATCTCAGCCCTTCTGGCTACAGGAACCTAAAGAGAACAGCTTGTTTGGAATCAAAGACCGTAAAAAGATAGGCCCACCCATCAACGGATCTACCATTCAGGGAACTGTTCACTTATTGGCTGATGGGCAAGCCTTATCTTTTGTACTTCCATTAAAGTATAAATACAATGATCAGGTTGACGGGGAAATCAACCAGCCCTTTACCTTGGTCCCTGAGGTCAATGTGAGCCTAGATAAATCCAACCTTTTTATTATTCCTGGAGCAGATGACTTACTTAAAGTGGAAGTAACTTTTAGGAATAATCTATTGGATGGAGAGATTGAGGTCAACGGTATTTTGCCAAACCAATATCAGATCATAGATGCCTCGGTTGATGAGCGAAGAAAAAGAAAAGATTACTTTATCAAGTTTTTGGATTCTGATCAGGAAAAGAAAGAAGTGACAATTTCTTATTTGACCAAAGATGGAAGGGAGTTCCATCAGGATACGAAAAGGATCATCTACAAGCATATTCCCAACCTCACTTATTTTACCAATACCTCTATTAATTTGGTAAAAATGGATATCAAAATCAGTGGCCAAACGGTGGGTTATATACCTGGGGCGGGAGATGACGTGCCCGAAGTATTGAGAAGCTTGGGATATCAGGTGAGTATTCTGGATGATGCAGATATCAGAAAAAACAGGTTAAAGGACTTTGCTACAGTGATAGTAGGCATCAGAGCTTTTAACGTGAATCAGGCATTGGCTACACATGTGGATGAATTGATGGAATATGTAAAGGATGGAGGGAATTTGATTGTCCAGTACAATACCTCTTCTCCCTTGTTGACCAGGGATTTAGGGCCTTACCCATTCAATATTTCGAGGGATAGGGTAACGGTTGAGAACTCTCCTGTCAATGCAGATTTCTCACATCCAATTTTAAGACGTCCCAATAGGGTGACTGCTTCTGATTTTGAAGGCTGGGTTCAGGAAAGGGGCTTGTATTTTACTTCCAACTGGGATCCATTGTATTCTACACCATTAACCATGCAAGATCCGGGAGAATCTGCTACCCAAGGGGCTTTGTTACATGCCCGATATGGAAAAGGAACCTACACCTATTCCGGCATTTCGTGGTTCAGACAATTGCCTGCGGGTGTTCCAGGCGCCATCAAAATTTTCGTCAATTTAATAGAGCAGGGCAGTGAAAGATAACATCAAGTGGAGGAATTGGTACATTGCCCAGATGCTGGTTTTGGGAATATTGGTCTTGTTGTTTTACTGGCTTAAAATCAGTTTTTCATGAGTTTTATTGACTGGCTGGTCCTATTTGGTACCCTTTTGGCGATAGTGGGCATCGGCGTATATAGAACCTATGGTATCCGGGATATGGATTCTTATATCCGTGGTACAGGGAATATGAACTGGTGGACCATTGGGCTTTCCATCATGGCTACGCAGGCTTCTGCTATCACATTTCTGAGCACGCCTGGTCAGGCTTATGATGATGGTATGCGTTTTATTCAATTTTACTTTGGTTTGCCATTGGCCATGATTATTCTTTCGGCCACCTTTCTGCCCATTTATTACAAACTCAAGGTATATACCGCCTATGAATTTTTGGAAGAGCGTTTCGATCTCAAGACGAGGACGTTGGCTGCTTTTTTGTTTTTGATCCAAAGAGGTCTTGCTGCAGGAATTACCATTTATGCACCTGCCATTATCCTTTCCACCCTGTTGGGATGGAACCTTACCCTTACCAATGTATTTATTGGGGTTTTGGTTATTATTTACACGGTTTCGGGTGGAACACGTGCCGTCAGCATTACCCAAAAGCAGCAAATGGGGATCATGATGGGAGGGATGGTTTTAGCTGGAATTCTGGTAATACAGATGCTCCCGATTCAGTTCACAGAGGCCCTCCATGTAGCCGGCAAAATGGAAAAGCTTAATATTGTCAATTTTGAGCTTGACTTGGCGGATAGGTACAATTTCTGGTCCGGCATGACTGCAGCACTTTTTTTGTTCATGTCTTATTTCGGTACAGACCAGTCACAGGTACAGCGTTATCTTTCGGGAAGTTCCTTAACCCAAAGCCGCATGGGACTAATGATGAATGGGCTGCTGAAAGTCCCTATGCAGTTTATTATTCTGTTTATTGGGGTGATGGTTTTCGTTTTTTACCAGTATTTCCAACCCCCTATTATCTTCAATAAGGTACAGACTGAACAATTGGAAAATTCTGCCTTCAAGGAAGACTATTTGTTGTTACAGGAAGAGTTCAAACAAACTTTTCAGGAAAAAAACCAACAATTGGGGATCTTGTTGCAGGCGGTAGAAGCCAATGATGAAGAAACTATCCAATCTACAAAAGCAAGGATTAAAGAACACCAGGAATATCAAGAGAAAATCAGGACTGAGGTCAAGGAGCTTATTGTGAAAAATAATCCCGGGGCGGAAACAAGGGATACAGATTATGTTTTCATGCGATTCGTGATGGATTACTTACCAAAAGGGGTTGTGGGTTTGTTGTTTGCGGTTATTTTCAGTGCGGCGATGTCTTCCACGGCTTCGGAATTGAATGCTTTAGGTTCTACTACCACTATTGATGTCTATAAAAGGTCTATTGCCAAATCGGGTAATCAGTATCATTATCTTGTCTCCTCTAAGCTGTTTACTGCATTTTGGGGGATTTTTGCCATACTTTTTGCCACCTATGCCAATTTGTTTGAAAACCTGATACAGGCAGTCAATCTGTTGGGATCTTTGTTCTATGGAACAATTCTTGGGATTTTTGTGGTAGGCTTTTATATGAAATGGGTAAAGGGAAATGCCGTATTTATTGCTGCATTTTTGGCTGAGGCCATTATCCTTCTCATACATTATAACAATGGAGGCAGTCTTTTTGGCATTGACATCAACATTGGTTTTCTCTGGTATAATGCGATTGGGTGTCTTGCTGTGATGATTTTTGCAGCCTTGATACAGTTGTTGAAGAGGGATTGGAAGTAGTGCTCTTCGGGATTTGCAATCCCGAAGAGCGATAACAGGGATTTTTAATCCCGGGATTCTCAAAAGGTGGTGTATGCGGATTAAAAATCCGCTTTATCCGTTCCCGAAATTGCAAATTTCAGGAAGCGCCGCTCTTCGGGATTTGTAATTCCGAAGAGCGATGAAGAGGATTTTTAATCCTAAAAAAAATCAAATATCCTCCAAGTCAATCATACCTCTTCTAATTCCATAAAAATCCCCACAACTGCTGTAGATATATTCCTCTTCTTTTTCTACAATCCCTGCTCTTACTGGGTTTTGGTGGATATAATTGATTTTAGTCATCATAAAATTTTCTGAAAAAATTTCTTCTCCATGATAGCCGTTTTTCCAAAACCAGATTTTATCGTTCTTCTTTAATATCCACAACAACCATTTTTTCCGGCTTTCGTCTGGATTTTTTGAAATGGCATCATAAATTGCTTTTGAGGTAAATTTTTTTAAGTCTCTTATGATGTCTGAAAGGGGTACTTTTTCGGACGAAACAATCAAATGGCAATGATTACTCATGATGACCCATGCATAGATTTTTAAGCCTTTGTTTTTTTGGCAGAATTTAAGACTATCAATTAAGATGTCCGCGTAACATTTTCTTGTGAACACATCCACCCATTGGCGGACTGTAAATGTGATAAAATGAGGAGCAAATTGATCTTGAATTTGATATGAAAAGCCCATAAATACTGATTTAAACAAAAATCGAGGCTTTTTAAAAAATCAACATCAGTTTAAACGGATAAGTAAACGGATAAATATTGTTGCGGATTATAAATTCGCTTTATCCATTCTCGAAATTGCAAATTTCGAGAAGCGGTGTGCTCTTCGGGAATTGCAATCCCGAAGAGCGATAACTTGGATTTTTAATCCCGGGATTCTCAAAAGGGGCTGTATGCGGATTAAAAATCCGCTTTATCCGTTCCCGAAATTACAAATTTCAGGAAGCCTTTTATCTGGTAATCGGCTGAGGGAAAACTGCCATGCTTTCATGACCACCTCCTCCCACAGCCTGCACAGCAAAGAAGTAATTGTCTTTGGAGTACGGGATGGTCAAGCTGGTTTCTTCTGTATAGAATTTCTTCTGCCACATCGAAGCATCTGTTTCCCGCATCAGGACATAATAACCTTTTGCTTTTCCTTTTTCAGGTGCTTCCCATCTCAAAGTTGAGGTATTGCTCAATCTTCTCACATCAATCCCAACATTGGTGGGTTCAGAGGGGGCTGAAGCCAAAGAAGCCAAGGAAGCAAGGTTGATGCCTGTTACTTTTCTCATATATTCATAATCTACGAACTCTGGTAAGTCCCCATACTGAATTCCATTTTCAAACCTTACATTTTCATGTTGATGGTAATAGTTCTCGTTCATTTCACACACCCTGACCGCAGTAAAACCCTGCTGGGCAAAAGGAGTATGGTCACCACCTCTTAGGAAGCGGTCATTTCTGTACAGTAATTTCACTTCCAACTGGTCGACATATCTTTCTCCAACTTCTTTCATGTATCTGGCCAACTGTCTGGATTTGCTATCATTTTCGCCATTGGTATATCTTCTGATGGCAGCCATTCTTTCTGTTTCTGCTGCCGGAACACCTTCCGAGAAAATCCTGACGCGGGTATTGTCATTGATGTTGGTCTCAGAAGAATTGGAGTTGCCGATCATATCATTGTTCAGCATGGCCACCAGGTTCCAGTTTTCATTTTTTGCTTTCTCGGCCAAATAAGCAGCACCTTTCAATCCCTGTTCTTCACCGGAAACCACTACAAACAGGATGGTTGCAGGAAAGCTTCTTTTTGATATGATTCTGGTGAGTTCAATGATTGCTGCTACTCCCGAACCATCATCATTTGCGCCGGGAGCATCGATTTCTGTATTCATGACATCCAGGGCCCTACTATCTATGTGGGCAGAAATGATGAAAATCCTGTCATCATTGGGATCAGTGCCTTTTAGGGTAGCCATTACATTGCCCATTTCGGCATCCTGGGGGATTCTTCTTCCGTCAGCCGGAACGGTGAAGGTATCAATAAAGGCGCTAAGTCTTCCCTGAGCCTGTGGTTCAAAAGACTTGAACAGGTCCAAAACATATTTTTGGGAAGCAACTATACCTTCATTTGGGCTATTTTTGCTCAAGGAGTGCCGTGTTCTAAAGCCAGCAAGGTCTCTGACATATTTTTCAAGGTTTTCTGCTGAGATTTCTTTGACCATTTGCTCAATTGCCGCGTCTCTATGGATAATTTGCGTCTGTGCAAAGCTGAGGTTGGTCGAAACCAAAAGGGTGATCAGGATTAAAATTCTTTTCATTGTACCATTCATCTGTTTGAATGCTTTAAATTTACCTGTAGATACACCCATTTTAAATGTAAATTACATGAACGAATTATTGCTACCACAAACAGGTGAATACGGTGCCTATTATGAAAATTATATTTCCTGGGTTAAAGGAAAAGATATTCCTGAGGTATTGATCGCCCAAATTCAGGAGACCAGGAATATTTATGATCAATTGGGGGACAGAAAGAGTAATCTATCTTATGCTGAAGGAAAATGGTCGGCAAAAGAAGTACTTGGGCATATGACGGATACAGACAGGGTCATGGCTTATCGGGCACTTTCCATTGCCAGGGGAGAAAAAGCCTCCTTGCCAGGCTATGATCAAGATGCTTATGTGATCAGCGGTAAATTCAATGAAGTCCCTTTGGGCAGATTGCTTGAAGAGTTTGAGCTTTCACGTTTTGCTTTGGTTTCATTATTGAAAAATATCCCAGAAGAGTATTATGCCAATTTGGGAACAGCCAATAATACGACAGTTTCCGTCAGAGCGCTTTTTCATATTATAGCCGGACATACCATCCACCATCTGAATGTGCTCAAGGAAAGATACCTTTGATTTTCAGTGAGATAAAAATCGTAATGAAAAATTAATCCCTTCAATTGGGCAAAAATTCGTAGTTTTGTCGAATTTATCTAATGGAAAATAATTTTATAAGCTATGAAAAGAACGAGAGCACAAGAATCCAGGGCTGCGATTGAAAGACTTTACATCACCATGAGACACCTGTTTATGAGGGGGTCTTACAAACCGATGGGTGTTTCAGGAGAGTCATTGGTGGATTCACTTTTGGTGTTAAGTCCGGAGATTTATGGCCTGTTGGCACAGGATGAAAAAATTGAATTGGATGGATTGCTCTATGTAATGGAAAGGCTACCAAGGGGAATCGAAGAATGCCGTTATATCCGTCTGATCAGCCGTGAAGGTTATGAGAATTCAACTTTTCCTGCGATTGTTCCGGCCAAAAGAAAGAGGAATTGTTATAGGGTAGACCATGATCAGATGTATGTGGAGATGACAAGGGGAAGGTCGGATATTTATGATATTCTTACACACCTTACTTTCCTTTACATTGAGTCAGAAAAAATCAGGAACAACAGTACAGATCCGAAAGGCAGGATTGATCTCAACTGGGAAATGTTGGAAAAAATCGTGGCCAAAGAAGAAACCGGAGAAGAGTTTGATAAAGAGGTAGCTTGTTCCTATTTGAGCCACGTGATAGGAAGGACTTTTGATGAAACCCATGAGGCAGTAGAGAAATTCGAATCCTCGCCCCATACCAATAGTTTGTTCAGGATAGTCTATCACTTGGGTAAATTATCCATGGATGAGGCTTTTGAGGGAAGAGATAGGGAGATTTCATTTTCTTCTACCTTGAGAATAAGGGTTGGGCACCATGTTTACGGTGAATTATGGGCCAAAAAGATTAAGAAAGTTTTGTTTGAAAACAAGCTGATAGAAAGGCCATTACATATTGTATCGGCCAACCTCCATAGTTTTCTCAATACCATTTATGGCCATCAGGCTTTAGGGCTTGGTTCCTTTGAGGATATTGAGAAAGTTGCCATGGATATCAGTATAGGCGCTAAAAATAACAAGGGGAAAGAGATCTTGAATTATGCCCAGAAAAATGGGTTTATAGAAGTGATGGATGATTCCGGTACAAATATCCATGTACAGATTTTTGATACGGCTGCTATGTCGCATAAGACTGTCCTTCCTGGATGTCAATTGCCCGATGACTTGGATAAAAGGCCTGTGATACTTGTGATGGATTATGCTTTTGGAGAACAGGCTTATGAATGCTTTGATGAGTTGCTCAAGCCTTATGAAACCGAAGAGGGTAATGTTTATCCATTGAATGTACTTTCCGCGTCGATTATGGGCAAGGCCGGAATCCTTACAGGCAAAAAAGGGGATATCATGATTCCTGACAGCCATGTATTTGAAGGAACTGCCGATAACTATCCTTTCAAAAACGAACTCAGCAAAAAGGATTTTGAAGGATATGGATTGGGGGTATTTCAAGGTACAATGTTTACCGTATTGGGAACTTCCTTACAGAACAAAGATGTATTGAGCTACTTGATGGAGTCCTCCTGGAAGGCTATAGGTCTGGAAATGGAAGGAGCCCATTATCAAAAGGCCATTCAGTCGGAGAGCAAGATAAGGCAAAGTATCAAAAAGAATGTGAAAGTGCTTTATGCCTATTATGCTTCAGATAATCCCCTCGAAACCGGCAGTACCCTAGCATCTGGCGCTTTGGGGATGGAAGGAGTAAGGCCTACTTATCTTATTACATACAAAATTCTGCAGAAGCTGTTTTCGAAAAAAGAATGACAAAATAATATTCTGACATGTATGATTATATCAAAACCTTCATCGTTTGTTCGGTGAAGGTTCTTTTTTTGTTTTCTGTTTTTTTATTGATTTTTTAGTCTTGTCTTAAATCATGGATAAATATGATTTTCGTCATGATCTAAGTGGGTTTAGTTACTCAAATTTGTTTCAACAATCAACCACAACAGATTATGACGACAAAGAAAAAATGGATATCAGCGATAATGGTTATTGTCCTGATGTCAATCCAATGGTCAGTTGAAGCACAAGTTAAATATACTTTAGCACCCTCTCCGGAATTGAAAGTGGAAGGGGGATCCTCACTACATGATTGGGACATGACATCCAATACAGCGAAGGGTGAAGGACAGTTTATCATGGAAGGTAACCAATTTAAGGGAGTAAGAAGCCTACAGGTTACCATGGAAGCCGAAAGTTTGAAGAGCGGCACTAGGGGTTTGGATGCCAATGCCTACAAAGCCCTGGACACCAAGAAAAACAAAGAGGTGAGATTTACCCTTAGGGAACTCACTGGAAGTGGAAGCAGCTATCAGGCCAAAGGGGACTTCACCATTGCAGGTGTTACCAAACCTGCGAGTTTCCCGGTAAAAGTTTCTCAAAATGGAAACAGGGTTACTTTTGAAGGAAGCTACAACACCAAATTAACAGATTATTCAATAGATCCACCGACTGCGCTTTTGGGTACAGTCAAAACAAGGGACGAGATTACTATCAAATTCAAAGCAACATTTCAACCAAACAATTAAAATCCACAACAATGAAAAAGGTTTTATTTTCCGCAATCGCAGTCATCGGATTGGTTTTTTCCGGTATGGCACAGGGACTTCAGAGAGATATGCAATTCTGGAGACCGTATGATCAAAGAGGTTTGAATATCTTTGAGACAGGTAAAGAAGATACAGTAGCTTATGAAGGCATGCGTGTAAGGATTGGTGGTCATTTCGCACAGCAATGGCAAAACTTGAGCCACTCCAATACAGCCACTCCTAACGTGAATGCCAATGGTGTCAATTTGAATGAATTGATTGATATTGGAGCAGGAACGAATTTGGCCACAGCTAACCTTAACATCGACGTAGCACTGGCTGATGGTTTGAGAATGAACCTGATTACCTATCTTTCTTCCCGTCACCACCCCGAGGCTTGGGTAAAAGGAGGTTATATCCAAGTGGATAAATTGGGATTCTTGAACCTGGGAGAAACCGATTGGTTTGACAAATACCTTACCGTCAGAATAGGTCATATGGAAATCAATTATGGTGATGCCCACTTCAGAAGATCTGATAATGGTAATGCATTCTATAATCCCTTCGTTGAAAACTATATCATGGATGCCTTTACAACAGAGGTTGGTGGTGAAGTTTTCTTTCAAAGTAATGGGTGGTTGGCAATGGCTGCGGTTACCGGAGGTGAGATTCAAGGTGGCGTGACCAATCCTGCCAATAGATCACCAAACTTCATTGGGAAATTTGGTTATGATAAGTATGTTTTAGAAGACCTAAGGGTGAGATTGACCGGTTCAATTTACACAACGAAAAGTTCCCAAAGAAATACCTTATGGGGAGGTGACAGGGCAGGCTCCAGATATTACATGGTAATGGAAAACACCTTAGCAACTACTGCTGCTCAATTTACCTCAGGTAGATTTAATCCTAACCAAACGAATAACATTACCACATGGGTTATCAACCCCTTTGTGAAGTTCCATGGATTGGAATTCTTCGGTAACTTCGAGCAATCCAAAGGTGCTGCAAGAGGTGAAGCCAATGACAGAACCTGGACTCAGATCGGTACTGACTTGCTGTACAGATTTGGAACCCATGAAAAATTCTATGTGGCAGGTAGATACAATAAAGTAGAAGGTACTTTGTTTGGATCTGGATTGGATGTAAGCATCGACAGGGTACAAATAGGCGGTGGATGGTTTATTACCAAAAACTTATTGGCTAAATTGGAATATGTAAATCAAAACTACAACGGCTTTGCTGCCAATGACATCAGGAATGGTGGTAAATTCAATGGTCTGATGATCGAAGCAGTGGTAGGCTTCTAAAATAAAAACTCCCATGCGTGTCCTTTTAGCACTTTTGCTGGTTCTCCTGAGCCCTTACAAAGAAGAAAAGGAGGTCATAGTTACAAGAAAAAAGATCACAGTAAGTGGTCAGACCTCCATCGGCGGATTCAATTGTGAATATGCAAAAAACAGCTTAAGGGACACGCTTTTTATTGATACCCCTCTAAGATCAAAAGATCTGGTTTTTGACATACCTGTCAATGATTTTTCCTGCGGAAATTTTTTGCTCAACAAGGATTTCCGGAAAACCATCAAAGCAGAACAATATCCCCATGCCAAAGTCAGGGTAAGAAACCTGAAGTCAAATTACGGACACTATTCCTGCGATTTGATGGTCGATATTGTTGGGAAAAGACTGCAATATAAAGAACTGCCGTTGAAAAGGACTGCAGATGGAATTGCGGCCAAGCTTATTTTGAGTTTTAATGAGCTGGAACTGGAGGCCCCCAAAAAACTTGGAGGCCTGGTAAAAGTTGAAGAGGAGTTGATGCTTGAATTCAAGCTTTCCTTTTAAATCAGCCCTCAATTAATTTTCTGAGTTGCAAGGTGGATTTTTCAAAATCAAATTGTCCAATCGCTACCTGCATCTTACTTTTTATTTCTTGCAGGCAAAGATTTCCAATGCTTCCTTCATGGACATGATTTACTTTTGATTGATCCGGTTTGAACAGGCCTGCTTCGATATCAAGACCTACTTTTTTATAGGCATCCCGGAAAGGCATTCCCTGTAAAACCAAATCATTGACAACTTCCACACTGAATACATGTTGGAAAAAGTTGTCTTTGAGAATTTCTTTTTTGATTTGAATTTCCTTTAACATGAAAGTGCTCATATTGATGCAATCCAAAAGTATCTCCAATCCCGGAAAAATAGCTTCTTTTAGTAATTGGAGGTCCCTGTGGTAACCCGTGGTCATATTGGTCAAAATAAAACTGACCTGTGTGGGGATGGATTGGATTTGATTGGTTTTAGCCCTTATCAATTCAAATACATCCGGATTCTTTTTGTGTGGCATAATGCTACTGCCAGTAGTCAGATTATCCGGGAAACTAATGAATCCAAAATGCTGGTTCATAAAGATGCAGACATCTGCTGCCAGTTTATTTAAAGTGCCGGCAATCCCTGCCATGGCAAAAGACAGGTTTTTTTCAGTTTTGCCCCTGCTGTTCTGTGCATTGATTACATTGTGGTGCAGGTCTTCAAAGCCTAGCAAGCCTGTGGTCAAGGTCCTGTCCAAAGGAAAGGATGATCCATAACCTGCGGCAGATCCCAGGGGGTTTTTATTGCTCAATTTATAGGCCGCAAATAATAAGTCCATATCTTCCGCCAGGCTTTCGGCAAAAGAGCCGAACCAAAGCCCAAATGAGGAAGGCATAGCCAGTTGGGTATGGGTGTACCCTGGCATCAGGTCATTTTTGTGCTTTTCTGCCAATGTTATCAACAGGTCGAACAGTTCCTCTGAGGCTTCTACGATATCCCGAATGGCTGTTCGGTAGTATAATTTTAGGTCAACAAGAACCTGGTCATTCCTGGATCTTCCACTATGGAGTTTTTTTCCGACTTCTCCATAGCGTTGGGTAAGCAAAAATTCTACCTGGGAATGTACATCTTCCACACCTTCGTCAATTTTGAAAGTTCCCTGTTCAATTTCATAATAGATTTCCCTTAAGCCCTGCAACAATACCTCAAGTTCTGAAGAGGTAAGAAGGCCGATTTTCTCAAGCATAATGGCATGGGCCATTGAGCCCAATACATCAAAAGGAGCCAAAAGGATATCAAATTCGGGATCCCTTCCGATGGTAAATGTTTCAACTTCTTTCTTTGCACTTGTATTTTTTTGCCAGAGTTTCATGCTTGTTTTTTCTTTTCAGGGTAAATAATAATTGGTTTAATTGAAAGATGCGTAAGTTTCCAAGATTTGGATATATCCTTTGATTCCTTCCTCGATTTCATGGAGGTAAATGAATTCGTCCGGAGTATGTGACCTGGAAGAATCTCCAGGTCCGATTTTTACCGAAGGATAGGGGATAAGCGCCTGATCTGATAGCGTAGGACTGCCATATTTTTTGAGCTTCAGTTTTTCTCCCACTTCAAGAATCCGATGCCCATCAGGTACTTTTGAAGAATTTAACCTCAGGGAACGTGGCTGGAGTTCTGCCTTCAAAACTGTTTTTAATTCCGTCAGGGCCTCTTCCAGGGTATATGCATCAGTAACCCGCACATCCAAGGTGTAATGACATAGGTCAGGCACGACATTATGTTGGCTTCCGGCGTGAATGATGGTTGCAGTTACTTTACTTTTCCCCAAGAAGGCTGATTCTCTTTGAAATTGGTAATTTCTGATAATATTCAGGTCATCCAAGGCTTTGTAGATCGCATTTTCTCCTTCTTCCCTTGCAGCATGGCCTGCTTTGCCCTTTACGGTGGCATCAATTACCAATAAGCCTTTTTCAGCAACAGCCATTTGCATCTGGGTAGGTTCTCCTACGATGGCCAGTTCAATTTCCGGTAATTCAGGAAGAATACACTCTATCCCGTTTTTTCCTGAAATTTCTTCTTCTGCAGTAGCGGCTAAGATCAGGTTAAATGGTAAGTCTTTGTTATAAAAATACAGGAAGGTGGCTATTAAACTTACAAGGCAGCCTCCGGCATCATTGCTCCCAAGACCAAAAATTTTTCCATCCTCTATGATGGCCTTGAATGGATCCTGAGTATAACCGGCATTGGGTTTTACGGTATCATGATGGGAATTCAGCAAGATATAGGGAAGTGTTTTTTTTCGATATTTGGAGAACGCCCAAATATTATTCCCTTTTCGCAGGGTGGATACCCCTTGCTTTTCCAAAAAAATCTGGATCAGTTCGGCTGTTTTTTCCTCCTCTTTGCTGAGGGAAGGTGTTTCAATGAGGGATTTTAACAAGAGGATGGCCTCTTTGGAAATTTGCTGTATCAAATCATCCATGTCCTGTCAATACAAGTCGTACTTGTGCCTTTCGATGGTAGTTCCTGATAATTTGCCCTTTGCCGCCAATAATAAGTTTTCTGCTTTTCCTATCCAGACATGGTTAACCCCTTTTTGTAAGGCAGCAAAAGCATTGTCCAGTTTGGGGATCATGCCGGAATGGATGACATTTTCTTTTTTCAATTCGGCATAAATTTCTTCATTGATCAAAGGAACAATTGAATTTTCATTTTTTTCATCAATTAGCACTCCGGCTTTGTTGAAACAGAAGTATAGGTTTACCTTGAATTTTTTGGAAAGGTTGGTCGCTAATTCCGAAGCGATTCCGTCCGCATTGGTATTGAGCAATTGTCCCTTTTTATCATGGGTAATGGCACAGACTACCGGGATGATGTCTGCATCCAAAAGGGTCTGCAAGAGGCCAACGTTTACTTCCTGAATATCACCTACAAATCCATAATCTATGTTCTTTACGGGTCTTTTGACGGATCGGATCAAGTTGCCATCAGCACCTGTCATCCCAAGTGCGTTTTGTTTCAAAGCCTGTAATTTAGCTACAATCTGTTTGTTAATGAGACCGGCATAGACCATGGTCACGATGTCAAGGGTGTCCTTATCCGTAATTCTTCTCCCGTCCACCATCTCAGGCATCACGCCAAGGCTTTCTCCGAATTTGGAAGCCAGGACCCCCCCCCCATGGACAAGGATTTTTTTACCGGGAAACCTTGAGAACAAATAAAGGAACTCATCTAACTTTTCCGGGAAGTCGATGACGTTTCCTCCGATTTTGATGATGCTTACATTCATGATTTATGGTTTTTGTTAGTGGTTGGGATAATTGTCAATAATCAGCCAAGGATATGGCTGATTACTGATTGGGCAGCATAAATCCTGTTGTTTGCCTGCTCTTGTACGATGCTTCTTTTTCCGTCCAGAATTTCATCGGACAATTCCAGGTTGCGTCTTACCGGGAGACAATGCATGACTTTGGCTGATTTGGCATGCTTGAAATGCTTTTCAGTTAACATCCATGAATTGTCGGTGGTAATTATTTTACCGTAGTCATTGAAAGCAGACCAGTTTTTGACATATACGAAATCCGCATCTTCCAAAGCCTTGTGTTGATCCAATTCTATATGGGCACCTTTGGTAAACATAGGATCCAACTGGTAGCCATCCGGATGGGTTATGGTGAGATCATGGCCGCAGCCAATTGCCCACTCCGCAAAGGAATTTGCCACTGCATGTGGGATAGCTTTGATATGGGGTGCCCAGGTAAGAACTACTTTTATTCTTTTATTCTTAGGGGCATGTTCACCTATGGTCATCATATCTGCCAAACTTTGAAGCGGATGGCGGATCGCACTCTCCAAACTGATCACAGGAACACCGGAATATTTGATAAATTGGTTAAATATAAAATCTTCAATGTCCTCCTGCTTATTGGTAAGGCTGGGGAATGCGCGGATGGCAAGGATATCAAAATAGGAACCTAATACTGCAGCCGCATCTTTGATGTGTTCTACTGTACCTTTATTCATTACTGCGCCTTCCTTCATTTCCAGGGCCCAGCCTTCTTTGTCCATGTTCATGACAATGGGTTCCATTCCCAAATTCAGGGCAGCAATTTGCGTGCTCGCCCGCGTCCGGAGGGAAGGGTTTAAAAAAATGCAGCCTATCCTTTTTCCCGCACCTTTGGCATGGTCTATTCTTGGATTGGCTTTGTAAAACAATGCTTTTTCTATGAGTTGCTCGGCTATCGCCCTGGATTCAAATTGGGTAAAGTACTTCATTGTATGATTTTAATTGTAGCAGTGCCCTAATGGCTTTCAGTCCAAGATTTTCTTCAGACTATCCAAAAACGAAGATAGCTGATTTATTTCAATATTTAAAGGAGGAAGCAAACGAACAGTATGTTTACCTGCTGAACTTCCAGTAAATATTTTGTATTTACTTACCAATTCAGAACGTACCGGTCCTGCTTCTTTTTCAAGGTCAATGCCTATCATGAGTCCTTTGCCCCTGACTTCTTTTACGCCCGAGATTTTTTTAAGTTCAGCAATGAGGAACTCACCCATCTCATAAGCATGTTGAAGCAAATTTTCCTTTTCAATGACTTCTAAGACTGCCAAGCCGGCAGCACAGGCCAGGTGATTACCACCAAAAGTCGTACCTAAAAGGCCATGTGAGGCCTGGATTTCAGGGTGGATCAAGACTCCCCCGATAGGAAAGCCATTGCCCATGCCTTTGGCGGTCGTGATCAGATCGGGTTTTAGTCCTTCGACCCATTGGTGGGCAAAGAATTTTCCTGTTCTCCCATATCCTGATTGAACTTCATCAAGGATGAGTTTTGCACCGTAGGTTTTTGCCAGTTCTGCCAAGGAATACAGGAAGTCCGGATCTGGAACATGGATGCCGCCCACTCCCTGAATGCCTTCAATAATAATGCCTGCAATGTTGCCTTGTTTGAGCTGATCTTCCACTGCTGCGTAATCTCCCCAAGGTAGAATGAAGGCATCGTTTCTTTGGTTTGATGGCGCAATGATTTTTGGATTATCGGTAAGCACTACTGCCCCGGCTGTCCTTCCGTGAAAGGCACCGGAGAAACTGATAAATCCTGATTTTCCTGTAGCAAAAGAGGCCAATTTCAGTGCGTTTTCATTGGCTTCCGCACCTGAATTACATAAGAATAGATTATAATTTTCGTATCCGGAGAGTTGCCCCAGTTTTTCAGCAAAGGCTTTTTGAATAGGGATTTGAACAGAATTGGAATAGAAAGTGATCTTATCCAGCTGATCTTTTATGGCTTGGTTGAAATGTGGATGGCTGTGGCCTATGGAGATCACGGCATGCCCACCGTAAAGATCCAGGTATTCTTCCCCTTTGTCATCCCAAAGTTTGGCACCAAGGGCTTTTACAGGAGTGACATTGATCAGAGGGTATACATCAAATAGGTTCATTTTTACCTGTTTAAATTGAATATTGTTTTGCTTGTTTCAACCAAGGGAGTGAAGTCACTCCCCTCGGCAGCAGATTTTATATGGAGGGTTTAGAAGGCAATGCTTTTTAAGTTCAGCCCCATATTTTCCTCCAGTCCAAAAGCCAGGTTGAAATTTTGAACGGCCTGTCCTGATGCACCTTTTAGGAGGTTGTCTATAGCTGCATAAATGACCAGTTGACCTTTCTCTTTTTTGAGATGAAGGATGCATTTATTGGTGTTGACAGCCTGCTTAAGATCGATGTCCGCCTCCGAAACCCATGTAAAAGGCGCATTCTGGTAGAATTCTTTATAGGCTTGAACGGCTTCCTGGAGTTCACCTTCAAATGGGAAATAGGCCGTAATCCAAATTCCTCTTGAGAAATTGCCCCTGTACGGCACAAAGAGGAGTTCCTGACCGAAATCCGGGTTGATTTGTCCAAAAGTCTGTTTGATTTCTTTCAGATGCTGATGGGTAAATAATTTATACACGGACATGTTATTTGTCCTGTAGCTGAAATGTGTGGTTTCACTCAGTGCCTTGCCTGCTCCGGTACTGCCTGTAATTCCTGAAATATGGGCTGTTTCTTTTACCCAGTTTTTAGCAATTGCAGGAGCTAGTGAAAGTTGGATGCCTGTTGCAAAACAGCCCGGGTTGGCTATTTTTTTAGCCCCTTGGATTTTGGTTTTGTTTACCTCAGGAAGGCCGTAGACAAAGCCATGGCTTTCATCCCTAAAGTCCGTACTGAGGTCAATGATGACGGTATGCGCTGGAAAAGGATGCTTTTCCAGAAAACCTTTGGTCTGTCCATGGGGTAGTCCTAAAAAGACAGCATCAATTCCCTCCGTCTGCACTTCATCAGTGAATTCGAGTTCTGTATCTCCGATCAGATCGGGGTGCACAGCTGTTACTTTCTTTCCCTTTTGGCTATTGCTATGGACATACATCAGTTCGCAGGCAGTGTGGTGGACCAATAATCTTAACAACTCTCCACCGGTATATCCTGCAGCCCCGATGATGGCAGTTTTAATTTTCTTCATGGTAATTGACTTGATGGAAAATCGCAGTTTGGTTACCCAGGATCCTTGTAAATCCTTTGACATCTTCGGCAGTGTAGCCTTTGTTCATTTCACCATAACTTCCAAATTTTGAAGCCATCAGGTCATGTTTTGATTCAATTCCTACCAGCTGGAACCTGTAAGGATGAAGTAAAACCTTTACTTTCCCCGTCACGAATTCCTGGGTGCTTTCCAAGAACGCTTCCAGATTTCGCATGACAGGATCCAAGTAGTGGCCTTCATGAAGATGGTTGCCGTAGAATTCGGATAACTGATTTTTCCAGAAAGTCTGCCATTTGGTCAGACAGTGTTTTTCCAGTAATTGGTGTGCTTTGATGATGATCAAAGGGGCAGCAGCCTCAAAGCCCACTCTGCCTTTGATGCCTATTATGGTATCCCCCACATGGACATCTCTTCCGATTCCGAAAGGAGCTGCGATTTCCTGAATTTTCTTGATCGCTTCTACAGGGTTTTTGTAAGCCACCCCATTTACAGCCTTTATTTCACCCTTTTCAAAATCGATATTAAGTTCTTCTCCTTCTGTTTTGCTTACTTGGGTCGGCCAGGCATGTTCCGGTAATGTCTGGTTAGATGTCAGGGTTTCTTTTCCTCCAACGGAAGTTCCCCAGATGCCTTTATTAATGGAGTAGGCAGCCTTTTCAAAATTCATGGAAACACCATGTTTTTTAAGGTAATTGATTTCTTCTTCCCTGCTCAGTTTCAAGTCCCGGATCGGGGTAATGATTTCAATATCCGGGATGATTGTCTGAAAGATCATATCAAAGCGAACCTGGTCATTGCCAGCTCCTGTACTGCCATGGGCTACGGATTTTGCTCCTATTTTTTTGACATAGTCAGCGAGTGTTTTGGCTTGAAGGATTCTTTCCGCACTTACAGAAAGGGGATAGGTTTGATTTTTCAACACATTGCCAAAAATCAAAAACTTAATGACTTCTTCGTAATAAGTCTTGGTGACGTCCAGGATTACAAAGGATGCAATGCCGAGTCCTTTGGCCCTTTGTTCTATTTCCTGTAATTCTTCTTGAGAAAAACCGCCTGTATTGATGAGGACGGCATGTACTTCGTACCCGAGGTCCTTGGAGAGGTGCAAAGCACAAAATGTGGTGTCCAAACCTCCGCTGTACGCTAATACTACTTTTTTCATTTCTTGATCTTTGAATGGAAAGCCGGGAAGGCTTTCGGGTTTAAAATAAACTTAAGGTTTTATTGGTGGTTTTTTTGATATTCAAAAGGATGGATTTTTTCAATCTGGTCCATCTTTCAAATAGTTTCAGGTTTTTTTTGAAATCTTTACGAAGCGCTACCTCTTCTGTTTTGGCTTTTCGTGAAGGATCATAAAGCATGGCAGTACAAAGACAGTTTTGTCTGTTTTTGGATTTTAAGATCTCGACATTGACACAGCTGTTACATCCTTTCCAGAATTCTTCATCATCCGTAAGGTCTGCATAGGAGACAGGGACATAGCCCAGGTCTGAATTGATTTTCATTACAGCAGCACCGGTAGTCAAACCGAAAATTTTAGCATCCGGATATTTTTGCCTGCTGAGTTTAAAGATTTCGGTTTTTATTTTTCTGGCAAGGCCGTATTTTCTAAACTCAGGAGCTACTATCAAGCCTGAATTGGCCACAAATTTTCCATGCCCCCAGGCTTCAATGTAGCAAAAACCAGCCCAAACACCATCTTCGGTCAAAGCAATCACAGCTTTTCCTTCCAGCATTTTGGTCTTGATATATTCCGGGGAACGTTTGGCAATGCCGGTTCCCCGAGCCTTTGCGGATTGCTCCATTTCATTGGTAATGGTTTCCGCATAATGCAGGTGCTTTTCAGTAGCGGGTTGTATGATAAAGGAATAGTTTTCCATTTTTGGCAATAGGGAATTAATAGATGGTTTATTGCTCAGGGAGCATTTTTGGGTTTGGATTAAATTTTGGGAAAACGTGCTATTGTCGGCCATCCACGTAGGATACCAAAAGATATTACAGGGACATTGCCCTGAAGCTGTTCCTAAACCTCCTCAAAGGAGCCAAAAATAACATAGACAGTCCAGCATTTGCTGCTGAGGCTGTGGTAAGGTTTACTGCTATGTTGTTCAGGTTTCGCATTTGTTTTGAAAACGTGTGCAAATGTTGTAAGGTTTGAAATAAAATGCAAGAATTGCATTTATTAATTTATGGAACATCCATAATTATTTCATTTTTATCAAAAAACAGGCCAAAGTTTTTGAAATCACAAACTTTGGCCTGTCATATTTGATTTTTTTACAAGGTGCTCCATTTTGTTTTTTAAGCCCTTTTAGCCATTTCGTGGAGGGCTTTTACCAAAACATCCAATTCCCCGGGCGTAGTGTAAATGTTGGGCGTGATCCTGCAGCCTACTACACCTGCATAATTGATGCCTACAGTATAAATTTTATATTTATCCATCAGGATTTTTGCCATGTCACCCGGATCCATTCCTTGGATGCCTACATTGGCAATACCGCAACTTCTTTCCCTTTCTGCTGGGGTATTGACCATAATGCCAGGAATATTTCTCACCTTATCGGACCAATAAAATTGCAGGTACCTTAACCTTTCCTCTTTTCTTTTGGCACCTATTTTCTCAAAATAATCTATGGCATTGTTTACAGCCAAATCAGTGGCCACAGGATGGGTTCCGGTATGGTTCAGGTTTTTGATGTTGGGGTGATCGAGTTCATAAGGGGCCATGAGCGGCCATATCTTACTTATTTCCTAAAATCCGCAGGATTTTAGTTTGGAGATTTGAATCTGCTTGTTTGTGTTCATTTTTGGTCTAGTTCGGGAATTTCTTCCCTTTGATTGAAGAGTGTTCATAGTTTTGAGACAATGGATTTTAGGTTTGAGGATAAAATGGACGGTTTTTTTCCTCAATTTTAATGGAAAAGGCATACCTCTTCCCTGTAAATCTTTATTTTTTGAGCTCCTGAGGGGTTTTTATCTGAATTTAGTTCAAAATCGGCTTGTAATCCTTACTCGTGAACAGTTTGAGCACTTCTCTTCTTCCCGTTCTTATCCACTTGGCTGAAACAGTGATAAATCTGAAGATAAACTTCTTGAGCCTGTCGGTAGGCTTAAGCCAATCAACTTTTCTGGAATACTCTCCAATGATATAGGTGTAAAAATTGGCATACATAGCCGTCATAAGCATAAAGGAGGTATTCTCTGCAAGGAACGAACAGGGCAACTTAGACCAGCCAAAGTCATTGTTGAGTACATCAAACAAGCGTTCGCTTGCACCCCGGGCGTTATAAAACCTTACAACAGCTTCATTGGACGATGTATGTTCATTGGTCAGAATAGCCCTGTAAGTAAATGCATCTCCACTAAACACATCTGCCTGCCCGTCTTTACGCCTGATTCTGGTAATGACCAGCCTGTAAGACCTGTCTTTACCGAAAGGTTTGTAGTCGGATAGGTCAGTAACTTCCATTTCCTGTACACCCAAACGTATTTTCTGCCACTTCTCAGGGGCTATACTTCCAAGGATATTATCCAGTTTGGCACATCTGTTTGCCCGTATATAAAAGCTTTCGGTATGTGCTTCCAGTGTGCGGAGAACTTCTTCCTGATAGGATGCTGAATCGGCTCTGAACCTTCCGATACGGATATTTTCATTGGTAAGCTGCCCAAACATGCGTGTAAGTGTATCAGCCTGCAAATATTTGGCCTGACTGTTGCCATTTCTGCCCTCTACGTACACAGGAATGGCCTGTGAAAATTCAGGATGTGCTATGGAAGCTACACCTGGCTGATATCCATAGACGTGTTTATATGTCTTTTTTGAATCGTACTTTTCAGTTGGAATGACGGTGTTGTCATAATCGAGGTCGTAAGCAACACCTGACTTGAGTAATCCGGTCTTACAAGCTGATTTTAACAACAAGCTGTTGAGTTTTCCATTGATATTAAATTCATGGCTTACTCCACTGGACGGATTTATAAAGAGTTCTGTATCAACAGCAAGCTCTTTGATACCTCTCAGAATTGTATCGGCACTGCATACTGAAAATGAAGGGACCTGTTCAAGTGCGTCTCTCAAGTGAACATTGATATCTTCAGTACAGTCGCCACCATTAAAGAAAATAGCCATATGATTGGCGAAAATGTCACTGTATGAAAACCCTCCCCTTAAGGCTCTAACCCCCAATTGATTATCAATGAGTTCTGGGAGACCAGAATTTTTGAAAGAGTTAAAAACAAAATTAAAACCTCCGAAAGGTGTGATTTTTTCTGTCGAATTCGTAATTTTCATACCGCTTATCAAGGATGTGTGGTAACACCTAAATAAGTGAAAAAAAAACGAGCCGGAAAAGCCTGAATTGAATAAATTCAGCCACTTTTTCGGCTTTTTTTAAATCCGCCCTGCGGATTTAAGGTATTTTGTCTTTTTTGACATACAATAAACCAGCACCTAAAGGTACACTGAGCCATTTGTGCAGGCTACAGGCATAATAATCACAACCCAAATCATCTATTTTGAAGTCAAAATGTGCGATACAATGTGCCCCATCCAACATGACTTCTACTCCATGGCGATGGGCCATGTCGCAGATTTTTTTTACCGGAAGGATTTGGCCGGTGATATTGATCATGTGGCTGACCATGATCAGTTTGGTTTTTGGGGTGATGGCATCTTCGTAAATTTTCACAATCTCCTCATCAGATGCCGGATGTAAGGGAATGTCTACGATTTTGTTCACTACCCCATAACGCCTGCTTACCAATTCGAACATGTTTTGGATGCTGCCATAGTCTTGGTGGGCAAAGATGGCCTCATCACCCTTTTCCCAAGGATAGCCCGAAATGATCGTGTCCAATGATTCCGTGGCATTTCTGGTGATGGCTACCTCATCTGGTGTACCACCGAAAATTTTGGCCAATCGTGCTGCAGCTTTGTCTTTATTTTCCCATTGGACTGTTCTGAAATACCAAGAGCCCTGATAATTGATTTCCCTAATCCATGAGATGTATCCCTCTAATGTTTCCTGGGGAATAAAGCAATAATATCCATTCTCCAGATTAATATAATCGGGTTTCAATCGGTACCCTTCACGTATTTTGGCCCAAAAATCCTCATCCTTTGCCAAATCTGTGGCAGGTATATGGGAGTAAGCTTCCACAGTTTTGGAAAAGGCTTGGAAAGAAGCCGAGGAAGCAAGACTGGTAAATGCCAGACTTTTAAGAAAATCTCTTTTATTCATTGGGTGCTGAAGTTTGACCTTAATTTGAGGAAAAAAAATTGAAAAAAAAATTTCCAATCCTAAATTTGTTGATTAAATTTGTCAACAATAAATTAGTCAACAAAGGAGGATAAAATGGAGACGCTTTCTCAAATGCTTTTTGAAATGAGGAAAAGGAAAGGATGGGCCGTGCGTCAGCTTGCCTTTGAAAGTGGCGTAGACCCTGCTTTGGTGTCCAAATTTGAAAAAGGGTCTAGGATGCCTACCGAGGAGAATTTAAAATCTCTTTCATTGGCATTGGATGCACCTTTTGATACCTTAAGGAAGGCATGGGTAGCAGAGAAAATTTACCAAATTCTAGAGCATGAATCCGATGCTGTAGAGATACTTTCCCTGGCAGAATCCAGGGTAGAGTACTTGAGCAGCCATAAAGCACTTCAGATGCAGGGTTTATCAAAATCCATTCAGGAAAAGTTGTCTGCTATTGATGCCCTAAAGAAGGATTGGAATTCCAAAAGGCCTTTGAATAGGACACAGCTTCGCAAAATGCAGGAGTTTTTCATGGTGTCCTACACCTATGAAAGCAATAGGATTGAAGGCAATACCCTTACCCTTCAGGAGACCCATTTGGTAGTCAATGAAGGGATTACTATTGGGGGTAAGTCCATGAGGGAGCATTTAGAGGCTATTAATCATGCTGAGGCTGTTTCGTACATTGAACAGCTGGTTTCCGATAAAATGGATTTTGGACCCAGGGTCTTGATGGAATTGCATTACCTAATCCTTAAGGGTATAGACAAAGAAAATGCCGGTAGGTATAGGAAGGTTCCTGTAAGGATTTCAGGAAGTGAGCATGTGCCGCCTCAGCCTTTTCTTTTGGACAAAATGATGGAGGAGTATTTTATCCATTATGATAATCAAAAAAAAATCCTTCATCCGGTTATTTTGGCGGCAGAGATGCATGAGCGTTTGGTCAGTATCCATCCATTTATTGATGGCAATGGAAGGACAAGTAGGTTGGTCATGAATCTGATCCTCTTGAAGCATGGGTTGACCATTGCTAATCTGAAAGGGGATCTGGCTTCCAGGTTGTCTTACTATAAGGCATTAGAGGCTGTACAAATTGATAATAATCCGGATATTTTCTATCACTTGGTAGCTGATGCAGTTATAGAATCTCTCCAGAAGCATTTGGAGATGGTGTAGGTATCACCCTGTGACGCAAGTCATGGGGTGGTTTCTGAAGTCGGAAGTTGGAAGTCGGATTTCGAAGGTCGGAAGTAGGGTTTTGAACCATTAAGGAGTTCAGGGAATTAAGGGGTTCATTAAGAAGGTGGATTTCTGAAAGTCGCATTTGGGAATAAAAAATGCCAAAGGACAGAAGGGCCACCTAAGAAAATAGCCTTGGGTAAAATGAAATGTTCAAGAAAATCAAAGGTCTGAAGGACCGGTTTGAAGTGGGAAGTAGGAAGTCGGTCGTCGGATTTCGAAGGTTGGAAGTAGGTGTCACGTCCTGAAATAGCTTGACAGATTAAGTCAAACTAAAAACAGGAAAAAAATGACAAAAACGGTTCGGGAATTTAACAGGTACAGTATTAGCTTCAAGAAGCAAGTAGTAGAGGAGCTGGAAAATGGAAGTTCCTATTCTTATCTTCAAAAGAAGTATGATATTAGAGGAGCGGAGACGATCCAGAGGTGGGTCAGGTCCTTTGGCAGGGATCATTTGTTGAACAAAAGGGTTAGAATAGAGACTATGGATGAGAAGAGAAGACTTAAGGAACTGGAAGAGGAGAACAAGAGGTTAAAACTTGCCTTGGCCGATTCGATAGTTGCCAACAAGATGCTTGAGACGCTGATAGATGTTTCAAATGATGAATACAAGACGGATTTAAAAAAAAACTTTGGCAACGGACTGTTTCAAAAAGGCCTGAAGAAGTGAGCGTTAAGTCCGGTTGTACTTACTTTGGTTACAGTAGGTCAGCATATTATGGTTGGATGGACTCCAAGTTGAAGGAGGAAGCGCAATACGACCTGGTATTGGAGCTTGTCCGGGATTACCGGAGGACGCATCCGATGATGGGCACAAGAAAGCTTCAGGAGTTGATCAGAGAAGATGCGGTGAGGTTGGAGATCAGCATAGGAAGGGACAGGCTCTTTGAGTTGTTGCGTTCTGAAGGCTTGCTGGTCAAGCGCAAGAGGAAGTATGTTGTTACAACGCAGTCATTTATGCGCTACAGTAAATATGAGGATCTGTTCAATGGCAATGTCTGGACCACTGCCCATCAGGCCTGGGTTTCGGACATAACCTATATCCGTGTCGGGGATTCCTTCAGGTACCTGTATCTTATTACCGATGCATACAGCAGGAAGATAGTAGGATGGTATTTGGGGAATACGCTTGAGTCAAAATGTGCTGTAGAAGCCTTAAAAATGGCGATAGAACAATGTCCGTCAACAGAAGGCATTGTTCATCACTCAGATAGGGGCTTTCAGTATTGCAGTAAGATTTATACTGAATTACTGGAAAAGGAAGGTATAAAGTCCAGTATGGGAGAAGCAGGGAATTGCTATGATAATGCAATGGCAGAGCGGGTTAACGGGATTCTGAAGATTGAATATAAACTTGGGGACAGGTTTAAGAATCTCAAAGAAGCGTTTGCAGCAGTAAGGCATGGAGTATGGGCCTACAATGAAAAGAGGCCACATTGTTCATTAAATATGAAGAAGCCGATTGAGGTACATGAGGGACTAACAGTGTTTTCATCTCTCAAACGCAAAAGTAGCCCAAGACAGAGACCTGTCGAGGCTATATAAACGTCGCTTCGCTCCGGCCTTGACAGGTCTCCTTACTTGGGCTCTAGGGCATTTAAGAGGATTGAAAATAAAAGAAAAAACAAAGAAAAAAGTGTCAAGTAAAATCAGGACGTGACAAGGGTTTTGAACCATTAAGGAGTTCAGGGATTAAGGGGTTCACTAAGAGGTAAAACCTTTGGAGTCAATTATGATTTAGTCCTGTAACGAATGGGTGGCTAAAAAATAAACATCAACAATAATAGTAAAGCTAAAAGGATGGCCAGCCATTGGTATACCGGATTTTTTTTTGGAAAGTGAAATTGACAAATTGGACAGTATTCCAGCGTTTTGTCCACCTCCATTGCACAGGAAGGGCATTCTTTTGTCTTGTTTTTTTGAACCATCCGGAGGGTAAATTGATTTAAGTAACAAATAAAAAAGAATACAATGAAAATAGAAATCTGGTCGGACATTATGTGTCCATTTTGTTATATCGGTAAGCGCAGGCTGGAGACAGCATTGAAAAATTTTGAACATGCAGATAAGGTTCAAATTGAATGGAAAAGTTTTTTATTGAATCCTGATATGCAGACTGATCCCCAGAAAAGTACGGTGGAATATCTTGCAGAAACCAAGGGTTGGAGTTTGGATCAGACCCGTCAGATCACCCGACAGGTATCAGAAATGGCAGAGGGAGAGGGTCTTTTTTATCAAATGGATAAAACCGTAGTGGCCAATGCCAAAAGAGCCCATAATATATTACAGTTGGCCAAATCCCTGGGCAAAGGCAGCGAAATGAAGGAGCGTTTGCTGCGGGCTTATTTTACCGAAGGTGCAAATATTGATGACCAGAATACTTTGTTGGGTTTGGCTGAAGAAGTCGGGATAGACAGAGAAGAGGCAGCTGAATGCCTGCAAAGAAATGTGTATATGGATAAAGTTGACAAGGATATTGCAGAATCAAGGATGCTGGGTGTAAGGGGAGTGCCTTTTTTTGTGTTTGATAGAAAATATGCCATTTCAGGCGCTCAGGCACCGGATGTTTTTGAAAAGACTTTGGAAAGGGCCTGGATGGATTATGTGAAAGAAAATCCGATTTTGGATGTCGCCGGTTCTGATGATGGTGCAGCCTGTGATGTGGATGGTAATTGTTAGAGGGGGCGCTATTTCTTTGAGACTGAGAGATGAGGGGGAGAGAGTTCGTGGTTTAAAGTTTAATGTTTAAAGTTTAAATATAGCAAGTTAGGATGTGGGAAAAGGCGATTGAAAGAAGAGGTAAAACCTAATCTCTAAGTTCATTAGTATATCCGAATAGTGTGACACTATCCCGATAAGTGTGTAAACTTCAAATTATGGTTTTATTGTCAGGTATCAAGAAGCCTGACCCTATCACCAAATATAAGCAGGAAACTGTTAAGAATAGCTCCCCAGTCTCTGATAGGCATAGTCCATTTTTTCGATGCTTCTCTTGCAGCCAGGAAAACAGACTTCATTACGGCATCATCTGTCGGGAAAGAGAGCTTGTTTTTGGTGTATTTTCTGATCTTTCCATTGAGATTTTCAATCAGGTTGGTGGTATAGATGATTTTACGGATTTCAGCCGGGTAATCGAAGAAAACGGTGAGTTCATCCCAGTTGTCCCTCCAGCTTTTGATGGCATAAGCGTATTTGGATTCCCATTTTTTGGCAAAATCGTTCAGGGCAGCCCAAGCAGCATCTTTTGTAGGGGCGGTATAAATTTCCTTCATATCCCTTGTAAACGCCCTGCGGTCTTTCCATGCGACATATCTACATGCGTTTCTGATCTGGTGGACGACACATATCTGAGTGACTGATTGGGGGAATGAAGCTTTTATCGTATCAGTAAACCCGTTCAGGTTGTCAGTTGCCGTTATGAGAATATCTTCAACCCCTCTGGCTTTCAGGTCGGTGAGTACCCCCATCCAGAAAGCCGAAGATTCATTCTTGCCAAGCCAAAGGCCTAGGATCTCTTTAAGGCCGTTAGTTCTGAGGCCAACGGCAATATAAACGGTCTTGTTGACCACTTTGGAGTTCTCCCTGACTTTGAAGGATATACCATCCATCCAAACGATCAGGTATACAGGGTCAAGCGGCCTGTTTCTCCATGCAACAATATCCTCCGCTACGGCACCGGTAACCCTTGAGATGGTGGAGGAGGAAACATTGATGTCATAAAGCTCCCGGATCTGTTCTTCGATGTCCTGGTTTGACATTCCCTTGGCATACATGGAAATGATCACGTTTTCAACGCCCTCCGCCATGCTTCTGCGTTTGGGCACAAGGGCAGGCTCAAAGCTGCCGTCCCTGTCTCTTGGGACTCTGATTTCAGCTTCCCCAAATGTGTTTTTTATTGTTTTGGTGGAATAGCCGTTCCTTGAATTGGGATTATCGGAATTCTGATGCTTTTCATAGCCAAGATGGGCATCCAGCTCGCCTTCAAGCATTTTCTCAACGGCTCTTTTCTGAAGCTGTTGAAGGAAGGAATTAAGCTCCCCGGCAGTCCTGAACTGCTTGAGGAAGTCATCATTTAGGAGATCTTCTTTTTTCATTTTTGTAATCTGTGTGTTATAAAGGTAAGAAATTGTCCACACACAGACCGGGGGGCGCCTACCGCGGGTTCCTCAAATTCCCTGTGCGATTTCTTCTAAATCACACAGAGAATTTCGAGGTTTAACTTTAACTTCGTAAGTAGTGAAACCAACTTACACAGTTTGTGTCATAGTCCCAATAGTGTCCTTGTAAAAAAAAATGGTTCAAGTCACTGACTTGAACCATTTTTTTTAACCTTTCAATAGACCCCTCTGACTTTCATGTTCAGGGTGTAAACAGCCCCCATGGCGGTGATAAAGAGGGTTTTTCTATCCGTACCTCCCAAAACCACATTGGCTGTCCAGTTTTCAGGAACGGGAATATGTGCGATTTTCTCTCCATTTGGGCTAAAGACGGTCACTCCTTTACCGGTTAGATAAACATTTCCTCTAAAGTCTATCGTCATGCCGTCAGAGCCCATCTCACAGAAAAGTCTCCTGTTTTTCAAGTAACCATCCTCTTCGATATCGTAGACGTAAGTTTTATTGGCGCCAATATCGGCCACATAAAGTTTTTTGCCATCCGGGGTTCCGATAATTCCATTGGGTTTTACAAGGTTTTCATCAACCCTAAAAAACTGCAGACGGTCTGGAGCAAGGTAATACAGGTGTTCCCCATCTTGCTGCATTTCTGGATTTCTGGTCCAGTACGGTCTTTTGTACAATGGATCTGTGAAATAAATGCCCCCGTTAGGTGCAACCCAAAGGTCATTGGGGCCATTGAGTAACTTTCCTTTGAAATTTTCGATGAGGACGGTATGATTTCCTTTGTCGTCAATGGACCAAAGTTGGTTTTCAAGGTCTGCGCAGGTAATAAGATTTCCCCTGCGGTCAAAAAACATACCGTTGGACCTTCCAGCATCTTCCATGAATACGCTAACCTCATTTCGGGTAGCAGACCACCTCATGATCCGGTTGTTGGGTTGGTCTGTGAAATAAACATCCCCATTTCTGTGAACAGCAGGTCCTTCTGTGAAGGAAAAGCCATCTGCTACTTTAGTGAGCTTTGCATTTTTGGCTACGATTTTCTTTTTGTCTTCTATCGGTTCCTGGGCAAAAAGGGTGGTGAAACACCCCAATAAAACGAAAAACAAGGTGATGTTTTTTTTCATTGCAATAGGTTGTTTGGTGCTTAAGGTTAGCTTGATTAGTGAATTGATGATCAAATATAAGTTTTTGGCCTTTCTTTGAAAGCCATGTTCAAGTCATAAATGCAACGCCTAATTTTTTCATTAGACATTCGATAGGACTAAGATAATTAAACTTTCTTATTGGCCTGTTATTGATTTTGGTTTCTATATTTTGGATCTGTTCCCGAGAGATTTGATTGAGGTCAGTACCCTTTGGCAGGAAAGCCCTGATAAGTCCGATTCTGTTTTCCACTGTTCCTTTATCCTGTGAAGTGTATGGTCTTGTAAAGAATGTTGGGATATTGAATTTATCTCTGATTTTATAATGGTTTGCGAATGCCATATCATTATCGAAAGTGATTGATTTGAAGAACGAAGCACCAATTCTCTGTATTCTCTTTGCTATTTTCTGTTCAATGATATCTGCATTTTTACCATCAAGTTTCTCTATGGTAGTAACCAAGGTTGCCCTGTCCACCAGTACCAAAAGAGCTGATTTGTGGTTTTTCCCCATCATAAGGTCTACTTCAATATCTCCTATCCTTTGTCTTTTTTCAACTACAGGAGGCCTTTGGTCAATTGGAACTCTCTCCCTGATAATTCCTCTGGTATGCCTGTAATTACCTCTCTTACGCTTTCTTTTACCATGCCGGAGATTCTTGTAAAGCTCCCTGTCCCTTCGGTATCTCCAATGGCTACTTTTTTTGGCAGTAAATATCCAGTTGTAGAGTGTCTCATGACAAACCCCTTCTTTACCTTGTTTCTTCCAGGTGACCGATATTAGCTCTGGGCTCAATTTGTCAACAACAAGGAATTTGCGGGCCTCTTCTTTAAGGGACTCGGTAAATTTGATTCGCTTTCTCTTGAGTCTATGTCTTTCGTCTGTACGGTTCTGGGCAACTGCAGCCTTATATTCACCGCTATAACGGCCCCTCTTGCCGGTATTTCTTTGAAGTTCTCTGGATACAGTACTTTTGTTGACACCGATAATCGCAGCGATTTTGGTCTGGGAAGTTCCGTTTCTAAATAAAGCCTCTATTTGGTACCTTTGTTCCTGGCTGAGATGTTTAAATTTATTCATGACAACACTAAATTAATATTTTCAGCCTAAGGGAAGGAACCTAGGTTCCTTCCCTTAAACCCTTAGTGTTGCATTTATGACTTGAATATAGGAAATTAAATAAGGCTGCTTATTTTTGAGAAACCTAAATATAGCCCAATATGAGCAACGTCGCGCAAAAGCCGAAAACCTTTTTGGATAGATTTCTGGATTTCATTGAAAAAGCAGGAAATAAACTGCCGGATCCGGCCATGTTGTTTTTCTTTTTGATGCTCATCACCTGGGTATTATCAGCATTGCTGTCTCCGATTGACTTTGGCGCAATTGATCCCAGATCGGGCAACGAACTGCGCATCCAAAACTTGCTGACAGGTCCCCAGTTGGCCTCATTTTTGGCCAATATGACCAATGTTTTTATCAATTTTCCGCCTTTGGGAGTGGTTTTATTGGCGATGCTGGGGGTGGGAGTGGCCGAGCATTCAGGATTTATCAATGCCGGACTAAAATTCTTATTGGGTATTACACCGAGGATGCTCCTAACACCGATTTTGGTCTTGGTAGCAATAGTCAGCCATACGGCTGCCGATGCGGGATATGTGTTGGTGATTCCATTGGGCGGCGTGATCTTTTATGCTGCAGGGCGACATCCATTGGCGGGTATTGCGGCTGCCTTTGCTGGCGTCTCCGGGGGCTTCAGTGCCAACTTTATCCCATCCAGTATAGATCCTTTGATCCAGAGTTTTACCCAATCCGCGGCCAGGATCATGGATCCGGAGATTTTGCTCAATCCGCTTAACAATATCTATTTCACAGGGCTTTCCAGCGTTGTTGTAATTGCGGTAGTTTGGTACCTGACAGATAGGGTAATTGAGCCCAGATTGAATAAGAATGTCAAGGTGGATGACAATTTGGAAGACATTCCTACCATGGACAGGCTGAACGAAAAGGAGCAAAAGTCTTTTTGGATCGCTTTTTTCACCATGTTTGCCCTGTTGATTTTATTGGTGCTTTGGGCTATCCCGAATGATTCTGCATTAAGGGATCCTGAAGGCGAACTCACCTCATTTGGTGCACCCTTGATGAAATCCATAGTTCCTTTGATATTTGTTGTTTTCTGGATTCCCGGCTTGGTTTATGGTTTTGCCAGTGGAACCTATAAATCCCTCAAGGATATGGTGGCATCTATGAGTAAGGCCATGGGAAGTATGGCTTATTATATTGTGATGGCCTTTTTCTGTGCTTTGTTTATCAATGCCTTTACCCTTTCCAACATCGGCTCTTTGACAGCATTAAAAGGAGCTAATTTTCTACAGGCTTTGGACCTCCCCGCTCAGGTGACTATTGTCGGCATTGTGATTTTGACGGCCTTTGTAAATCTCCTTGTAGGTTCAGCTTCTGCCAAATGGGCTTTGATCAGTCCGATTTTTGTTCCCATGTTGATGCAGTTGGGAATATCTCCTGATCTGACCCAGGCCGCATACCGGGTAGGGGATTCGGTTTCCAATATCATCACGCCTCTATTGCCTTATTTTCCTCTGATTGTGGTGTTCTGTCAGAAGTATGTCAAATCTACAGGAATAGGTACATTGGTTTCCATCATGTTGCCTTATTCTCTGGTGCTTTTGGTGACATGGACCTTGTTTTTACTCTTGTACTGGACGATTGGGATACCATTGGGGCTTCAGGCGATTTATGAGTATTTGATGGTACCTTAGTTTATCAAGAACCAAGGCAAAAGGCAAAGGAGGGATTTCGAAAGTCGGATTTCGGAAAAGCAGGAGCTTTGAAGGTTGGTGAGCTTGGATCTGAAGAAAATTGATTTTTTTAATTACACAGAGGAGGCACAGAGGGGAGAGAATGGAGAATGAGGAATAGTATTGGAGAATGAGATTATAAGGGCCAAGGCAAAAGTGTAAGTTTGATGAAATTAATTCTTTTGAAAAGAAAATTCCAAAGCATTGATCAGATTTTGAACTTGAAAGTCTGCAAAGCAGCTGACATTGGTTCTCCTGAATTTGTCAATTGGAATTTAAGTGAATAAGCCTAAAATTAATTTCGGACCAACTCAATGGCCGGTACGGTTCATGACCACAACCAACTTCTTTAATTTTGGGGAGTAGGCTATCCTGCTAATGTTTTTATAGCCATTGATGTGAATACTTCCTGCCAGTTCCCATTCTTTGGAATTGGCTTTGCGCACAAAAAGTTGGTTACCGCTGCCCATCAAGATCAAGTGATGGTTCAACCAAATGAAGTCCTCCGATCCAGGGTAGGTAAAGCCAAAATCCTGGTAAGTTCTTTTTTCAATATCAAACCCTTTGATGGCATAGGACTTTAGCCCATTGATTTCCTTGACTATATTCTTATCAATATAAGTGATAATACTGGATTTTGGTTTTCTTTTGATGGACCTGCCGACGTTCTGACTGATGGTGAAAATTTCCCCTTTGCTATAAGGATAAACAAGGGAGTTAGGAGTACCCAATACAAACATAGCAGCTTTGTTGTCATACCAGTCATAGTAGCCTACTGGTTCAATGTCATCATATAGAAGCTCAGGTTCACCAAAATTGGTGGGGTAGAGCCAAAGTCTTTGCTTTCCATCCTCTTCCACTGTGACAGCAGACACATAAAGTCCGCAATCTGTCAGGGAAGGAGAATATTCACTCTTATCATTCGTTTTGGTGAGGTTGGTGAATTTTTTGGATTCGAAATTATAGATGATGATATCATGGTTGCCTTTGTCATCTGCCGCTGAAAAGGCCATCTGCTTTTCATTGATGAAATTGGGTTGGTTATCATAGGCCTTCCTGTCAGTTATCTTGACTGTTGTTTCCGGAAAAATTTTCAAGTTTGCTCCTGTAACTTTAACATCCACAGCTATTAAATCAGTCGGGACTTGAGAAAAAGAGGTAAATGCAATGGAAGTCAGGGTTATCTTAAGGAATAAAAATCGTTTAAACATAGTTATCTCCGGAATTTGGAAACCAAATTACAAAATGAAGGTTAGAATGCTGTGAACAAACTCAAATTATATCAAAATCAGGAACTGGATAAGCTCAGGGAACTGGGAGATCCTTTAGGCGATCAGGTAGTGTTATTCCTTTTTGAACATCCGAACTGGATAGATGTTTTTAATTCCTGGTCAGAGTTTCCAAGGTCAGAAGAAATAGGTCGTTTACCTGAGCTTTTTTCATATTACCTTAGATCTTTTAAGGTTTTGCCTGACTGGCTGGATGAAAAAAAGGTGACTTTGGCACAGGAATTTTTTCAAAAGGAGGGTAATCTCTACCTTTCTATGCTTGGCTTTTACTCACTTCCTTACTGTTATGCCTTTGCCGATGGGGCGCAGGTTTTGGTGAGGTCAAAGAGAATTACTGATGAGATAGGCATGCGGCTTTCTGAGACAGCGCTATTTCTATTGGACAGTTTCAGGCCTGGAACTTTCTTAGGTGATGATAGGTGCATGTTGACTTTGGCAAAAGTCAGGCTGATCCATGCCTTTAGCAGGTTATTTGTACAAAAATATAGCAAGGACTGGAATGAAACTTGGGGTCTGCCCATCAATCAGGAAGATATGTTGGGGACCAATCTGGCCTTTAGCTTGTTGGTGATGCGCGGACTGGAAAAACTGGGGAGGTATCCGGGTAAGCAGATTGCGGAAGCTGTGCTGCATTATTGGAAAGTTATCGGTTGGTATTTGGGGATTTCCGTTGACTTTTGGCCAGAAACTGCAAAGGAAGCTTTTGAATTGGAAAGAATCATAAGGAAAAGGCATTTAAAATCCTCTGAAGCAGGCCACATTCTGATACAGGCTTTGTTGGACTATTACAAAAACACTATCCACGATCCCGCCCTGGCTGACAGGGCAGAAGCTTTGGTAGCCTATTTTGTTGGAAATGAGGCTGCCGAGGCTTTGGGAATCAGCGACAATTTGGTATTGCCCAAAGAGGTATATGGTCTTTTGTTAGAATTCAGTTTTTTCAGGCAGTATGGGGCTGGAAGTTCTTATGATAAAATCCGAAGGATTTTTATGGAGCAGAGTAAAATTCAATTCGGAAGGATACCTGAATTGAAATTACCTACCAGGAAGCGTTCATAATCGGACAGTATTTTGTCCGTTCTTATGGCGAAGTTTATTTAAAAACCCCTCAAAACATAAAATTTGGCCCTTTTTTGGTTATGGCATTCTTTTCGTATTTTAATGAATCAATGAAAAGAATCGCTACAATATGGCAACTTCTTCCTGTGGAGTTGATCTTTTGGATAGGGGCCTTGATCGGTATCCTGCTGATTGATCCTTATGGTCCACATCATTTCAGTCTATGTCCTTTGGATAATCTGGGTTTGGAATGGTGTCCTGGTTGCGGCCTGGGCAGAGCCATGAGTTTGCTGGCAAAAGGGGACATACAAGCCTCTTGGTCTATGCATCCCTTGGCTATGTTTGCCTTTGCTGTGATTCTTTACAGGATTATTCAACTCATAAGAAACATCAAAACAACAAAACACTATGGCTAATGTATTGAGACATCTTCCGGAATTGGAAGGAATGGAATTGGGTTATATTCAGGGCATCCTCAAAAATATGGATGACGAACAGGCAAGTCTTTTTGCCCAGGTTTATAGGGCGAGAAGAAAAGATAATCAGATGATATTGATCCTCTGTTTATTGGGCTTTTTTGGCTTTGCAGGTTTGCATAGGTTTATATTGGGTCAGATTGGACTTGGGATCTTGTATATCCTTACTTTGGGTCTTTGTTTTATAGGCACCATAGTTGACCTGGTGAATTACAAAAGCCTGGCTTATGAATACAATATCAAGGTAGCTCATGAAACCTTGTCTATGATGTCAAATGGTGGTCAAACTTCTCCAAGTGGCTCAGGAAATGAATAAAGCTGTTTATTTCATCACCGGAATTTTGGGTATGGGGATTTTATTAAGTTCCTGTACCGTATCTGAAAAGACCTATACCAAAGATTATGAGGAAACCTTCTCAGACATCAAAGAGATCGAATTGGATGGAAGATTTCTGGAAGTGTCTTATGAAGGCAGGGAAGGAGAACCTGAGGTTTTCATGAATGCCTTTCTGGAAGTCCCCGAAAGCAGCGGAGTGGATATCAAATTTAGGAAGTCCGGATCCAAACTGAAAATTG
Source organism: Cecembia calidifontis (assembly GCF_004216715.1). NCBI lineage: Bacteria > Pseudomonadati > Bacteroidota > Cytophagia > Cytophagales > Cyclobacteriaceae > Cecembia > Cecembia calidifontis. The sequence goes on from NZ_SGXG01000001.1 coordinate 3,041,904, forward strand.
AAGTTGTAGGGGATGCTACCTTCAGTGGATGGAATTTTGGAAGTAGGTTCAATGGATTTATCAGCCTTATAGGTCCGGATGAAATCAAATTAAATTTCACCAATACTTCTGGTACCATTGATGTGATGCATGTCAAACATGACAAAATTGATTTAAGGGTAAATTCGGGCAGCATCAAATTGTCTGAATTGGAAGTGGATGATATGCGTTTGGAGGCAAGTTCCGGAAATATTAGTGGGGAAGGCTTATATGGGGATATCCATGCACAGGTAAATTCAGGTCAAATCCGTCTGTCGGAAGTGGTTGGTAATATAGAAGCGAAAGGAAGTTCGGGTAACCTGAGATTTGAAAATGTGGAGGGCAGGGTAGATGCAAAGGTAAACTCCGGGTCAATCAGGCTTGAAGGCGTGAAGGAATTAGGAAATTTGAGCGCTACTTCGGGAAGCATTAGGGCAGATAATTCAGGTTTGGGTCCTGAAACCAAACTGAATGCCAATTCAGGAAGTGTTCAGATTCAAACTTACTCCAATCTTGAAGACTTTAACTTTGACCTGAGTGCCTCAAGTGGTTCTGTAAAGGTAGGTGACAGGGACTCCGGCAAGAATGTAAAAATTGACAACGGTTCGGCCCACACCATCAAGGGAAGTGTAAGTAGTGGCAGTATCCGGATCAATAATTAAGCAAAGTAAATAAGGGTTAAGTTTTTTCATTCGATCCAGTGTTGAGAGATGCTGGATTTTTTTGTTTTTGGGGCTTCCATGGATTCGACATTTAAAAAAAATGAAAATTTTTTTAATTTTTTTTTCAGGGTGATTTTAGGGCAAAATGCATATTCTTTTTGGTGACCTACAATTAACAGTTTACATAGTTGGTGCGGGTCAAAAAAGTGCCCTTCTGCATGTTTTTGATTGGTTTTCAGGTGTTTGGAATTTAATTTTTTTGTCCCATCTTAGCATAAAATTCAATGTTTTAGACCGAAAAGAGACATTTAATTTTAATGTTGTTCAATTTTTAAACCATGTTTAATCAACCAGAATAATTATGAAAAGTAAGACTAAATTGATCTTGGCCAATGTCTTTGCGCTTTTGGCGGTTGTAACCGTTTTGACTATTTCCAATTTGCTTGGTGTTCAGGTAAATGGTAGCGGTTCTTTGATGCCTAAAATCCTTTTGTTGGTATTGCCACAGCTTGGCTTTATCTATTTTTATTTGAGGTCCTCAGCAGAGGAGAACAAAAAGGCAATGGCTTAATAACAAGCGTCTTTTTCAGGGTAAGTTTGAGGTAGAGAAATTTTTTAGGAAAGTGTTTGTAGGTATTTTATTTTTTTAGGATCGGATAAATGTGTTTAGGTCTGGGGATGTCCGGCGGTCTTTGGCCGTCGGACATTTTTGGTTTTTGAATGTTGGGAAATAAAAAAGCTGCTTCATTTTCTAAGATGAAACAGCCTTTTCCGGTGGGTGATTAATTGGGAATCGCAGAGTTATGAAATTCTTGATGAAATGTCCAAGAGCAAACCGTTGGGGTCCTCGATGAGCATCCTTCTTTGTCCGTAAAATTCATCTTCCGGTTTAAGGACGATAGTGGCATTCATGTTCAGTGCCCTTTCATAGACTTCGTCAAGGTCATTGACTACAAAAGCCAGGTTGAGTCCGGAGGTGGTTTGAACATAATTACTTGGAATCAGGTCCGTATCTTTTGGAAAAAGCCCGATTTCCAAGAATCCGTCCTTGGACTTGAGGTTGATGTACCAGGTACTTTCGAACTCTGCTTTGAAGTCCAGGATTTTCTCATAGAACTCTTTGCTTTCCTGGAGTTTGTCTGAAAAAAGGTTAGCGATCATTCTTGAGGTAAGTACCTTGTTCGGTCTAGTTTTTACTGCGGGCATATCATACGGGGTTAAACAATAGATTTTGTTTTAAAACGTATCAAATATAGCTAATTACTGTTGAAAACACGAAAAAAAAATATTAAAATTTTGAAAAATGCAATTAAATTCAATTATGTAATATTGAAATGCAATTTGAGTTTGATGAAAGTATAATTTATTTTTAAGCTGAGTTTGATTTGAATCCGAGCGAATTTAACACTTATGCAAGTTGGTAGAACGAAGATGTATAGAGATATAAACTTCTCTTTTTTGGCTTCTCGGAATTTGTAATTTCGTGAAGCGATAGGGCGGATTTTCAATCCGCAGATGACTGTCCACTAATTGCACCAATTTGCAACAAAAAGGCGCAAAGGATTTGATCCTTCGCGCCCAAGGCAGGTTGTATTTTTTTAGAATTTCCGGTACTTGCCGCCCAGGAACTTATTGGCTTTTTTCTCGGCAAACCGCGCTTTTTTGCTGTCCCAATGGAGGGTTTCATTCGGGAACTTTCCTGCAATTACCCCGAGAAGGATGGTTTCGGTTAGTCGTGCGGAGTATTCAAAAGGCGCGGTGCATTCCCCTTTGCCCAAACAGGCATCCACAAACTGATGGTAATGTTTTTTGCTTTCCTCATTGTAGTCCTGCACGGGATTGCCGAGATTGAAGGGCTTCACATCAAATTCTTTGTATTTTCCATCTACAATCCAACGGGGAAGTTCCATGAAATGTGGCAAGAGCAGTCTCCCTTTTTCTCCCATGAACATGGCACCTTGTTCTGGTAGTTTGTCCCCATTGGGGAGTTTCAGGTCCTCGTGTTCCGCCGGAGCGCCAGGGCCATCATACCATACCCACTTCAGTGTCTCGGTGGTGTAAGGAGTAGCGGGAAATTCATAAGTGACGATGTTGTTTTCTGGGAATCCAAAACCCGTGGGTTGCCGGCATTCAGTTCTGATGGTACGCGGCACATCCAGTTGCAGGGCGTTGTAAGGGGTATCAAAAATATGTACACCCATATCCCCCAGGGTTCCGCAACCAAAATCCATGATTTTCCTCCAGTTGCCAGGATGGTAATACCCTTCCTTGTAGGGGCGTTTGGGGGCTGTGCCCAACCACAGGTTCCAGTTCAAATTGGCTGGAACGGGATCGCTTCCTGTAGGTTCAGGTCCATCGAATCCCCAGTTTTTGGGAGACCATGCCCTTACGGTATGCACTTTTCCTATAATCCCGGATTGGATCAGCAGTGTGGCCAACTTATAATCATAAAAGGAATGCACCTGAATCCCCATCTGTGTCACCAGGTTCTTTTCTTTGGCCATTTTTTTCATGGCCCTGGCTTCGGTCACATGGTGGGTTAGAGGTTTTTGGCAATAGACCGCTTTATTCATTTCCATTGCCATCAAGGATGCCGGAGCATGGGTATGATCCGGGGTGGATACCACCACGGCATCAAACTCATTTTTCATGTCCTTCAACATCACTCTGTAGTCTGGATAAGTCTTGGCTTTAGGATAAAGGGCCTTTGCCCGCTCCAGCATCTTGCTGTCCACATCGCACAAACCTACGACTTCCACTTCGGGGTGTGAAGCAATGGCTGCCAGGTCCTCCATGCCCATTGCACCCAAGCCTATATGGACCGTTCTTAATTTGCCTGCTGCTTTGGCTTGTGCCAGGATGTGCGGAGCTAAAGCCAATCCTGCAGCTCCTAATGCGGACTTTACCAAAAAGTCCCTACGGTTGATCACCTGAAAATTTTTCTTCATTGGGATATTATTAATTGTTTGTTGCCGGTAATTCTTTGATTCTGATATTTCTGAAATGGACTACGTCGCCATGTCCCAAAAACCCAATGTGGCCCTTGCTTCTTTGAAGCCCTGGGTGCTCTTTTTGGTCCAAGGTGCCGTTTTTGCTGGCTTCCAAATAGTCCCCTTCCAAAATGGTGGTACCGTTGAGGATCACCTTGATATAGGGATGCTGGACAAAGACCTCTTGCTGGTTCCATTCTCCCGGAGCTTTCAGATAGCCGCGTTTGGCGGGCATCACCCCATAAACGGAACCGTGGAATTGGTAGTCATGCAAGTTGGCATATTTCTCGGCCTCATTGTCCAAGATCTGGATTTCTTTGCCCACATAGGCGGCATCTCCTTCTAAAGGTGCATGGATGCCAAGGCCATTGTTAGCCCCTGGGGTCAAAAGGAATTCAAATCTCAGTATAAAATTGCCATATTCTCTTTCAGTAAAAAGATTTCCTCCGCCACCGCCTTTTGGGTCAATGACGATCCTGCCATTTTCAGCCCAGTAAGCCGTTTTATTGCCGACCCATCCGTCCAGGTCTTTACCGTTGAAAAGGGGGGTAAATTCACTTTCCGGGATTTCCTGGGCTTGGGCAGCACCAAAACCAAGGAGTAGAGCGGCTGTGAGGTAAAAGCTAATTTTCTTCATTATGAGGTGCTTGAGTCCCTAAGATTAGGAAAATTCGGGATTATTCAACCTGTGGTGTTTTGAGTCATTCAATTTATTAAAAAATAATCTAAATCATAGAACTTGTTGAAAAAATTAAGAAAAGCTTCAATTTTATTGAAACCCTAAATGCACTAAGGAAAATAAAGCTGCGCTTTTTGGGAATTTAACCACCGATGAATGATGATGAACACTGATACTTCGACTTCGCTCAGTACAAGTAACACACCTGCCAGATGCAGGCTGGGTTAAAAGCTGCGCTTTTTGGAATTGACCACAGATAAATACAGATTAACACTGATAAAAGCTGCACTTATTGAGAATTAAACCATTCCTTCCTTCGTAAGGCATGGATGAATGATGATTAGCACACCTGCCAGACGCAGGATGAGGAAAATGTTTCGCTTTTTAGGCTTCTTGGTTTAGGAATTTTTTGGACTAAAGAACGGGAATATTTCCATCTAACTTACCCGTCATTGGGAACAAAACATAAATTATAACCTTAAATCCGCAGGGCGGATTTAAAAAAAGCCGAAAAAGTGGCTGAATTTATTCAATTCAGGCTTTTCCGGCTCGTTTTTTTTTCACTTATTTAGGTGTTACCACACATCCTTGATAAGCGGTATGAAAATTACGAATTCGACAGAAAAAATCACACCTTTCGGAGGTTTTAATTTTGTTTTTAACTCTTTCAAAAATTCTGGTCTCCCAGAACTCATTGATAATCAATTGGGGGTTAGAGCCTTAAGGGGAGGGTTTTCATACAGTGACATTTTCGCCAATCATATGGCTATTTTCTTTAATGGTGGCGACTGTACTGAAGATATCAATGTTCACTTGAGAGACGCACTTGAACAGGTCCCTTCATTTTCAGTATGCAGTGCCGATACAATTCTGAGAGGTATCAAAGAGCTTGCTGTTGATACAGAACTCTTTATAAATCCGTCCAGTGGAGTAAGCCATGAATTTAATATCAATGGAAAACTCAACAGCTTGTTGTTAAAATCAGCTTGTAAGACCGGATTACTCAAGTCAGGTGTTGCTTACGACCTCGATTATGACAACACCGTCATTCCAACTGAAAAGTACGATTCAAAAAAGACATATAAACACGTCTATGGATATCAGCCAGGTGTAGCTTCCATAGCACATCCTGAATTTTCACAGGCCATTCCTGTGTACGTAGAGGGCAGAAATGGCAACAGTCAGGCCAAATATTTGCAGGCTGATACACTTACACGCATGTTTGGGCAGCTTACCAATGAAAATATCCGTATCGGAAGGTTCAGAGCCGATTCAGCATCCTATCAGGAAGAAGTTCTCCGCACACTGGAAGCACATACCGAAAGCTTTTATATACGGGCAAACAGATGTGCCAAACTGGATAATATCCTTGGAAGTATAGCCCCTGAGAAGTGGCAGAAAATACGTTTGGGTGTACAGGAAATGGAAGTTACTGACCTATCCGACTACAAACCTTTCGGTAAAGACAGGTCTTACAGGCTGGTCATTACCAGAATCAGGCGTAAAGACGGGCAGGCAGATGTGTTTAGTGGAGATGCATTTACTTACAGGGCTATTCTGACCAATGAACATACATCGTCCAATGAAGCTGTTGTAAGGTTTTATAACGCCCGGGGTGCAAGCGAACGCTTGTTTGATGTACTCAACAATGACTTTGGCTGGTCTAAGTTGCCCTGTTCGTTCCTTGCAGAGAATACCTCCTTTATGCTTATGACGGCTATGTATGCCAATTTTTACACCTATATCATTGGAGAGTATTCCAGAAAAGTTGATTGGCTTAAGCCTACCGACAGGCTCAAGAAGTTTATCTTCAGATTTATCACTGTTTCAGCCAAGTGGATAAGAACGGGAAGAAGAGAAGTGCTCAAACTGTTCACGAGTAAGGATTACAAGCCGATTTTGAACTAAATTCAGATAAAAACCCCTCAGGAGCTCAAAAAATAAAGATTTACAGGGAAGAGGTATGCCTTTTCCATTAAAATTGAGGAAAAAAACCGTCCATTTTATCCTCAAACCTAAAATCCATTGTCTCAAAACTATGAACACTCTTCAATCAAAGGGAAGAAATTCCCGAACTAGACCAAAAATGAACACAAACAAGCAGATTCAAATCTCCAAACTAAAATCCTGCGGATTTTAGGTATAAATTAACCTGACTGAGTAGATTTTTAGCATTTACTTTTTGTCACTTTTTTTCTTGATAAAAAAAGTAACCAAAAAAATCAAGAATTTCGAATCCTTCTACCCGCAAGGCCAACGCCGGCCCGGACGAAATTCATTCCTCCCCTCCCTACTTAGACGATTTCGTTGTCAGTTTTTATGCTTTTTTTCTTTAACTTTTATTTCTCATCTCAATTTAGACACTTAACATTACTTTTATAATGTTTTAGAGTTCGAGTTAACCCTTCCCAACCATTGATCTGATAGATTTTTTTACGCTGTCACATGCTCAATGACCGCTTTTTCCACTTCCTCATAATTGGTCTGCATCAGCCAATGCCCGCCATTAAGGGCCAGGAAAGTATAATCCCCCTTCATATACTGATGGTTGTGTTCAGCGGCGGCGGCCCCAATGGCCATGTCTTTTTTACTCCATTGGGACAGGCATGGGCACTGTAGCCGCGCATATCAGGGGCCAGGCAGTAGAATCCCAAAGCGGCCAGCTTGTCCATCAAGCGGATCCACATAATAGACGTTTCCGGGAAGCCATGCAGTAGGATAATGGCCTGATTCTTCTGATCTCCTGCCTCCCGGCAGTCAAACTCCAAATCCCCCACTTTAATCCGTCTGATTGCCTGCATTTTTAAATCCAGTTAAGGTTTGTACTCATTGATATCCCTTGACCTGTTTTTTGGGTTTTTAACCTATAGGTCAAATTTATTGATGGATGAATTATAAACTTAACTAGAATTTCAGCTTCTTCAAAAATGACGATGTCTTTCCCTAGTCATCCCGTTTTTTGATAACGGTATTGGGTAGGAGGGAAGGGATACCGTTTTGGTTTTGGTGGACATCGAAACCACCGCTTTGGTTGGGTTTTAATGTCTTGGCAGGGGTAATTTCCCGGATGCCATGGTTATTGTTATAGACATCATAGCCCCCTTGGTAATTGGGTTGGATGCTTTTGGATGGGGTAATATTGGGTATCCCGTACTGGGTATCATAGATATCATAACCTCCGGTCATGTTCGATTTGATGACCTGTGCGGGGGTAATTTCTCTGATCCCGTATTGGGTATTGTAGATTTCTTTCGTTCCATTGGGATTGACCTGAATCACTTGGGAGGGCGTAATGTTCTGAATCCCGTTTTGGTGCTGGTAAACATTGAAGGAATTGCTGTTGGTGGTAGCCGGTTTCACTGTGGTATTGGGCAGTATGGAAGGGATTCCATTTTGGGCAGGAAAGGTCTGAAAGGTCTGTGCACGAAGGCCGAGACTGATACAGATAGCCAATAGGGATAGAGAAAGGATTTTCATGGTTATTTTGGATTTTGGGTATAATAGTAAATGACAAACAAAAACTATGAACCGCTTTTTCCCCCCTTCCAAATGAGGAGTTTGGGAAAAAGGCGATACCTGTGCGCATGTACTTCTTAAACGAAAATTTACGAAAAAGTTTGGTGCTGTAATTTATTGCGACATCAGTTGTCGTAAAAAGAACTAAGGAGTACAATTTCTGAAAATTATTCCCTAAATTAGAGATACATCATTTGCATCAATATGGGCTTATTAAGTATAATTTGGGCTTTTATTTTACTTTTTGTAGGAATATGGTTGATCTTGTGGTCGCTTTTTTCGGGAGGTAATAAGAAGTAAGGACTAGCTCCTTTGGCCTAAGGAATAATTTTGGGTTCGGCAATCTGATGAATGGAACATGGTCGAATTGGTGATGAATTGAATTTCGGATGTCGAAAGGCGGATTTTGGAAAGAGCATCCTAGAAAATTCTGGAGCTGAATGCCTTCTGTTAAAAAGCGGAGAAAAGTTGAGGAAGGCCTGTCCTTCTCATTCCGAGATTTAAAAATTTGGGCATTTACGGATTATCAAATGACAAAAGGTTTCACACGGCGGGCGCAGCGAAGTCGCAGCGATCGCCGCGTGAAATAGCTATTTGTCAAAACCATAGAAAGTAAATGTTCCTTCGGATTGTAAAAGTTGAGCAAGGATCAGGATTTGGAGAATCTGTCTATAATGTTTGGAAAGGAAAAGTCTTCTGAAGATCCGAATTTAGGGAAGGTCTTTTTGATTTGTGTTTTTAAATAGCTTATTTTCAATAAGTTAAAATACAGAGTTTTATCAAATGCTAAATTTTTAGTATATTGTGTCCCCAAAAATTGAAAAACGGACCATAAAACCAAATTTGAATGCTCATTAAAACCCTCCACCCCATCCCAAACAATGAAGTAAAGACAGGCAATCAAACAAAGCAAAAGCATGGAAAAATAACAGCTTATTATCCAGATGGTCAGGTTAAAAGAGTTGAACGGTTCAGGAATGGAGTTCCCCATGGAGAATGGGTCTGGTATTTTCCCAATGGTAAGATTTTTATTCGGCAATTTTTTAAAGAAGGGAAGAAGCATGGTACTTTTTACAGGTATTCCGACAAAGGGGTATTGCTTCACAAATCCCGTCATTTTGATGGGCTAAAACATGGTAGGTTTTTCGATTACAATAAGAAGGGAGTTTGTATTAAGAAAGCCAAGTACAATTTCGGAGTTCTAGACGGATACTTTTTGTTGTACCATCCTAATAAGAAACTTAAACTACAAATAAGGTACATTGAAGGGATGAAGGATGGTATTTATGAATCTTATCATCAAAATGGAAAAATTGCAATTAGGGGTACTTATAAACAGGGCGTAAGAGCTGGGAAGTGGCATTATTTTGATGAACAAGGTCAATTTAAAATGCTTGAAATTTATCATTACAATGAGAAGCTTCTTAAGCGTGTCCTGGCCGGAGAAGATATTCCTGAGCATCAGATGGAGAATTACTATCATTTTGGCAGACTCTTATACAGGAGACGCTATAAGAACGGGGTACAGGAAGGTGCTTTTGAACTTTATACCATGGATGGCAAAAAAAAGAAGATTGAGGTCTATGAGCATGGTCTTAAGTCTGGATTTGCATGGTATTATCATACTAATGGAAACTTGAAATATGCCGGCACTTACGATAAAGGAATGAAAATCGGTACCTGGCGGCTTTATGATGAAAGAGGCTGGCTCCACTATGAAGAATACTCATAAACAGGGCATCATTCAGGACAAAATATTATTTGATGAAAAAGAAAAACCCATTTACAGAGAAAGATTTCATCCCGATGGATCTTTTAAAACCGGATTTCCAATTTTTGGTATGAAAGGGGAAATAAGTTTTATCACAGATGGGCCTTTTGTAGAATTGGGTCCACAAGGGGATGTCGAAGTCATCGGATATTTTAAAGACTATCACATGGAAGGTCTTTGGGAATTTTTTTATCCAAGCTCGAAAAATCTGAAAGCATTTGTTTCTTATGAAAAAGATAGTCGAGAAGGGGGATTTTTCGTCTTTTATCCAAATGGAAGCCTGAAAATCCAAGGTTTTTACAAAAATGATATGAGACATGGGGAATGGTGGGTCCATTATCCCAATTGGAATATGAAAAGTATTCTTCACTACAAAGAAGACGGCTTAGAGGGAATATGTAAAAATTTTTATCCTGATGGCAGGATCAAGATAATTGCTACATATAAAGAGGGAATTAAACATGGAGAATACCGTTCTTTTTATCCTAATTCGAGGCCGAAAGTAATTGCCTATTTCAAAGATGATCAAAAAAACGGCAGTTATAAATCCTTTTATCCAAATGGAAATATAAAGGCAATCGGACAATTTGAAGATGATTTTAAAGAAGGCAAATGGACTGTATATTCTGAAGATGGGCGGCTTGTCAAAACTGCCCGATTTGATTACGGTGATTTGAGAAGAAAGTGGAAGGTTTCTAAAGTAAAGAGTTGATTTCATTTCCTTCAGCTATATTCTTTTAAAGTGTAGAATTAAAAATAAAATATTAGGCTTATAATCAGGTTTATAGCGATTATGACCAATTTTTCCGGCTTTGGAAGTTACTTTCTAAGACTGGAGTTTTAGTTTTTTTGATATTTTTGACTGTTTTTGTTTATCGTCTTATGTCAAAATCTTTAAGATCTTACAAAATAAGGTTATTGGTTTTGTTAGTTGGCAGTATGCTTGTTTTTGGTTCCTGCAGACAGAAACAGCCTGAACCGGTAGGGGAGGATTTTACCGGGCAGCATTCTGCTAAAACCATCTTTGAAAGGTTTCCCGCACCGAAGGGCTTTCAAAAAGTTAAAGCCCCATCAGGAAGCTGGGCGGCATATTTGCAGGATTTCCCTTTGTTGCCCCCGGGTAGACCGGTTCTGGATTATACGGGCAAACCCATTTCTGACCAAAAAAGCCATGTGGCGGTCCTGGACATAGATGTGGGCAAGAAAGACCTGCAGCAATGTGCCGATGCCATTATCCGCTTGCGGGCAGAATACCTGTGGGGAAAGAATCAACAAGAAGACATTGCATTTAAGTTTACCTCCGGACATGCCTTTGCTTGGAAGGATTTTGCTTTGGGGATGCGTCCCGAGGTAAAGGGGAATCAGGTGAGCTTCAGGCAAACTGCCCCTGCGGATCATTCCTACGAGGCCTTTAGAAACTATTTGGATATTGTCTTTATGTATGCCGGGACGATCTCTTTGCATAGGGATATGAAACAAATCAACCGAAAAAGTGAGTACCAAATCGGGGACGTAATCGTTCAGCCCGGCAGTCCGGGCCATGCAGTGATTATTGTGGACAAGGCTAAGAATGCCAAAGGTGAAGCCATTTACCTGCTTGCCCAGGGCTATACCCCTGCCCAATCGGTCCATATCGTCAAAAGTGGGCATTCCGGCATCAGTCCCTGGTTCAAAATTCCCCAGTCGGGACACTTTTGGCATAAGCGGTTTTGGTTGAGAGAGGTGGGGGTGAGGAGGTTTTAGAAATGTTTAATGGATGAATGAAATAGTGATTATCCTCGGAATGGGAAATCAATCTCAAATAATTCTTCATTATTTCCTGCCCTGCAACCTGGCCCAGGCCTAAAAATATCCACAGGGACATTTTCCTAACGTCCAGTCCCCCCTGCAACCTGGCCCCTCGCTAAAACTATCCTAAGGGATGGTTTTTTAACGCTCGGTCCTCCTTGTTATAGTGGATAGTTTATCCCGATGAGGAACGATATCGGGACAGTACTCTTATGATATTATAATCCTGCGCTGCATGCTGGCCCAGGCCTAAAAATATCCACAGGGACATTTTCCTAACGTCCAGTCCCCCCTGCAACCTGGCCCCTCGCTAAAACTATCCTAAGGGATGGTTTTTTAACGCTCGGTCCTCCTTGTTATAGTGGATAGTTTATCCCGATGAGGAACGATATCGGGACAGTACTCTAATGATATTATAATCCTGCGCTGCATGCTGGCCCAGGCCTAAAAATATCCACAGGGACATTTTCCTAACGTCCAGTCCCCCCTGCAACCTGGCCCCTCGCTAAAACCATCCTAAGGGATGGTTTTTTAACGCTCGGTCCTCCTTGTTATAGTGGATAGTTTATCCCGATGAGGAACGATATCGGGACAGTACTCTAATGATATTATAATCCTGCGCTGCATGCTGGCCCAGGCCTAAAAATATCCACAGGGACATTTTCCTAACGTCCAGTCCCCCCTGCAACCTGGCCCCTCGCTAAAACCATCCTAAGGGATGGTTTTTTAACGCTCGGTCCTCCTTGTTATAGTGGATAGTTTATCCCGATGAGGAACGATATCGGGACAGTACTCTTATGATATTATAATCCTGCGCTGCATGCTGGCCCAGGCCTAAAAATATCCACAGGGACATTTTCCTAACGTCCAGTCCCCCCTGCAACCTGGCCCCTCGCTAAAACCATCCTAAGGGATGGTTTTTTTAGCGCTCGGTCCTCCTTGTTATAGTGGATAGTTTATCCCGATGAGGAACGATATCGGGACAGTACTCTTATGATATTATAATCCTGCGCTGCATGCTGGCCCAGGCCTAAAAATATCCACAGGGACATTTTCCTAACGTCCAGTCCCCCCTGCAACCTGGCCCCTCGCTAAAACCATCCTAAGGGATGGTTTTTTTAGCGCTCGGTCCTCCTTGTTTTAGTGGATGCGGTACTCTGACGAGGATGACCTCTACTACTGGGAAATGGATGGGAATGTCTTAATCCTTGTTTTAGTGGATGCGGTACTCTGACACGGAAGCTTAGATGGGGATTCGGGGTTTGAGCTGTCTTAATCCTTGTTTTAGTGGATGCGGTACTCTGACTAGATCTGATCATAGGTTTAAAGCCTTTGTAGTAAAGTCTTAATCCTTGTTTTAGTGGATGCGGTACTCTGACGGATGATTACGGTTTTGAAATCATGGTATGAAAGGTCTTAATCCTTGTTTTAGTGGATGCGGTACTCTGACAATCACAAATACGGCCAGATATGCATATTACATGCGTCTTAATCCTTGTTTTAGTGGATGCGGTACTCTGACATTGATGATTTTAACCATGCTATTGACGGCATTAGGGTCTTAATCCTTGTTTTAGTGGATGCGGTACTCTGACACGGTTTTGCTTATGGCATAAAATGGCATAGCAAAGAGTCTTAATCCTTGTTTTAGTGGATGCGGTACTCTGACAACCATGCAGGATTTCAAAAAGTATTTGTAGAAGAAGTCTTAATCCTTGTTTTAGTGGATGCGGTACTCTGACGGTCTTTTTACGGACTCTGAAGGCAATGTCCTGGAAGTCTTAATCCTTGTTTTAGTGGATGCGGTACTCTGACTTAAAATGGACGTGGTAAAACCACAGTTTCTTGACGGTCTTAATCCTTGTTTTAGTGGATGCGGTACTCTGACGCTAAATTTCATTCGTTACGTGGTGAGAAATCAGGTCTTAATCCTTGTTTTAGTGGATGCGGTACTCTGACATTAATGGATTGGGCCCTTCGGGGCTCATCCTTTTTGTCTTAATCCTTGTTTTAGTGGATGCGGTACTCTGACAACAAGAGGTAAAACCACAGTTTCTTGACGAGGATTGTCTTAATCCTTGTTTTAGTGGATGCGGTACTCTGACGAATGGTGAACCTCTTCTCAAACAAGAGGTAAAAGTCTTAATCCTTGTTTTAGTGGATGCGGTACTCTGACAACCTGTCCTTGATGAGAATGGTGAACCTCTTCTCAGTCTTAATCCTTGTTTTAGTGGATGCGGTACTCTGACCGGGTACAAATTGGTACCCATCGTTGATGAGAATGGTGTCTTAATCCTTGTTTTAGTGGATGCGGTACTCTGACCTTTTAGACAAGATGAAATAGAAGATGATATTCATGTCTTAATCCTTGTTTTAGTGGATGCGGTACTCTGACTAGAAGATGATATTCATTACAGATGGATATCGTATAGTCTTAATCCTTGTTTTAGTGGATGCGGTACTCTGACTACCCCATTGAGACACAATATATCTCCAAAAGAATTGTCTTAATCCTTGTTTTAGTGGATGCGGTACTCTGACATGGCGATTGCTAAATTTCATTCCCTGCGTGGTGAGGTCTTAATCCTTGTTTTAGTGGATGCGGTACTCTGACTTCTGAAGGTCAATCCTTCAAATCTATTGCAAAAGAGTCTTAATCCTTGTTTTAGTGGATGCGGTACTCTGACGAGAACAAAATTGTCCTTCAATTCCACTTACGAGGAGTCTTAATCCTTGTTTTAGTGGATGCGGTACTCTGACAAATAAATATGTTTTCAATCAACTGGGTTATGCTTCGTCTTAATCCTTGTTTTAGTGGATGCGGTACTCTGACCTTCCCAAGGGTGAGCAGTTGTATACCTCTAAAATGTCTTAATCCTTGTTTTAGTGGATGCGGTACTCTGACTGTTTTCTTTATTATCATTCTATCATTACTCTTCGTCTTAATCCTTGTTTTAGTGGATGCGGTACTCTGACCTTCCCAAGGGTGAGCAGTTGTATACCTCTAAAATGTCTTAATCCTTGTTTTAGTGGATGCGGTACTCTGACGCTGTTGTTCGTGTAAATGTGAACGGATATCCGTTTGTCTTAATCCTTGTTTTAGTGGATGCGGTACTCTGACACGTCAGGCAATCAAACATGGGGCAACCCATTTGTATTGTCTTAATCCTTGTTTTAGTGGATGCGGTACTCTGACTGGGGGGGTGCAATTTCAATGCTTCAAAAGAAAAGCGTCTTAATCCTTGTTTTAGTGGATGCGGTACTCTGACCTTTAGTCTAATCAGCTAATACTCAGTGTGAATCAGTCTTAATCCTTGTTTTAGTGGATGCGGTACTCTGACAACACATTTAAACCCATTAGAAATTATGACAAAAAGTCTTAATCCTTGTTTTAGTGGATGCGGTACTCTGACTACGAGGATTTGGACACCTTGTTCGAATAAGGATAGTCTTAATCCTTGTTTTAGTGGATGCGGTACTCTGACTATTAAACATGGGGCAACCCATTTGTATTTTGCGGTCTTAATCCTTGTTTTAGTGGATGCGGTACTCTGACAACTAAATAGAGGGGGGAAACTCCCTTTATTTTTGTCTTAATCCTTGTTTTAGTGGATGCGGTACTCTGACCTCTAAAAGAATTTTGCGAAGAGAATGGCGTTACAGCGTCTTAATCCTTGTTTTAGTGGATGCGGTACTCTGACTGTTATTAAAACTAATGACATGGTTGATAACATGATGTCTTAATCCTTGTTTTAGTGGATGCGGTACTCTGACTAGACCAAATAGGCCTATGTGGAAATGAGGTAAGAGGTCTTAATCCTTGTTTTAGTGGATGCGGTACTCTGACGATTTCGAAAATGCCCCACAGCCCAGAATATCTGAGTCTTAATCCTTGTTTTAGTGGATGCGGTACTCTGACCCATGCAGAACCATTTCAAAAAGGAAATTATGCATTGTCTTAATCCTTGTTTTAGTGGATGCGGTACTCTGACTGCTAACTCCAGTTTTGATTGGTTTTCAATATTTTGCGATTGAAAAACCTCTCAAAAATATTTAGTTTTTTGAAAATAAACTTCATCTTTTCTACAGTCTCTTCCAAATCTAAACTTTTCTCTTCAATTTTAAAAAGCTTTTTTTAGCCTTTTTCTTTATCTGATTTTTGGATAAAGATCATTTTCCATGCCCATTCTTTTTTACCTTTTACCGGTGCAAGTAAGGCAGTACCTTCTACTAAATCATTATGTTTTAGGCTGTGCTTTTCAACCAAATTTGGTTCAACAAATTTCCCATTGATAAAACCAAAAGAATTGTGCTCCCGCTTGTTGAATTTCCCCAAGACTTGGCTTAGTAGTGGATGCTCTTTACTTGTTGAAGCTTCAATTTTTTTGACATGAAAATAATCTCCAGTGCCGCAATTCCCTGTTAGCTTATAGATCCCCCATAGATTAGGTTCTTCAATATAATTGCCAAAACCAAATTTATGTTCATTTACCAGAAAACTAAAAACTTTCTTTTCTCGATTCACATGATTTACGACGACGAGTATGGTTTCAGTAGATTTGTTTTCAAGAAGGGATTCTGCCAGAGCAATGTGATCGGAATAATTCAGATAAGCAGCTTGGGATTGGAAAAACCATGATGTTTCCATATACTGTCTGTGATTACTTTTTAAACCCCAACCTTGTTTTTCTCTTAACCTCATCAGTTTTTCCAGCTCAGCTTTTGCTAAATTATATTGCTCAGTTTTTACCAGATAAGCTATTAGCTTTTCCTGTATATTGGATAGGAATTCCGGCTTGGTTTTGCAGGTCATAGCTTTACAGAGGCAGGAAAAATAAAGGTATAGGTCACCCTCATAGGCTTCCGCAAATACCTGCCAAACCCAAAATTCACCTGACTTCTTTTTAGCAAAGGGCAAGAATGCTTTTATTCCTGTGTCTAAATTACCAGTTCCCAACAAAAGCTTAGCTTTGAAATAGGGCACATACAACATACCAGGATATGTTTCTAAGATTGGCTCTACAATTTCCTCGATATAAGCAGTGATTTTTCCCTCATCTGCCTTTTCTCTTAGCAAAGCCTTAGAATAGCTAATGTGAAGACGTTCTGCCAGGGATATTATCTTTTTGCCTTCCCATTCCTGTTTTTGAAAATCATCCTCTTCCAGGATATCATAAAGTCCTGCTTTTTCTAAATAAACTGATTGATGGGTTAATGACCAAAAATCAACGGAGGTCTTTACCAATTCCTGTAATATCAGTTTGGAGACCAGCTTTTTGGTTGGACGATAAAATTCGAAATGGCGATTGAGTAATCCTAAAGTTTCCGTGTTATCTGGTTTTCCAGTTTTATTATGTGATTTAAGCAAGTAATAGACAATCCAGGACAGTTGATCTGTATCAGGCTGGTTTTTTTTTAGCTCGAAATCGAATGCCTCACTGTACTTTCCATCAGCCACAAGCTGCTTCACCCGCAAGTATCCTTCGTTAAGTATTTTAAAAAAATATTCCATCCGTTCATGAAGAAGAGCTTCAGTAATTGGCATCTGAAGAGAAGTGAACTCATCAAGAAAGTGTTTGGCTTGAACAGTTTGTCCAGCCTGTACATGTTTTTTGATTAAATAATATAGGGACCAACTGTGGTTACGTTTTGCCCAAATATCATCTTGTTTTTGAAGAAGTTCGTTTTTAGTTAGTTTGTAAGCATCTTCAAATCTATTTTCTGCGCGAAGTTGTTTCAATAGTTGCTGATTCATAAAAATACCGTATTGGGTGGGTCTATTATTTGCTCAATATTTACATTTTTACCTATTAACTTCATACTTCTGGCATCTGAGATATTCAGAGGTACCAGAATAATACTATCTTCATTTTCATATACATCGTTGATTTCTACAAGTGTTTGTTTGATTTCTTCGAATTTTTTGTGGTCTGAGTGAACCAGGAAAACAGATTTTTGTACACGTATGCAGCCGTTTTTGAGCAGGTATTTGGCTACCAGTCTCCTGACTTTGTTGTTTTCTATATCATACATGATCAGGTAGTTCATAGTGGTACTTTTTTGGGGTTTTCCCTGGAAAATATTTAGTATTTTTTCAATCCTACCGGAAAGTGGGAGTAATTCATCTTCCGGATCAAGTATTGATTTTTGATCTGGTTGGGCCAAAATTCCAGAATCCCTGATTTTTTGGATTCTTTCTTTGAGGTCAAATTCTTTTTTTGGGGGCTTTGGCATTAGGTCCTAAGATTGGAAACTGGCTTTAAGAAATTCTGTCAAAGTTTTACCGAATTCTTTATGGCTTCCGGTTTTGGTAGTACCGACCACACTTACTCCTCTTTTACCAAAGAATACATTGACTTCAGCCCAGATTGTGCCTGAACGTATTTTAACTTGCCGTCCATAAGCTATTGGTTTTACTTCTTCTATTTCGGCATTGATTTCTTTAAGGTAGTTGTGAAGCTTATCCATGACCCATTCCAGTTCCTCTGGTTGTTCATAGTGTTTTTCAGTGGGCTTTTTTAGCTTTTGTCCTGTCTTCTCTTTTATAAAAGCGAGCACTCCATCAGGTATATCTTGGCCAGTATTTGTTTTTTCATCTCTCGGTAATTCTTTGATTACTTCTCTGTGTTGCTTTTCTATTTCTTTGGCCTTTTTTTCAATTTGTTCCATTTCAAAGAGGGAATCTTTTGCTACAAATGCCTCTGGGTGGAGATGAACTGCGTTTGGGTTGTAGTAGGCTTGAGGATCAAAACTAACAAAACAACAGCGGCTGACATCATGTGTTTTGTGGTCCAAAGCTGCACCAAGTTGATATTCCTGATTAAGCTGTATACAAAAGGCTTTGTAGAACAAGGCATAGTAAGCAGGATCAGAGATCTTGGGGTCAATTTTGAACAGCACTTTTAACCCATCTCCACTTGGAGAAGCAAAAAGCAGTTCAACCCTCTTATCCTTTTGTAGTTTTTCCCTGAGTTGGCCAATCTCAAGTCCATTTTCCGAGATATGGTCGATATCTATCAGGAAGCGGTCTGCATAAAGAAAATTTTCCTTTCGTCTTACTTTAGGGTGAAACTGGGCACAGACTACATAAGGCAGTGTTGTTTTAAGCCTTCTGTACTGGGCAGGATCCATTGCTCTGATAGCTTGAAGCCTGCGTTGGAGTGATGCGACTTCTCCTTCGGGATTGATGAGTGCTTTGTGGAATTTTTCTATGCTGATATCCTGTAGCTGATCTCCTGTCTGGGTTATATGTTTACCTAATCTGATCATATACTTGCATTTTGGGTAAAAAATCTGGCCAGTTTATGCATGTCTTCATCAATATGTGACATTCTGCTCATTGACTTTCCATTGAGTAAGATTACTTCCCCTAAGTAATCATTTACAGATTGGATCAAAATCCTTTTGGCCAAGGGTCCTAACAAAAGGGCAGATTGAGGGTTTTCCTGATCGAAAGATTCTAAAGGAAAAGCTTCAGCCATGCACAATTGAATGACCACATAGTCCATCCAGGTTCTGTATTTTTCGATAATGTCAAAGACCAATGCAGGTCTGTTGTATTCATCTCTATGAAAAATCCCCACATAGGGGTCAATCCCTGCCTTGATGAGCGCACCTTCGATTTTACCATAAAGGATTCCATAGGCATAATTGAGCAAAGCATTGAAAGGGTCACGTGCCGGTTGCCTATCCCTGGATTCAAAAGAATAAGTTTTCGGCATCAGCCTGGCAATACTTTGAAAATATCTTCTACCAGAAGCGCCTTCCCAGCCTCTGATGGTTGGCGCTACATCGGAAACAAATTCTCCTTCTACATCTTGCACTTTCTTCTTGTAATCTTCTATGCTATTGATACTAGATTTAAAAAAGTTATAAAGCTGTTGTTTATCTGGCTCAGGATGTAATGCCAGCAGGAGAGCTACTTGTGAGTCCAGCTTGTGGTAAATTAATTCTTTTACCCAAGGTAATGCAGCTTTGGAATATAAAAAATTGACCTGAGCTTTTCGGATATTGCTTATCGATCCGTATTGAACGCTCCAGACACGACCTTCAGGATTGCCCAAATCATTAACAAAAAGTACTTCTACTTTATGTTTGATGGCCAGTATGATAACATCGCTGGTGATCCGGGCAGACTTAGAAATACTAATGCTCTTAACAATATCCGGCGGGAAGCTTTGTTTTCCCTCTGGTGTGGTGATTACAAAAAGTTCGTTTTCTTTTTGCAGGGTTGCTCCATAGGTATTAATGACTAAGTGCATGGTTTTTTTGGGTTTAGTTTTGATTTTAAACTTTTTCAAAGTTCCAAACTTTGGAAAAGTTTAGCCTTCTAATTAAGTTGAAAAACCTTCGAGGGTTTGACTCCCCCAAACGTTGGGTTAGCCTATCCACCAATCCTGAGCGAGAATAAGTTTTTCCTTGGATCTGGTGATGCCTGTGTACCACCACCTGGTAAGCTCATGGGGATTCATGACATACATTCCTTTATTCAAAAAGAAATATACTTTTTCCCACTCACCTCCCTGACTTTTGTGGCAGGTTACAGCATAGCCAAAATTAGCCCTTAGACTATTCAGTACGGGGTCTTTCTGCATGGCGGCATAGTAGGTTTCTGTCTTGGGTTTTATTTTTTTGTCACGCATCCTTTGGCTGAAATCAATCATCAGCAAGCGCTGTTGGTCAGTATTCAGGTTACTGTTGCCATTGTGTAGAGGATCTAGACATAGCATGGTCTCATGGGCTTTTCCGGTGAGTCTTGCTTTTACTGTAATATGGATAAAGCTGATACCTTTGATGCTTTCTTCATGCCCCACATCCAATACTTCGACAAAGTCTCCATTGGTGAGTGGAACCAGATAATTATTTTGGGTCACCATTAGTAGGTCACCTTTTTGAAGTGGTCTGTAAGCATTCCCGTACATTCGCATCCTTACTTCAAGGTTGATATGGTGGCAGTTATAATTACTCAAGCTAATGGCAATGGTCTGATCTGAGCCATTTTCTAAGAGGTCTTTGATGTACATTTCCTTCATTTGGTCAAAGCCGGCAAGCTGTATCCACTCACTATTTCTTGCAGGCATTTTTACCCATTTGGTCTTATAGGGCACACTGGTCATTCTTCGGATCTGTGTAGCCAGTTTGAGTACCTCAGAATCTTGCTTTTGTCGAAGGATCTGGGTCATTTCAAAAGAGAAAACTTTTCTGCCTAATTTCCTGAAGAAGTCTTCTGTCAATGCTGGGCTTTCCAAACTTCCTACTGGAGGAAGTTGACATGGATCACCCGCAAAGATTACTTTATTGTTACCCACCAAAGTCATGAAATCGGTCAGTAAATGCCCTGTTCCAAAAGAGGCGAATGAACTGTCATCATTGCGCTCATCACCGATCATGGAGGCTTCATCCACTATGTAGACCTTTTCAGAGGTCTCATCTGGTTTTCGGATCTCGAATAAAAGCCGCATTTGTCCATAATCATTCACATCTGTTTTTTCTTTATCAGGAGGAGCATCTCCGTCTATGTCCTTGAAGTGATAGAGTTCGGAATGTAAAGTTTTGGCAGAAAAACCTGTTTTTGCACTGAGAACCGCAGCTGCCCGACCGGTAGGTGCCAGCAAAGAAAAAGTAATTTCCTTATCATCCAAGTACTGGGCAAGCTGTTGGAGTAGGGTAGTCTTGCCGGTACCTGCATATCCTTTGAGGATAAAAAAGGCATGTTCAGGTTCCTTCAAAAATTCAAGGATATTATCAAAAGCTTCCTGTTGTTGGGGAGTGAGTTGGATATTAGTATTCATGGCCAGTAATGTCTGAATCGGACAAATTCAAATTTGGATATTTTAGTCCCATCGGGGTGCTCTTGTGTGGTGCGGTGGGTGGTAGAGGAAATCACAGTTATTCCATGATTTTTGAGCATTTGAACCAGCTCGAATGAAAAGGTAAGCTCACCCATAAGATGCACTGCTTTTGGATTGATTGCAAGGATTTTTTGTAGGTAATCTGAAGCTAAAGCCTGAATCCCTGCTTCATCCATCATAGGGTCTATTTGTGGGAATGGCATATCTTGGATTTCCCCATATAATTCATTGGCAAGAGATACTTGCTTAGCTGGCCAGGAAGAAGAGGGGTGGTTGGAGAGATTGAGGAGCATTGATTAAGATTTTAAAAGTGTTTCTACTTGAGATATCAATTCTCCAATTCTCTTTTGTAGCGCTTCGGCTTTCATGGGGTTTTTTCTAAGACCAGCGTGATTGATATCATTTCTCGATTCGGTAATGTGGGCAAAAACCGTCCCTAGTTTTTCAAATCTTGTATCCTGAAAAATTCCAGCAAGTTCCACCAAATAATATTCTGTATTCCATTTAACTTTATTTTGAGATTTTTGGTAAATAACATTCAACAATCCCTTATAAAAGTCTCTGTCTTTCAATTCGATAATTGAAACCATTTGAGTTATTTGGTATTTGGCAAGAACAGTTTGAAAATTAACATTTGTTTCAATTTCCTTATTAAATTCAATCATACAGTAGGTTAGTAAGCCTTCCTGTAGCTGAGTGTAAGCTTGTTGAATCAACTTATGTTCCAAACACCATTTGGCACTTTCTAACCAAATCAAATCAGAAGATGTAATTATTGGTGTGGCTTTCCTTTCTATTAACCGAAGTATTTGTTTGAACGGCTTAACAACAATATCCGTATTCTGAACAGAAGTTATCTTTTTTTGAAACAAGGCGAAATCCCTTCCAAGTAAAAAGTTAAGTCTATTGGTTTGTATGTCGGAAGTTAATTCAGATAACTGATCGATTACATACCTTAAATCCTTTGTCGCCAAATCAGAGCCTTTTGTTTCTGCCATTCTGGATTTGATTTTTGATTGACTAGCCTCGTTCAACTCTTTGGTTGAACCGAATTTCACAAAGCTATTTACAGCAGAAGCCCAGGATTGAAATTCCAAAAGCATGTTCAAGTCGATAATAGGGGCATTTCTGTCATCCTCATCCATTGCCTGGACTTCTTGAATTGTTCCCAACTTCTCAAAAGCTCCATAGTGAATCCCTTTTACAGATATGTTCTTAGTCACTTTAAGGTAATTGAGCAAGACCACACCAAGCATGGGAAGAAATCGAAATGCATGGGTGATGTCAAAGATTATCTGGTCCCCCTCCTGTATTTCATCTGCAACAGTTTCAAAAATAGACCAAACTTCCTCTTCAGAGAATCCTTCTTTGATCCGTTTGTGATTGATTTGAAATTGAAATCCCTCTTTTTTGAGTTCTTGAAGCCGTGAGTTTAAACCAATATTAGGAAGGTCAAATCGTTGGGTTCTTTTATTGAATTGACCATTATCCCTAAAATTCATTTGTTCAGCCTTTTCCGTAAGAAACAGTAGGACTTGATCGTTGGAGGAGAAATCTTGACAAAAAAGACGTATAAGGGCCTCCTGAATATATTTTACCTTTTCAACTTTTTGGCCAGGATTTCCTTCCAGGTAATAATTACACTCCTTGTAATCATTTGTGCCTAAAAACGATAAAAATACTTTTCTAGACATAACTTTCAACCATTAAACTTCTCAATCAATAAATTCAATTTTTTCTGAAAATCGGGCTTATGTACAGGATTTGGGGTAAGAATTTGATTATCCTGATATTGCATGAAATCCTGCAATGTGATTAGTTTATCAATTCCCAAATTGGTACGAAGCTGTTCAAGCTGATCTAAACTTTCCTCTACTTCAGGAAGTTCTGCTAAGACTGCAAGATATTTTTTACACTTGAGTCCAAATTTTTGAGTCAATGAAGCCAGTTTATACATAGGAATTTGATATTTATCCTTTGAATATTTCGAACTTGTATAAACCTTACATTCAAAAACATATAGGTCATTTTTAAAAATAAACATCAAGTCAAATTCATTATCATGATTTGAGGAAGTCGCACTTCCAATTTTTTTAAGTCCCACACTACAGCCAATTTGAGAATCGTTCAAGTGAAAAACTCGTTTAAAAAACTGGTAACAGTAGAGTTCAAACCAATTTCCTAGGAGGTAATTTTTGTCAGCATCCTTATACCCAGGTAAATTGGCCTTAGCAATTTCAGGTACATTTCCTGCTCCACCTGCATCAAGCACTTTCCAGAATAGAGTTGTTGGCTTTGGATTCCCTTTGAAATATTGTAAATCTCCAGTGATTTCAAATCCGTAAGCATATAGATATTCATCCAAAGAAAGTTTAATTCCTGGATCCTTCGGTATTTTCAAAACCTGGGGATAAACCTGCTGATAAAAATCAGAATTGATTGGTGCATAAAACATTAAGGCTTTATAGGACTGAAAATGGGAAAATACCATCTGGGACATCAATTTATTTCCCCCTGTTATATTGACCAGAAATGCATCCTCGATTGGAAAATTAAACTTGTTCAATTGATAATGGATGCGGACAACGTCATCAGCATCTATTACTATAGTATGGCAGCACTCTGGGGGAAGCTTTAGGGCTACTTTCAGGTTTTCAGTAGCCTGTTTTTCCTCCATTTCCTGACTGGAAATAAAATAAAAGTGCGAATTAGCCTCTGCAAATTGCCTGATAAATAGCAAATTAGGCACAGCCTGATCGGAGATAATGGAGACGAGGTGGGGCATGGTATTTTTAAATATCTTTAAAAATTTAGGTGTAAAGGAGCCATAGCCGTCCCAAAAAGGACTTCAGGACGGCCGTTTTTAAAATCAATTGATTAGCTTTCTTTAAGAATTTTTTTGGTTTCACTTTCACCTAACCATTTGCAGATCTTTTTGTAGTATTGATTATTCTCCCAGCTGGAATCCTTCCATTTGATTTTTTCCTTTTCGGGTAAAACTGAAAATATTTCTTTCAATTTTCTCTTTAGAATTTCCTGATCTTGTGAGTCTTGAATGGGGCCATTTTTAAACTTGACCTGAAACACCTTCATTGCCTTCTCTAGGCTTTCAAAGGCTCGGGAGTTCAATTTTACGGATTCCAAATTGATGGGATTGCTTAGCTTTTCTTCAAGTCTTGCTTGCTCAATTTCTAGATTTTTTTGTGCTAGCTGATTAAGTTTTTCCAGTTTTAATTGATTACGTTTTTCATTAAGCTTCTCAATCAAAACTTCTTTCTGCTCTAAAATAATCTTTGCTATTTCTCTTTCTACAGATATTCTGTACAGTGAAGTTGGGTCTTCCTTTCCTTTTAGAGCTAAAGATTCAAAATAAGATGATTGTGTAGAATGGAAGATCTTCTTTTGTTCAATTTCTGATATTGATGCTTTACTCGAAATTTTTACGGGATCAACTATTTTAGAAAAATCTTGTAGCGCTAGACCATCCTTTTTGGCCTGATTAAAATCATTAACTCTATTTTCCATATCCAACTTTTGATATTTCAAGATCTTATCCCCTTTTTCGGAAGGTTTGGACATGGAAAATAATTCTTTGACCTGGGGAGAATCTAACCAAGTTATCCCCTTTGGGGCTAAGGCATAGTTCATATAACATTCAAACTCTTTCAAAAGAAAATTCAATTCAGCTTCCTTCTTGTTTTGAATGGAGAATGAAATCTTCCCGTAGCCTAGTGGTTTGGCCATGCCGATGTTGTGATAGAACCCCTCATTTCCATGAAAGGTAAGTGCAGAAATCAACGCTCCTAATTCTTCTTTACGAAGGTTATGGTAAGCAATTTTAAATTTGAATTTGGTCCCTTTCGGTAGGGGGGAGTACTGGCTTGCCACTTCTTCATTTACCTTGCCTT
This sequence comes from Cecembia calidifontis, assembly GCF_004216715.1. Classification (NCBI taxonomy): domain Bacteria; kingdom Pseudomonadati; phylum Bacteroidota; class Cytophagia; order Cytophagales; family Cyclobacteriaceae; genus Cecembia; species Cecembia calidifontis. Next base: position 3,067,087 of record NZ_SGXG01000001.1, read on the forward strand.
TAATAATGGGAGCGGGATTGGAAATAGGATCGGAATACCTGATAGGATATTTTTTCCAACCTCTGATTCTGCTTTTTTGATTCTTAAAAGTGAAATAGTTTCCGGATATTTTACCTTGTCCGTTCTTGAGTTCTTGTTGAATGTAATTTGGGTAATATGTGGCTTTAGGACCACCCAACACGTCTGTTTTCTGGGGAAGTGGATTAGCTCCTTCTTCTGCAAAAGCATGACTGATCATCACGCGGCCTTTCAGAGAATCAAACTTATTGTTCCCGGTTTTTTTGATGTACCCAAAAAGACAGTCTGCAAAATCAGGATATTGTAAATTTTCCGATTTTTGATAGTTCTGAATGCTTTCTTTTACAGAAAAATTGTAGGTTATTTTATATAAAAAGGCGAGACCCATATCCAGTAGATTACTGGATGATGGAGCTTTATCATAATCCTTGAGACGGAAAAATACAGGAATTGGTTTGCCATTTAAGAGTTGGGCTTTTCTCCATTTCCAGTCGTCTTTTTGCTGCCCTTTGTCATGGTCATAATAGGCATGAAAGAGGTTTCTAATGATTTCATGCGGTTTTCCCTCTTCATCTTTGTCGAGAGAAATTTCAGGATTATTGTAGTTAAAGAATATAAATTCGTATTGTTTCCCCTGATTTTCTTTTTCTTTTCGGACACCTGGTTGACCTGTAAAAACTATCGTGCCTTTTTTCCCTTGACCTGTCTCATCAAGGACATATTTTTCTCTGCCTATACCATCCTCAGGCTCATCCGCAGATTGGTATTTAAATGCATACCCGTCTTTTTTAAATGGAAAAGCTTCATATTTTGCCTTAGCTGATCTTTTTTTGTCTGAATTAATATTCGAGTTCTGATGATAATACTCCGAAATTTTTGTTGCCCCTGAGATTTTATCCAGATTTTTATGCGAAATTCTTCCCGGTCTTCCGCAAGGTGTTAAAAGATATTTCACTCCATCAAATTTTAACCAACCACACTGAACTTCCTTTGAAATATCGCTTTTGGGATAAATGCCATTATTGTTAAAATCCCTCACAGAATATTTTACATCATTGACTTTATCCTCCATTCTTCCAAAGGTCATGACCTCTACAAAGTTTCGAAGCATACCTTTAATGGATGATCCAGGTATAAAATATTTTGATTTGAATTGGTTAAAATCAGAATTTATAATTTCCTTTCCATCTTTGTTTTTTTTTCGGATCTCCCCATTTCTAACGAAAATCGGACTCTCCGCTGTAATTTCAACATTCAATACACCAGACTGGGAATCAATAAATGGCTTATCATGTGATATTGCAGGTCCCCAGTAAGGAGTTACAATATGGTCATTGAGAGGAACAAAATTGTACGGTGCAGTAATCAATGCTGTCCTAAATAATTTACAAGACAGATGTTTAGCTGTGTTTCTGCAATTTCTATTGTGATTTTATCTGTAATCCGGAAATAGAACCCCCTGTTGGCTTTTTTGAGGAGGTTTTTCATGGTCTTCAAAGGGTTTGTCCAGCCACTTTTGCAGCTCTATTTTAACGAATATGTTCAGTCTGATAAATGCAACCAGATTGGACAGATGCCATCCGAATTTAGCGGTTGCCTTCATCACTTTTAGGAGCAGAATGGTGATCAGCGCGGTCCATATCTGGATCATCACGGCATTTTTCGATGTTCCGATAAAGGTTTTGATATGGAGTAACTGCTTGATGTCCCTGAAGAAGATCTCAATCTCCCATCGGCACCGGTAAAGATCACCGATTGTCTTTGCTGACCATTTGAAGTTATTGGTAATCAGTTCGACGGTCTGTCGGTTTTTTTCGTCCCATACAGCCACTCTTCTGAGTTTTCCGGGGTACTTCACTTTTGACTGCGGGTTTACCAGTTCAATTTCTTCGTCTATCAGTACTTCCTGTGCAGTATTTTCAGGGAGTCGACGTTCATTGATTGTGCTGAACTTAAGGTTATCCTTGTGCCTTATGACGAAAAAGACCCCCTTGCTGTCCCAAATGTTGAGCATCGGAAAGTCATTGTAATAGCGGTCCGCCACTATAACGGATCCTTTCTCCAAAGGAATATCATAAGCGCCTTTATTGTCTGCCATACTTCCTTCTGTAATATTCACATAAACAGGGAGTTTCCCGTCATAGTCCAGAAGCGTATGCATCTTTACAGCACCCTTTTTGGTCCTGAAGGTTGCCCAGTCAAACATCGAAAGGCAAAGACTTACCACCGTGGAGTCGAGCAGATAGACGGGAGCCTTGATCCGTAGTTTTACCCTGCTCAGGGACGCCTGCTGTCCTAAATGCTTCAGAAGCCCGTAATACAGCTCCTTGAACAGGTCAGAGTCCCTGCGCTTGTTCTGATAACTGATACTGGACTTGGATGGTGCCTTGGCAATCCCCAGATGGTTGAGGTTCCCCGTGGCCGAACGCAGGCCGTTTGAAATATCCCTTACAGAAGTACTTTTGGCAAAATGGCAAAAAAGCATGGAAACCAAATGCGTCCAGCTGTCAAAGCCTTTGCAGCCCTTGTCCGTTTGCTTCTCTTCAACCAGTTTCTTGAAAATTGAACGCTCGATTTTTTTAATAATCTGAGAAAACAATGTAATATTACTCATGGGAGGTTTATGTTTTTTGGTGCAAACCCAAAATAGCTATTTTGGGCAAAAAACCAGACCTCTCATATTTTATTTAGGACGGTATTGTGCAGTAATCATAGGTTTTTATGGCTAGTAGTGTATTCAAATCCTTCAAAAACAATCCAAGAAGGCCTTAAGACTTCCATTCCTTCGCAGAATTCATCTTTTTCAGCTTTCCAATACTGGATAGCCTTAAATTTTTTTATACCAATATTTTCAAATGGTGCTGAGGCTAAAAAGCTAAAACGCTCAAGTTTATTTTGATCAACATCCCTAAGATTGACCTGATGAATAAGGTATTCCCCATCAATGTTTTTAATATTAATACAAACCCCACCTTCATCAGGGGAATAGAGGTAACCCTCCAGTACAAAAGGTAAGGGAGTAAACATTGAACGCTGAAGAATATCAGGATTAAAAATCCTTGGTTTGGATTCATCCGAATACCAAAGGTAACCTGTGTAGGACTTGCTGTAATCTATATCGTTTGCTGTGATTTTTTTCATTTTAATTTTCCTTTTTTGTTCCAGTGAAAAATCCATGACCTTTTGTAGTCATACCTCCGAGAGGAATTCCACCTTGAATTAAGTCCTCAAGCGTATCTTCCCAAGCTTTTTTAATTTTTGGATCTTCCAAAGCTTCTTTTTTAACAAAAATATTTAAATCGATTGGTTGATCTTTTCCATAAAAAGCTTTCTCTTGAAAAAGCGCGCCATCTATCGCCCCACCAGTAAACCTATCAATCTTTACATGATTGAAGACCTTATCATTTTCTTTTTTGTAGGTGAGATAAACATCCTGTATGATGACATTCCCCTTTCCCGATGATTTTTGTTCTTCTTGTGAATGGTTATTGGCAAACCCAAAAAGAGTCTTAATAGCCAAATTAGATTCTTCGCTTTGGTCTCCAGTTTTAAGAATAATAGCAGCTTCATCTTTGAGCTGATTTTCGAAACAAATCCATGGTTTAGTTTTAAATGGATCAAATTCACGGATTTTGTTTTCGATCTCCATGAAAACCTCATCAGTTGTGTTTACACATAAATTTTCCAAATTGGCCAGGGATTTTAATTCTGAAAGAAGATGCTCTTCATCTATTTTGGCCTGCGGATGATAAAAATCTTTTGGACTCTCGATGTAATCTTCAATCTCTTTACTGAAATTAAATCTTAACCTATGAGCTAATGCTCCTTTAATCGAAGTAGCAGGTATCAGAATATATTCCTCATCTGAGATTTTGGGACAGTGATTAACCCATGAAATAATTTTCTCTCTCTTGGTGATATGGTCTACATCTCCATCTCCGAAACCTGCCCCAAATAGAAAAAAGTCTTTTGCCCTCAGTTGAAGCTCATATTTTTTCCAGCCTATTAAACCCTGAACCTTCTCTATATTAAGTTTTTCTCCATTTGGGATAGGAAAATTAAGAGAAACTGTTTTGGTTAAGTATGCTGACAGATCCGATGTTTCTGTTAGATCAAAAATGCGCTGGAAACTCCTTTCATGGATAATCTTAAATTCACCATAACCTTTTCGGGTTCCAGATCCCAATCTAAAGTCCGGTGTTTCCAATATCCCAAGTAGCTTTTCCCATGAGTTTTGATCTTCTTTAACACCTTTCAGTTCGATTTCAAAAACAAATCGTGTTCCTTTAAACACCAGTTCCTCATCGTATTTAGCACCCTTTTCTGCAGTTCCTTTGCTGTTGATTTTCACATGATCTCTCAAAGGCAAAGCTCTGAATAATGAATAGAAAGGATCTTCGAAATCAATTGTTTGAAGGCCTTCAATTACTCTACCGTCTTTACCCACTAATAATCCGGGGCTTATGACGAGCCTGCTTCCAAACCCATCTTTGGATTCTCTGCCCCTTGAATTTCCAATTCCACTAGTACCGAACAGTTCATTTTCTAATTCTTTGTCGATGGCATGGCGGAGAACTCCCGCAATTGAAGTGCCTGGTAAATAAGGTAAACCATTTCCGTCTTTCGCTACCATGTTATCATTTAGCAATCCAACTTTTCCAGAATTAATTGCAAATGCAGAATGAGCTTCGATGGTTATTTGAGCTAAAAATCTATGCGTGAGTACTTTCATGATTCTTTCTGTTTTGGCATTTCAGTTGATAACTTTTGAATAAAATCCATGGTAAAAGCCTCTCCTTTCTCTTTTTTTAAGTTTTTTATTTTTTCAATGAGGACTGGACCAGCTTTTCTCCATTGATTTTCAGATCTGCCTCTATTGATAAATCCAAATTCTTCTTCAAAGGTCATAGTGAAAAAAGAATCAAAATTTTTGGATTGTTTGGCATAACCACGGATTGTACCCCATTGACTCTTACTTGGCTCTGAAAGTACTTTTTTGTTTACTTCAATAAACTGATCTACTTCCTGTTTGACCTGCCTGTCTAAATCACCTAACAATCTTCTATTTTTAAGGGCAATCAGCAAAGATTCAGAAACATTCCCTACCTCTGGATATAAGAACTGATGTTCCTGAGTTTTTTTTGTTAGGATGGTATCTATCCTTTCAGATTCCTGTGGAAGAAATTGAGGATTAACCAAGACCTGGCCGTATCCCTCTGATCTTGAGACTCCAATTCCCATTGAAAAGAAATTTTCGGGAATTGCTTCATTGATTTTAACAACGAATACAGAACCCTTTTCTATTATTATCCTGTCTGAATCCTTCGATTGTCTTTTTCCGTTCCAGACTGGGTATTTTCGACTCCTAACCTGCGATTTCTCCCAAACGATTTCATTTTTTTCACTCCCTGTTAAATCCTTGGGAGAAGGTGTTGCAGTAAATAGCCCAAATTGGTCAACGAAACACAAGTCAGAAAAAGAATAAATAACAATTTCCTTTCCTGGGTCATGGCGGTAAACTGGTATCTCCGAAATCTCTTTTTCGAATTTGATATCCACAAGGCCATATTCCGCTGATTTAGATCTCCCTATTTGCTTCAATCCTTCAAGTTTTTCCTTAATAATATCTGCATACTGGTCGGTAGAATCATGTATAGTAAAATACAGGTTGAGTCCTTTGGGAAGACTAAAGTATCCGAACATTTGCCCATCTGCCGACTTTCTTTTTACTGAATCAAAGGCTGATTTGAGTTTGAAATTTTGTTCTGGTGTGAAAAGCGTTTTTTCAGACCAGTTAAAATAGCCTCCTCTTGCTTGTTTCGGCTGAATTTCTTTCCCATCCTTATCTATATATTTGGCATTGGGCTTAAGATTCATGGGTAATAGGATCTCCTCTCCTAAAGATTTCCCCTTGGGGAAAAAGAATGCAGCAGGAACTGGGATCATGCTATCACCATTGATCCTGGGATAGGCATTACCAAATGAAACCTTGCCATTATGGAAAATATCCATAGCATGCTGGTTATAAAGTTCTTTCGCTACTATACCCAAAAATTTTGATCCTGGTATATAATCCAAGGATTGGGATTGACCTTCCGTTGCCGCCTTTGAGGAAATAATCAGGTCGGATTCAAGTGTACAGGTATATTGATAGATTTTCATGATTCAAACACTTTAATTTCACATCTTCCTAATCCCCGATTTCTATTAAGACCAAGGTATTTTATCATAGGGGCTGATTTGATGAGCAGTTCATAATATCTGTTCTCAAAATCTGTAATTACTCCATATAAAGTAAGAGGAATGGTCACTTCCATTTGGCGGAGACTTTTATCTTCGGCCACACCTAATTCATCTATTTTGGTTGAAGAAATTACCTCATAAAGAGATTCTGAAAGATCTTGGGAGAGGATCTCTTTTGCATGGAATGAAGATAGCTGCGCATCAGAGAAAAATAGTTTGGAGCCACTACTTTCAGCGTATCCAAAAGATCCAAAGGCTTTCTGAACCATATCCTTATCTAAATAGGTTTCTGATAAGGCCGCTAATTCCTCGGCCGCATGTCTAAAAAGCCCCTTGATGGTTTTGCCAGGAATATAAGGGAGGTTATTACGATCTTTTAGAACAAGACTATCTGCCTTAGTGCCTTCTGAGAGACCTGAGCCGACATGCCAATACCCATAAAATTGAATAGAGAATTTTATTGTTTTCATTGCGGGAAGATTAAAGAGATGAAAGATTGACTACATCAAAAAGATGTGTGTACATCTTGTTGTCACGCTTAAAAGGATACTCATTTTCCAAGTGCAGGTCGGAAATTATATTTTGGTTGTTTCTCTCTTTTAGGTTTTGTTTGATTCTGTCAAACATAAACTTGGCCTGTGTAGGATCATGAGGTATAATGCCCAGCCATTGACGCAGACCTGCCCGAGGAGCAGAAGGTCGCTTGACAGTCTTAATCCAAGAAAGAAGCTCATCTATCGTGCTGTAAGAAGTATTTTTATCAATAAAATAGGGGCCAAAATCGAATCGGATATGGTCATGATCAAGCATTTTATCTACAATGGAAGAATAGTCCTCCACATAGCTTGATTGGACTTTAAAGAAAATCGCTGAAGATGGTATTTTCCCCTCAATCAGATTGGACTTCGAGGTAGTTTTGGCTGCGGCTGTTAAAGACTCGCTCAAATGAACTCCATAATGAAATGGAAAATTTGGTTTCACAAAACTCACTCCAGCACATGCAGTTAGTCCTTTGCCAAGGCCAAGATTTTTGTCTTCTATTTTTAGCCTTTTTTCGAATTCAAGGAACATCGACTTTGTGTTTGCTTCGAATTTTTTGAGGAAGACGTTTGTAAAAGGAATTGCTGCATCCCCTTTAATTATCACGGTTATATCATCTCCCCCCAAAAGAATCGGTCGAATCGGAGGTTCATAGGTCTCAGATTTTGACTCATTCCCAAAAATTTCTTGATAGGCTTCTCTTACAGATTGTTTGGTGGCCAAATCAAGGGTTTTGGAAAACTCCCTGATAACTTCTTTTATGCCATCCCCTTCAATTTTTCTGTAAATCGACATGATATGAGCCCCTAATCCATTGCCATCGGCATGAATTATTCCCAACCAATTATTCCCTGAAGTGAAATCCCCCCATTCTATTGCAAGTTCAGAGTTGTCCTTTATGGCCGTCGCTTTTTTCCTTCCTGTCAAAACCTCCATTAGCTTTGACTCGCTTATTGCTGCACGCTTATGTTTATTTAACTGACCTAAGTCTATTACTTCATCTTTTTCATACTTTACACCTAAACCTCCTGTCCTTCTTGCCGAAGCTCCAATTTTAAATGGATTATAATCACCCAGAATATAGTTAGCTTTGTTTCGCTGTATCCTTAACCGATCTTCTAATTTTTGAAGTGCTTTGCCGTAAGTCTCAAATTCATTGAGGCTTACAACTGCTTGGCTGACAGTAATCCCTGGCGCTTTTAACATCACTTCTTTTGAAAATCCTTTCACGACTTTCTGACAGTCTTCAGCATTGCTAAATTCATATTTAATATTTCCTGCTGCACTCAAAATCAAGTCTCCCTCGTGAAACGGAATTCCATTCTCCTTAAGAAACTCTTTGAAAAAGGTACTGCTCAAATAATCAACCAACTCACTCCCCCCTACAATTTCTTTAAGCTTGTTAGTTTGAAATATAAAATTTTGGATGCCCTGAATACTGGCGCCATATAAATATTTTGTCATATTACGGATTTTTTAGTAATTACCTTTCCTATTGTTCCATAACCAAGACTACTGCTTTTTCCCAATCCAATATCATAGGGCAGAAATACATTGGTTTTAAATTCAAGATCAAATGACAGTACCTTTTGTCCTTTTAACTTGGTCCAGTATTGCCTGTTGATCCTTGTTATGTTTACAGTAACAGTCTTATCAATTTGCCAGTCCAATCCTTTGGCCATAGACAAAATATTACCGATCATGGTTTTTTCGAGAAACCCCAATTGCTCTGCCAAACTTTCAAGAGCAATAAATTTGGGAAAGTTGGCCGAGTTGATAGGCAGCCATTTGTAGATGGAATAGGATAGAGGGTTATCTAATATTTCAAGCTGATAGCTGTTCAGTTTGACTTGATCCACATACAAGGACTTAAAGTCAGAACCGATTCTGATAACACCTTCGTTTTTATGAAAGAAAGCATGGATCTCTTCAACACCTTCTTTGATACAGACCAAACTGGCTCTTTTTCCATCTCTTTTGTATTGAATGACTGGATACTTGTAATGGAATCTGTCATCACTGAGATGATTGTGAAAAATGACATGTTCTCTACCGACAAGATCAATTATAGCTCCCCTGAAAGCAGGAATTTCGTAATCTTTTAATTCAGTATCAAAAACAATTTTTAAAACTTTTATCTTAGGCATATTCGGGTCATTGTGAAAAATTTTAGAGCAAAAATTCCAAGTCTAAATACCTAAACAGAAAAGGCATTTTTGCTTATCATTTTCTTTCAAAATGTCAAACTAATTAATCCATCGAAAAAATGCAAGCTACTGCTGTTCGAAATTGTATAAAAAAATAAAGGATTTATTCTTTTTCATCCCTTGTTTTTGAGCAGAGCACAATCAGTGTTCAAAAAAAAATCTATTCATTTTCAGTCATTTGGATTTGGTAAAAATAAGTTGATGCCCTAACCCATTTTTTTTAAAAAAAATGAGAAAATTTTAAGCTTTTAGGCTGCTTCTGAAATCCAAGATAAAAGTTATAATGAATATTTAAGTTTTAAAATTTAGATATCTACCCTTTTTCTTTCCAAACCATTTTCTTTATATGTACCTTTCCCTCTATACCGGTTCGGACTGTCATTTTTGATTTTCAATCTTCATTATACATTTTACATTACCCTTCCCTGCAACCTGGTCCCTCGCTAAAACCATCCTAAGGGATGGTTTTTTTAACGCTCGGTCCTCCTTGTTTTAGTGGATAGTTTATCCCGATGAGGAACGATATCGGGACAGTACTCTTATGATATTATAATCCTGCGCTGCATGCTGGCCCAAGCCTAAAAATATCCACAGGGACATTTTCCTAACGTCCAGTCCCCCCTGCAACCTGGCCCCTCGCTAAAACCATCCTAAGGGATGGTTTTTTAACGCTCGGTCCTCCTTGTTATAGTGGATAGTTTATCCCGATGAGGAACGATATCGGGACAGTACTCTTATGATATTATAATCCTGCGCTGCATCCTGGCCCAAGCCTAAAAATATCCAAAGGGACATTTTCCTAACGTCCAGTCCCCCCTGCAACCTGGCCCCTCGCTAAAACCATCCTAAGGGATGGTTTTTTAACGCTCGGTCCTCCTTGTTATAGTGGATAGTTTATCCCGATGAGGAACGATATCGGGACAGTACTCTTATGATATTATAATCCTGCGCTGCATGCTGGCCCAGGCCTAAAAATATCCACAGGGACATTTTCCTAACGTCCAGTCCCCCCTGCAACCTGGCCCCTCGCTAAAACCATCCTAAGGGATGGTTTTTTAACGCTCGGTCCTCCTTGTTATAGTGGATAGTTTATCCCGATGAGGAACGATATCGGGACAGTACTCTTATGATATTATAATCCTGCGCTGCATGCTGGCCCAAGCCTAAAAATATCCAAAGGGACATTTTCCTAACGTCCAGTCCCCCCTGCAACCTGGCCCCTCGCTAAAACCATCCTAAGGGATGGTTTTTTAACGCTCGGTCCTCCTTGTTTTAGTGGATGCGGTACTCTGACTGCTTATTACCGTGAGATGATTATGGAGAGATGAGTCTTAATCCTTGTTTTAGTGGATGCGGTACTCTGACCAAAAAGAACAACAATTAACGGCGAAAGCGTTAACAGTCTTAATCCTTGTTTTAGTGGATGCGGTACTCTGACTATTCAAACAACAGACATTTGAAGAAATGGCCCTGAGTCTTAATCCTTGTTTTAGTGGATGCGGTACTCTGACAACAACACTGGATATTATACATCTTGCCGCTTCGGTCTTAATCCTTGTTTTAGTGGATGCGGTACTCTGACTTATTAAGGCAAATCAATTCGTCTTTGGTTGGACAGTCTTAATCCTTGTTTTAGTGGATGCGGTACTCTGACCGTGGGCAAAATTCCGCTTTAATCCTTATTAAGGCAAAGTCTTAATCCTTGTTTTAGTGGATGCGGTACTCTGACTGGTTATGATTGGAGATAGATATATTTCTGATCAGGTCTTAATCCTTGTTTTAGTGGATGCGGTACTCTGACAGCGCAAACAGAACCAGAAAAACTTTGGGAGGCTGTCTTAATCCTTGTTTTAGTGGATGCGGTACTCTGACAACTTCAGGGTATATTAGATGCTTTAAAGCTGGTTGTCTTAATCCTTGTTTTAGTGGATGCGGTACTCTGACACCACAGAGGGTGTTGAGCTACGTCAGCTCGCTTATGTCTTAATCCTTGTTTTAGTGGATGCGGTACTCTGACAATCAGCCCTTATTTTGGTTAAAGCAAACCAGTTTGTGTCTTAATCCTTGTTTTAGTGGATGCGGTACTCTGACAAATCAGCTCTCATCCTGTTGAAACACAACTCACTGTCTTAATCCTTGTTTTAGTGGATGCGGTACTCTGACCATCCTTTTTTAATTCACTTTGTTCCAAAGTGTTGGGTCTTAATCCTTGTTTTAGTGGATGCGGTACTCTGACCGGGTTCAAATTAGTTCCTATTGTGGATGAGAATGGTGTCTTAATCCTTGTTTTAGTGGATGCGGTACTCTGACTCTCTCGATAGAGACACCAGAGATAAAATAAAAACGTCTTAATCCTTGTTTTAGTGGATGCGGTACTCTGACTGCTTAATGAGGAAGGGAAACCTGTCCTTGATGAGTCTTAATCCTTGTTTTAGTGGATGCGGTACTCTGACTTCCAAGACTTTATGGGGTATTCATATCTGGAGCAGTCTTAATCCTTGTTTTAGTGGATGCGGTACTCTGACAGTTAAAAAAAAACTTCAAAAAATGGGAGTTTTGTCTTAATCCTTGTTTTAGTGGATGCGGTACTCTGACAAAATTCTACAACATCATAAAGCTTGCTTATCAAAGTCTTAATCCTTGTTTTAGTGGATGCGGTACTCTGACAAGTAAAGGAATCGTTTTATATTAAATTTCCAACCGTCTTAATCCTTGTTTTAGTGGATGCGGTACTCTGACATATCCAACATGATTCAGCCAGTACAGGTGGTAATGTCTTAATCCTTGTTTTAGTGGATGCGGTACTCTGACTACCTATCAATGTGTTTAAATGGAAAGCGTAAACTTTGTCTTAATCCTTGTTTTAGTGGATGCGGTACTCTGACGGGGCCAAGGGAATTCCGTTGAATGAAGATCAGTTAAGTCTTAATCCTTGTTTTAGTGGATGCGGTACTCTGACACGGTAGCACCAAACTCAAGCTGTCCTTTAACAAAGGTCTTAATCCTTGTTTTAGTGGATGCGGTACTCTGACTTAAGCTTTAGTTATAAGTTAGAGCTCTGAAAGTCTAGTCTTAATCCTTGTTTTAGTGGATGCGGTACTCTGACACGGTAGCACCAAACTCAAGCTGTCCTTTAACAAAGGTCTTAATCCTTGTTTTAGTGGATGCGGTACTCTGACTTAAGCTTTAGTTATAAGTTAGAGCTCTGAAAGTCTAGTCTTAATCCTTGTTTTAGTGGATGCGGTACTCTGACTGTTAGAGAACATGAAACAATAAATGCGCGCCATCGTCTTAATCCTTGTTTTAGTGGATGCGGTACTCTGACCAGATGGGTATCGTATAAAATTACCCCGCTAAGAGAGTCTTAATCCTTGTTTTAGTGGATGCGGTACTCTGACCCATGAAAATACAAAAAATAGCAGAATTTATTTAGTCTTAATCCTTGTTTTAGTGGATGCGGTACTCTGACAAAGGATTTTAGAACTTTTAAAGGAGGGGAAATAGTCTTAATCCTTGTTTTAGTGGATGCGGTACTCTGACAACTTAACAGGTCAAACAATGATATTTGGGGAACGGTCTTAATCCTTGTTTTAGTGGATGCGGTACTCTGACACCATATTTGGGTTGAGTACCCTAAAACATACAAGTCTTAATCCTTGTTTTAGTGGATGCGGTACTCTGACAGCCAACTCCATTTTTGATTGATTTTCAGTGCATTGCAATTGAAAATGATATCGAAAATATTTAGTTTTATGAAAATAACTTCCATCTTAGCTGTCAGTAGACCTCTAAATTAATGCAACAAAGGACCATTTCCAATAGACGAATTCAAAAAGAACTGTTGCTTTTTTAGTAATTAAAAGATTCAGTCAAAAAAGTAAGCCAAAAAAATCAATCATTGCCATTTAAAAATGAGATCAAAAACTCACCCAAAAAAACTTAAATGATTTTCCTTCTTCCACTTGAAGTCAATTGAATGACCTTATCATAATCTCCTCCCAGCAAGCCCTTCTCCTTTAACATCCTGTCCTTTTGTTCTTTGTAAAACGCCAAACGTTGCTGGCCGTACTCCTCTTCCGCCGCCAGGAATTGTTCATAAAGAGTTTCGGAGGCACTGATTTTATACAGGATAAAGTAGGACTCCAACAGAAAGACAAAGCCAAAGAAAAAAATATAGAATCCAATGGTAAACCTGTCCTTCAATATAAAATCATGGAGATCTTTAACTTGACTCATCAGGGCATCACCTCTCTTTTGGATCTTTTCCTCGGAATAAACTATGGCCTTCTGCTCCAAACTGTCCAGTGCTGCTTGCCTTTGTAATCTCACTCTTTCCAATTCCTCACCCGCCTTTAGCTGTTCTCCTTCTTTGGCTTCAGCGACCTTTCCTTTTCCATACATGCCGGTACCTCCACTGCCATCCAACTCTTTTAAATAGGCCTCTGAAAGCTGCTCATATCGCTTCTCCGCTTTCAATAAAGACTCATCTAACCGGGCAAGCTCCAGCCCATGGGTTTCCTTATATTTCAAAATCTCCTCCTGCCTCAACCTTTTTTCTTCAGATTGTCTAAACTCTTCCAAGTCCCCACTGAATAGCATCAGGTCAATGGCCAGAGAACCTAAAACTGTAGATATAAATGCAAAGCATAGCCGAAGCCCGGGCATCAAATACCCTTTCTGTCTTTTTGGTGTGGCCACAAAACTTCTGTCTACAATAAATATGATGAGCCCAAGCACAATCGCTATCCCAATGCTGACACCTAGTCCTTTCCCCAGCATAACCCGGCTCAAATAAAAACCTGAAACTGTCCATAATATTAGTGGAATAAACATTAGCGTGCCCATTGTCACTATCTTTTGCCTGCTGGAGGTAGGCTGATGCAATACGGTCTTGTAATCATAACCAAATAGGGCGGAACTTATTTTTAATAGCGTTGTCATGATTAAATCAATTTAAAGTGTTTGAACATTTTTTCTTCTTCTGTATAAAAGGTGAAGCCTTCAATGAATCCTGCTTTGTAACACCTTACCGAATACTCGATATATCCCTCTCCTGTAGCTGCGAGGTCTTTTTGTAGGTACATTTCCTGTTTTTTCTGCCCATAATAGTCCATACTGATCCTATATCTGGAATAAAGTTCAGGTGCCTCTTCTTTCATGCGCTCTGTCAAATGGGGCTTAAGTGCTTCCATCGCCAAATCCAAATCCTGAATTATTTTATCATAGGCCAACCTAAAGTCGGAAATTATAATTTCTACCTGCTTATCCATCCTGCCCAAATCCTTCAGATGATATCCATCTTTATGTCCCATAGCATGGTAATCCCTGTCCAAGAGCCTATCCAATAAGGATCTTTCTGACTGGGGCTCAACTTTCGTTTTTTCTCCCTCTATAAATTTGGGGTCCCTCTCCTCAATAAAGAGGTCCCTTGGAATCAATTCCTTTTCCATTTCAGGAGCTGTAGGGCTAATGATTGGCTCTGTTCTTTTTCCGAATAATTTGCTGAAGAATGTCATAACTTTAGTAGGTTTAATAGTTTTGGATATATTTTTAGATGTCTTTAATAGGTACCGGATACAACCGGTGGCCCTCCTTGTGGCATTTATCACATACAGTTATCAAATAGATTTCCTCATAATCCCAGGGTTTTTTCCATTCACCGGTTTTCTTGTCTCTATGGTATTGTCTGTGGTGTACATGAAGCCCTTCCTCTTTTCCACAGCACCTGCAGGCAAAGCCATCCCGTTTAAGGATTTTTTTCCGGAGCGCAAGCCATTGAGGATCCCATAATCTTTGTCTGTATTTTTCAATTTCCTGTGTTTTTGCGCTTGTGATACTTGATGTCGTCATAGTCACCTCCTTAATTATTTTGCAAACTTACCTTCATTGTGGGAAGTGGATGTTCCCACTTTGTTTTACTTTTAATTGGTTCTCGAAGAGATGGGTAAATGTTCCTGGTTGTAAACACTCAATCTCTTGGACTTCTTTCTGATCCTTTTAAGTCCTTTATCACTTCTGTAGCAAGTGACCACCTCTTTGTACTGCTTATCCGTAATGACCAGCAGTTTTTGAAGTGCCTTTTGTTCATCAGGGCTGAATTTTTCCATTTGGGTCTTAGGGATAAATATGAATTTCAGTCCTTGTTTGTGAATCACCTTTCCATATTGGATAACTGTTGCAACGGAGATTATGGAAATTCCCCTTTGGGAAGCACGGCATCTGGCATGCTTTGTAAATTGGATTTGTGAGATAGTCATAGTTCTTTTGTTTTGCGCTGTTTTTTGATTTTGATACAAAACAAAAGGCCAAGTGGGAAGTCTATCTTCCTACTTGGCCTGCCTCAAAAGAAAAAATTATGCTTTAATAGTTTGCAACCATATCCATAATTATGGTTTTGATTTTATTCTTTACTTTTTCGGGAGATACCACTCTGATTCTGCTTCCATGCGATAAGAGCAAGGCATAAAACTCGTAATTGGTTTTTACCCTGATCTGAATTGAAAACCAGTTTTCATCAGTGGTGGGTTTTGCCGGCTTCTGACTTCCGTGTAGGGGCTTGCTTTCAATATAGGGCAAAAGAGATTTCTCAACTTCCAAAAAGATAGTTTGTACGCTTTCATGGGAATAATTGGTGACTCCAATGATATCTTCAAAAAATTCTGAAGCTTTTTCTCCAGGGTAGGGGATAAAGGAATGGGAACCAGGATCAATTTGAACTATTCTGTCCAAGGCCAAATTAGTAAGAAACTGATTAACACTTGTTTTACATAAAACAAACCAACGCCTATTGAATTGTTTCAATAAATAGGGTGATATCAAATGCTCTTCTTCTGCTTGGCCAAAAGGCCTGTACAAAACCTTTAAGGGTTGTTTTTGGTCAATGGCTTTATATAAAGGATTGATCCATTCCGATCCGGCAAAATATTCTTCATGCTCAAACCTTATTACCTCACTATGTGTAGGGTTTAAACCGTGAAGCGTTTCAATTCTTGCAGAAAATTCATCAATCCATTCTGATTGCGGAAGCCCTTTGAACCTTTGCAATATGTAAAGCGCATTTTTAAGGTTTTCAGCATCTTTGTCATTAAGGGGTTTGTTCGATATAGAAAAATCAGGGTTAGCATATCTGAAATAATGTTTTTTTGAACCGGGAATTTTCTCACTGATAATTTCTGCCTCAAATCCCGCATCACTTTCCATAAAGGCCAAATCATTTCGGATCTGCTTGATACTTATTCTTGGCCTCTCAATTTCATCTATCTTGAAAATGGCTTTCGAACATTTTTCTGCTAAGTCATAAATGGTGTAATAGCGGGATGTATCTCTCAGACACTTGTCTAGCTCCCTATATCTGACATCTGCAAATCTGTTTTTAGGCATATAAATAAATTTTTTTTGTCCAGAAATCACTGTCCTTTCAACTGTTCCTCCCAAATTCCCGAAATACCTTCCTGACCTTTTTAAATTCTTCCCACCATGTAGCAAACTCTTTTCTATAGATGCCCGGAATCTCCTCAATTTGAGCATAGGTTTTACCTTATAAGGGCGAGTTGGAGGATTTTTTAGGTCTTTAGTCATTTATAATGCTCCCCTGTCCAAATATATTTTTATTTTTTTAAGTTGACCGTTAATGATTCTTTTGAATTTGCACTGTAAGTCAAGTCAATTAAAGTTTTATCAGTTAGATATTGAAATGGAAAATCCACAGTAACTACCAGTTCATTGTTTTCACTTTCAGAATTAATTACCTGTCCAAACCATCCCAAATTATGCCTTCCACCAGAAAAATTAAGTTCATATATTCCAGATGTTTCTTTAATACTGCTTTTTATTAGTTGTAAGGCCTTTATCAAACTGCTTTTTCCAAAACTGTTAGTTCCTGTTAATATTGTGATTGGAGCCAAATCAAAAACTGTCTTATCCTTGAATAACCTGAAATATTCTAACCCTATTGTTTTTATGTATGCCATATGATTTTAAGCGTTGAATTTTTAGTTTTCTTGTAAAAATTGAATTTAAAGATTTAAATTAAAAAGTTAAACAGGTAGGATCTACTATTATGTTTTTGTTTTTTCGGTTTTGGCCTGAATCTAAATAATGCCTATTTTAAACTTTTAATTTGATTTTTGATGAACATCACTCCTTACCAAGCCAAATATTTCAGCTATCAATTGTCCAAGAGAAGGGCTTCTGACGATGCGGAAAAACTAAGTTCTGCTTTGTTTGACGCCCAGGTGGATCTGAACCCGCACCAAATAGAAGCGGCATTATTTGCTTTCCAATCACCTTTATCCAAGGGAGCGATATTAGCAGATGAAGTTGGTCTTGGAAAGACCATTGAAGCAGGGATTCTACTGTCACAGTTT
The DNA here is from genome assembly GCF_004216715.1 of Cecembia calidifontis. Classification (NCBI taxonomy): domain Bacteria; kingdom Pseudomonadati; phylum Bacteroidota; class Cytophagia; order Cytophagales; family Cyclobacteriaceae; genus Cecembia; species Cecembia calidifontis. The sequence continues at coordinate 3,084,461 of NZ_SGXG01000001.1, forward strand.
TGGGTGACAGATAAAAGGAAGCTTTTGATCATCTGTCCATCAAGTTTGAGGAAACAGTGGTCGCAGGAGTTGTTGGAAAAGTTTCACTTAGAGTCCACTATTCTCGAAGCAAAAAGCTTCAATGAGAAATTCAAAAAAGGCAAAACCAATCCTTTCGATAACAGGAAGATTGTGATCTGTTCTTTTCACTTTGCCAAAAACAAAGCGGAGTTTATTGAAATGATCAATTGGGATCTGGTGGTGATTGATGAAGCCCATAGGCTCAGAAATGTGTATAGACCCAACAATAAAATAGGTAAGGCCATTAAGGATGCTATTTTTCCTGCTAAAAAGGTACTGTTGACAGCTACTCCTTTGCAGAATTCATTGATGGAGCTTTATGGATTGGTCAGTATAATTGATGAAAACCTATTTGGAAGTGCGGATAGTTTTAGGTCCCAGTTCAATAGATTGGATGAAAACTTTGACTACAAAGAAATCAAGGACAGGATTGCACCAGTTGTAAAACGAACACTAAGGAGGCAGGTTCAGGAGTACATCAGATATACCAAAAGAATTCCGCTTACCCTGACTTTTGAACCAAGTCAAGCAGAACAGGAATTGTATGAAAGCCTGTCCGAATATCTTAGAAGGGATCTATTGGTTGCCTTACCATCCAATCAAAGGCACTTGCTTACTTTGATCATTAGAAAGCTTTTGGCTTCTTCCAGTCATGCAGTGACCGGAACCTTGAATGCATTGATCAATAGATTGCAGAAAATTCTTGATGAAGAGGCGCCATCTTATTGGGACCAAGAGCTACTGGAGGATATAGATGAAATCGAGGCATGGATGGAAGAAGTGGATTGGGAAGAAGTGGATGAAAATGCAGATAAACTATCGCTTGAAGAAGTACAAGCTGTTAAAAGTGAACTGGATGAGCTCAAATCCTACAGGGCAAAGGCCATGGCCATTGAAAATGACTCCAAAGGTATCAAACTCCTTACCGCCCTGAAAGAAGGTTTTGATAAATTGAAGGAGCTCGGGGCCAATCAAAAAGCAATCATCTTTACGGAATCCAGGAGGACGCAGGAATATTTATTTAGCTTGCTCCAGCAAACTGACCATAAGGGGAAAGTAATCTTTTTCAACGGTTCCAATAATGATGAGTTTTCCAAGAAGATATACCAGTCATGGCTTGCCAAGCATGAGGGTACTGATAAGATAACAGGCTCAAAAACCGCAGATAAAAGGCAGGCTCTCGTTGACTATTTTAGAGATGAGGCGGAAATAATGATAGCCACTGAAGCCGCTGCGGAAGGTATCAACCTACAATTCTGTTCTATGATCATCAATTATGACCTGCCCTGGAACCCCCAGAGAGTAGAACAAAGAATAGGGAGGTGTCACAGATATGGTCAGAAGCATGATGTGGTAGTGGTCAACTTCCTGAATGAAAAGAATGCTGCGGATATCCGTGTATTTGAACTACTGGACCAAAAGCTTAATCTGTTCAACGGAGTTTTTGGAGCATCGGATGATGTCTTGGGAGTCTTGGAATCGGGTGTGGATTTTGAAAAAGCTATTGCTGACATTTACCAAAACTGCCGGACAACCGATGAGATCAATAAAGCATTCGATGATCTCCAGAGCAAAATGGAGGAATCCATAAGTTCAGGAATGAAAAAAGCCCAGGAAAGGCTTCTGGAAAATTTTGATGCAGCCGTAGCGGACCGTTTAAAGATCACTTTGAAAGAATCTAAAGCTACACTCAGCAAATTTGAAAGGTGGCTTTGGTTGATTACACAGCTTTATCTGGGGAAAAAAGCTGTTTTTGATGCCAAGCATGTATCTTTTAAACTGCTGGAAAATCCATTCAGTTTTTCTGTTAAAACAGGGAGATACACCCTGGATAAGAAAAACCAAGAAGCTTTCTATTACCGCTTGAACCATCCCCTGGCCAAAGGAATTACCAAGCATTTCAGAGACCTGGAGTTGGCAACTGCAAGTCTGAAATTTGATCTGACCAACAATAAAAGTAAAGTTTCTGTCCTTGAACCATTGAAGGGTAAAAAGGGGTGGCTTATCCTTGAAAATGTGGAAGTGAATTCATTTGAGGTCACAGATCATCTGGTGTTTGTTGGCGTGACAGAGGATGGCTCTTTGCTTAGCCAGGAGCAGTGCCAAAGGATGATGGAGCTCTCTGCCCATATAGATGAGCAGTATAGGCTTCCTGTTTTTGACCTTAGTACTGAACGGGAAAAAATAATCGATGGATTGAAAATTGAACTGACAAACAGGGATTCAAGGTATCTTCAGTTTGAGGTCAATAAGCTGAACAAATGGGCAGAGGACAGGATTTTTATGGCGGAAAAAGAGCTTAAGGATATCAAATTGCGTATCAAGGAACTTACTAGGCAGGCAGCCCAGTCTTCGGAACCTTCTGAGCAGTTGGTCATACAATCAAAAATCCAGGAACTGGAAAAAAAGCAAAGAGTAAAAAGGAGAGCGATTTTTGATGCTGAAGACCAGATTATTGAAAAACGTGACCAGATGATCGATGAAATTAAAAAAAGAATGAGCCGTAATTTTCATTCTCAGCAACTTTTTAAAATCGCATGGGAGATTGTTTAAAAATAAACTTATAAGTTGATTTCATGAAAATTATTGATATCTTTGCAATTGTAAATGGTGCCCTGGCTTCTGTCCAATATGATGCTTACGAGACTCATGAGTTTGAAAGGGTCTTTGATTTTTTCAATGATCCCAACGAACTATGGGAGTTCTTTGAAGCAAATCAGAGTGATCTGGAAGATGGATACTATGGCAAAATTACCATACAGGAAGCATTGAAAAGGACAAGGAAAGAAGCACAGGAACTGGAAGATAAAATACTTGAACTTGCGGAAACCGGACTTGAAAATCGGTCTGAAACACTATCAACCTTATTTGAGCCTTTATCAGAAAATGAAATCAACTACCAAGGACTGGAAAGAGATAAAGCCTATGGACTATCAAAAAATAGTTGGATAAGGATTTATGCTATAAGAGTGGCCTTGAATAAGTTTGTGGTCAGCGGTGGAACCATAAAACTTACCAAGAAAATGCAGGGCAGGCCGCACACGGAACAAGAGCTTGAAAAACTGGATATCACCAAAAAATATCTCGAAGAGGCAGAAATAGATATAGACGACTTTTTTACTTCCAAATAATAACCCAAGACAATGACAAACGAAAACAAAGCTCAGCAACTTTTCAGCAATGCCAAAAAGGATGAAAGCTGGCTGAAAAAAGCCCAATGGAGGAAAGAAAACAGACATTGGTTGGACAGGTCTTTTGATATAGCCGTTGAGGTTTTGGCAGCCATCAAATCCCGGAAAATGACTCAGGTGGAATTGGCTGAGAAACTTGGCGTGAGTGCGCAGTATGTCAATAAACTCCTTAAGGGACAGGAAAACCTTACCTTGGATACCATTGGGAAGCTGGAAAAAGTTCTTTCAATCAGTCTGATAGAAATCAAGACATCTTCAGCAATAGAAGAAACTCCTACTTTACCCGAAAAGAAAAAACAGAATCAGCCAGTTGAAAAAACCATAACATTAAAGGTGAAGCTGAAGCCTATCAAAAAGATAGAAAAGTTGGCTAATACAAGTGTCCAATCAAAAGTTCAGCCTAAATACATCAAAGCATACGAAGTGGGTACGGTGGAAAGTGATTATATGATGGTTGCAGAGGCTTTATCTGAGTATAGCTATGGAAACTAAAGTAAATTTTTTATTAAAAAGAATCTCTACGGAGCAGTTCGCTATTTTGGAGGAAAATTTTCAGCCAAAGAGGGATGTAAATTTAGAACTGGGCCTTGGATTCAGGTACAGTATTGAGGAAAGAATGATCGGTGTCTTTCTTAAAATCAAATTCTTACAGAAGAAAGCCGCTTTTCTTGTTCTTGAAGTCGGTTGTCATTTTGAGATCGATCAAGACGCCTGGAATCGTTTCCTGAATGAGAACAAAACAGCCATTGTGGTAGAAAGAGGTTTTGCCTGCCATATAGCCATGATTACAGTAGGTACAGCCAGGGGAGTCCTTCATGCAAAAACCGAAAATACCGAATTCAATAATTTCTTGCTGCCCACCATCAACGTGGACAGGTTGATCAAAGAAGATGTGGTTCTGGAATTTGAAGCTGCTGAAGAGAAATGACACTTGATCTTTTTGGAAATACTCAACCAAATCCGCAGGAGCGAAAGAATAAACTTGGCAATACGGAAATCTAATACGTACAATCAGCCAGTATCCTGACGGAAGCCAAAGGTTTCATGGGGGCTTACGATTATACCCTCAATCCCTATTCGGGGTGTTCCTTTGGTTGTAATTATTGTTACGCTGCTTTTTTTGCCAGATCCACTGAAGAAAAAGACAATTGGGGCAATTGGCTAAAGGTAAAAGAAAATGCACTTCAGCTTCTGTTGAAATGGAGGAAAAAGCCTCTGATCGATAAAACCATTTACATCAGCAGTGTTACAGATCCTTATCAGCCTATTGAGAGAGAGCTTGAGCTGACCCGAAGTATCCTTAAAGAGCTTCTTCGTTACCATAAGCCCAGATTGGTGATTCAGACAAGAAGTCAACTGGTTATCCGTGACATTGATTTGCTAAAGCAATTTGAGGTGGTTCAGGTAAACATGACGGTCACCACAGATTCAGAAGCTGTTCGTAAAGCTTTCGAACCGATTTGTCCTTCCAACAAAGTCAGGCTACTGTAATAGTTGGGCCGGCAGGTTGTGGAAAAAGCATAGTCATTACCGAAAAGATAAAAAATATCGTAGAAAAGGGAGATTATTCAACTAATTTAGAAATCTTGGTGACTACCTTTAACAAGAGTCTTCTCAGGAAGCTTGCCGAGTGGATAGGGAATATTTTAAATCCTGAAAGGTATGAATTCAAATATGATGATGATGTGCCGGATCTGGTTCTTGCTTCATCTCATTTTGTTTTCTCAGGTTCTACCAAGACAAATATCCGCCTGCTTCACTTCGACTCCCTTCCCAGGAGAATAGCGGGTATCAAAGCATCCGGCAAATATGACTGGAAAAAACATGAAATTATCCTTTCTGACATCATTAAGGAAGTAAAAAACCGCAACGGGATTTATAATGACAGGCATGACAATATTCTCAACCCTGAATTTATTTTCGAAGAATATCATAGGGTGATTTATGGCCTGCAGGTGGGGATTTCAGGTAGCAAGCAGAAGTACCTCAATGTCAAGCGTACCGGAAGAGGTAACAATCCTTCCCTCCAAAAAAACAGTGACAGGAGACTGTTGGTCTGGGAATGCCTGGAAGCCTATGCCAAGAAAATGCATCATGAAAAAATTGAAAGCTTTATCCTGAAGAAACAGTATCTGTATGCAAGCTTAAAAAATGGACAGGTGACCAAAAAATACGATTATATACTTATAGATGAGTTCCAAGACTGTACAGAGGCGGATTTTGAAATTTTCTTCAACCTGGTCAAGAATCCCAATAACATTACCATAGCAGGAGACCTTGCACAGTCAGTTCATCTTGGAACAACTGCAAGGATTCCAAGGGATGAACGGATGAGCAGGAGACAATTCCATAGACTGGATGGAAGTTACCGATTACCTGTCAGGATCAGTGAAGCCATCAGGGAAATATCAGCATCTTTGGTTCAGAAGTTCGGTAACGATGAAGGGGCTACCCATATTACCCCATACAAAGGCTCTCCTCCGGGTGCAAGGCCCATTGTGGTGTATGGTCAAGATTATCAACAGGTAGCACCCAAAATCAAACAGATTTTTGATTACTACAAGATTTATGATTTGCATAAAATTACCATTCTGGAAAGAGATAAAGAGCTTCAAAGGGAAATCTACGGTCTTAATATCCGCTGTGAAACAGACAGTATCCTTAAGCTCAAAGGCCTTGAAAAAGAATGTGTGGTATGGTCCACCCGCATCCCGCTCGAATTTGAAAAAGAGGTCTTTGAGTTTGCTTATACGATCATGACCAGAACCTCAAGTATCTTGATCATAGCCATCACGGATAATACCCAATTGGTGTATAGAAAAATCCTGGGGATGCTGAACAGAGAAAGACTCATTCTTTGGGACAGTGAAACCGAAAACAAGTTCGATTCCTTCTGCGAGCTGTATGCCGTTGAGACAGTAGAAGACGAAGACTAACATGTGAAAAACCTATTGGAACTAATTAGATAAATGGAGGGGGATTTATCCCCCTTTTTTTATATTTTGCCTTCTGATACCATCTAATCAATTACAGTATTTTAGATTCTATTGATTTCCATCAGCTTATTGTCAGGGATTGATTTTTAATCGGGATCCCTGGAGGAGATCAGTCAAAGAAAGACAGCATATACCTATGACCGAGCAGTATAAGAAACTCAAAGAAACCTTAGCAGAAATTTTCCAACTGGATCAGGCAGACCTAGACTTTGGGATCTACCGCATCATGAACCAAAAGCGGGACGAAATCAATGCTTTTCTGGATAAAAAATTGCTTGAAGATGTCAAAGAAGCACTTGCTCAATCAACTTCGCAAGATACATCTTCTCAAAGAGAAGAATTGGATAATCTGATAAAGACGCTTAAATCTGCAGGAATCAATCCTGATGAAAATGACAAGGTCAACGAGCTCAAAGCACAGTACCAATCTGCCGGAAGTCCTGAGGCCCTGGTCAATGAGGTATTTTCACATCTCACCAATTTTTTCAGAAGGTATTACCATCAAGGTGACTTTATCTCCCAGCGCAGGTACAAGAAAGACGTGTATGCCATTCCTTACGAAGGAGAAGAAGTCAAGCTCTACTGGGCCAACCATGACCAATACTACATCAAGACCGGGGAAAATTTCAAAAACTATTCTTTCAACCTTCCTGATGGACTGAAGGTGAGTTTTGTGCTCCGGGATGCCAGCACGGATCAGAACAATAACAAAACCCAGCAGGGGAAGGAACGCCGGTTCAAACTGGTAGAAGAGGATATTTTCAGCTTCGAAAATGAGGCAGGAGAAATGCTGTCAGCATCCCAGGCTATGGAAGCGAAGCACCTGAAGATATGGTTTACCTACGAGCCCGAGGATAAGAAAGTCAAGCAGGATGATCTGCGACAGGCAGCTGCCAAGACCATCAAAGGACTGGTTCCTGCCAATTTCCGTCCGGGATTATTACAACCCAAACCAACAGAGAAAAACAAAGAGCGTACCCTGCTGGACAAGCACTTGCAGGATTATATGGCCAAGAATACTTTTGATTATTTTATCCATAAGGATCTGGGAGGCTTCCTGAACAGGGAACTGGATTTCTATATCAAAAACGAAGTACTGGAGATCGACGATATCAACCTGGATGTACCCCAAAGCTTCGAGCGGCAGCTGCGCATCGTCAAGGCCCTGAAGACCATCGCCAGAAAGCTGATCGCACTGATGGCCCAGCTGGAGGATTTCCAGAAAAAGCTCTGGCTGAAAAAGAAGCTGGTCATACAGTCAGATTACTGCATTACCTTGGACAGAGTGCCGGAGGAGCTATATCCCGATATGCTAAAGAATCAGGCACAGATCCGGGAATGGGATAAGCTCTTTGCCATTTCCGATATCAAGAAGGAAAAGGGCGGGGATATGTTCACGGCAGATACCATTGCCTATACAGAAGTATTTGATCAAGATGGAAAGCTGCTTTCCGGTGCGGAGAGCAAAGGTTTGGAATTCCTGAAGGCCAATCCCTTTTTGGTCCTCGATACCCAGTTTTTTGGCAAGGAATGGAAATACAAGCTTTTGGCAAGTATCTCGGATATTGATGGGCAATGTGATGGCTTGATGATCAATTCTGAGAATTTTCAGGCGTTGAGGTTTCTTGAAAACAAGAGCTCCCAGCAAATCGACGGTATTTACATTGATCCTCCATATAATACAAGTGCTTCTGAAATCTTATACAAAAATTCATATAAACACTCCTCTTGGCTTTCATTAATTGACTCAAGAATAAGTCTTTCAAAGGTATTTTTAAAAGGTCATGGTATATTTTGTTTAACTATAGACGACGTTGAGTTTAATTTTGTTAAAACATTATTGGGACAAGCCTTTGATGAAAATAATTTCTTGGGAGTGATTTCAATTCGCAATAATCCGTCTGGAAGATCAACTTTAAATGGTGTTTCAATTGCGCATGAATATGCGATTATATATGGTAATTCAGATAAAGCACAAATTGGCAGGTTACAAAGAAATCAAAAGCAACTTGATAGGTATAGCGAATTAGACGCAAAAGGTAATTATGAATGGGTGAATTTTAGGAAACATGGAGGAACAAGAACAGAATCACCTAAAATGTTTTATCCTATCTTATTAGAAGAAGATTCTTTTAGAATACCAAAAATCGAATGGAAAGAAAAAGGGAATTTTTGGGAAATTATTGAAAGCTTAACTGAGGATCAAAAAACAAGAATTTTATATCCCATAGATGATAATGGCCAAGAGAGAAGATGGAAGTGGAGTCTTGAAAGATTTATTGCAAATCCTGATGAGTTTTCAATAAGAAATGATAGAAATGGTCGTAAAGCAATTTACTTGAAGGCCAGAATAAATGATCAAGGCATTCTACCTTTAACTTGGTGGGAAGATAAAAAATATTCAGCCACAGCTTATGGTACAAACCTATTGAAGAATATTTTTGGAGAGCTAAATAGCTTTTCATATCCAAAATCAATTCATGCCGTTGAAGATTCGATTAGAGTCTTAAGTAATGGCAATGATGGGAAGTTTTTAGATTATTTTTCTGGTTCTGGAACTACTGGTCATGCAGTAATTAATTTGAATAGAGAAGATGGTGGTTCTCGTAAATACATCCTCGTGGAAATGGGTGAATACTTTAATACCGTTACCAAACCCAGAATACAAAAAGTCATCTATTCGGAAGATTGGAAAGATGGGAAGCCTGTCAGCAGAAAGGGCAGTTCGCATTGTTTCAAATACCTCCGCTTGGAAAGTTACGAAGACACGCTGAACAACCTGGAGCTGAAGCGCAGCTCGGGACAGCAGAGCCTTTTGGGCAGTTCGCATTTTGGGGAGGAGTACCTCTTGCACTATATGCTGGAGACAGAGTCCCGTGAAAGTTTGCTGAACCTGGAGCAGTTCAAGCGACCCTTTGGCTATACCCTCAAAGTAACCGAGAACAACGAGCTGAAGGAACAGGAAGTGGATCTGGTGGAGACCTTCAATTACCTGATCGGTCTCGTGGTACAGAGCATGGAGATCATCCGTGACTGTGTGGTCGTACAGGGGCATAACCTGGCAGGGGAGAAAATCCTTGTGATCTGGAGAGATGTGGACAAGACCGATAATGCCGCCCTGAATACCTTCTTCCGCAAGCTCGATATCAATACCCGCGATTCAGAGTTCAAGCGCATCTATGTCAATGGAGACAATAACCTCGAAAATATCCGAACCGATGATGAACAGTGGAAAGTGATGCTGATTGAGGAGGAGTTTCACAGGAGGATGTTTGAGGAGTAGCATAGCTAATCCAAGAACGAACTTTTCCAAAGTTTCGAACTTTGGAAAAGTTTACGCTGAATATTTTGTTCATTTATTTTATTTGTTCACGTAACGTGAACATGTTATATTTGTGAACATGAACACCGAGAAAATAATTGAACATACCTTCCAAAACGTAATTCCTTTGCTACAAAGTGAAGGAAAATGGGAGCCGCATGCACAAAGGGAACTGGATGCCTATATCACTTTACGGTTCCCGGAGGGAGAAATCCACTTCGATGCGGAAGTAAAGCAGGAAGTTAGGGAGAATATCTTGCGAACTATCCAGGATTTGAACAGGGCGTATCCGAATTTTCTCTTGGTCGCGTACAGGATCTACCCCAAATACCGTCAACTACTTCAGGAGATGGGAATCAATTATCTGGAAGCGAACGGCAACGCCTTTATCCGTAAAAATGGGAAATTGATCTTAATTGATAAGTTTCCTCCCATCAAAGAACAGCGTGAGGAGACCAATCGAGCTTTTACCAAAACAGGTTTACGGGTGTTTTTTCAATTGTTGGTAGATGGTAAGAATTTGAATACCAATCAGCGAGAGCTGGCCGAACAGGCAGGGGTTGCTTTGGGAAATATACCCTTGGTACTCAAAGGTCTCAAGGCAGCAGGATTGTTGGTGAATAAAAACAAGTTTGGTTATCAATGGACCAATAAGGAAGAGGCAATAGGACAGTGGATCAATGGATATAGAACCAGCCTCAAAGCCACTTTATTTCAAGGGAAATATAGGTTGCCAAAAGATAGGGACTGGAAAGAAGTCTATCTGCCAACTGAAAAAACCAGATGGGGAGGGGAGCCTGGAGCGGATTTGCTGACCAATTACCTAAGACCTGAAAGATTTATCTTATTTACAGATTTGAAAAAAAATGATTTTATAAAAGGCACAAGACTAATGCCTGATCCCAATGGTGAAATCGAGGTTTATGAGACCTTCTGGGAAATAGGAAATGAAAAAGAAGGATGTGCTCCACCTCTTTTGGTCTATGCAGATCTGATCATCAATGGGGATAAAAGAAGCCTTGATACGGCAAAATTAATCCATGAAAACTACCTCACAGAGCTATAAGGGATTGGGAATCCCCTACTTCAAAGAAGTATTTGACCTGCTGGATGAGACCTTCAAGTCAAGAGACATCCCCTATTACCTACTCGGAGCAACTGCGATCTCTTTGGAGCTGTTAAAGGACAACATTAGACCATCAAGAGGTACCAAAGACATTGATTTTGCCATTATGGTCAGCTCCTATGCAGATTATCAAGGCTTAATTGATGACTTAAAAGAAAAAGGTTTTGTAAACGTCACTGATCCTTGGACCTTTTATCATAAAGGTTTTGACATTGCTATTGATATCCTGCCATTTGGTGAAATTGAAGAAAATAACACCGTAAACTTCAACGAGAGAAACATTGATTTCCATGTTTTGGGAATGCATGTGGTTTTATCACAAGAAGATTTAACGACGGTATATATTGAGGAAAAGATAGCGAACATCCCTTCACTTCACGGAATGATTCTTTTAAAATTGGTAGCCTGGTCAGACCGTCCTGAAAAAAGAGAAAATGACCTTGGGGATATCCTCTTGATCATCAAAAATTATTACTGGATGATGAGTGAATTTATAATTGACAACCATACTGACCTACTGGAAATTTTAACAGATGACGGGGAAAATAGTCAGCGAATAGTCGCATCAAGAGTATTGGGAAGAGAAGCTGCAAAGTATCTGCAACAATCAGATCAGTTGAGAGAACGAATTTTACAAGTACTCAAGAAAAACATCGACGATAATTACAAATCGGCGATTGCGAAAGACTGGGCTGTAAAATTGGATCAATCATTAGATTACACTCTTTCTCTTCTACAATCATTTTTGACCGGAATAAAAGAAAGAATTTAAATGGCTAAAAGAAATAAAAATACCATAGTAAAACTCAGCAAAGCCCTTGTACTGAACAGGTGGGTGCTCAGTCAATTTGGGGTTATAGATCTGGAATCCTTAGCGGATGCCGAATTCAAAAGATCTGTTTATGAAGGGCTGGATGCGGATAATACTACCCATTACCACCATTATCTGCTCAGCAGGCAGTTTACTTTTCCGGGAGTCAGCAAAACCCAATTGGTAGCCTGGGATCAGAATATTGTCAGCCACACCTTGCGGATTTCCGAGCACAGGGATGCTCCCATCAAGTGGAAGTATTTCCAGTACCTCGGATTGCTCTTTGTAGAGCTTTACCTTGAAAAATATTTCAGCAACAAGTTTGGCCTTCTGGAAGAGTTGAATGAGTTTGTGGACAAGTACAATAACCCACTGGATACTTCTGTTCCCATTGAATCGGGCTTTGTCGTGGAAGCATTTACTTTACAGGAACTGAATAAGCTGGCTTTTTGGAATGCAACGGGTTCTGGCAAGACCTTATTGATGCACGTCAATATTCTCCAATACCAACATTATCTGAAGCTTTATGGTGAAAAGAAGCAGATCAACAAGGTTCTCTTGGTCACTCCAAATGAAGGCTTAAGCCAGCAGCATTTGCGGGAATTTGAAGAATCAGGGATTGAAGCAGAGATATTCACCAAAAGAGCAGGGGGATTATTCTCAGGTTCGAAAGTGGAGATACTGGAGATCAGCAAGCTGGCTGAAGAAAGTGGTGACAAGACGGTAGCTATTGAAGCTTTTGAGACCAATAACCTTGTCCTGATAGATGAAGGGCATAGAGGAGTGGCCGGTGATCAATGGAAGGAAAGGAGAGATTATCTATCAAGAACCGGTTTTGCTTTTGAGTATTCAGCTACTTTTGGACAGGCTGTATCTGCTGCAAGCGGACCAAAAAAACTGAGTCTGACACAGGAATACTCCAAGACCATCCTGATGGATTACAGTTACAAGTATTTTTATTCAGATGGTTATGGCAAAGACTACAACATTCTGAACGTACCCGATAATTCCAAATGGGAATTTACCCGGAAATACCTGACCGGCGCATTGCTTTCTTTTTATCAGCAAATGCTGATTTTTGAAGAAAATCCGCACTGGGCCATTCAGTTTCAGTTGCAGAAGCCGCTCTGGGTTTTTGTGGGAGGAAGTGTCAATGCAGTCAGGACAGTTGAAAAAAAAGAGACTTCCGACGTTTTGGATATCATCCATTTTTACAATGATTTTATCAAAGACCCACTTATCTCCCGGCAGCATATTCAGGAATTTCTTTCGGGCAGGGATGGGATCAAAGACGATAAAAACAGGGATGTTTTTGCCGGTAGGTTTAACTACCTGATCAAAACCGGACAGCAGGCTGAAGCCATTTATCTTGATATACTGGGGAAAGTCTTCCAGACAGAAACTGTAGGCGCCAATATTTATGTGGACCAGCTCAAAGGACAGGATGGGGAGTTGGGGCTTCGTGTCGGGGAAAAATACTTTGGGGTAATCAACGTAGGAGATGATGCCAAGCTGTTTAAGCTTTGTCAGGACAACAAAATTCCCGGAGAGAGCAAAGACTTTACATCTTCCTTGTTCCACTCCATCAATTCCAAAAATTCCGACATCAATGTACTGATAGGTTCCAAGAAATTTACCGAAGGTTGGAGCAGTTGGCGGGTAAGTACCATGGGTCTGATGAATATCGGAAGAAGTGAAGGTTCCCAGATTATCCAGCTGTTTGGAAGGGGGGTAAGGTTGAAAGGTTATCAGATGAGTTTGAAGCGCTCCGATAGATTGGACCAAGACCAAAGGCCTGAGACCAAAATCCCCAAAGAGATCAAGCCCTTGGAGACCTTGCAGATATTTGGTATCAGGGCCGACTATATGCAGCAGTTCAAGGAGTTTCTTGAGGAAGAGGGCCTGCCGGCCAATGACAGCAATTTTGTCACTGTCGAAGTCCCTACTATGATTGAAACCAACCTTGGAACCATCAAGCTGAAAGTATTACAAGTTCATGGGGATACAGATTTCAAGAAAGATGTCGTGGTTGATTTGGCCTATGATTCTAATGTAGGGAACAATAGAGTTAGATTGGAATGGTATCCCAAAGTCCAGATGATGACAGGAGGCAGGGCGATCAGTTATGCATTGCCTACCATAGAATCCCAGAAACTCGATGAAAAGCATTTGGCTTTTGTGGATTGGAATACTGTTTTTTTTAGAATACAGCAATTCAAGAACGAGCGTTCCTGGTATAACCTGAATATCTCTTTGGAAGAATTGAAGAAAATCATTCAGCAGAAGGATTGGTACGAGTTGGTGATACCTTCCGGTGAACTTGAACCCAATACTTTCAGGAAAGTACAGGAGTGGCAGGAAATCATCATTGCGCTGCTTAAGGGCTACGTGGACCGTTTTTATAACATGGTCAAATCCGGATACCTAAGTGAACACATGGAAACAATGGAACTGACGCCGGATCACCCCAACTTTTTGGAAGCCTATAAAGTGGAAATTGAGCAATCAAGGGAAGATATTATCGAAAAGATAACCAAGATCAATCAGCTACTGAAAAGTGCAGCTGCTTTCGGGGAGCAGGAAGTGGTTCCGGACTTTTCATTTGTGGATTTTGTAAGGCATTTGTACAAGCCTTTGGTGTACATTGATTCAAAAAAATACAGGGATCTTGTCAGGATCAGTCCTGTAGCCTTGAACAAAGGAGAATATCAGTTCGTGAAAGACCTCAAACACTTTTATGAAAAGCATCCTGAGATTTTTGAAGGAAAGCAATTGTATCTGCTCAGAAATTCCAGCAGGAAAGGAATAGGTTTCTTTGAGGCCAATGGTTTTTATCCTGATTTTATACTTTGGTTGGTAGAGAAAAACCATCAGTTCATTTCATTTATTGATCCAAAAGGGCTACGCAACATTGGAGGGTTAGACCATCCAAAGATCAAATTCCATAAGACTACCAAGGATAAGATTGAAGCTAAGGTGAAGCTTTCAGATCCTGAAGTGACATTGAACAGCTTTATTGTTTCCCCCACCAGACATGCTGAAGTGCGTCATTGGTCTGGTGGTGAGCGTATTCAGGATTTTAATAAACACCATGTCTTTTTCATGGAAGAGCAGAGAGATGATTATATCAGAATGCTGATGGAAAAAATAACCTGATAATTTATGGAGCCTGATTTTTTAACAACATCATTGGGTTGGATAGATTTTTCCAGAGAGCAAAAAAACAAGGTAGGTGCAGGCCAATGCTAAGAAAGGTTTGTTGCTACAGGAGACAATTGAACCATGAGGCTGTAAATATTTATGAAGAGAACATTCCCCTGTGACTTGGTTCCATTTTGGCATACCGAACCCTTGGATGATCTGAAGATTGAAAGATTTGTGCCATTATATCCCTACAGCAGAGACATCGAGAGGTATAACTTTAACTTCGTAAGTAGTGAAACCAACTTACACAGTTTTTGTCATAGACCCGGGAAGGTATAAAGAGTTGGACCAGTTGGTTTATATCCCTATCTCCTTAGCCATTTTCTCAAAATACTTGACAACTTCTTCTTCCTCTTCCAAAATGTCTATAAATGGCTTTTGGTAATGTTCTTCTAATAAATTTCTTTTGTATTCCCCAAATTCCATCAAAACATTCAAATGCAGATCGGTGATAAGGTGCCGGTCTTCCATTTGAAAGTCCCGCACAAAATCATAATAGACTTCGGCTTTATCAAAATCATTTCTGGCCATGAAGATTTTGCAGCGCACTGTATAAAATAGGCAAACCTCGAAAACGGATAGCCCATCTTTTGCAAATGGAAGATCTTTCACGTCCAATGCAGCTCCCAAAAGGGTTTCTACTTCATCGATTTTACCTAGTTCAATTAACTTCAACATCGCAAAGAATGTTGAAGTTGGATGATAGGGATAAGCTTTCAATTGATTTTGTACAATCCTCAAGGTATTGACCTCATCTTCCTTTTGGATAAAAATGTTAGAAAGCAGGTCATAAAGTTGGGGGAGACGCTTGCCGAATAGTAAAGCAGTTTCTACTTTTTCTTGAAAGGAATCGAGTTTTGCAGGATCAAATGATTCCTCATGTATGATCTTTTCATATTCTTCAAGGTACGGTAGGAAAATTTCCATGTCTCTCATATAGGCTTCGGCTTCATCTTCATTAAACGCTTTATATTTCACCTCCTCTTTAGCATCCAATCTTTTTTCATAAAAATCGGGATCCTTTGGTTGCATCCCAAAAGTCAAGTCATACACCAAGTCAACCATGCTCAGTACTGTTTGGCCACTCTGATGGGCTAAATTGATTTCCTCTTTCACCTCATCATCATAGCCAAAAGGAATATCTATCCATGGGATATCATCCGTATCTTCTTCAAGGACATACTGTGTCCATATAAATTCTTTATCCCTTTTTTGCCTCATTTCATCGGCAAATTCCAATCCTCCGTAAATAATGTTGTGAACCAAATGATAATCCACCTCTATAAATTCGAATTCGTGATCTCTAATAATTTCTTCCAGCAAATGCTCAGGTTCATTGACCCTGGCAAATGAATCTTTGAGGCCTTTTTCCAATAAATCGATCAGATAGGTCCCGAATGTAATGTTCCCATTACTATGCTTCCTGCTTATAAAAATGTGCGCCATCCCCTCTTCTTTCCACTCTTCATTGATCCAGCATTTGTACAAAGGCAATTTTCTACCTCTTTCTTTTAGGTAGGCCTTTGGAGAAAATTTTGTTGGCTGAAGTTTTTTGTTTTTTTTGCTCATGGGAAAATATTTTTCAGTAAATAGTCCGTCAATATCTAAATTCTTGAATTGGAAATCAAAGGTTATCCAACATTTAAAATGCTCATTCGTTTTTCATTATTATTTACTGTCGTCCGACTAAATTACGAAAATTAGAATAAAGTCCTCTAGAATGATGTTAGAGGACTTTTTTTTTGATTTCAAAAAGTACCCCCTATCCTGAGAGGAATAATTGGGTTTGCATATTTTGAAGGTCTTTTTGAAATATACTTTTAAAGTAAGCTTCAGGAAAAAGTAAGAACTTTTCAAGACTGACGTAGGAGCAAAGATTTTTTGCTGCTACCATGACCATGGTCGAGAAGTCTTCAGCCTCTTTTATCCGCTTATGTAGAACTGTAAACAGCAGGTTGAGTATTAATGCCATCCAAATCTGGATTTTGATCCCGTTCTCGCTGTCCGACAAAAAATTTCTGAGCTCAAAATTCTGCTTTATCTGCTTGAAAAGCACTTCGATAACCCACCTGTTCTTATACAGAAGAGCTATGGTCAATGCATCCAATCCCTTAAGATTGGTGATAAATTCCAGCGTTTCACCGCTTTCAGGGTCAGCATAAACCACCAGTCTGGCCTCAACTGTCCGAGAAACTCCCTTCTCCCTGTAGCTCAGTGAGATAATCTGGTCCTTGATGATATCAATAGCATGCGTACAGTCAAACTCACTGACCACTTCATATCTTGCATTGTCTTTTTTTCTGGTCACAAAATATCTGTTTGAACTGTCCCATTTTTCAAAGCAGGAATAGCGGTTATATCCCTTGTCGAAAACAGCTATCCCATGCTCAGGCAGATCCATCACTTTTAAAAACATATTTTCATTTGTGGCCGCAGAACGGATACATATAAAATTGGGAACGCCTTCTGCCAGATTCATTTTAGCAAAAATCTTGGCACCTCCTTTTTTCTTTCCGTTCAGGGGATTGCGTCCGGCCCCTTTGAGGATTTCCTTGAACAGCGTGACCGTTGAGGAATCAAAAACCTCAACACGGCTGGGGTCGACCTCTCCACCGATATCAAGCCAATTTCCTACCAAAGATGCCCTATAGTATGAATACAGCCCTTTGTACAGTTGCTCAAAAACACGATAACTGCGCTTACGGTTTGCATCAGAAAGAGTACTCCTTGCAGGCAGCTGCTTCATTCCAAAAGGAATAAGCTTGGTAATGATCAGGCCGATGTTTTTGCATACCTCTCTTAGACTGCTGTTTCTGGTCAACACGGCATAAAAAATACAGATAAAGTGATCACTTGTTTTAAGTTTCTTGTAGTACCTATCCGAGTTTTCTTCCTCAACGACCTGATTGAATAGCTCTTTGGGAATAAGAGAAAGAAGTTGGGCGATGATAGGATGCCCAGACAAAAATTTATGCTTAACTTGAGACATATTGTTGGTTCTTGGTCGAAACAACAATATAAAAAAGATGGGTAAGTTCCAAAAGAGCTGCCCATCTTTGATTTTTGTACTATTCTAGGATTTTATTTTTTATCTTGTATCAGTTCTCGGACGACAGTAATTATTATTTATAAAATTTATTCACTTATGACCAAAAATTTTACACTTACCCTACTCATTCTTTTTACCGTCCTCATTCCTCTTTTCGCCCAGGAAAGCCTTCAGCAAAGGCTGGAAAGGCATGTAAATGTACTAGCTTCTGACTCCCTGGAGGGCAGGGGACTGGGTACGGAGGGCAGGCTCCGAACCATCCAATACATAGAAAATGAAATGCAGAAAATGGGTCTGCAGCCTTTTCAGGAGGACTCTTACTTCCATGACTTTTATTTCAAGGTGGGCCTGGTGAATCTTCAAGGCAGAAATGTAGTGGGAATAATTCCCGGAAAGGATCCGGTACTGAAAAATGAATATATCCTTATAGGGGCACATTTTGATCATTTGGGTTATGACTGGTATCAAGATGGGAGCAAAAAGATTTATCCCGGAGGGGATGACAATGCCTCCGGTGTGGCCGGGCTATTGGAAACAGCAAGGCTTATCCTGCAAGCGGAGGTGCAACCCAAACGCAGTTTGGTCTTCATTGCGTTTGATGCAGAGGAAAGTGGCCTGATAGGGGCAGAATATTTTGTCAATGCAGAAAAAACCTTTCCGAATGAGGCCATCAAGGCTATGTTCAGCCTGGATATGATCGGGATGTTGTCAACGGTCAAGGAATTGGAATTGAAAGGATGGAATACCTTGGCCGATGCAGATGAATTATTGGCTTTGGCTCAAGGAAGGCAGGCCATTCCGGTAAAGAGGGGTTTTGAAATAGAAAGGCATACCGATACCTGGCCTTTTGGCAGCAGGGGAATTCCTGCTGTGCATGTTCATACTGGACTGAAATCCCCTTACCATAAACCCGAGGATAAAGCAGATTTGTTGGATTATGATGGTATGGCCAAGATCACAAAGTTTTTGGCAGGATTGACCATGGAAATGGCCAATGCGGAAACCCTGGAACCGGCCAGAAATTTCAATGCCACCGTGGCCGTGTATGGCAAACCGCTAAAATTTGGAGCACAGTTTGGCATCGGGAGCTCACGAAACATCAATGAGACTTCCTCTTACCGTGAATTTGGTTTAGGGGCCATAGAGGCGGGATTGTATAGCAGATGGAGGATAAGCCGCACTTTTGAGTTGGCAGTAAGCACACTTTATGACCTGAACGGGAGTTTGGTGGAAGGGGAGAGGTTCAGAAGGCATTCCATCACCGTGCCCGCTTTGATCCGGGCGAATTCTTTTTACGCAGAAGATGGTTTGTTTAGGCTGTTCAGTGGAGTAGGTCCTTACTTTAGACAGCATGTAAGGCAGCGTTTGTCGGAAGGTGCACAGGAAGTCTTGGGCCCCTTGGTCGAATTTCCTGATCAGGAATGGGGAATAAGTTTCCAGCTTGGTTTCCAGGTTTCCAAGATTACGGTGACTACGGAATGGCGTTCAGCGGTGACGCAGCCATTTAAGCTTCCTGGGGATACGGAAATTTATAACAGGAATTTTAGGGTGGGGATTGCTTATGAATTTTAAGAGAAAAGTTGGGTTTTGAAGGGGGGATTTCTAAAGTATTGAAACATTAAAGAGTTGAGGTTTTTAAGGATTTTATTAAGGGGTGAAATTAGAGACAAGAGACAAGGATTAAAGGGACGGTTAGCTACTGGAAAAGAGTTGTCCTTGTCATTTCGAGGAAGGAGAAATTTAAAAAATGATGGACTTGCTGAGCTTCCCGAAATTTGTAATTTCGTGAAGCGATAAAGCGGATTTTCAATCCGCAAATGGCTGTCCACACCCGCCTGCCTAGGGCAGGAATTACACGGATTTTCACAAATTCTTTGAGTTTGATGCTTGTGAGGTATCTCAAAACGGCAGTTCAGATCAAAGGCATCATAGAAAACTGGATTAGCGCAGGCTTGCGGATTTCCACTAATGTTCTTGTTAATCAAATGTACAGCAATAGGGATGAGCCTCCTAGATAAAGGTTTAAATTTAACCCCATTTGGGGTTGGTTGGACGGTATGAAATTTTCGCCATTTTACCACCGGATTTAATCCGGGGCAAATAACCTTTGGTATTTAATCCCTTCGGGATTGATTTGACCTAATAGCAAGAAAAGTTTGATAAATTGTTTTTATTTCCACAAAGTCACAAAAGTTCACAAAATCAATCTGAAAAAGTAGGATTAGAACAAAGACCTCTGGGGTTTTGGAAACCCCAGAGGTCTTTGTTAATAAAATGAAGAAATCAAAATCTTAATCCTTAGGCCTGAAGTAGCGGATAGGGGCCTGGGGCTCAGGTTTGAGCTCCACACCCTCGGTTTCCAATAGCTTTAAGGCTTCCTGAACGGCCCTTTCTAACTGTGGATCCCTGCCCTCGATCACATCTTTTGGCGTTTGTTCCACAGGAATATCCGGCTTTACACCAACACCCTCTACAGCCCATTCTCCATCCACATCAAAGAATCCTCCTCTTGGAGCCACCATCCTGCCCCCGTCAATAAAGGCTGGGGTGTCCCAGGTTCCAACCAAGCCTCCCCAGGTCTGCGTACCGATCAAAGGTCCGATCTCCATTTTGCTGAACAGGTAGGGGAGCAAGTCTCCTCCTGAACCGGCCCTTTCGTTGATCAGCATTACCTTGGGACCCCAGATGCCGGACATCGGAGTAGTAAACGGCCTACGGTCATTGGCGCGGCTGTTGAAATAACCGTGAAGCTGCCTGCCCATGATATCAACCATATAATCGGCTGCAGAACCGCCTCCGTTGTTCCGCTCATCAATCACGGCGCCTTTTTTGTCCTGTTGGGCAAAATAATAGCGGTTGAAATAGGAATAACCACCCTGACCGGTATTGGGTACATAAACATAGGCCAATTTGCCCCCTGAAAGGGCGTCCACCTTGCGACGGTTGCCTTCCACCCAATCCATCATGCGCAGCTGTCCTTCATTGGCCACTGGAACCACGGTAATCCATCGGGCATTGGTACCATTAGCCTGATCACTGACTTTCAATTTGATCTGTTTGCCTGCTGTGTTCTCAAAATATTGGTAGAAATTCTCTTGGCTGTCCAAAGTGACCCCGTTTACTTCAAGAATGTAGTCACCTTCTTTCACATCTACGCCAGGGACTGACAATGGTGCCTGAAGCGTAGGATTCCAGTTTTCGCCATGGTAAATCTTTTTGATACGGTATTTGCCATTTTCAAGGGCGATATCTGCACCGAGCAGACCAATATCTACCGTCTTAACATTTGGGAAATCACCGCCTGAGGTATAGCTATGCCCAACGGCCACTTCACCGCCTAAGATATCGATCACATAGTTCATGTCAGAGCGGTGCTTGACATGGGCTACCCAAGGCCTGTACCACTCATAAATTTCATCCCAAGGGGCACCATGCACATTGTCCACATAGAGGAAGTCCCGCTGATACCTCCAGCCTTCGCGGTAAATCTGCTCCCATTCTTCTTTAGGGTTGATTTTTATTTTGAAACCCGAAAGGGCCTTCAGGGCGCCATCTCCCGGTTTTTTAGGGCTACCAGTGGTTTCTACAATGCCCCAGTTGCCATTGGCCCGGTAAAGGAGAGACTTACGGTCAAAGGAGACGGTCGCCGTATTGACTCCCGTTAGATAGGCTTCAGATTTTCTGTCTTTGAAATTGTAGCGGTGGAGTGTCTGCCCGGTCTGATTGGGGATATTTTCCAGGTAAAAGACATGGTTTTCAGGACCGGCAATCAGGGCTGTATAATTCCTGTCCGGAATATCCACAGCAACGATGCGCTGGGACAACCCTTCCTCATCTATGGTGACCGTAACGCTTTTATTATTGTCTTTTTTCTCCCCGTTCTCTGTTTTGGGCAATTCTTCATTGCTTTCCGGTAGGAGAGGAGACTTACCGGTTTTGCTGAGTACAGCCAGGTACAGACTTCTTGTTACCGGTCTGTCATAACTGCTCATGTCCAGCCAACCAGTATTTAAGCCAAAATTGGTGGAGGCCAGAAAATACAGGTATGCTCCATTTTGGTCCCAAACGGGTGTGATGGCATCGGCCATACCGTCTGTTATCTGTATTTTCTTACCTGTTTCCACATTGTAAGTAAATATGGCCTTGAACTGATTGTCCAAAAGGCGGGCATATGCCACCCACTTGCTGTCCGGGGACCAAACGGGATTTAGACTCCTGTTGGGATGGGCAAAGCGGTCGGTATCTGCTATTTTAGCTGTACCTGTGGCTACATTGACTATCCAAAGGTTATAATCCGTATCCGTAAAGGCGATGTGCTTGCCGTCTGGAGACCAATCGGGCTTGAAAAAGAAGGTGCTTTTAGGCAAGGTGATGGTTCTCGCTGGCTTTAACCCTTCTTGGTCCCCGATCATCAATTGGTATTCACCACTGGCATCAGAAAACCAGGCGATCTGCTGTCCGTCTGGAGACCAAACCGGAGCTCTTTCTGCAGCTCTTGAAGTGTTGGTGAGATTTCTGGCATCGCCTTTTTCCTTAGGGACTGTAATGATTTCTCCTCTGTATTCGAAAAGTGCCCTTTGTCCGGTCGGAGAGAGGGATGCGTTAAGCAAACCTCTTTGGTTTACCTCATGCCATCTTTCTCTGGCCCAATGGAAATCACCCTTGATATGGATTTCCAGTTGTTTGGTCTGACCAGTGGCTGGATTCAAGAGGTGAAGGTAACCGCCCTGTTCATAGACGATTTCGGTTCCATTCGAGTCCAGGTTTTTGACATCAAAATCCTTGTGAAAGGTTTCCTGTTTCAGATCACTGGTTGCAGGGTCATAAGACCAGATGTTATTGGCAAAATCCCTTTCAGAAAGGAAAAATACCCTATTTCCATGCCAAATGGGCTGGGTATGTCTTTCATTATCGGCCTGGGGCGTCATCTTCAGTTCGAAGGTTTCCAAGTCCACCACCCAAATGGGTTTGGCCTGTCCCCCTCTGTAATTTCTCCATTCAGGATCCCAAAAGGCAATCTGCTGGTAGGCGATATATTTGCCATCATTGGAAATCCTGCCATTTACGGCCCTAGGGATAGGAAGTGGTTCTTCCATGCCTCCGGTAACAGGAATGCGGAAGAATTTAGATTCCTTGGTAGGGACATTTTCCCTGGCAGAGGTGAAGAGCACATACTTGCCATCCGGTGTCCAACCGGTCACCAGGTCTGCCCCGGGATGCCAGGTCAATCTTTTGGGTTCTCCTCCTTCTACAGGAATGACATAGACATCTGTATTTCCGTCATATTGGGCAGTGAAAGCAATGTATTTGCCGTCAGGGGAGAAGTTTGGCAGGTTTTCGGCTCCTTCATTGGAAGTAAGGCGGATGGCATCCCCACCGTTTTTGGGAACTCTCCAGAGGTCATTGGCATGGACAAATACAATGTAATCCTTGCTGATGGCAGGTTCTCTTAGCAACATGCTTCCCTGGGCGAAGAGGCCTTCAAGAAGCAAAAAGCTAAGACCTAAGAAAAGTAATTTTCTCATACGTTATATCAGTTTGATTGAAAGAAATGCAATTTAAGGTATTGGGGGAAGGATTTTTAGCCGTTGGTATAATCCTATTCCTCTTTTTTGAAATCCATGCTGACTGAATTGATGCAGTAGCGGATGCCGCCCCGGTCTTTGGGGCCATCGGGGAATCTGTGTCCCAGGTGGCCACCGCATTTGGCGCAGAGTATTTCTTCCCTGATCATAAAATGGGAATAATCCATCTGTACCACAATGGAATCGGGGCTTATCGGTTCGGTGAAGGAAGGCCAGCCGCAACCGCTGTCATATTTGGCAGAAGAGTGAAAAATTTCGTTCCCACAGGCTTTGCATTCGTAAATCCCTGTGTCTTTGTTGAGGTAATATTGCCCGGTAAAAGGCCTTTCCGTTCCTTTTTCCCTGAGCACATGGTAGCTGATAGGATCCAGCTCCTTTTTCCATTCTGATTCGGGTTTTTGGATGGGGAAGGTTGGGGTTGGTTTCTTTTTCATGATTCGTGAGTTTTATTTTTATGCTGGGGTTGGTTGTAGTGGTTATAATTGTTGTAGTAGTTGTCGGGTTGTCCTTGTTGTCAGGTTGTTGCTGTTGTAATAGTTGTAGGGTTGTTGTTTAAGGGTTGTCTTTGTTGGATTATGTTAACCAGTGAAGGCCTTTAAGGGTTTCGTATTGTTAATTAGAGCTTATCCTTGTCACCTCCCTGCCCGTTCCGTTCAGGCGGGGACGGTAGGAGAGGTCTTTTCATCTTAATATATGGTAAATCTATCAACCAAGATGGAGAAGTATTTAATAGACACCTCCTTCGTCGGTGTGACAAGGAAAGGCATATTTCAGTCTATTATGTTTTAACTCCATCCAATACCTTTGCTGTAATTTTCATTCAAAGTAAAATGGCACTAATTAATTAAATAAATCAACAAATTAATTCATTCCCAACCCGACAACCCGACAACCAAATCAACCAATTAACTAATCACTAATCACTCATCAATCTCCGCTACTCACTTTTCCTGAAAACCACCTTCCCCTTCGCTCCATTTTTGATCATGGATTCGTTCATCAGCATGAGGCGGTATTGGCCTTTGGCGTACATTTCTGCTTGGTCGGCATACCAAGGGCTGAAGAGGTTGCCGCTCTGACCGGTTGGAAGGACAGATTCGGCGGTTTCCACATTGGCAAAGTCAATGATAATTCGCATTGCCGGACCGGAATTCACTTTGTAAACGCCATCGGGATTTAAGGTAAATGGCAATTTGTTGACGGATTCTTCATTGGCTGTAACGGGAGGGGCCTGTACATTGAAGATTTTGTCCAAAGGCTTCTTGGCCCCTAAGGGGTGCGGGTGTTCCAGCACCACTGTTTTCTGCCACTCCCATTTTTGACTGTCCCTTCCCAATTGATTCTGAAGTTCTTCCAAAGACTGCTTCAGAGCTTTTTCCACAATGTCTTTTTTTGTCTCTTTTTCAGGGGTATTTACATTGTCCCACCAGGGAGAATCAGCAGTCCGGATCAATCTGGGTATGCTTCGGATATATAGGAATGTCTTGATGAAATTCTGGAAGTCCTCTTCCCCCAGCTCATCGACCATCATACCATGTAGGGTATGATAAAGCCATTTGTAATATAGGGTAGGAGCAAGGGCTCGCAGGTCATGGCTACCGTCCCAGTTTTCCAGGGCTGCACGGACAGGCTCGTAATTTCTGAACAGGCCGGGATCCACCACAGCCATCATGCTTCGGGCATTGATGGGATGGTTTTCATTGATAGCTTCGAGTTGCAGTTTTTTTATGCTTTCCTGTGTCCAGTCATTTCTTGCGGTCACGGTTTTGGCGATGCGGTCCCAGCGGTCTCCCGGATAGTAGTAGCCCGGGTAGAAAATACCATTGCTCAAAGTATCGGGCTGGTTATTGGCAGAAGCAACAAAACCTGAAGGCGGGTTGATACTCATGGGGTTTTCTTCAAAAGGAATCCAGCCTATGGGTTCTTCTGCAGGATTGCTACCATCCAGGAAAATTTTGCTGTTCACATGATCGGGACGGATTGGAAGTTTGGCCGTAGCCCACCAGGCTATATTGCCGGCTTTGTCTCCATACATCACATTCAATCCAGGGGCGTGGATCAACCTTATGGCATCTTCTACTTCCTGGATGTTTTTTGCCCTTGCCATTTTCCAGGTTGCCTCCAAAGCCTTCGATGGTTCCAAAACATAAACCCACCAGGAGGCTACAGGATTGGCAGTAAGTTTGCCAATGTCGGGAAGTACTTCATTCATAATAGGTCCATGAATGGATTCCACGATTTCAAAGGCAACAGGATCCTTTCCTTTGACAGGAATGGATTCTGTTCTTTTGGTCAAAGGACGGAATTCCTCACCATACATGGTTTCATTAGGATTGTTGGGATTGAGTTGTTCCTCAAAAAAATCCTGGTCATCATTTTCAAACATGGTCAGTCCGATGCTGTGATGTCGGGTGTGGCCCACCAAACCAAATGGCATACCGGCCAGATGATTGCCATAATAGGAAAAACCAGGATATTCCAGGTGTGCTTCATACCATACAGAAGGCTGGGCAAAGCCAATGTGCGTGTCATTGAGGAAAAGCACTTCCCCGGAAGCCGTTCTTGAGGGAGCAATCACCCAGGAATTGCTGCCTTCCAATAGGGGAACCGGCAATTTTTCCAGCAATGCGTGGATACTGTTGGCTACCAGGATTTCTTGGGTTTCCGGATCCCTTTTCGGATAATGGTTTGGAATTACATGATGTTCCGGCAGGGTATGTACAGAAAGGATTTTCAGGTAATCTGGGCTGAGGGTTCTGGCCATTTTGGTTACCAAAGGGTCGGTTTTCATGGCCATGGCAAAGGTGAAGGACATATACCCCACTATACCATGGATATCATTGATGGTGAATTCCCTTGGTTTATGACCCAATAAGGTATATTCAATAGGAAGCTTACCATTTTGGATGAAATGATTGACCCCTTGGATGTAAGCTTCTGTAGCGGCTTTCCAAGGAGTCTGTCCTTCTGCCTCCCATGTTTCTGTACTCCAGGCGGCATGTTTGGGGATGCCAAGGGTGCGGAAAAATTTATCCACCTCCAATACATCTTCTCCCAGCATTTCTGCCAAAGTGCCTGTGCCGACCCTGCGCATCATCTCCATTTGGAAAAGGCGGTCTTGAGCATGGATATAGCCCAGGGCCATGTAGGCATCCTTTTCATTGGAAGCGTAGATGTGTGGAACTCCATAATCATCAAAATAAACTTCTGCCTCAGCTTCCAGACCGGCCAATTCGATCGTTCCGTTGTATGTTGGGCTGTGTTGGTATTTGACAATCTGATAGCCGGCGATGGCCACAAAAAAGAGGATGATTAAGACAAGGAGTAATTTTTTCATGGGTTGGTATTTGGGTATATAAATGCGAGCTGAAAAATAAGGGATTGTAGGGAGAGTAGCAAGTGGCGGGAGACGAGAAGCGAGTGGGTAATTTAGAATGAAGAATTAGGAATGAAGAGTGGTTTTTTCAGGTTGTCAGAGTTGTCAGGTTGTCTTGGTTGGAGTTTTGAAGGAAGGGGTACCTTAGTTGGAGCCCTTTTTGTTCCATTTGGGTTAGAGGGATATCTTTTACCGATGGCCTTCGATCATCGTTTTGTTATCATGCCTTTTTAGGGCTGTTAATATAGAATGTAGAATGTAGAGTTAAGAATGGAGAATTCATTAAACTGTGTCTAAGGTTAAGTCTAATTTTTTTGTGGTACCCTCTCTGGGTACAACTCCATGATTTCTCGCTGGACGGAGGTCCATCCGAAAGCTTTTCTTCTCCATGATTTTTCGTTCGGGCTGATCGATAAATAGAGCTGTTGCAAAAGTGCTGTTTTCGATGCCCATGCAGATTTGCTTTTTATCAGTTTTCGCATGATTCCTTGGAGTGCCTCTACCGGAAACCCTGAACCCTGAACTTTTAACGCTTAACATTTAACGTTAACTCATCACTCACCACTCATCACTAATCAACTAATTCCCAATCACTGAACCCCCTCAATCGCTTCAAGAATCATCCTGCAGGCTTCTTCGATTTCTGTATGGCTGATGATCAAGGGAGGGGCGATGCGCATGGAGTCATCACAGAACAGGAACCAATCCGTAATCACGCCTTTATCTATGGCCCGGTCGATGATAGGCTTCAACACTTCAAAGGATTCAAATTCCACTGCCATCATCAGGCCTTTATTTCGTATCGCCTTAATCATGGGATGGACGAGCAGTTTTTTGAACAAAGCTGCTTTTTCTTCCACCTGCTCCAGGAGGTTTTCTTCCTGAATCACCTGAATGGTGGCCAAGGATGCGGCAGCAGAAACAGGATGTCCTCCAAAGGTGGTGATATGGCCCAGCAAAGGATTGTTTTTGAATACACCCATGACTTCTTTGTTGGCAATAAATGCCCCTATGGGCATACCGCCTCCCATACCCTTGGCACAGACAAGGATATCGGGCTCTATATCAAAATGCTCAAAAGCCCAGAATTTTCCTGTTCTTCCGAATCCGGCCTGAATTTCATCCAAAATCAATAAGGTGCCGGTTTCAAAACAGCGGTTGCGTAAAGCCTGAAAGTATTCTTTACAGGCTACTCTGATTCCAGCTTCCCCTTGGATGGTTTCTATAATGACCGCTGCAGTGTCTTCGGTGATCTGATCCAAATGATGGAAGGCTCCATAGACAATATTTCGGATCCCAGGTAATAAGGGCCTATATGCT